>JBGVHZ010000029.1:0-11097 GCA_045122735.1 Faecousia sp.
TGGATCGGTTCGAATCCACACCGTGAGAAAAGCAAAAGCCCATCCGATTGGATGGGCTTTTGCTTTGGCAGAGGATGAGGGATTCGAACCCCCGCGAACGGAGTCAGAGTCCGGTGTGCTACCGTTACACTAATCCTCTATGCGTTAGGCACGGATATTATTATAACGATGAAAGGCAAAATGTCAAGAGTTATTTTTCCTGTTTTGGGACATTTTTCTCCGGCCTATCATAGGATTTCCCCTTTTTGCAGGATTATTCCCAAGGAAAAGGCTTTCCCTTCAAAACTTCTGTTTTTAAATACTTGAAAGTGGCTTTTTCTCCTTCATCCCGGAGCATGGTTAAAATATGGGTCAGCTCCCGAAGGGTCTGGGGGTGGAGCAGTTCTTTTTCAATGCTCTTTTCCAAATAGCGAAGCTCAGAGCCAGCACTGTAATTTTCTCCTTCGTAGGTCATACAAGCGGCCCGGCGATCCATCACCATTTCCACTAAGTATTTCCGGGGCATCGGCACCGCATCATAGCAGCGGGTCTCCCGGTTCAGGTCCGTCCAGTACTCAAAGTGATGGCGGTTTCTGCCCTTGTGGTGGATCCAGGCTTTACTGAAACCGAAACGGCTTCGTTCTTCGCTGTTGGGGCTGCGGGTTCCTTGATAGTATTTTGCGCCCACCATAAATTCTGTGGGATGATATTTAGACAGATCGTGGGTCAGGCCCTGCCAGTAAAGGCCCACCTTGAAGCACCCTTTCCGCACCAAATGGCGGTGATGGGTTATGGTAATAAAATGTTTTAAGGCTTTCATATCCGCCCTCCTCTTTTCTCCTATTATAATAGTACCACGGTTTGTCAAATGCAAGCCGTAAAGAAAAAGGTTGACTTTTTTCCGATGTGTGCTATAATTCTATTCGCACCCAATGGAGGCTTAGCTCAGCTGGTTAGAGCGCATGCTTCACACGCATGAGGTCACAGGTTCGAGTCCCGTAGTCTCCACCAAAAAGAAAAGTCATCCCAACCGGGATGGCTTTTTTCTTTTTGGTATGGGCATTCATGCTGCGGGACACGAACCCATAGTTGCGAGAATTGAACTTTATTTTGAACTTTCTCCATTTTTTCTATTGAACTTTTTGCTGGTATATGATATGATTGCTCTATCATTTTGAAAAAACGGAGTGTTTATATGCAAAAAGAGCAATTTGCGAGCCGTTTGCAAGCCTCGATGCAGGAAAAAGGCATCAAACAAATTGAACTTGTCCGTTTAGCGGAGGAAAAAGGGTTCAAATTAGGCAAGAGCCACATCAGCCAATATGTGTCCGGCAAGACCCTTCCCCGGAAAGAAATTCTCGCATTTTTGGCAGACACCTTAGGCGTAGATGCGGCTTGGTTGGCCGGCGAAAGTAAAAATACAGAAAAGGAAGTGGAAAATTCCGTGAGAACCTTCAAAAAATCTTCCAAATTGGATAATGTATTATACGATGTCCGTGGTCCTGTTGTGGACGAAGCCAACCGGATGGAGGCTTCCGGTCTGCGGGTACTGAAGCTGAACATCGGCAATCCTGCCCCCTTTGGCTTCCAGGCACCGGACGAAGTGATCCACGATATGCGCCAGCAGCTGACGGAGTGTGAAGGCTACTCTGACTCCCGGGGTCTGTTTGCCGCCCGGAAGGCCATCATGCAGTATGCCCAGCTAAAGCACATTCCCAATGTGACCATGGACGATATTTACACCGGCAACGGTGCATCAGAGCTGATCCAGCTTTCTCTGCACGCCCTTCTGAACAGCGGTGACGAGGTGCTGGTTCCCAGCCCCGACTATCCTCTTTGGACGGCCTGTGTAAACCTGGCCGGTGGCAAGGCGGTGCATTACATCTGCGATGAAAGCTCCGATTGGTGTCCCGATATTGAGGATATCAAGCGCAAGATCACCCCTATGACCAAAGCTTTGGTCATCATTAACCCCAACAACCCCACCGGTGCGCTGTACCCCAAGGAGCTTTTGGAGCAACTGGTACAGATCGCCCGGGAGCATCAGCTGATCCTCTTCTCTGACGAGATTTATGACCGTTTGGTGATGGACGGCCTGGAACACATCTCCACCGCTGCCTTGGCGCCCGATCTTTTCTGCGTCACCTTTAGTGGCCTTAGTAAATCCCATATGGCCTGCGGCTTCCGTGTTGGCTGGATGATCCTTTCCGGCAACAAGGCCATCGCAAAAGACTATATGGCAGGCATCAATATGCTTTCCAATATGCGGCTTTGCTCCAACGTGCCGGGACAGTCCATTATTCAGACTGCTTTGGGCGGCTATCAGAGCGTAAATGAATACATCGTTCCCGGCGGCCGTATTTACGAGCAGAGAGAGTACATTTATAAGGCTCTGAATGACATTCCCGGCATTTCCGCTGTGAAGCCGAAAGCCGCTTTCTACATCTTCCCCAAGATCGACACAAAGAAGTTTAACATCACAAACGACGAAAAGTTTGCCTTGGATCTGCTCCGGGAAAAGAAGATCCTTCTCATTCCCGGCAAGGGCTTCAATTGGCAGCAGCCGGACCACTTCCGGGTGGTATACCTGCCCCGGATCGAGATTTTGGAGGATGCCACCGCCAAGCTTACAGACTTCCTCCGCACCTACAGACAAGACTGATAAAAACAGCTCTGTGCAAATGCACAGAGCTGTTTTTTAATCGTTAAATTCCCAAAGGGTTTCTCTTATGATCTCGCTGACCGTGGGATGGGGGAAGATAATTTGCCGGGCATCCGTAACCCGCAGCTGCATTTCGATCATTTCTGCCGCGCCCCAAATGCTCTCCCCGGTATAGGCACCGATCATATGCACACCCAAAATGGTGCGCCGTTTCTTATCCACGATGATCTTGCAGAGGCCGTCCGCGCCCTCATTTTCCGCCACAAAGCGACCGGAATAGCGCATAGACAGCTTTTGTACTTCATATTCAATGCCCTTTTCCCTGCATTCTTCCTCGGTCTTACCCACAGAACCGATCTCCGGCTGGGTATAGATCACGGAAGGGTTGGCGTGGTAGCGCATGGCATCCTTTTTGCCTAAAATGTTATTCACTGCCACTTCCGCTTCCCGGTAGGCAGTGTGGGCCAGCATATGATGGCCGTTTACATCGCCCACCGCATACACGCCGGGCACATTGGTGCGGCAAAAGCTATCGGTAGGGATGCCTGCCTTTGTATAGGTAACGCCCAAGGTTTCCAGGCCCAAGTCATCCACATTCGGCTTGCGGCCGATGGACAGCAGGACCTTATCCGCCGGCACGGACAGTTTTTCTCCATTAGGTGCTTCTGCGGTAACTTCACCGGGTTTTACTTCCAGACACTTATGGCCGAGGAGGAAGGTTAAGCCCTTCTTTTCCAGTTCTTTCTGCAAAAGGCTGCCGATTTCCCGGTCGGTTGCCCCGGCGATATGATCGAGCATTTCGATCACGGTAACCTTTACGCCAATGGTTGCGTAATAGGCTGCCATTTCAAGGCCCACAACACCACCGCCAATGACCACCAGCTGTCGGGGCAGCTCCCGCAGCTCCAGGATCTCCCGGTTGGTTAGCACCAGATCACCCAAGTATTCCCGCATGCCGGGGATAGGGGGAATGACCGGGGAAGAGCCTGTGGCAATGATCAGATTTTTGCCAATGTAGGCTTTGCCGCCTGCAGAAACTGCAAATCCGGTTTCCTCCTTACCTGTAAGGACCGCTTCTTCTGCCACCACGGTAACACCGTGGGCTTTCATCTTGCCCCGGATGCCGGAAACAAGGGTTTTGACCACCTTGTTCTTCCGGTCGATCACCGCATTTTGGTCTATCTTTACATTTTCGCAGGAAACACCGTAAAGGCTGCTGTGGATGGCGTGGTCATAGGTTTTTGCGCTGTGGAGCAGCGCCTTGGAGGGGATGCAGCCCTCATTCAGGCACACACCGCCCAAGGCCCGCTTTTCAAAAAGCAGCGTCTTTTTTCCTGCGGCAGCGGCTCTTTCCGCAGCCAAATAGCCACCCGGACCGCCGCCGATCACGATCAGATCATAGTTTTCCATATTGTTAGGGGCGAAGGCCCATACCGCCTTCCAAAGTGATGGTTTCACCGCTCATATACTTCAGGTCAGGAGAAGCCAGTGCCACGCAGGCTCTGCCGATCTCCGTTTCCGGGTCACCAAAGTGGCCCATGGGGGGCATATGCACATTGGCTTTGAAGGCCTCCGGATTTGCCTTAGACCAGTAGTCCAGCTGGGCGGTCCAGGCCAGGGGGCAGACCACATTCACGTTGATGCCATCCTTGCCCCATTCGGTGGCTGCCACCCGGCTGATGCCGCGGATGCCTTCTTTCGCTGCTGCATAGGCGCTTTGGCCGAAGTTTCCAAACAGGCCTGCACCGGATGCAAAGTTGATGACCGATCCCTGAGTCTTTGCCAAATAGGGATAGCAGGCCTTCATATAATAGAAGGTGGCATAAAGGCCGGAATACATCGCCAGGTCAAATTGCTCTGTGGTATGGTCAGCCAAGGTCACCCCAGAAGCAGACGCCTGGGCGTTATTTACCAGCACATGGATATTCCCAAAGGCTTCCACTGCCTGCTTTACTACATTGTTTACAGTTTCTTCGTTGTTTGCACCGGCGGTCACATCCGCCTGAATGGGCAGCACCTTCACGCCATAGAGCCGTTCCAGCTCCTCCTTGGCATCCAGAAGCTTTTGCAGATTCCGTCCGGTAAGCACCAAGTTTGCCCCTTCTTTTGCAAAAGCGGTAGCAATGCCATAGCCGATAGAGCCGCATTTGCCGTTTTCCAATACCGCCCGGCCACCACCGGTAACGATAACTGTTTTACCTTTCAAATTTGCCATAAATAACACTCCTTTACTGGATCTGACCCCGAGGGTCGATGGTCACGATATGAAGTGGTATATCTTTCCCACTTTCCCGGATGGCATTCTGCACTGCAAGGGGAAGGCCTCCGCAACAGGGTACGGTCATCCGGGTCACCGTGACAGATAAAATATCATTGTTTTTGAAAACTTCTGTTAGTTTGTTGCTGTAATCCACCATATCCAGCTTAGGGCAGGCGATCACTGTGATCTTCCCTGCCATAAAATCCCGGTGGAAATTGCCGTAAGCATAGGCGGTACAATCGGCGGCGATCAGCAGGTGCGCCCCGTTCAGATAGGGGGCATTCACCGGCATCAGCTTGATCTGGATGGGGAAATTACGAAGGGCGCTGGGCTGCTCCTCTACTGGGGTCTTCAACTTTTTCGCTTCTAAAACAGCCGCCTCATTATAGGCCGGCACATCTCTTTCTTCGAAGGAAATTGCCTTCATTGGGCAGGCCGGGAGGCAATCTCCCAGACCGTCGCAGTAATCCTCCCGCAGGAGAGTCGCTTTGCCGTCTACGATGCCGATGGCCCCTTCGTGACAGGCTTTGGCGCACAGGCCGCAGCCATTGCACCGGGCTTTATCGATCTGAATGATCCTACGAAGCATTCTTTTCACTCCTCTGCCGTTTTTGCTGCTCGGCAATTTTCATCATAGCCTCATACATTTCTTCTCCCACACACTCCTTTGCGTAGGCACACCACTGCACACAGCTTAAGGTATCGTTATATGCCACAAAGCCGCATTTTTCACAGGGCATTTGGGTATCGATGGAGAAAAGCTCGATCTCTGCGCCGCAGTTGGGGCAGATCTTTTCAATAATGGTAGGGGTACGGGGTTTTCCTTGACATCCGTCTAACATACTATTCACTCCTTCCTTTTCTTACCATTACTATAAAAAAGAACCCCCCTATGTGATGTTGCAAAAGTCACGTAGGGGGTAAATTTTATTGTAACAGACGGAAACTGTTCCGGTCGTAGTCCAAAATGCCTTCTTCTTTCATCTTGGCAAGCTCCCGGGTCAGGGCGCTTCTGTCCACGCACAGGTACTCTGCCAGCTCCACCCTGCCCAAGGGGATATCAAAATAGGGGGAATCCTGGGTCTGTGCCTGCAAAGACAGGTAGGCCAGCAGTTTATCCCGGATGGTTCGCTTGGAAACCACTTCGATCTTTCGCATCAGTTCCCGGTTCTTTCCGGCGATCACCTTCACCATATTTTCAATCAGCTTTTGGTGGAAAGCGCAGGCATTGGCGCAGTTGTGCATCACCCGGTGGAAGGGGATCAGCAGCACTCTGGCGCCGTATGGTGCCACAAAAGTCACAACAGAAAGGCTGTCTTCGCCGCAGGCAAAGGTCTCGCCAAACATCTCGTCCTTGCCAAGTCGCAGAAGAAGGGTCTTATTGCCCCAGTGATCCTCTTTGATCATATCTACATAGCCTTCCAAAACGATGCCGATATGCTTCACATCATCCTCTTCAAATACCAAAACCTGGTCTCTTATGTATGTATTTACACGGTAGCCGGTGCAGGTCAGGGCAGACACCCGGTCCTCAATGGTCATTCCGGCAAACAAGGGAGAATTTACGGATTTTAAGAGTTCTTTCATGGGGATCACCTCATTTCTAAGGGTAGTATAGCATAAAGGGGAAAGATTTTCAATGGCAACAAAATAGGCGGCAGTTCACAGTGCCACAGACTTCACTCTGGCACCTATGGACTCTCCCCCGGGCTAAAAAACATGCCACCGGCATATTTTTTACCTTGCCTTTCGGCAAGGCCGCCCTCTTCGAGTCCCATTGCTCACACCAAAATAAAAAACAGACAGACCAAAAGGTCTGTCTGTTTTTTATGGGGTGGGTAATGGGACTCGAACCCACAACGCCCGGAACCACAATCCGGTGCTCTGCCAATTGAACTATACCCACCATATTTACTTGTTGCTAAACAGGAAATAGCACGCCGTCGGGTCTCGTTTGCATTTTTGCCAAAGGCAAAAATGAAGGTTTCGCTCCGTCCAGCCGTCGCGAGCAACGCTCGTCCGCGTTGCAACTAATTCTTCGAGTCCCTAAGTACCCAGCATCAAACTTGGTAAGCAGGTAGTCCTCTCTGACTCGTTGCAAGCTTGAATGGCACGCCAGGAGGGACTCGAACCCCCGACCTACTGCTTAGAAGGCAGTTGCTCTATCCAGCTGAGCTACTG
Organism: Faecousia sp.; assembly: GCA_045122735.1. GTDB lineage: Bacteria > Bacillota > Clostridia > Oscillospirales > Oscillospiraceae > Faecousia. Next base: position 7,083 of record JBGVHZ010000029.1, read on the forward strand.
GCGCATCTATGGAGCGGGTGACGGGAATCGGACCCGCGTATCCAGCTTGGAAGGCTGGTGTTCTACCATTGAACTACACCCGCATTGTCCTAACCCATTCAGCTATAGAATTTTAGCACATTAAATCCTAGCTGTCAAGGTTGATTTCGCAAATCATAGGAATTTTTTCATAGATAACATCTGCAATAGCACCTTTTCCGCATTCGCACACCGTTTCATAGCGGTCTGCTACGATGGCATCTGCCGGACAGAAGGCATAATCCGCCCCATCCAGCATGGCGATATCGTTATGGGCATCGCCCACGCACACCAGAATTTCTTTCCCCAGCTTCTTCTGCAAATTCCGGGCAGCGGCGCACTTGGAAACACCGATCGCCTGCACATCCAGGATCCGGGGAGCTGCCAGCATCACCTCCACTTTGCCCTCATACATCTTGGCAATAGTGGCTGTCGCCTCTTCAAAGTACCGCAATTCCTCTTCCGTTCCGTCAAACAGATCAGAAACCGCAAACTTTTTAGGCTGTCCAAACAAGCAGAACTTCATAAAGGGGTACAAGGGCGTATTTTCATCAAAAATGGCATAGCCCCAGTTCATTCCCTTATAGTAAGCCTCTGCGTTGGGGGTAGGCTCTATCAAATAATGGTTGTCCGCACCCTGCAGTTCCAGATTTGCCTCCGGGAACAGCCGGCGCATATCGGCAATCACCTGCAAAGGATCCAGATCAATCTGCCGGACATCCATAAGCTCTCCCTTATCGTAGGCAGCAGAACCATTATACAAAAGCAGGGGCGCATTTCTGGGCAGGGTTTCCAAATAGGGTGCAAAGGTGGTGGTACTGCGGCCGGTATTGACCGTAAAAGTGCCACCATTATCCATAAAATACCGGATGGCTTCAATATTTCGTTCGGGAATTTTGGAATCCGGCCCTGTTAAGGTACGGTCAAAATCCACCGTCAGTAAAATTTTGGAAAAGTCGGGCATAGTCTATCTCCTAATTGCGTTTCTTTAATTTTTCCAGAACTTCCTTGAAATATTCCGGAAGGTCTGCCGCCACGATCACCGGGTGTCCGTCCCGGGGATGGGCAAAGCACAAAATGCCGGCATGAAGCACCTGGCTGTCCTGTCCTAATTCCGGCTTTTTATGGCCGTAGATCGTATCTCCCAAAATGGGATGGCCAATGTGGGCCATATGGACTCTGATTTGATGGGTACGGCCGGTTTCCAGTTTGCAGCGAATATGGGTATAACCGGGGTAACGATCCACCACTTCCCAATGGGTCACTGCGTTTTTGCTGTTCCGGGCAGTAACACACATCTTTTTCCGGTCAGAGGGATGGCGACCAATGGGAGCATCCACCGTGCCGCTGTCCTCTTTGAAGCTGCCGCAGACGATGGCTTCATAGGTTCGTGCCATGGTATGATCCTTCAGCTGGGAAGCCAGCACCGTATGCGCCAGGTCATTTTTGGCGATTGCCAGCAGGCCAGAAGTGTCTTTATCGATCCGGTGGACGATGCCGGGCCGCAAAATGCCATTGATGCCGGAAAGGCTATCCCCTTTGGCGTACAGAAGGCCGTTAACCAAAGTATCCTCCTGGTGGCCTGCTGCTGGGTGTACCACCAGGCCCTTTGGCTTATTGATCACCAGCACATCTTCGTCCTCATAGACGATATCCAGCTCCATTTTGGTGGCAGGCACGTCCAAAGGCTTAGGTTCAGGCAGAGTGACGGAAATCTCATCTCCTGCTTCCAGCCGGTCATTTTTCTTACCGGGCTTGCCGTTTCGCAGAACAAGTCCCTGCTCCAAAAGCTTTTGGGCGGCACTACGGCTGAGATCCGGTAAGACCCGAGACAGAAAACCGTCCAGCCGTTCCCCGGACAAGTCAGCAGTCAAGATCATTTGCTTTCTTCCTTCCAAAACTTCTTGTTAAAGAACACCAGGCTTACCATCAGCAAAATGCAGCCGCAGGTAATAAAGCAATCCGCCACATTGAAAATGGCAAATTCCATAAAGTCCACTTCGATCATATCGATCACATAGCCAAGCCGCACCCGGTCGATCACATTGCCCAGACCGCCTGCCAGAATGGAAACAATGCACCACCGCTCCAGCTTGGTAAAGGGCATGCTCTTTTTGGAAAACTCCCAGATCACCAGACCTAAGAACACCAAAAACAAGGCAACAAAGAACCATCTTGCCCCTGCAAAGGAGGAAAAGGCCGCTCCATAGTTGTGGACATAGGTAAAATGAAACAAGCCCTGGATAGCCGGGGCATCGTGACCCAGCAGAATATGGGAAACTGTGAGATATTTGGTGAGCTGGTCCAAAGCCACCACCGCCACACCAAAAAGACTCATCCATAGATATAGCATACAAACCTCCGAAAAAGGGGAATTCCCAAGTATTTTAACATGAAAAGATAAGAAAGTCCACAACCATTTCCTTTTTGCTGGGGATTGACAGGGAAAAGCTCCTACAATATAATAATTATGAGGTGATGACAATGCAAGCAGAAGCAATTTTTTGGCTGATCGCCACCCTTGCTATGCTCTTTATAGAAGGGGCAACCGCAGGTTTGGTGATTATTTGGTTCGCTATCGGTTCTCTGGCGGCACTGATTTGCGCTTTGCTGGGCGGTCAGATATGGCTGCAGATTCTGCTATTCGCACTGATAAGCGGTGCGGCACTGGTGGCAACCCGACCCCTGGTCCGAAAGTATGTAAACGCCCGATATGTCCGCACCAACGCGGACAGCCTGATTGGGCAGACTGCCGTGGTAAAAGCTGCCATCTCCAACCAGGAAGGAACGGGGCTCTGCCTCTGCAATGGCAAGACTTGGTCTGCCAGAGCAAAGGATGGCAACTCTATCTGCGAGGGAACGACTGTAAAAATTTGCGCCATTGAGGGCGTAAAATTGATCGTAGTGCCGCTGGATGTGGCATCAAAGAAAGGAGTTTAGTATATCGTGTTTGTTATTATATTGGTTATTATCGCTCTCATTATTATTGCCTGCAATATTCGGGTCGTTCAGCAAGCTCGGGCCGTGGTTATTGAACGCCTGGGCGCTTACAGAGCCACCTGGGGTGTTGGTGTGCACATAAAGGTTCCTTTTATTGAAAGAATTGCAAAAAATGTGTCTTTGAAAGAGCAGGTTGTAGATTTTCCGCCTCAACCTGTGATTACCAAGGATAATGTTACCATGCAGATCGATACGGTTCTTTATTATGAGATTACCGATCCCAAGCTCTACACCTACGGCGTAGAGCACCCCCTCACCGCCATCGAGAATTTGAGCGCCACCACCCTGCGCAACATCATCGGCGAACTGGAGCTGGACCAGACCCTGACCTCCCGTGACATCATCAACAGCAAGATGCGTCTGATTTTGGACGAAGCCACCGACCCCTGGGGCATCCGCATCAACCGGGTGGAGCTGAAAAACATTCTGCCCCCCAAGGAAATTCAGAATGCCATGGAAAAGCAAATGAAGGCAGAACGGGAACGCCGTGAAGCCATTCTCCGTGCTGAAGGCGAAAAGAAGTCTGCCATTTTGCTGGCTGAAGGCGAGCGGGAATCCGCCGTTCTGCGAGCAGATGCCAAGAAGCAGGCACAGATTCTGGAAGCAGAAGGTCAGGCAGAAGCCATTCTTAAAGTGCAGTCCGCTACCGCCGAGGGCATTCGGATGATCAAGGAAGCCGGTGCTTCCGACGAAGTCATCAAGCTCAAGGCCCTGGAAGCCTTCCAGAAGGCCGCCGACGGCAAGGCCACCAAGATTATTATCCCCTCTGAAATTCAGAGTCTTGCAGGCCTGGCAACTTCCTTCAAGGAAGTTATCACCGATCCCAAGGAATGAGCTAAACAAAGGGTGTGTTGCAAAATGAAGTGCCCCCTGTCAAGTAGACAGTGAAAAAAGCAAAAGAATATTTTGTTGGAGATGGTCTCTGTGAAAGCAGAGGCCATCTTTTTATGCGGCAGCATAGAACTCCATAGGCGTCATGCAGCGCAGCCGTTTTTGG
>JBGVHZ010000030.1:0-88456 GCA_045122735.1 Faecousia sp.
GTAGTTGATGGTCTCAGGCTTCTTAACTTCGCCGAAGGACCATGCCCGGATCATTTCCGGAGATGCAATGCCAATCTTAATGGCATCAAAAGTTACATCTGCCATATGCCGCCTCCTTAGTCTTCGTATGCGTCGGCATCGGAGTCGTCTCCGTCACCAAACACATCCATAATGTCTTCCGGACCGTCTTCGTCAATAATGAAACCATTGTCCAGCACCTCATCGGCATCCACGACCATATCGGTCTCGGGGCCGGTGTAGACGATCTCATCATCTTCGTCCTCGTCCTTCAGTTCAATTTCATTGCCCTTGTCGTCCAGAACACGGATATCCAGACACAGAGCCTGCAATTCCTTAACCAGAACCTTGAAGGATTCAGGCACACCGGGAGTGGGGATATTGCTGCCCTTCACAATGGCTTCGTAGGTCTTCACACGACCGGTCACGTCGTCGGACTTGACGGTCAGGATTTCCTGCAGGGTATAAGCTGCGCCGTAAGCTTCCAGCGCCCAAACTTCCATTTCGCCGAAACGCTGACCGCCGAACTGGGCTTTACCACCCAAGGGCTGCTGGGTAACCAGTGCGTAGGGACCGGTGGAACGGGCATGGATCTTATCGTCAACCAGATGGTGGAGCTTCAGGTAGTAGGGATAGCCAACAGTAACCAGGTTATCGAAGGGCTCACCGGTACGGCCATCATACAAAATGGTCTTACCGTCTTCACGCAGACCTGCCAGCTTCAGGGTATCACGGATATCCTTCTCGTTGGCGCCGTCGAATACGGGAGTAGCAACCTTCCAACCCAGAGCCTTAGCAGCATAACCCAGGTGAACTTCCAAAACCTGACCGATGTTCATACGGGAAGGCACGCCCAGGGGGTTCAGCACCACATCCAGGGGGGTACCATCAGGCAGGAAGGGCATATCTTCTTCAGGCAGAACACGGGAAACAACGCCCTTGTTACCGTGACGACCGGCCATCTTATCGCCCACGGAGATCTTACGCTTCTGGGCAATATATACACGGACGGACTTGGTAACACCGGGAGCCAGCTCATCGGAGTTCTCCTTGGTGAAGACCTTAACATCAACAACGATACCGCTTTCACCGTGGGGCACCTTCAAAGAGGTATCACGGACTTCTCTTGCCTTTTCACCGAAGATCGCACGGAGCAACCGTTCTTCGGGGGTCAGCTCGGTTTCACCCTTGGGGGTGACCTTACCAACCAGGTAGTCGCCGGAGCGAACTTCAGCACCAATGCGGATAATGCCATCCTCATCCAGATCCTTCAGCGCATCTTCACCAACATTGGGAATGTCACGGGTGATCTCTTCCGGTCCAAGCTTGGTGTCGCGGGCTTCGGTTTCATGCTCTTCGATGTGGATGGAAGTAAATACGTCCTCACGAACCAGACGCTCGTTCAGCAGAATGGCGTCTTCGTAGTTGTAACCTTCCCAGGTAACAAAGCCGATCAGTACGTTCTTACCCAGAGCAACTTCGCCGCCGGAGCAGGAAGGACCGTCGGCAATGATCTGGCCGGCAGTGACCTTCTCACCCACCACGACGATGGGGCGCTGGTTGACACAGGTGCCGGCATTGCTGCGGGCAAACTTGGTCAGCTTGAAGGTTTCGGTTTCACCGCTGTCATAGCGGATGGTGATCTCGTCAGCAGAAACAGCCAGAACGGTGCCATCTTCATTGGACTTCAGACACACTTCGGAGTCTGCGGCGGCAGCATGCTCAATACCGGTAGCAACCACAGGGGGCTCGGTGGTGAGCAGAGGCACAGCCTGACGCTGCATGTTTGCGCCCATCAAGGCACGGTTAGCGTCGTCGTTCTGCAGGAAGGGAATGAAGGAAGTAGCGATGGAGATCATCATTCTGGGGGATACGTCGATATAGTTGATGACGCTCCGGTCCACTTCGATGATTTCGTTACGGTGACGGCAGGTAATACGGGAGTTTGCCAGGCAGCCGTTCTCATCCAGAGGCTCGTTTGCCTGACCGATATAGAATTCGTCTTCCACATCGGCGGTCATATAGTCCACCTGATCGGTGACCTTGCCGGTAGCCTTGTCCACTTTCCGGTAGGGTGCTTCCACGAAACCGTACTCGTTGATCTTGGCAAAGGTAGCCAGGTAGTTGATCAGACCGATGTTGGGACCTTCAGGGGTCTCGATGGGACACATACGGCCATAGTGGGTGTAGTGAATATCACGCACATCGAAGGATGCACGCTCACGGCTCAGACCGCCAGGGCCCAGAGCGGACAGACGGCGCTTGTGAGTCAGTTCAGCCAGGGGGTTGTTCTGGTCCATGAACTGAGACAGGGGGCTGGAGCCGAAGAATTCCTTGATAACAGCGGTAACGGGGCGGATGTTGATCAGGGTCTGGGGGGTAACAGTATCCAGATCCTGCACGGTCATACGCTCACGGATCACACGGTCCAAACGGCTGAAGCCGATCCGGAACTGGTTCTGCAGCAGTTCGCCTACACAACGCAGACGACGGTTGCCCAGGTGGTCGATATCGTCGGGCGTACCCAGACCCATAGCCACACAGTTCAGGTAGTTGATGGATGCCATGATATCATCGGTGATGATATGCTTGGGAACCAGATCGTTCATCCGCTCAGCAATGGCATCTTCCCAGCCATCAGCAGGGGTGGTTTCCAGCATTTCCTTCAGGACGGAGAAACGAACCTTCTCCTTGATGCCGTACTGCTTGGGATCGAAATCCACAAAGCCAGCCATATCCACCATGTTGTTGGACAGGACCTTAACCTTATTGTCGCCAATGCGGACGGTAGCTTCGTTGACGCCCTTGGCTTCCAGTTCCTTTGCCTGTGCACGGGAAATGATCTCGCCGGGCATAACAAGGATCTCACCGGTCATGGGATCGGCGATGGGTTCCACAGCCTCCTGGCCGGACAGACGGGAAGCGATGCCCATCTTCTTATTGAACTTATAACGGCCTACGGCGCTCACATCATAACGGTGAGCATCGAAGAGCAGACCTTCCAGGTGTGCAATAGCAGTTTCCACCGTGGGAGGTTCACCGGGACGCAGACGGCGGTAGATCTCCAGCAGACCTTCTTCTCTGGTCTTGCAGGGATCCTTTTCGATGGTAGCAAGAATTCTGGCATCCTCGCCGAACATTGCCTTGATCTTCTCGTCGGTATCCACGCCCAAAGCCCGGATCAGGCTGGTGATGGGCAGCTTACGGTTCTTGTCGATACGAACCCAAAACACATTGTTCAGGTCGGTTTCGTACTCCAGCCAAGCGCCACGGTAAGGAATCACAGTGGCAGTATAGGTGTGCTGCTCTGCCTTGTCCACATCGTGGGTATAGTACATACCGGGGCTGCGGACGATCTGGGAAACAATGACACGCTCTGCACCGTTGATGACGAAAGTGCCACCATTGGTCATAATGGGGAAATCACCCATAAAGATGTCCTGTTCCTTGATTTCCTCGGTCTCGGTGTTGCGCAGACGCACCCGAACCTTGATGGGCCGTGCATAAGTAGCATCCCGCTCTCTGCACTGCTCGATGGTGTACTTGGGCTTATCCTCCATGGAGTAATCCAGGAAGCTCAGCTCCAGTTTGCCGGAGAAGTCGGTAATTACACCAACATCCTTAAAGACCTCACGGAGGCCTTCATCCAGGAACCACTGATAGGAGTCCTTCTGGATCTTCAGCATGTTGGGCATTTCCAAGATCTCGTTGTACTTTGCGTAGCTCTTACGCATGGTCTTGCCAAACAGTTGGTCTTTGACCATAGACATATGGATCATCACGCCTTTCTTTCGGCCGAAGCCGGAATCTTGTGTTATGCACATTTTGATACGCCCGGGTCTGTTTGAAGTTTTTGGAATTTTCCCTCTTGACAGCACCGGCATCCTGTGGTAATATGACCATGTTGGAGAGAATGCGCAAATGGGCATACTATCACAGTATGGAGTACCATTGTAGCATACTCTTCTTTTTTTGTCAACAGGAAATCCATTTTCTTCCGGGTATTTTTTCTCCCCTTTTACAAGCAGAAAGCCGACCCTTCCAAAAAGAAGGGTCGGCTTTTCTTTATGTTTCTGTAGGCTGGGGCTGATGCTTTTTGATATGCTTTCGCAGAACGATCAAAAACGCAGTCAACTGGCAGCTGAATGTGAGTATCCAGGATATGGGATAGGAGATCAGCAACCCCTGCGGTGAATGGAACTGAGGAATCTGGAAAATCGTGTAAATCCAAACCACACGCAGTACACATGCACCCATAACAGAAATGATCATAGGCAGCATAGAGGAACCGAGTCCACGCAGTGATCCGGTGGTTGCATCCATCATGCCGCAAAGGAAATAAGGCAGGCAAACAATACCCATACGCAAAATACCGTCCGCAACCGCCTGTGCTGAATCTGTGATATAGATCCGCAAGAGCCAAGGCGCAAACAAATATGCCGCGCCCCCAAGCAGTATACCCGTGACACCTGCACAGGTCACACAGATCAAAAGGATCTTTCTTACCCGATCATACTGCCGTGCGCCCACATTCTGCCCGGTGTAGTTCATAGAGGTTTGAGAGAAAGCATTCATGGATGTATAGACAAAGCCTTCAATATTGCCCGCTGCCGCATTGCCGGACATAAAGACCGGTCCGAAGGAATTGACAGAGGACTGGATCAGCACATTGGAAATAGCAAATACAGAGCTTTGCAGTCCTGCAGGGATACCGAAGGTCAAAATCTTAATAAGCGCTTTTTTATAGATCCTGATCTTTTTCAGTTCCAAACGGCAGCTATCCGTTCGGCGGCACAAGGCCCGCACCACCAGAAAAGCGGAGAGTGCCTGAGAAAGAATGGTCGCCAGCGCAACGCCTTCCACATTCATTCCGAACAAGACAACGAACACCAAATTCAAAGCCACATTCAGAACGCCTGCGATAGCTAAGTAAATAAGGGGACTTTTGGTATCTCCCGCCGCACGCAGGATCGCGGAACTGAAGTTATAGACCATGGTAAAGACCATGCCGCCAAAGTATACACGCATATAGATAGTAGACAGCGGCAAAATGTCTGTGGGTGTGCCCATCAGCACCAGGAAATTTTCAGCAAAGCATACACCGATCGCACTCAGCAGCAAGCCGCCCACAACGGCCACAAGCAACGCCGTATGGACCATTCGGTGCTGCATACCCTCGTCCCTACTACCGATGGCATGGGCCACATTTACACCTGCGCCAAGGGAAAGACCGATAAACAAGCTGATGATTAAAGTGGTCAGAGAGCCGGTGGCACCTACTGCACCTACAGAAAGGCTTCCACGAAAACGGCCCACCACCACAAGGTCAGCCGCATTAAAAAGCAGCTGCAGCACACTTGCAAGGATGATGGGAACGGTATAGGAAATGATACTGCCCAGCAAGGGGCCGTGGAGCATATCTTTATTGTATCTTTTCATTTTGCTCGCCTCCGGTTTCCCTTGCAGTATACGCCTTCCCTTCCCCATTGTCAATGGGCGTTTTGCTTTTCCCCCACTGCTGTATACAATATTATAATATATAAAGGAAAGTTTCTTTTTTATTGCTTTTTAGATACTGCTATGGTATACTGTTTCTAATTTCCTTGTGGAAAGAGAAAAGGAGGGTTTCTTATGGAAAACAAATTACAACGCAAATATGGTTTGTTCACCGCTATTTGCATGGTCGTCGGTATCGTGATCGGTTCCGGTGTCTTCTTCAAAGCCCAAAATATCCTGCAAAAGCCCGGTATTGACCTGACACTGGGCATTATCGCCTGGCTCATCGGCGGTGCCATTATGCTCGTATGCCTGCTGGCCTTCTCCTTTATGGGTCAGAAGTACGAAAAGGTAAATGGCCTTGTAGACTATGCAGAAGCTACGGTTGGCCCTAAGTACGGCTACTATATGGGCTGGTTCTCTTCCACCATTTACTATCCTGCTATGACCTCTGTTCTGGGCTGGCTCTCTGCCCGGTATACGCTGGAGTTCATCACCAGCGCATTCCCCGGCTTCAACCTGCTGATCCCCGCTGACCAGGGCGGCTGCATTATCGGCCCCGAGTGCCTGGCGCTGACGCTGTTCTATCTCTGCGCCTGCTACGCTGTGAATGTGCTTTCTCCCAAGATGGCCGGCAAGCTGCAGGTCAGCACCACCGTCATCAAGATGATCCCGCTGGGTCTGATGTCTATCGTAGGCGTGATTGTTGGCATTACCTCCGGTCTGCTGACTGAAAATTTCTCTGCGCCTGCCCAAGTTCCTGCTGTGGACGGCACCAGTCCTCTGTTCGGCGCTGTGTGCGCTACCGCTTTTGCCTATGAAGGCTGGATCATTGCCACCGCTATGAACGCAGAAATCAAGGATTCCAAGAAGAATTTGCCTAAGGCTCTTATCCTGGGTGGTATCGTCATCGTAGCTACTTATGTGCTTTACTTCGTAGGTGTCGCAGGCGGCGCAACCACCGCTGATCTGACCACTGTCGGCACTACCGTGGCCTTCAGCAATGTGTTTGGACCTATTCTGGGTAACATTCTGAAGCTGTTCGTTGCCATTTCCTGCATCGGTACCATGAACGGTTTGATGATGGCAAGCTCCCGGAGTCTTTACGCTCTGGCTGCCCGTCGTCAGGGTCCTTCCCCCGATGTCTACGGTCAGATCGATGAACGTACCAATATGCCCAACAACGCTTCCATTCTGTCCCTGGTGATCATTTCCGCATGGCTTCTGTACTTCTATATGTCTAACCTTGCCTGCACCTGGACCGGTCCTTTCGTGTTTGACTCTTCCGAACTACCCATCATCACCATCTATATGATGTACCTGCCTATGTTCGTACAGTGGATGCGCAAAGAAAAAGACCAGAGTGTGGTTCGCCGTTTTGTAATGCCGATCCTGGCTCTGTGCGGCTCTGTATTTATGGTCATTGCCTGTATCCTTGGCCATAAGATGGGCTGCGTATGGTACCTGATCGTGTTCGCTGTGGTTATGGCAATCGGCGCTTTCTTCCGCAAAAAGAGATAAGTTATACAACAAAAACCGGTCACTTCAATAAGTGACCGGTTTTTTGCACCGCAACATAATCAGCATATCACACTTTTTCCTTCTCGTCAACGAGTGAAAGGTATTTTCAGTAGTTTATACAAGCCGTTTCTGTGCATTTTGTACAAGTTTACCACTTGTATTCTCAATTCCTTTGTGCTATATTATAGTCAGAAAGGGTGATACCGATGTACTAAGGTAAATCCTAAGAAATGAGAATATCAAAACTCATTTCAGGCAAGGTAAGATCTAACTGAATAAGCGTAAACTCTGTAAGGTAAGAAGAAACCAAGTGGACTTGCAAATACGCAAGACAACAGTTAAGCAAACGCAAATCAACAAGGAGAAAAACCTACGAGTAAACAAGACCTTACCTGGCAGGACAAGAAAGCTTCAGGAAATGTTCCCACACAAGAGCGACTCGCTTATGAGTCAGAAAGATGTTTGATGTGAAGCGAATGGATTTCATGGGAAGTGTTGACTTGTCCAAACTGCAGAAAGAGAGGTTACCCAATGATTGAACCCAAGAACGAAATGAAATAACCCCTGACGGATGTAAAGAAATCTGTCAGGGGTTATTTCATTGTATTCTGAAAGCCATCAATCGTCAAATATGGTGTGTTTAAAGCCTCCGGCTGAGCCGGAGGCTTTTGTTTGTTTTAGGCGGGCTTTGCAAACCGTCTACCCATCAGAACTTTCCGCCGCCGCCTCCGTGGGTTCTTCCGGAGGAAGAGGTGTGGGTGGAGGAGCCGCCGGACTTAGGTCGCTCGGTTTTTGTCACTTGAGAATAAAGGAACAGATCCCGGGAGTTTGTCAGCTGCAGGCTGCCGGGGATCACATAGTTGTCTGCCTTCACCTGCTGACGGACTGTGACCAGGTCCGAGCGCATTTTGCCGGTGACGATCAGCGCCACAACAAGGCCGATGCCCAGACAAATAAGCAGATTCAGCACAACATTAAAAGGTTCCTTGGGAAGATTATGGCTATCGTAGGGATCGCCGGTCTTTGCCTGGGTGATGAAGCTGTCACACAGGTCGGCAAAGGTCTCAAAAGCCTTCATATATTCCCCGTCTGAGAGGTGGGGAACAAATCTATCGGAGATGTACTCAAGGCCTGCATCCGTAATGGCGGTGATGCCGTAGCCGGAAGTAGAAACATACCAGTCACTATCTTCCATGCTCACCAGCAGCAAAATGCCATCTAATCCATAATCGTTATAATCAAACCAATCGTCGGCAAAATCCCGGGGTTCTTCCCCTTCGGTGGACTCCACCGTGACGATCACGATATCCACACCCTGCCGGGTGCTGATCTCATCCAATTTTGCTTCCAATGCAGCTGCTTCGCTTGATGTCAGCAGATCCGCTTCATCTGTCAGCCGGGCAGCAGTTGCATTTGCCGGAAGGCAAAGGACTGACAACAGGCAAATGGCAAGGAAAATGCTTGTCAGTTTCTTCATCGTGCCCTCCTTACAATAGCCAAAACAGATAGCTCAGTCCGAAGGCCACGGCACTCACCGCTGCGGTGATGCCAAAGAGCCACTTTTTGTAAATTCCTTTGTCCATAGGCAGGTCACCTACAAATTTTCCGGTCTGTCCATTCATGGCAAAGGTATAAGTCTTGCCATTCCACTTGGTATTCATCAGCCATACGGGGTAAAGTGCGTATCTGGTCTTTCCCTTGGATAGACGTACGCTGGAATGGACCGGGATCAGACTGCTATAGCCAATGGCTGTGTCGGCGAATGCCTCTTCTGTGGTGCGTTTGACACGCTCATTGGCACGGGGAATACAGAATTCAGCATCCTCGTCATATTTGTCAGCCAGATAGCCGGCAAGGTATGCCGTTTGGAAATCCACCGCGCCCGAAGGATCGTAGGGCTCCAAAGATTCCATCATGGTGTTGTCCATTTTGGAAGAGCCGTCCACCGGGATCCGTGTAAATTGTAGCTGGCCGCTGCGGCTGACTGCATAATGGTTGGTTTGGGTATAGTTATACCGGCTGTCACTCCAGACACGGATCTTGGTTGCTTTATAGCGCACATCCGCTTCAGCGCCTGCATCAAACAGCCATACCGGCACATAGATGCCCTGGATCTCTTTCAGGTGATTTTCATCCTTGAAGACCTTGGGCAGCAGGCGCTTGCCTTCATAGTGCTTTTTCAGCGCTGCAATAGCAGCTTTTTTATCAAGCTTGAAAGGAATCACCAAATCCGGCTTCAGTACACCGGAGAACTGCTCCATCATTACGACGGGATTGCCGCAGTAGGGACAAGCGGTGGCTGCAGTCTGGTCGTCGCCCAAAATCTGGCCACCACAAGACTGGCATACATAGGCCCGCACACCATCCTCCAGCTGCACTGCCGGAGAGGCTTCCCAGCTCATAGCATCTTCCTGCTCCTCTTTCAGACTGTCGTCATAGGCAGCAAGGGTCTCCATTTCAAATTCCGTGTCACAATAAGGACACTTCATTTTTTGCAGCCCCGGGTCGAAAGCGATGGCGCCGTCACAGCAGGGGCATTTATATTCCTGTAATACGGCCATAGTCGTTTCCTCCTTCGAGTACTCAGATCAGATCGCCGCTATCAAAGGGGTCGCCGCATTCCGGGCAGAACTTAGGTGCCTTGGTGGGATCTTCCGGCTGCCAGCCGCACTTGTCGCAACGATACTGATGTGCACCTGCAGGCTTTTTCGCACCGCATTCCTGGCAGAACTTGCCGGTATTTGTTGCGCCACAAGCACATACCCAGCCGCTGGCTTCCGGCTTTTTGGCGCCGCACTCAGGGCAAAATTTAGCAGTCGCAGTTGCACCGCAGGCACACTTCCAAGCGCCCGCTGCCGGGGCTGCAGGTGCGGGGGCTGCCTGCTGTACCTGCTGCTGACCCATCTGGTAGAAGTTCTGCGCCGCATTGAAGCCGCCGCCCATAGCGCCGCCGGCCATATTCATACCGATAAAGCCATTCATTGCGCCACCTTCGTTGGCAGCAGCAGTTTCCATAGCATTAGCCGTAGCCGCGGTCATACGGCCTGCCATCATAAAGGGATTGCTGCCCATGGTAGCCGCATCTTCCATATCCTGGATCTTCTTCATATCCTCGGGGTTCAGGGTGATGGGATTCAGGGCGATCTTCTCGACGGAGATGCCACGATCTATCCACTCTGCCCGCAGAGCTTCGTTCATAGCCTTTTTCAGCTCATTGGCCTTGGCCGGCAGCTGTGCAGGCCGCAATTCCAGCTCTGCCAGCGCACCGAATGCAGGCTGCAAAGCGGATACGAACTCTGTCTTCAGCTGATTATCGATCTGCTCTCTGGTGAAGGCCTGCTCCACATTGCCGCAGACCTTGGTATAAAACAGCAGAGGATCAGAGATCACATAGGAGTACACACCGTTGCAGCGGACATTTACCGTGCGGCTCATACCGATGCGGCGGTTGGTCACCTCAAAGATGATGGGGCTGGGTGTGCCGAACTTATTGTCCATGATCTCCTTGGTGTTGAAGTAGTAGACTCTCTGGTCCTTGCCGGTATCACCGCCGTAGGTAAAACGCTTACCGATGGCCTTAAAGGAGTCCAACAGACTCTGGCCGAACTTGCCGGAGAAAATGGAAGGCTCCGTAGAGGTGTCATAGGTATATTCGCCGGGCTCAGCGCAGACTTCCACCACCTTGCCCTGCTCCACGATGATCATACACTGGCCGTCGGCAACAGCAATACCAGAGCCGTTGGAAATAACGTTGTCGCTGCCCTTTGTGTTGGAGCTGCGGCCGGAGACGCGTTTCTGGCCCTTGACCACAAGGGTGTCCATATCCAATGCATCGCAGTAGAAAAATTCCTTCCACTGATCTGCCAGGACGCCGCCAAGGGCGCCAATGCCTGCTTTAATAAGTCCCATAATGATGCTCCTTTCCGGGTATTATGCCCACTACGTTTAGATCTTGGGAGCGTTGGCTAGCAGGTACTTTTCTGCTTCGGGGTTCCACAGGTTGTTGTTTGCCTTGCACATACGGTCCAGCTCAGCAAACATAGGATCGGTCTTGCCCTTTTCTTCGAAGTCTGCAATGGCAGTCAGGGGCAGGTCGATATGGTTGTAGATCAGCTTCTTGCCACCGGGGATCTTAGGCAGATTCAGGGTGGTATCGATAACTGCATTCAAGCCACCGATGTGGGTAACCAGAGCGGAGGGATTCAGCTTGCCGGCATTCATCATTTCGATAGCTTCCTGCATATCGTTGGTGTTGCCGCCGGAGGTGCCAACCACATGGGTGTACAGATAGTGGACATTGTACCAGTTGAAAGGTGCCTTGAACTGGCTGTCGGTGGGGCCTGCAAAGAAGTTCAGGCAGCCGTCGAAGCCCAGGATGTCGTCAGCCTGCTCGATGACGGGCTTCACAGGTGCGAAGCAAATTACATCGTCGTAGCCGGTGCCGCCGGTGAGGCTGCGCAGGTACTCAGTAGCATTTTCCATACGAGTATTTACATAGTGCAGCTCAATGCCGTTCTTGGCGGCTTCTTCTACAGTGTAGATGGAAGCAGCGCGCTCCAGTCTGGCTTCGTCAATATCGGTAACGACCAGCAGGCTGGGACGGCGGTCGCAGTGCAGAGCATAGTCGATAGCAGCCAGACCCATGGGGCCAACGGAAGCCAGCATAGCCATCTTGCCGCCTTCCTTAATGCCCATTTCGTGAACATAGGAGCCGGCCTTGGTGTGGTACATAGCGTGGAAGGTGCCGATGACGCAGCTCAGGGGCTCTGCCAAAGAGCCGTAGTAGTAGGTATCGGAGTCGTAGGGCAGCAGGCAGTTCATCAGCAGGGTTTCGATGGGGACATTACCATACTGGGCATTGCCACCGCAGAAGCTGTAGGAATAGCCGGGAGCCATCTGAGAACCCTTATAGAAATGGGCAGGCTGAATAACGAACTTGTCGCCGACCTTATACTTATGCTTCCAGTTTTCGCCGACTTCTACAATGTCACCGCAGAACTCGTGACCAACAACGGTGGGGTTTTCGTCACAGTTATTGGGTACGCGCTTATGGTCGCCGCCTTCGATGGCAGCCTTGTAAGTGGACATGCAGATGCTATCAGATACGACCCGGATGCGAACATCGTCAGGGCCAACCTCGGGAAGCTGTACATCATCCAGCCGCAGATCCATTTTACCGTGAATTCTTACTGCTTTGGTATTCATAGTAGTTATTCCTCCT
The DNA here is from genome assembly GCA_045122735.1 of Faecousia sp. Lineage (GTDB taxonomy): Bacteria > Bacillota > Clostridia > Oscillospirales > Oscillospiraceae > Faecousia. Next base: position 12,257 of record JBGVHZ010000030.1, read on the forward strand.
AAATTAGCGGTTTTCGTGGGCGATCAGTGTCCACGTAGCGTCTATCAAATTGGCAAATATGGGATTTTCCATGGCCTTAATTACGAAGCTTTGCCGGGGAGAATTGATATCCTCACCGGAGATCTGGAACATACCGTAGCTTTCGCACAGCGTACGCAAGCGTGTCAGCTGGGCTTCGGTGTTCCGGGTGGGCATATAGGTAACAGCCTTTACGCCCTGCTGCTGCAGGCAAACAAAGAGTTCATCCAGATAGTCATCTTCAAACTTCTGCGCCTTCTTGTCACCGGTGACGCTGTCACCCACATCACCCAGGTAAGCATAGCAAAGATAAGCATCTACCTTCTTGCACAGCTCCACCATCTGAGGAAGAGTGGGACATTCGGTGGTAGCAGGAATAAAGATCTGGGGCACAAAAGCACTCTTCAAAATGCCCAGCAGGTCATATTCGTAGAAGGGATAAGCTTCATCGAGCATCTGGGCTTCCTGCTTGGAAGAAAGGGTCAGACCCATTTCCTGCAGTTTTGCAACCATTGCCTCTCCCCTGCCTACCTGGTTGGTAAGCTTCTTGGCAAGGGCATACATCAGGTGACGCTCGGTGACGCCGCCCTCTTCCGCTGCCATAGAAAGGGGAAGCACATCCTTGTCATAATCCAAGGCGATCTCAGGCAGAATCTCGTTGATCTTCGCCACCATCTTACGGTTTCTTTCGTTGCGAGCCTGACGGAAAGGACGGAAGAACTCTGTCAGCGTGCCGATTTGGTCGTGGGGTACACCCTGAATGGTCATATAGCTGACGCCCACCTGGTCAGGATTGTTGGTGCGACGACCTTCCAAAGCAGTACCGGCCATAGATACCCGGCATTCCATACCGATTGTGACAGGCATTTCCACCAGCTTGGCAGCCTCCAAAAATTCCTCTGCACCGGAAATAGAGTCGTGGTCGATAATACCGGCAGTGCAAAGACCTTCCATCCGTGCTGCATAGACAGCAGCGGTGGGAGAATAGGGAGAGAAGGAGTAAGTGGTGTGGATGTGGTTATTTATGTACTGGGGCACTTGGGGAGGGAACTTGGTATCCGGCAGGATTTTTGCCAGATTGGCAAGCCGCTCTTCCTTGGTAGGTGCGTTCAGTAAGTCCAAAACAGAAATATCGATCATAATAAACCTCTTAGTTCAGCATAACCTGGCCACCGGTAACGGGGATAGCCTGGCCGGTTTCATAGACCTGCTCCACGCAGTACATAACTGCACGAGCTACGTCGATAGGCAGGCAGCCACGGTTCATAGGCACCTTGGCTTCGTAGAAACGGCGGACATCTTCCACGGTCTTAGCACCGGGAACCTTACCTGCCTGCAGATACTGTACAAACAGACCTCTTTCAGGATCGCTCCACAGAGGACCATCCAGATAGTTACCGGGGCAAATGGCGTTCACCTTGATGTTGTAAGCGCACAGTTCCAGCGCCCAGCTTTGCACCAGACCGATCGCACCGAACTTGGAACCGGCATAGGCAAAGTTCTTATTGGAGCCTTCCAGACCGGACTTGGAGGACATTGCGATAATGTCAAAAGTCTTTTCAGGAGCGGCCTCGTGCTGTGCTTCCATAATGATAGCGGCATACTTACAGGTCAGGAACAGGCCGGTGTAGTTGACGGCGGTCACAAAGTCCATATCCTTCTTTTCAAAGGTAGCAATAGGACCGGAACGGACAACACCTGCGTTGGCAACCATAATATCCAGACCACCGAATTTTTCTACCGTTTCGGCAACCATATCTGCAGCGCTCTGTTCATCGGATACATTCACAGCAATTGCATAAGCTCTTTCGCCCATTTCAGCAGCAACCTGTTGGGCAAGGGGCAGGTTCATATCGGCAATCACCACAGTAGCGCCCTCTTTGTAGAGTTCTTCCGCAATGCCCTTGCCAAAGCCCTGGGCTGCGCCGGTCACGATGGTGATCTTGCCGGCCAGACGACCCTGACCTGCAGGACGGTTATACACATTTTCCCGGGCAATTTGTTCCCATTTGGTCATATCAATGCTCATAATTTTCTCTCCTTATATCAAAGCAAATTTAACAACTTTTCGTATGCCTTTTCCCAATCAGCAGTATGATTGGGGGTGTAGGTTTCCACAGCTTCGCTGTTGCGCACAACTTGACGCAGTTCATCAATATCTTTGATCTCACCAAGCGCCATAGCCTGGGAAAGAAGATTACCCATTGCAGCACCTTCGATGGGGCCGGTAATCACAGGGCGATCCAAAGAATCAGCAACCATTTGGTTCAGAAGCTTATTCTGGATGCCGCCGCCTACAATGTTCAGAGAATCCAGCCGCTGACCCTTGATTTCTTCCAGCCGTTCCAGCGCCCAACGATACTTAAGCGCCAGGGACTCATAGATACAACGGGCGATCTGTCCCGGGGTTTCAGGAACGGGCTGACCGGTCTTTTCGCAGAAGGCTTTGATCTTGGCAGGCATATTGCCGCCGGCAAAGAATTCGCCGTAATCCGGGTCAATGATGCTCCGCAGGGGCTGGGCTTCTCTTGCCATCACAACAATCTCGTCCCAGCTGTACTTGGTGCCTTCCTTGATCCAATCCCGGCGGCACTCCTGAATGAGCCACAGACCCATGATGTTCTTAAGGGGTCGGAAGCCGCCCTGGACGGTGCCTTCATTGGAGAAGTTTGCATCCCGGACTTTATCGTCCAAAATGGGCTTATCCGTTTCTACACCGAACAAAGACCAAGTACCGGAAGAACAGAAAGCGAAGCTGCCACTACCGGGGATAGCTGCCACCGCAGAGGCGGTATCGTGGGTGCCAACAGCAGCAAAAGGTGCCTGGTTGATGCCCAGTTCTTCTGCCAGTTCCGCACGAAGACAGCCACGCAAGCTGCCTGCCCGATCAATAGATGTAAAGATTTCCTTGGGAAGGCCCAAAGCTTCAATGGTTTCCCAATCCCAATCCTTGGTGGTGGGATTATAGAGCATGGTGGTAGTTACATTGGAGTATTCACTCTTTGCCTCCCCCGTCAGGAAGTAGCCCAGCAGGTCCGGCATAAGTAAAAGAGTCTTTGCATTGGAAAGAGCCACATCATCCTGCCGCTTCCGACGGTAGAGCTGATAGACCGTGTTGAAGTTCATATTGGCAATACCGGTACGGGCAAAAAGTGTGGGGAAATCTACAACTTTCCAGGCTTCCTGGAAATCTTCGTCCACGCTGTAGCGGTAGGCACGAGGATTGCCGAGCAGATGTCCGTTTTTATCCAACAAGCCGTAGTCTACACCCCAGGTGTCAATGCCGAAGCAGTCCAATTCTCCTACATTTGCCTGCTTAAAAGCAAGAAGGCCCTGCTTTAACTGATTGAAAAGATAGGGCAGGTCCCAATAGTAGACTCCGTTCATTTCAATAAAGTTATTCTCAAATCGGTGCAACTCCCGCATGGTCAGTTTACCGTTTTCAAGTTGGCCTAAAATGGCACGGCCGTTACTGGCGCCAAGGTCAAAAGCAAGCAGATTTTTCATAAATACAAGCTTCCCTTCTGTGCATATTTAAAAAATGCCATATCTTCACAAATACAAAATAACTATATCACAAATTTTTTCGACTTGCAACAGAATATATCAAAAATAACAGGATATACTAACAGAAATACCAGGGAGGTTTCACAATGATTGAACAAGATACCATCCGTCTTTTGCGGGAATGTGATGCAGGCATCAAGATGGGCATCTCTTCTATTTACGATGTACTGAACAAGGTAGAAAGCCAGAAACTTTATAGCATATTGGAAAAGAATAAGGGACAGCACGAGCAGCTGCAGGGAGAGATTCAGGGATTGCTTGGAAAATACCACGATGCAGGCAAAAGCCCCAATCCTATGGCATCGGCCATGTCCAAAATGAAGACAGGTATGAAAATGGCTATGGACTACAGCGACGCTACCATTGCAAATTTGATGACCGACGGGTGCAATATGGGCGTCAAATCCCTGAATAAGTACCTGAACCAGTATGAGGCAGCCGACGAGGTCTCCAAGGATATTACCAAGCGACTGATCAATCTGGAAGAAGAACTTACCCACCAGATCCGGGACTTTTTATAAAAAGAAGCCGACAATCGTAAAACGATTGTCGGCTTTTGTACATGCTTAGTGGGCAAGCAAAAACCCCACACGTTTCCGTGTGGGGTTTTAAGCACGCAATATGAGGGAGAAATTAATAGAACTTTCTCTTGTTCTTACGGGCAGCTTCAGACTTCTGCTTACGCTTCAGGCTGGGGCTGACGTAGTGCTCGCGCTTCTTCACTTCGGCGATAACGCCCTCCTTGGCACAGCTACGCTTAAAACGGCGCAGAGCGCTTTCCAGAGATTCGTTTTCCTTCAGGCGAATTTCAGACATGGTTTTCCCTCCCTCCGATGGCATCCGGCTAAGTCCAGGATGCATACAGACCTGCTATGCAGGCTTGACTATTATAATTCTGTTTTTTCCAATTGTCAAGGGTAAATTCTTCCCTTTTTCGGATTTTTCCCTTTTATTTCACAATCAGATTGGTAAGTTTATTCTTTACCACGATGGTCTTGACGATGCTGCCCCCCTGCTTTTCCAGGAAGCGGGCGATCTTTTCGTCTGCCAGCACATTGGCGATGACCTGCTCGTTATCAAGGTCAGCATCCATTTCTACAGTTCCACGCATCTTGCCGTTGACCTGGACAGCCATGGTGATCTGGGTGTCCTTGCACTTGGCTTCGTCGTAGGTGGGCCATGGTTCATAGGCGATGGTGCTATCGTGACCCATGATCTGCCAAATTTCTTCGCCCACATGGGGTGTGATGCAGGAAAGCATCTTGATAAAGCCCTCTGCATATTCTCTGGGGCAAGTGCCGACTTTATACACTTCGTTCACGAAGACCATCATCTGGGCGATGGCGGTATTAAAGCCCAAAACCTCAAAGTCACCGGTGACCTTTTTCACGGTCTGGTGATAGAGCTTGGTCAGCTTGCCATCGTCGGTATCGGTAAGGTTAGCGCTTTCGGTGAAGAAGTTCCACACACGGTTAATAAACTTCTTTGCGCCTGCCACAGCGGTGGTGCTCCAGGGCTTGGATACTTCCAGGGGGCCCATAAACATTTCGTAAAGCCGCAGGGTATCTGCGCCGTAATCCCGGACGATATCACTGGGGTTGACCACGAATTCAGGGAAACGCTTGCCCATCTTGATGCCGTTTTCGCCCAGGATCATACCCTGGTGAACCAGCTTCTTGAAAGGCTCCTTCACGGGAGAAATGCCTTCGTCATACAAGAACCGGTTCCAGATACGGGAATAGATCAGGTGACCCACAGCGTGTTCAGGACCGCCGATGTACAGGTCAACGGGCATCCAGTGCTCCAAAAGCTTGGGATCACAAAGAGCATTTTCGTTCTTGGGGTCGATATAGCGCATATAGTACCAGGAAGAACCGGCAGAACCGGGCATAGTGGAGGTTTCACGCAGGCCCTTGATGCCATCCCGCTCATAGTGCTTCCACTCCTCCGCGTTTTCCAGAGGAGCTTTGCCGCCACGACCCTTATAGTCTTCCAGCACAGGCAGCACCAGGGGCAGCTCTTCATCGGGCAGGAAGTGAGTCTCGCCATCTTCGGTATACACACAGGGAACAGGCTCACCCCAGTATCTCTGACGGGCGAAGATCCACTCTCTGAAGTGGTAGTTATTCTTTCTTCTGGCAACGCCCATCTTTTCCAGCTTGCTGGTGATGGCTTCCTTGGCTTCTTCCACGGTCAAGCCTGTAAATTCCTCAGAATTAACCAACTTGCAGCCCTTACCTAAGTAATCCTGCTTTTCAAAGGCACATTCAGATACATCCCGGCCTTCAATAACCTGGATCATGGGAATGTTGTGGGCAACAGCATACTCGAAGTCACGCTGGTCGTGGCTGGGAACAGCCATAACCGCGCCGGTGCCGTAATTGCCCAGAACGAAGTCACCGATAAACACAGGCACTTCCTTGCCGTTCACGGGGTTAATGGCATAAACGCCCTGCAAGGGGCAACCGGTCTTGGTTTTGCTGGCATCGGTACGGTCGATCTCGCTCTTCTTGGCAGCCTCTGCGATGTATGCTTTGACTTCTTCCAGATTTTCTACCCGGTCAAGGAGTCTTTCAGTGATCTTGCCATCGGGAGCCAGCACCATAAAGGTGATGCCGTAGATGGTTTCAATGCAGGTGGTGTAAATGGAGAACTCACCGCCACCCACCAGCTTAAAGTCCACTTCTACACCGGTGGACTTGCCGATCCAGTTGCGCTGGATCTCCTTGGTGGATTCGGGCCAATCGATCTCATCCAGGCCTTCCAGCAGCTTTTCTGCAAAGGCAGGCTGGTCGATAACCCACTGCATCATCATTTTCTTTACAACGGGATAGCCGCCACGCTCACTCTTGCCGTCGATGACTTCGTCGTTGGCAAGAACGGTGCCCAGTTCTTCGCACCAGTTAACGGGCATTTCGATCCGCTTGGCGTAGCCCTTTTCGTAGAGCTTCTTGAAGATCCACTGGGTCCACTTGTAAAAATCCGGGTCAGAGGTGGCGATCACCTTGGACCAGTCATAGTCAAAGCCCAGTTCCTTCAGCTGCTTGGAGAAGGTTCCAATATTCTTCTGGGTAAAGCCGTTGGGATGGTTGCCGGTATCAACGGCGTACTGCTCAGCAGGCAGACCAAAGGAGTCGTAGCCCATGGGGTGCAGCACATTGTAGCCCTGCATCCGCTTCATACGGGACATAATATCCGTAGCGGTGTAGCCTTCCGGGTGACCTGCGTGCAGACCTACGCCGGAGGGGTAAGGGAACATATCCAGTACATAGTACTTAGGCTTGGAGAAATCCCACACATCTGTATGGAAAGTCTTGTTTTCTTCCCAGTATTTTTGCCATTTCTTTTCAATGGCAGAATAATCGTAATGCATCTTTTATCCCTCCGTAACGATTTCCTTCAGATCGACCTTTTCTGCATCTGCCCACAGACGCTCCAAAGAGTAAAACTCCCGGGCTTCCTGGGTAAAGACGTGAACAACCACAGAGCCAAAGTCCAAAAGCTCCCAGGAATTTCCCCGGTGACCTTCCCGACCCAGTAAGGGCTCGCCCAACTGCTCCATAGTGTCCTCTGCATAGTCGCAAAGGGTCTTGACATGGGTGTTGGAAGTGCCGGTGCAGATCAGAAAGTAATCTGCAAGGCCGGAAACCTTGTCGATCTTCAAAAGCTGAATATCCATGCCCTTTTTGCCATCCAGGGCTTTGGTTACCTCATAGGCCACTTCTTTTGCACTTAACATTTTTCTTTCGTCCTTTCGTTAAACCATTCAAGAGTTGCCTGCCCATCCGGGTGGATATCCTCTCCCCTGGCTTTCAAGATTTCTATGGTATTGGAAATGCCCAATTTTACCGCTGCTTCCAGGTCGGAGAAGGCAAGGCTTCTTAGCTTCTCTACCCCCGGATAGGTTCGGGTCATTTCCATCATATCCGCAATATAAATGATTTGCTCCAAAGTATTCATCCCGGGCTTCCCCGTGGTGTGGGATGCGATTGCTTGCACCACATCAGACTTTTCACCGAAGATCCGCTCTGCCACCAGGCTGCCTGTAAAGGCATGCAGGGTTTTGGGATGATTTATGGAAAAATCGTCTAACAGTATACCCAAACCCCGGCACAATGTCAACTGGGGCGGTCCGTCCAGAGCCTTTGTGATATCGTGCAAAAGGGCGGCCCGCTGAGCTTTTTCCGGATCTGCGCCCCACCTTTTTGCCAGTTCCAAAGCCATATCCCGGCAGCCCAGCACATGGGCCATCCGCTCCGGCTTAATAAAGGCAGGAAGGCATTCTTCCAGCTCCTGCAAAGAAAGGTTTTTGTAGCTTTCTTTTGTGCCGTAAAGACCTTCTTTTCTTACATAGTCTTCCACACCTGCCGGCAAGTAATCCCCGGCAGAGCCGAAAACCAGCAAGCTGCGAAGAACAGTGGAACTGATCTGGGTAACGGGATTTTCGATCAAATGAACCGTTGCTCCCATAGTACGCAGCTGCTCAGCCTGCTTTGCGATTTGCGCTTCTTCGTTTCTGTCTCCCCGGTAAAATACACCGATATCCGCATTCTCCAGAATGATCTGGGGATTTTTCCAATTAAGGAAGGAAAGGAACATATCCGTTCCCATAAAGAGCACAAGTCTGGTATCCGGATTTTCCTTTTGGAGCTGCAAAACCGTTTCAAAGGTGTAGCTTTGTCCACCCCGGGTAACCTCAATATCGCTGACTTGAAGAGCTTTATTCCCTTCTGCAGCGATCTCCAGCATCTTTAGCCGCTGGGCAGGGGTTGCCGTATTTCGGGGAGATGCTTTGTGGGGAGAAATATTGGTGGGAATAAGCAGGACTTTAGAAAGCCCCAAGGCTTCTGCGCCATAAGCCGCCGCCCGGATATGTCCTACATGGGGCGGATTAAAGGCGCCGCCATAGATACCCAGCTTCATACTCTCCCCCCTATCGGGGTCTTATTCCTCGCCCCGCAGTTTCTTTTCTCTGGATTTTTCGATGGACTTCTCGATGGCCATCTGACGGAAGTACTCATTTCTTTGCTCCCGTACCTTCTTGGCCGCCTGCCGACGGGCCTGTGCGCCCTTTCTGACAGGATTGACCTTTACTTCCTTCCGCTTTGCTCTGCCAACCTGATTGCGCTCAGCCTGCAGCTTTTCGCTGAAACGGTAGATCACAAATTTCGTACCGATCACGGCAACACCGTCAGCACCGGTTTCTTCACAAATAGCATCGCAAACTTCCCGGGGCGTCATCATTGCCCCTTCCAGCACTTTGCCCTTCACCAATTCACGAGCCAGCAGCTGGTTGTCTGCTTCGGCGATCACTGCTTCTGTCACGCCACCCTTACCCACGATCAAAGTGGTATCCAGGGTGTTGGCCTGGGCCCGCAGCTCTGCCCGTTCTTTACTTGTTAGCATAACCTGCCTCCTTCAGTTTCTCATTAAACAGTTCCAGGGCCACAGCTCTGTGGGACACCCGGTTTTTCTCCTCTGCACTCAGCTGCGCAAAGGCTTTGCCCAAGGGCGGATAGTAGAAAATGGGATCGTAACCGAATCCCCCTTCTCCGATAGGAGCGCGGAGCAATTCTCCGTGGGCTTCGCCCCGTGCCTGGATGGTTTTGCCGTCAGGCATCACCAGGGTGATCACACAAACGAATTGTGCCTGCCGGCTACCGTCAGGTACATTTTCTGTGTTTTTCAGTAATAACAGTAGTCTGCCCCAATCATCCAGGCTGTCATCAAAGCCATAACGGGCAGAGTAAATACCCGGCTCACCATTTAAAGCATCCACTGCAATACCTGAGTCATCTGCCAAGGCAGGCAGACCGGTGGCTTCCATCACAGCCTTTGCCTTAATGTAGGAATTTTCTTCAAAAGTGGAGCCGTTTTCCTCCACATCCATATCAATCCCCAGCTCCGACTGCAGGATCAGCTCAATACCGAATTTCTCCGTGATCTTGCTGATTTCCTTCAGCTTATGGGCATTTTTGCTGGCGAGTACAACCTTCATTACAGCAGCGCCTCCACAAATTCTCTTGCTTCAAAGGGCATTAAGTCCTCTGCCTGTTCGCCTACACCGATGAACTTCACAGGAATCTGCAGACTGTCTGCCACACCGATGACGATACCGCCCTTGGCAGTGCCGTCCAGCTTGGTCAGGGCAATGGCGGTAACGCCTGCAATTTCCTTAAACTGCTTTGCCTGGATCAGGCCGTTCTGTCCGGTAGTGCCGTCCAGCACCAAAAGGACTTCCCTCTGTGCTTCCGGCAGTTCCCGTTCCACGATACGGCTGATCTTATTCAGCTCGTTCATCAGGTTCTGCTTGTTGTGCAAGCGGCCTGCAGTATCGATGAGGATCACATCGGTGCCTCTTGCCTTGGCGGCACGGATGCCGTCAAAGACCACAGATGCAGGGTCTGCACCCTCATTCTGACGGACGATGGACACTCCTGCCCGGCCTGCCCAGATTTCCAATTGGTCTGCTGCAGCCGCACGGAAGGTATCTGCCGCCACTAAAAGCACATTCTTGCCCTCTTTTTCATAGCGGGTAGCCAGTTTACCGATGGTAGTGGTCTTGCCTACGCCATTTACGCCGATCACAAGGATCACAGAGGGCTTGCCGCCGGGATTGACGGACTTATCCTCCACCAGAAGCATATCTGTCAGAATAGCCTTCAGGGCTTCCTTTGCCTCCTCCGGCGTCTTCAGATGCTGCTCCTTTACGGTTTTGCGAAGGCGCTCCACAGCGGACATGGTGGTTTCCACACCCATATCCGCCAAAATAAGGCTCTCTTCCAATTCATCGTAAAAATCATCGTCTATTTGGGAAAAGCCGGTAAAAACGCCGCTCAGCATACTTCCCACAGATTCCCGGGTCTTACTCAGACCCTTCTTGATTTTCTCAAAAAATCCCATAGTGTCTCCTAATTATTCCGTGATACCCAGTTGCTCTTCCATCTGGTTCAGATCAAGCCGCAACAGCTTGGAAATACCCTGCTCCTGCATGGTCACACCGTAAAGCACATCAGAAGCTTCCATAGTGCCACGACGGTGGGTAATAACGATAAACTGGGTCTTTTCTGCCAAGTTCCGCAAATAGGTAGCAAACCGTTCCACATTCCGGTCGTCCAAGGCTGCGTCGATTTCGTCCAGCATACAGAAGGGCGTAGGACGAACCTTCAAAATAGCAAAGTACAAAGCGATCGCCACGAAGGCCTTTTCGCCGCCGGAAAGAAGGGTGATGGTCTTCAGCTGCTTTCCGGGAGGCTGCACCCGAATTTCGATGCCACAGGTCAAAGGCTCCTCCGGATTTTCCAGTACCAGCTGACCCTTACCGCCGCCAAACATCTCTTCAAAGGTCTGACCGAAGTAGGTGTCGATCTTCTTGAATTCTTCCACGAAGATTTCTGTCATCTGTCCGGTGATATCCTTAATGATACCTTCCAGATACCGCTTGGAGGTCAGTACATCGTCCCGCTGCTCGGTCAGGTAGCTGTAACGCTCATTGACACGGGCAAATTCCTCAATAGCGCCCAGGTTGGGAGTACCCAAGGCGGAAATGGCCCGTTTCAGCTCACCGATCCGGCGAGTACCGGCGGCAACAGATTCAATAGGCGCCCGCTTTTCCTGTGCAGTAGAGGGTGTAAGGCCGTAGGTCTCCCACAGGCGATCGATGGTGTTCCGCTCTTCCAAAGCGGTGGTTTCTTTCTTGTTTTCCAAAAGTGCGCAAGCCCGTTCCATATTGACGATGGACTTGTTCTTCTCCTGAATATCCCCTTCTGCCCGGGTCTTTGCAGCCTCGGTCTGGGCATACTGGGATTGGGTCTGCTCCATTTCCTTCCGCACTCTGCCGATCTCTTCGTTGTTTTCCTGATGCTTCAGGCGAAGGGCAGCAATTTCCTGCTCTATACGGCAAATGTCCTGTCGGATCACATCCATATCCCGCAGTTTCTTTTCCTTATCCCCTTCTGCGGCGGCAAGGAGTCCACGCAGGTCAGCGCTGTGGGCCTGGGCGGTGGTCCGCTCGGCTTCCATTGCTGCCATATCAGTACGAAGCACCTGCATCTTATCAGAAAGAGCAGAAACAGCCTGCTCTGCCTCTTCCTGGCTGCCCTGCAGGTTGGAAAGGGCCTGACGGGTCTTTTCCAGTTGGGCGGTCAGCATTTGCAGCTGAGAGCGCAAAGCACCGCTGCGTTCCCGGTCTGCCAAAAGGCGTTCTGTCAGAGAATCCTTCTCACGGGTGGCAGATTGGACGGCTTCTTCAATAGCCTGCACCCAAATTTCGTGCTGCTTTTCTCTGCCTTCTAAAGTCAGTACCTGTTTTTCAGCCTCTGCCATTTGATCCTTGGCAGCTTCCAGCTGGAACTGCACCTCATCAGCGCTGCGCTTGGCTTCCTGGTAAGCAGTTTCCAGTTCATTCTGGGTATTCTGCAGGGTTTCCTGCTGTGCTAGCAGTTTTTCCAGTTCGTTGGCACGGCTGAGCATACCGGCTTCCTTTGTGCCAGAACCACCGGTCATAGAACCGCCGGGATTGACCACCTGACCGTCCAAGGATACCGCCTTAAAGCGATTGCCGTAACGGCTGGCAATTGCCACTGCACTATCAAGATCCCGGGTGATCACGATGCGACCCAAAAGGTTTTCCACTACCTGCCGGTAGGGCTTATCACAAGTAACCAGATTGGAGGCGATGCCCACAAAGCCGGTGCAGTCCTCCAAACCCTTTTCGGCAAGCTTTCTGCCCTCAATGACAGAAAGGGGCAGGAAAGTGGCACGGCCACCGTCGATCCGCTTCAGATGACGGATGGCGGCTTTACCGGCTTCTTCGTTATCTACAACGATCTGCTGCAAAGCACCACCCAGGGCAATTTCCACTGCCACTGTATAGGCATCCTCTGTGCGGATCAGCTGAGAAACAGGCCCATGGATATTCCGCAGAACACCCTTCTTGGCTTCCTGCATCACGATCTTTACAGACTTATGATACCCTTCAAAGTCCTTTTCCATAGCCTTATACACATTGACTTTGGCAAGGATAGCATCTAATTTCCGTTTATTTTCTTCTACCCTCTTGGCAGTTTCCTGGACTCTTTGGTCACGGGTCTGCTGACGCAGGGTATAGCCGGAAATGGCATTGTTGGCTGCCAGCACTTCTTCTCTGGCCTTTTTCAAAAGATTACGGCAAGCATTCTGCTCCTGACGGGCGCTTTCCAACCGCTCCCGACCGGATGCAAGGTCAGCATCCAGTTCTGCCTGCCGCTTGGTTGCCAATTCCGCACTTTCGGAAATGGCACGCAGGTCTGCTTCTCTGGCAGACAAATCACCGGTGTACTGGACTTCTGCGCTTCGCAGCTCCATAAACTGCCGGGTCATGCCCTGGGCATTGGCGGTCATAGTCGCCAGTTCCTGCTGGTATGTATCCAAAATTGCCTGCTTTTCGCTCAGGGATGCAGCAATTTCCTCCATGCGGCGAACATTCTGCTCCAGCTGGGCAGCAATACCGTTGCTGCGGTCTTCCTGACCGTCTAAGTCCTGCTGATTTCTCAGAATGATCTCTTCGTTGTTGCGAATGCTGCCCTGCAGCACGGTGATCTGTCCTTCCAGCTGCTGACGAGCGCCTTCCAGCATACTCACCTGCACCCGCAGACCTTCCACCTGTTCGTTCTTCTGCCGCAAGGTGGCAGACAGCGTTTCTGTGTCAGAATAGAGCTTATCCAACTCTTCGTGGGCCTGACCCAAAACGAAGGATGCAGAAACATAATCCTCCGCAGCCTTCTTGGCATCAGCAGAAAGCTTGTCCAGCTTATCAAGCCAAACAGCTACTTCCACACCCTGCAATTCATCACGATAGGTCAAATACTTCTTGGCCTTTTCAGACTGCACACGCAGAGGCTCCAGCTGCAGCTCCAACTCGGAGATCTTATCGCCGATACGAGTCAGGTTTTCTTCCGTATGCATCAGCTTCCGCTCGGTTTCTTCCTTGCGGTGGCGGTACTTGGAGATACCTGCCGCTTCCTCAAAGATCTCACGGCGGTCAGCACTCTTCAAAGACAGAATTTCGTCAATACGACCCTGACCGATATTGGAATAGCCTTCTCTGCCCAAACCGGTATCCATAAACATTTCGTGGATATCACGCAGACGGGCAGATTGGCGGTTAATATAATACTCGCTGTCACCGCTGCGGTAGTACCGGCGGGTGATCATCACTTCGTCTGCATCGTAAGGAAGGGCTCTGTCTGCATTGTCCAGAGTCAGGGTAGCTTCAGCAAAGCCAACAGCCGCCCGTTTCTGGGTACCGCCAAAGATCACATCTTCCATCTTGGCGCCACGGAGCGTCTTACTGCTCTGCTCGCCCATTACCCACAAAATGGCATCGGAAATATTGGATTTACCGGAACCGTTGGGTCCAACAATGGCAGTAATGTCATCGCCAAAGCGGATCAAGGTCTTATCCGGGAAGGACTTAAAGCCCTGCACTTCTAATGATTTTAAATACACCGCAATTCCCTCACAAAAGCAAAAATTCAATCAGTTTATTATACTGGAAAAACAGTATGATTGCAAGTATTTCTTTCCTTTTTCTCCCCTTTTCTGCCGCAAAATACCCGCCACAGCGAATGGCGGGTCAAAAAGAAAAGAGGTGCGGAAAATCCGCACCTCTAAATCTTTAGTCTTCGTTCTTGGATTCCTCGATGATCTTAGCCTGGTTAGCCTTGGGAACTTCTTCATAACGAACAAATTCCAGAGTGAAGCTACCACGAGCCTGGGTCATAGCACGCAGGTCGATGGCGTAGCTGCTCATTTCAGCCATGGGAACTTCGGCTTCTACGACGGTGTTGCCGTCAGCATCAGGAGTCATACCCATAGGACGGCCACGACGCTTACTCAGGTCACCCATAACATCGCCCACATAGCTCTCAGGAACGGTGACGGCCAGTGCGCCCACAGGCTCCAGCAGAGTGGGCATTGCGTTGGGCATTGCTTCCTTAAATGCCAGGATAGCAGCCAGCTTAAATGCCATTTCGTTGGAGTCAACAGGGTGGTAAGAACCATCGTACAGAACAGCCTTCAGACCAACCATGGGATAGCCGGCCAGGGGGCCCTTCAGGATTGCTTCCTGGATACCCTTTTCAACAGCAGGGTTGAAGTTCTTGGGAACAGCGCCGCCAACAACTTCTACATCAAAGATCAGGTGATCGCCTTCTTCATGGGGCTCAAAGCGGACCCAAACGTCACCGAACTGGCCGGAACCACCGGTCTGCTTCTTATGACGGCCGTGAGCCTGGACGGTCTTCTTGATCTTTTCACGGTAAGCGATCTTAGCAGGAGACAGAACAGCATCCACACCAAAGCGGGTCTTCAGCTTGGAAACCAGCACATCCAGCTGCTGATCACCGGCACCGGACAGAACCATCTGGTGGGTCTCAGCGTTGTTGACCAGGGTGAAGGAAGGATCTTCTTCGTTCAGACGGGCAAGACCTGCAGCAACCTTTTCTTCCTGACCCTTGGTCTTGGGAGAAATGGCCATAGAATAGCAGGAAGGTGCATAGGGCAGACCCTTCAAGCTGACCACCTTACGGGGATCACACAGGGTATCGCCGGTCTTTACCTTATCCATCTTGCCGATGGCGCCGATGTCGCCGCAAGTCAGGCTCTTCACTTCGGTAGCCTTCTTGCCGCACATAGCATACATACGGCCCAGCTTTTCAGTTTCGCCGGTACGGGCATTGACCAGAGTGGTATCGGAAGTGATATCGCCGGACAGCACCTTAATGAAGGAGTACTTGCCGTACTGGTCAGAAACAGTCTTAAATACGAAAGCAGAGGGAACGCCACCGGGAGATACAACGAACTCTTCGGTAGTGCCGTCAGCCTTGGTAGCCTTGTGGTAGTTACCTTCGATGGGGTTGGGGAACAGGTCGATGATGTGATCCATCAGCATCAGGCTGCCCAGGCAGTTCATACCGGAGCCGCACAGAACGGGGAACAGAGTGCGATCCAGCACGCCCTTGTGCATACCCTTGATCATTTCAGCGTAAGTAAAGTCTTCACCGCCGAAGAACTTATCCATAAATTCTTCACTGGTTTCTGCAACGGATTCCTTCAGGGCATCGTTGAACTCAGTGATGACATCTTCCTTACCTTCGGGAACAGCGATCTCTACCCGCTTCAGGTTCTGCATCTCGTATGCACGCTTGTTCAGCACATCGATGATACCGGTAACCTTCTTGTTGGCATCCCAAATAGGAACGACCACAGGGGCGATCTTATTGCCATAACGCTCACGCAGAGCATTGAAGGTAGCATTGTAATCGGAGTTGTCTTCGTCTACCTTGGAGATGTAGATGAAGCAGGGCATATTCCGCTCCTGGCAGTACTTCCAAGCCTTTTCCAGACCAACGGTAATGCCGTCCTTAGCGGAGCAAACAATGATAGCGGCGTCTGCAGCCCGGAGTGCCTCTACCACAGCACCGGAGAAATCAAATGCGCCGGGGGTATCCAGCAGGTTGATCTTTGCGCCTTTATATTCAATGGGCACCAGAGCGGTGGAAATGGAAATATTACGGCGAATCTCCTCGGGGTCATAGTCACAAACCGTGTTGCCATCGGCATTCTTGCCGATTCGGTCAATAGCACCGGTCATGTAGAGCAGGCTTTCCGCCAGGGCGGTCTTGCCGCTGCCGCTGTGGCCCAGAAGGCAGACGTTACGAATTGCATTTGCTGTGATCATAGTATGTTCAATCTCCTTTCAGGAAGGGACGCCCTTCCACTCTTTGGTGTAAACACCAACATTAGGGTTATTATACACGAAGAAAGAAAAGATTTCAATGCCTATTTTGTGATTTTCGCAAAAAGGAATACAGGCCTTTTGAATATATAAGTGCAAATTGTACAAAAAAGTGGGATTTTCCCGGAAAACGGGGGAAAATGCCTGTCTTTATGGCGTGTACAGTTGTATCTCCACGGAGTGATGTCCACAAAAATTTACTCCGTCACCGGTTGGTGACGGAGTAAAAACAAGCTTATTTGGTTAAATCGAGGCAAATCCAGCCGCTGCTGATCCTGCCCCAGGGAGTACCGGAGACAGTCTTCTGCTCCAGAATTTCCACCTTGGTGCCGTGGTACAGATAGCTGGCGATCCCATAGCTTGTACCAGGGCCTTGCCGTACGATCAGGCAATAGCAATCCACGGTTCTGTACACCTTGGCAGTAGAAGGATTGTCCAAAACAACAAAGCTCAGGCTAATCCAGCCCTTATCTGTCTTACCCCAGGTCACACCGCCCACAGTGGTCTGCTCCAGGATGGTGACCTTGGCGCCGTTATAGTAGGAGCCAACAACGCCATTGGAGGTGCCGGGGCCCTTGCGGATCATCAGGCCGCCTGATGCATTTACAGTGCCGGTCACCTTATCGGTGGCAGGCTGGTCATCTACAGGAGGCTCGGTTACAGGAGGTTCTGTTGCAGGAGGATTGGTCACAGGCGGTTCTGTTGCAGGAGGTTCTGTTGCAGGGGGTTCTGTTACGGGGGGTACAGGATCAGGGGTGATTTCCTTGTCGAGTTTTACATAGTCAAGGCAGATCCAGCCCTTTGTGATACGACCCCAAGTCAGATTGCCCACGGTCTTCTGTTCCAGAATCTCCACCCGGGAATGATTCACCAGTGCGCCGACAGAACCATAGCTCGTGCCGGGGCCGGAGCGGATCATCAAGCCTACGGATGCATTTACGGTACCCATAACCCTATTGTCAGCAGGGGTATCCTGGACAGGAGGTTCGGTTGCAGGAGGATTGGTTACGGGAGGTTCCGTTACAGGGGGCTCCGTCACAGGAGGTTGCGTGACAGGCGGATTGGTTACAGGGGGTTCTGTCACAGGGGGATTGGAGGTGCTTTCCTTATCAGCGGTGATAAATTCTAAGCTCACCCAACCATTGGCAATGCGCCCCCAGACGGTGCCGGAGACAGTCTTCTTTTCGAACACCTCTACCTTGTCACCCTGATACAGATAATCAGCTATACCGTAGGAAGAGCCAGCGCCCTTACGCACAATCAGACAATAGCAATTTACTTTACCGGTCAGGATGGCTTTTTCACCTTCCGGCTGCAAAATCTCATCCAGTTCCACATAGGTCAGGCTGATCCAGCCACGGTCAATACGGCCCCAGATCATGGTGCCGACAGCCTTTTGCTCCAAAATCTCTACCCGGGCGCCATTACGCAAAGCGCCTGCAGAGCTATAGCCGGTACCGGGACCGGTGCGGATGGTCAATCCTGCCGGTGCATTTACGGTACCCATCACTTTATTGGGATCAGGGCTCTCAACAGGAGGCTCCGTTGCAGGAGGCTCGGTTACAGGGGGTTCGGTTGCAGGGGGTTCTGTCACAGGAGGCTCCGTTGCAGAGGGCTCCGTTGCAGGAGGTTCTGTTACGGGAGGCTCTGTTACAGACGGATCTGTTACAGGAGGCTCCGTCACAGGAGGCTCTGTGGCAGGAGGTTCCGGCTGTGCAATATCTGCATAATTGGTAAGCTCCAGAGCGATCCAGCCTTTATCAGACATGCCCCAAAGATAGTCGCCACCTTTAACCGCATGGGTAATGACAAGGGTCTTCCCTTCCCAGGTGCTGCCGACAACGCCGTAGTTCGTGCCGGGACCATTACGCAGGTAAACACTGTAACCGGTAACGGTTACGGTAACCGGCTTCTCCAGCTTTCCGTCCTCGACCACACCGTCTGTTGCCCAGCGGGCATACAGAGTCTTATTTTTCACATTGGCATCCAGAACTGTTACCTGTTCACCGCCAACCTTGGCTGTAAACCAGCCGACAAAGCTCTTGCCGCTCAATTCAATTTTTGTTACTGCAATTTCTGCAGGATCATTAATGTCATAACACTGGGACTTGGGGCTGACTGTACCGCCATTTGCATTATACAGCACATACCCATAATTAGAAGGTGCAGCTGTAGAATAAATGCCGTTTAAGTACATATTGGCTTCTGCCAGACGCCGGCGCAGCAGACCGGTAAGCACTTCACCGCCGGCCAGACTCCAGCGGCCAAGGGCGCGAATCATTTCATTTCCGGTATAGCCCTTTACCACAGCCTGCCACATTGTTCCTGTGCTGTCATACAGCCAGGATGTGCCAACATTGTAAGAAAAGCTTACCAGGGCATCAAACTGATTTTGGGTCAGCAGCAAATTGTTTTTGGAGATAAACCGATTGACCTCATAGGCAAAGCTGGCAACGCTTTTTACAAGAAGTGCTTCTGCATCTTCCCGGGAGATGCCGTGCTCTTTATACTGGCTCAGCTTATCCTCAGGGCACTTGGTGCCATAACCAACTGTCCATTGGGCATAGTCCCATTTGGGATAAAGGGTAAACCCTTCAAAGGTCTTAATAAAGGACAGACCGGACTTACTGAAAGTAAAGGGTCCGCCACTGGGGATGCTGGGATCCGGTGTAGGCTCCGGGGTAGATTCCGGAGTGGATTCCGGTGTAGGTTCCGGCGTAGGCTCCGGGGTAGATTCCGGAGTGGGTTCCGGTGTAGGCTCCGGAGTAGGTGCAGGTGTATTATCCGGTGTACTGTTCACAGTTTCCAGAGAAGCTTCCCCATTTTCCGCATAAACGGTGGGGCTTCCCATCAGGAACAAACTGAAAAATATCGCCAACGCCATCATCAGGCAGGTGAGTCTTTTCATCGTCACGGCGCTCCTTCTTCATCATACTTCGTCGCCATTATAGCAGAACACTTTTCGTTTTTCAACCCCTTTGAGAGAAAAAATTACATGTTTGTTACTATTTATACCTTGAAAAAGTTGCAATTATTTGTATTTTTTGGTATAAATAATCACATTTTACCGCATCTTGTGTTTTCCTGTTACAATATGTCACAAGATGTAGTGGGCATCCAAAAATTACAAAAAGACGGACAGTTGCAATTGTCAGCAGGATATGTTACAGTAAAATCACAAAAAGAAGGGAGGGATCTGCCTCAATGAAGAAAAAAGCGATGATCGCTATGAGTGGCGGTGTGGATAGTTCTGTGGCTGCATATTTGATGCAGGAAGCCGGCTTTGACTGCATTGGCGGCACTATGCTTTTATGTGATGAGACCTTGCTTGGTAAAGCAGACATCCCCTCCCCCGCCCGGGATGCCTCTTTGGTGGCAGAAAGGCTGCATATGCCTTTTTACGCCTTTGAAGAATGCAGCGCCTTCTGCCAAAAAGTTGTAGAACCTTTTATTTCTGCTTATGAACAGGGCTTAACCCCCAACCCCTGTATCTTTTGTAATAAGCAAATCAAGTTCGGGCTGCTTTTGGACAAAGCCCTCAGCTTGGGCTGCGACTATATCGTTACCGGTCATTACGCCAAGATCCGCCGGGATGAGGCCACCGGAAGATTTCTCCTTTATAAAGCCCCGGACGAAAACAAAGACCAAAGTTACTTTTTAGCAGGTCTGCGGCAGGATCAGCTATCCCATGTTCTGTTCCCCTTAGGTGAGCTAACCAAGGAGCAGGTACGGCAGATCGCCGCCGAGCAGGGATTTGTGACCGCAACCAAAAAGGATAGTCAGGATATCTGTTTTATTCCTGACGGAGCGTATTTCTCCTTTATGAAGCGCTACACCGGCAAAAACTATCCCCAAGGGGAGTATTTGGATCTTTCCGGCAAGGTGGTAGGCAAGCACCAAAATGCGGTAAGCTATACCTTAGGGCAGAGAAAAGGTCTGGGTGTGGCGCTGGGCGCACCTATGTATGTCTGTGCCAAGGATATGGAAAATAACACCGTGACCCTTGGGCCGGAAGAAGAACTGTTTGCAACCGCCCTGATTGCAGAAGATGTAAATTTCCTGCCCTTTGAAACCTTGGAAGCCCCCATTACGGTTACAGCCAAGGCACGCTACCGGCACAAGCCTCAGGAGGCCACCGTCTACCCTATGGAAGATGGCAAAATGAAAGTGGTCTTCTCCGCCCCCCAACGGGCATTGACCCCCGGCCAGGCCGTCGTCCTTTATGACGGTGATCTGGTTGTTGGCAGCGGTACCATCACCGAAGTAATAAAATGAAGGCAGGCCGATCGGCCTGCCTTTTATTGTACAGTTACAACACGCTTGAAAAGTATTCTTTTACAAAATCTACTTCCTCTACCCGGAAGGACTTCCCGTTCAAATAGGCAAGTTCTCCCGCATCGGTAGTAAAGCAGAAGGTCAGCTTATAAGAATAAAGGGCCTGGTAGGTTCTGTCGAACCGCTTGTCCAATTTGCCGTACTTGCCATCTCCCAACAACGGGTGGCCTGCGTGGGCAAATTGGGCCCGAATTTGGTGGGTTCTGCCGGTGATCAGCTCACATTCCACCAAAGATAGATCCTTTCTTTTAGCAAGAACCTTATAATTGGTCTGGCAGGTTTTTGCACCGGGCTTTGGACTATCACTGACGAAGACCCGGTTTTTCTTCTCATCCTTAAATAAATAGCCCTTTAAGCTTCCGGTTTCCGGTTTGGGGCAACCTTCCACAATGGCAAGGTAGCGCTTATCCAGTTCCCGGTCTTTGATCTTTTGGTTCATCACCCGGAGGGCTTCCGCCGTTTTTGCTGCGATCACAATGCCACCGGTATTGCGGTCGATCCGGTTGCAAAGGGCGGGAGTAAAGGCGTTTTCTCCCCGGGGCGTCCATTCCTTCTTTTGATAAAGGTAGGAAAGAATATGGTCGATAAGTGTCCGCCCATACTCTGCCCCATCGTGAGGGTGGACGGCTATGCCGGGGCGCTTATCCACTAAAAGAATGTGGGCATCCTCATAGACGATGTTCAGCTTGGGACTTGCCACTGTCAGGTATGCATTGTCCTCCCGGGGCTTTTCAAAGAACTCGTCATTGATATAAAGCTGGAGCAAGTCCCCTTCCTGCAGACGGGTATCCCGCTCTGCTCTGCCGCCATTGCATTTGATCCGCTTGATGCGAATATATTTCTGGGCAAGGGAAGCGGGGAGCAGTGGAACAGCCTTTGCCAAAAAGCGGTCCAATCTTTGCCCAGCATCATTTTTGCCGATGGTAAATTCCTTCATAGTTACTCCGGTTGATTTTTGGGATTGTTCTGTTCAAAATGGCGGTCCAGGCTTTCTGTGAACTCCA
Source organism: Faecousia sp. (assembly GCA_045122735.1). GTDB lineage: Bacteria > Bacillota > Clostridia > Oscillospirales > Oscillospiraceae > Faecousia. Next base: position 33,959 of record JBGVHZ010000030.1, read on the forward strand.
GCGCAGGGTTGTAGCCCATACGGCGCTGACGGTTGTTCATAGCCGCAACCTCCAAGATCACCGCCAGGTTTCTGCCAGGGGTAATGGGAATAGTGTTCATGGGAATCTTCACACCCAAAATTTCCATGTGCTGTTCTTCCAAGCCCAGGCGGTCGTAATCCTGCTGGGTATTCCAGGGAACAATGTTTACAACCAAGTCCACCGTGTTTTCCTGCTTAACTGCGCCCATACCGAAAAGCTTGGCAACATTGACAATACCAATGCCTCTGAGCTCCACATAGTTGCGGATCAGCTCAGGAGAAGTACCCATCAGGGAGGTTTCGCTGATCTTCCGGATCTCCACCGCATCGTCAGCGATCAGTCGGTGACCGCGCTTTAGCAGCTCAATGGCCGCTTCACTTTTGCCCAAGCCGCTCTCGCCGATCAAAAGCAGGCCTTCACCGTAAACTTCCACCAGCACACCGTGACGGGTAATGGAGGGAGCCAAAGCCGCCTTCAGGTAGGCAATAATGGCAGAAACTACAGTACTGGTAGCCTCGTGGGAACGAAGGATCGATACATTATACCGCTTTGCCATAGTCAGGCATTCATCCAACACAGGCAGATCCCGGGCGATCAGCAAGGCAGGAAACCGATAAGCAAAAATTCTCTCAAAGGCTGCCAGCCGTTCCTGAGAACCCATTTTCTGCAAATAACTGGCTTCAGCATTGCCCAGCACCTGCAAACGCATAGGCTCAAAGTGATCCATATAGCCTGCGATCTGCAAACCGGGACGGGTCACATCTTCAACGGTCAAACGGACTTTTTCAAAATCTGTGGCTTTGTAGGCAACTTCCAGGTGAAAGGCCTCTGTCAGCACAGAAAGAAGTACACCATTACTGTCCATAAATCCACCTCCAATAGTCTTAATTGTATTATAACGGTGGAAAAATCGAATAGCAACAACAATATTTTTAAAAAAACAAAAAAATTCCAAAAAAACACTTGCTTTTTTTAAAGAACTCTGCTATCATATCAAAGCGCCTGATTTTGGGCGCTATTTCAGCGAGCCATTATCATGTGCGGATTGGAGGTGCAATGAATGGCAAAGTGTGATTATTGTGGCAAGGGCGTTACCTTTGGTATCAAGGTTTCCCACTCCCACAGACGTTCCAATCGGGCATGGAAGCCCAACGTGAAGCGGGTTAAGGCCATTGTTGGCGGTACTCCGTGCCATGTGTATGCTTGTACCAGATGCCTCCGTTCCAACAAGGTCGAGAGAGCTGTCTAATCATCAAGCAAGAGCGGTGTTGTGAAAGCAACACCGCTTTTTTATTTTGTTTATCTCTTTACCCCGTGGCAATAATATGCTAAAATGGAAAAAACACTTGGAAAAGAGGCCGATTATGAACCTTCCCAAACTCCCCAAATTGCATAAAGGTCTCACGGACCGTCTTCCCCTAGCCTTGAGCTTTGCACTCCCCTTCCTGGGGATGCTGATCTTGATGATTGCGAGCCGCTATACCCCCTTCGGCAACCATGCTATGCTGTATTCCGATATGTGGCATCAATATTTCCCCTTCTTTGTAAATTTCCGAAAGATGCTGCTCAGCGGTGAGAGCTTGCTCTTCAACTGGGATCTTGGCTTGGGCCTTAACTATCTGGGGCTGATGGCTTACTATCTGGCATCCCCTTTAAATCTTCTGTGCGTACTTTTGCCGGCAAATTGGAGCCTGGGATTTTTCACCCTTCTGCCTCCTCTGAAGATGGGCTTTGCAGGTCTGTTTTTCGGCATCTTCCTCAAAAAAGCCTTCCATAGAAGCGATTATTCCATTCCCCTTTTCTCTGCATTCTATGCACTATGCGCCTGGGCAATGGGCTATCAGTGGAACTTAATGTGGCTGGATAGCTTTGCGATCCTGCCCCTCGTTATGCTGGGTATGCTGCAGCTTCTGCGAGAGCGGAAATTTATTCTCTATACCATTTCTCTGTTCCTGGCGGTCAGCATCAATTATTATATCGGTTTCTTTATTGCGCTGTTTGTGATTCTCATCTTTTTGTGTTATGAGATCGCTTACTGCGAAAGCATCAAGAACTTTTTCCGTGATACCGGCAGGATCGTCTTCTTTTCCGCTTTGGCCGCAATGCTTTGCGCCATCGTTTTGCTCCCCACTTTGAATTCTCTGCAATCTACCCATTCTGCCAAAATTGAATTCCCCAAGAATTTCTCTTTGAACATCACGCAATCCGGCACTTACCAAAAGGCCATTGACGCCTGGAACGCCTATAAAGCCACCCCCAAGCTGGGACTTTGGTTTGTTGCCCTTTGGGAAAGCCTGCCTCCTATTTTTGACGGAATGGGTCAGGTGCTCGGTAATCAAAACGGTGGCGTTGCCCCCACAATGGTCTCTGGCCTTCCCAATGTTTTCTGCGGTGTGCTGACCAATGTCTTGGCAATCATGTACCTTTTCAACCGGAAGATCCGTCTGCGGGAAAGGCTTTGTGCAGTGGGTCTGTTGTTCTTCCTGAATCTGAGCTTTGTTTTGCGGCAGCTGGATTTCATTTGGCACGGCTTCCACTTCCCTAACTCTATTCCCTATCGGTTCAGCTTCCTTTACAGCTTTGTGCTTGTGTTTATGGCTTATCGGGCCTGGGACAAACGGGATAGTTTCCGCCCCTGGCAGATCGGCTGCGGTCTTCTTCTTTCTTTGAGCCTTGCCACCGGCAGTAAAGTATTCCACGGCTTTGTAAGCGGCCTGCAGGCAAACACCCTGAAGCCCACCGACTGGATCTATCCCCTCTACAATCTTCTGCTTATCGGGGTCTACGGGCTTATTTTCCTTTTGACCCAATGCGATTGGAAAAAGAAGCAGGAAGCTTCTTCCTTCCGCCGCCGGTTCGGCACCTACAGCCTGCTGGTGGTTATGCTTTTGGAAGTGGTACTGAATCTTCTGAACTTCAATTCCAATGTGTATAACACCTATCACAGCAGTGCCTACAGCACAGATAATTACCCCAAGAAGGCTTCTTCTGTCCAATCTATGCTGCATATCATTGAAGACCGGGAAAAGGACAATCCCTTCTATCGGGTGGAAATGACCAGGACCCAAACTCTGAATGATAGCGCTTTTAATGGCTATTCCGGTCTTTCCCTGTTCAGCAGCTCTGCCAATGCATCGGTCACCCGGTTTATGCAAGCTATGGGCTTCAGCGCCCGGGACAGCTGGAATCAGTATGTGTACAAGTACGGCTCTCCTGTGACCCACCTGTTTTTAAACCTTAAATACCTCATTCAGCGGGAATATGCTCCCGTAGAAAGCCTGTATTTCAAGGAACTGCACAGTTACAATGATGTGCATATTCTGGAAAACACCACTTACCTGCCCCTGGGCTTTATGGTACAGCCGGGGCTAAGTGATCTTGTTTTGCCGGAAGGACAGGTAGATCACTTCCTTTTCCAGAACCAGTTCCTGCAGGCCGCCTCCGGTGTACAGGGTGAGGTTTGGGATCGCTGGAAAGGGCAAAACCTTGCCATTACCGCCAAGGGCGCTACCCTGTCTGACACCAGCACTGCCACCGCCTTCACCCGCTATAAAGCAGACCCCAGCGGCGGCTCCGTCACCTACACCTTCACCGCATGGCGGGATGGAGAGCTTTGCCTGGATCTGCATTTAGGCAAGAATTGCACCTTTAATGTGTATAAGATCCCCAAAGGCGCAGAAAACGGCAAGTGGCTGTTCTATGAAGGCTATAAGCTGACAGAAATGGTCCATTGCGGTGTGGTTTCCACAGGCGATAAGATCCAGGTCGTTATTCCCGTCGGAGCAAACGAAGCTTCCTCTATGATCGTCCGGGGCGCTATCCTGAGTGATCAGGTTTACCGCCACGCATACAGCCTGATGAATATGGACACCATGGAGATACTCCAATTTGAAAATACCTATGTGAAGGGCAAAGTTACCGTTGTGCAGGACGGACTTCTCTACACCTCCATCCCTCAGGATGGTCATTGGGTGGTCTATGTGGACGGTGAGAAAACCGAAAGCACACTGGTTGGCGGCGCTATGGTGGCCGTTTCCTTGCCGGAGGGCGAACACATTGTGGAATTCCGGTATAAGAATCCCTCCTTCACCTGGGGTGTTGTGATCAGCCTCACTGGTGCTGTGATCTTCGCCGCCCTCTGCTTCCTTAAGTACCACTATCCCAAGATCAAAAAGGGAAAAGAGGTGGCCTGATGGAAAAGGCTTTGGTTTCCGTCATCGTTCCTGCCTATAAGGCAGAACCCTACCTTGCCCAATGTCTGGACAGCATTTTAGGGCAGACCTATGAAAATATCGAGATTTTGGTCATCAATGACGGTTCCCCGGATAAAACCGGAGAAATTTGCGATGCCTATGCCCAAAAGGACAGCCGCATCCGGGTATTTCATAAAGAGAACGGCGGTGTGTCCTCTGCAAGAAATGTAGGCCTTGCCAACGCCACCGGTCAGTATGTGGTGTTCTGCGACAGTGACGATACCCTCCGGGACGAATATGTTTCCCATCTTGTAAAGTTGGCAGCAGAAAACAACTGCCAGATGTCCTACTGCGCCCGGGCCTTTTGGGAAGACCGGGCAAGCTATGAAACCGCAGCCGTCCCGGATCTGAATCCCCCTAAAATTATGGGTTCCCGGCAGGCTATGGAAAACCTGCTCCGGAGCCGCTACATTGGCGGCAGCCCCTGGTGCTGGCTGATGGAACGCGCCCTTTTAGATGGTCTTTCCTTTGATCCCGCATTGCATCTGGACGAGGACTACTGCTTTATTCTGCAAGTGCTCTCCCGGGCAAAGCAGATCTGCATTGATAAGACCATACTTTACAATTACTATGTCAATGCCCAGGGCATTGTCCGTTCTGATTTCAACCCCAAGCACCTGACCTCTGTGGATGCCTGCGAAAAAATGGAAGCCTTCCTCCGGGAGCAGGGTCTTTGGGAGCAAATGAAGGACAGCATGGATAGCCGCTTTGTGGTGCGCGCTGTTTTGCTTCTGCGAAAGCTCCGTAGAAACAAGGCTCTGCAAAAGCAGTATGCGCCCGCTCTCTGCCGGGTGATCCGTCAGCATCTGAACAAAAAGAGCAAGGTGTTTTTGACCCGTCAGGTGCAGATCCACGCCCTCCTTGCCAAACTTCACTACAAGCTCTACTTTGGGGTCATTGACCTGAAAAAATAAGCAAAAAGGTGTGTTGCAATCTGCAACACACCTTTTTATGTACCGGCTGAAATTTCCGAAAACAGTTTGTATTTCTACATTTGTTTTCTGTGTTGTACACCACTTAAAATTTCTGCCGGTTCGTATCTTACCGGTGATACCCTTGACAAACAGAGTTTGTTTCCTTTTGCCGTCGCAATATGGAAGCTTTTTGTTTGTCCAAGGGTAGTATGACCGGTTTGTTTCTTTTTATTCGCCTTTTTTAACGGTCACATTCATCGTGTGATAGCTCAAGCGAATGCCCTTTTCATTAAAGACTTTCTGAATGTTTTCTTTTGTCTGACAAGTAGTTGCCCAATAATCTCCGGACTTACTCCAGGCCTGCAGAAGGTAGACCACTGCATCCTGACCGTAATCGGATACCACTGCACTGGGTGCAGGGTCTGCAAGAGCGGTCGGCACATTGGCAGCTTCCTTCAACGCTTCCAGCACCACCGGAATAGGGGTATCATAAGAAACGGAAACCGTAATATCCGTCCGGCGTGTACCGGCAACGGTGTAGTTGATGATCTCCGCTGTGACCACATTGTGGTTGGGAATGGAAATGGTTTTATTATCCGTAGTTGTCATCTTGGTATAGTTCAGGCCGATGGCACGGACAGTACCGCTTTGACCTGCAATTTCCACAAAATCCCCAATGCTGAAAGGCTTTGTGTGCAAAAGGGTAAAACCACCGATCAGGTTCGTCAGCATTTCCTGCAGGGAAAGGGAAATCGCCAGAGTCAGTACACTGGTCAGCGCCACCACGCCGGTCACATCAAGCCCCAGCGCAGATGCACCGATCAAGGCCAACAGCACATACAGTATACCTCGCAAAACGCCCTTAACAAGCGCAAGTACCGGTGTTTCGATCTTCGTCTTTTTCAGTGCAGAAGAAACAATACGCATTAACAGCTTGATAACCAGCACACCAAAGACAATGATCAGCACAGCAGGTAACGCCTTACCCAGTGCATATCCGCTTAATCTATCCACACATTGTAATACAAAATCCCACATAACAAGCTCTCCTTTCTGATAAACATTCCCATTATATCCTATTTTTCAGATTTTGCAAGGAAAAACCCGGTGCCATTGACCAGATGGCACCGGGTTTCCCATGAAAAGAGAGATAAGAAAATGAAAAGGAGAGTTAAGATTCTTATTTACATTCTTATTATAACACCGGCTAATACTGTTTTCAAGGCGTTTTTTATTTATTTCGCATTAATGATGTAAAATTTATGCGCCTATTTTTGTGCTTGTTGCACAACCTCTTTCTTCTACAAATCGGCTTAATCGTTTTTTTCTTTGCAAATGAGAAGATTTATGGTATACTTATGGTGTATGCTATGAATACAGGAGGGAACAATGATGGGCATTTTAAAGAAACCCAAGTTCCTGATCATTGGCGGTGCCGCCCTTTTTGTCGTTATCGCACTGGCAGTTTTCCTTGTTTTTCTTTTGCAGCCAAAAACCGTTGGTTTCTTTGGTTTAAGCAAAGAAAGCGAAGAAGCCGTCCGTTTGCAGGAATGTCTGGAAAGTAAGGGTTACACCGTTTATTATGCCGAGAATTTAGAAGATCTGAAGAGCCTTGATTGCAATGCCTGGATCGTCCAAACGACAAGCGACCTCTTTGCGGAGAAGATCCTGCAGATCCTGGGCGATAAAGCTATTTTTATCGGCAACAGACCTTCCCTTCCCCAGCCTATCCGCTATGTTGGCATGGATATGAAAGAAGCAGGTACGCTTTTTGCAAAGCTGCTTGCTGATCTGCCAAACGCCGGAGACACCAATGAAGACGGCACGCTTTCCTGCCTTTTGCTAACCGCACCGGAAGGGCATAAAGAAAAGCAGGACTTTTTGCAGGGTCTGGAGGAAGGTATGGAAACCTTCCATCTGCCCCACACAATTTTGGATGTGCTTGCCTGCCCTCGTACCGTCGAAGCGGGTTTTGACGCTATATTAGATAGTCTTTCCACCTACGGACGGGATATTGAAGTGATTCTCGTTTCTTCTGAAGCACAGGCAGCAGGCGCTGCACAAGCGATCCATCAGAGCGGCTGGGAAGTAAGCAAAGATTTCTATCTGTTATCTACAGGATGTTCAATGGATTCTATGAACGCCTTAAACGAATGGCAGCGCAGCGGCTTGGTATTTGCCAGCCAGGAAGATCTTGATGACCTTGTGCTGACCGCTGTTGCAGACACTATCAGGGGAAAAAACCAAAAGGAATATCTTCCCCCCTTTAAGCTCTATCAAAATACTACTTTTTTGCAATAAATACAGAGAGGACTATGCATATGCGTATCGCAGTGATCGGTGCCACATTTGTGGATATCAAAGGATTCCCTTCCGACAGTTACATTCCCACCGGCCGAAATGTAGGCAGAGTAGAATATATTCACGGTGGCGTTGCTCGAAATGTAGTGGAAGACATTGCCAATGTGGAACTTCGCCCTATCTTCCTAGGTATTGTGGATGATACCCCTATGGGTCGGGATGTGGTGCAAAAACTGCAAAACCACAAGGTCAATACGGATTATGTGCTTACCCGCCCCGACGGAATGGGTACCTGGCTTGCTGTTTTTGATAACAACGGTGATGTGGCCGGTTCTATTTCCAAGCGCCCCAACATGCTGCCTGTGGCAGACCTTTTAGAGGAAAAGGGAGATGAGATTTTCTCACAAATTTCCTCTGTGGTCATCGAAGTAGACTTAGACAAAGAAATCGTAAAGCTGACTTTGGAGCTGGCGCAAAAGCACAATGTAAAGGTCTTTGGCGTAGTTTCCAATATGAGCATCGCTTCCAAGCGGCGGGATTTTCTGAAGTCCTTTGACTGCTTCATTTGCAATCAGCAGGAAGCCGGTCAGCTGTTTTTGGATGATTACAGCGATTATACCCCGGAAGAAATGGCCAAGGTCCTCTCCGAAAAGATACAAGGTGCCAAAATTCCTTCCATGGTGGTAACTATGGGAGCCCAGGGTGCGGTTTATGCGGACTTGGCTGGAAATACGGGTGTGTGTCCTGCCAGAAAAGTACAGGTGAAGGATACCACCGGTGCCGGTGACGCCTTCTGCGCCGGTGTAAGCATTGGACTTACCTATGGAAAAACCTTACCCCAGGCCATTGATATTGGCTCTACACTGGCTGCTTCCGTTATCATTTCCGAAGAAAATGTGTGCCCCCGGTTTATGCCCGGCGAGCTGGGTTTGGACATCCCGGAACTGACAAATGTATAAATGACGACCGCTTTGCGATTTGCAAAGCGGTCGTTTTCTTATAGAGCTTTCACAAGCTGGGCATAGCCCAGCACTTCAAAGCCTGCATTTTTGTAAACAGAAATGGCCTTTTCATTTTCCGGCTCTGCCTCCAAACGCAGACGCACCACCTTTGGACCGTAGGTTTCCTCCACGAAGTGAAGAAACGCTGTTCCAAATCCCTTGCCCCGAAATGCTGGCTGCACATAAATATCCTCGATCCAGGCACAAAGACCGCCCACTTCCGTAGAATAGCTCATGGTCACCATGCCGTAGCCTGCTACGGTTCCTTCCTCCTCAAAGCCATAGCCTTTAAGATACGGACCTGCGCTGATAGCGTCAGAAAGGGTCTTCTTTAAGGTTTCTGTATCCGGATGGATGAGCAACGCATCGGAAGCATAAAATACCTCCATCATAGAAAGAACAGGCTCAAAGTCTTTTTGTTCCAGCAATCGAATTTTCATATGCATCTCTCCTTTTCTGCCAGTATAACAGAAAAAGGGGTAACAAGCAAGAAAAAAGGTCGAGCCGTAAGCAGGCTCGACCTTTCCGGGTACAATACCCGTCAAAGAGGAAAGAAAATGATATCAGTTTTGTGCCAAAAACTCTTCCGGATCCACTGCGTCCCCATTCAGGGCAACGCTGAAGTGAACATGATCCCCGATGGCATATTCCATCATAGCGGTTTTGCCCACAGAGCCAATCACCTGACCGGATGTGACGACCTGACCGGGGGTCACTTTGGTTTCTGCGTGCAAGCTGGAATAACGGGTGGTGTAATCATTTTCGTGACGAATGACCACCGTTGTACCCAACAGCTCATCCTCAAAAACCGCATACACTTGACCGTCTGCCGCTGCCAGGACTTCCGTACCTTCCGCTGCGGCAATATCGATGCCATTGTGGACCCGCCAATCCCGGGTAGTGGGATTATAGCAAAGGCAGTCCATAGCATATTCCAGCACAGTTTCTCCTGCTACAGGACGGGTAATTCTCTTAGGCTTTTTGTCACTACCCTGAGGGATCGTGGCATCAGGCTGGGAGGGATTTGTACCGGGATTGGTCGCCCCCGGATTGAAACCGGAGGGAGTGGGGTTTGTATCCTGCACACCGGCAGGCACATCGGGAGAATTGGGCATTTCATCGCCCCGATAATAAAGATAGGCAGAAACGCCTATTGCGACAGCACACAGCACCAGGGCTATGTAGTAGCCCTTGCCACGAAGACTGTCAAAAAACTTTTTATTGCGCATTTTTTGCACCTCCAATGTGAAGTATTGCCACTTTTGGTAAGAATATACATCGGAGGGTAAAAATTGTTATACCGCAAGGGATTTAGGAATTGACAAAGGAGGCATTTTAGGGTAAAAATATACTTGTCAAAATATGACGGAAATTATGAAAAGAAACGGGGGAGGATAATGTCCAAGGAACTCATCAGACTCCAGAATTTATCCATGGAGTTCGGCGGTGAAAAGATACTTGACGGTATCAATCTCTATTTTAATGACAAGGAATTCCTCACTTTGCTGGGCCCCTCCGGCTGCGGCAAAACAACCACTCTGCGTATTATTGGCGGCTTTTTGACGCCTAGCTCCGGCGACGTATTGTTCGACGGTCAGCGCATCAATGATGTGCCTCCTTATGAGCGGCAGATCAACACTGTTTTTCAGCGTTACGCCCTGTTCCCTCACCTGGATGTGTATGACAACATCGCATTCGGTCTGAAGGTTGCAAAGCTTCCCAAGAATGAAATTCAGGAACGGGTACACGAAATGCTGGAAGTAGTGGGTCTGAAGGGCTATGAGCATCGCCATGTAGACTCTCTGTCCGGCGGTCAGCAGCAGCGTGTCGCCATCGCCCGAGCACTGGTCAACCGTCCCAAGGTTCTGCTTCTTGACGAACCTTTGGCGGCTTTGGACCTTCGCCTGCGCAAGGATATGCAGAACGAACTGAAGCGGATCCAGCAGGCCATGGGTATCACCTTTATCTATGTTACCCACGACCAGGAAGAAGCCCTCTCTATGTCCGATACCGTTGTGGTTATGGATAAGGGCCGCATTCAGCAGATCGGCAAACCTGAGGATATATATAATGAGCCTAAAAACGCCTTCGTGGCTGACTTTATCGGTGAAAGTAACATCCTGGATGGTGTAATGCTCGCTGACTATAAGGTCCGCTTCTTTGGCCGCACCTTCCAGTGTCTGGACGCAGGCTTTGCACCCAACGAGCCTGTGGACGTGGTTATCCGTCCTGAGGATATTGACTTCGTTCCTGTGGAGCAGGGTCACCTTACCGGCACTGTGACTTCCGTTACCTTCAAGGGTCTTAACTACGACATCATCGTAGACTTCCGTGGCTTTAAGTGGCTGATCCAAACCACCGATTTCCAGGCCGTGGGCACCACCGTGGGTATTCGTTTGAACCCCGAGGACATTCATATTATGCACAAGAGTGAATACTCCGGCATGTATGGTGACTACAGTTCCTACTCTGCAGAGTACGACGAACTGACGGAGGATGCAGACGATGAAGAAGAATAAAGCCCTCCTTTTGAGCGGCCCCTACATCCTCTTCATGGTGCTGTTCACCTTGATCCCTCTGGGTGTGGTGGCCTACTACGCTTTTACCGATCCGGCAACCGGTGCTTTCACCTGGGATAACATCCTCCAGATCAAGGACTATTTCCCTGCCCTGCTTCGCAGTGTTGGCTATGCCCTGTCTGCTGCTGTTATTTGCCTTGTGATGGGCTATCCCGTTGCCTACTATGTTTCCAAACGGAAACCTATGACCCAAAAGGTCCTCTATATGCTGATCATGCTGCCTATGTGCATGAGCTTTTTGCTCCGCACTATGGCTTGGGTTGGACTTTTGCAGGATACCGGCATCATCAACAACTTCCTGGAAGCGATCGGTCTGCACAGAGTGCAGCTGATCCGCACTCCCGGCGCTGTTATTTTGGGTATGGTATATAACTACCTGCCCTATATGATCCTGCCCCTGTATACCGTCCTTTCCAAGATGGATCATCGGCTGATCGAAGCTGCAGAAGATTTGGGCTGCAATGGCCCCCAGGTCTTTGGCCGTGTGATTCTGCCCTTGAGTATTCCCGGTATTCTCTCCGGCTTTACTATGGTGTTTGTGCCGGCCGTTTCCACCTTCTACATTTCCCAAAAGCTGGGCAATGCAGAAACCATTTTGATCGGAGACATCATTGAGCGGCAATTCAAGCAGGGTCAAAATCCCAACTTAGGTTCTGCCCTCAGTCTGGTGCTGATGCTTCTGGTGCTCGTTTGCACCGGTATCATCAACCGCTTCGGCTCCGATGAAGAAGGAGGCGTTGTGGCATGAAAAAGACGACCAAATGGATCACTATCCTGATCTTCCTCTTCCTGTACCTGCCTATGCTGGTGCTGGTGGTGGCTTCCTTCAATACCGGTAAAAGTATGGTTCGGTTCGACGGCTTCACCTTCGACCGCTATCGGGAGCTTTTCCAGGATGAAGCTTTGCTGCAGCTGCTTGGAAACTCTTTGATCATCTCCGTTGTTTCCAGCTTTGCTGCAACCGTATTCGGCACCTTGGCTGCCGTGGGCATTTGCAAGCTGCGTCCCAAGATGCGGAAGGCTGTTATGAGCCTTACCAACATCCCTATGACAAACCCGGATATCGTGACCGGTGTGTCCCTTTCTCTGCTGTTTGTCTTTGTGGGCGTAACTCTGCTGGGCAAGCGAAATGCTTTGAGCTTCTGGACACTGCTTCTTGCCCACCTGACCTTTAACCTGCCCTATGTGATCCTGAATGTTATGCCCAAGCTGCGGCAGATGGATACATCCCTTACGGATGCGGCTATGGACTTGGGATGCACTCCCTGGCAGGCCTTCTACAAGGTCACCCTCCCCCAGATTTCCCCCGGCATCGTGGCAGGCGCCATTATGGCCTTTACCATGAGCCTGGATGATTTCGTGATCAGTTACTTCGTAACCGGCAGTGACTTCATTCCCCTGCCCGTGGAAATCTACTCCTATGTAAAAAAGCCTCTGCAGCCTAAGCTGTATGCCATGTTTACCTTGCTGTTCCTTCTTATCCTGGTGCTGATGATCGCCATGAATGTGATCGAAGCCCGGGGCGAAAAGAAGAAGACCAAGCAAATAAAGCCCGTCAGCAAGACCTGGAAGATGGTGCGCAGCATCTGCGCCGCCGTTCTGGTGTTGGCTATGCTGGGCGGTAGCTGCTACGGCATTGTGAATATGATCATCCGCAACCGGAATACCATCACCCTGAATGTGTACAACTGGGGACAGTATATGGCACGGGGTGACGACGGAAGCCGGGATCTCATCAAGGAATTTGAAGCCAAGTATCCCCACATCCGGGTCAACTATGTGACCTACGACTCCAACGAGGTCATGTACTCCAAGTTGGCTGGCGGCGGTGACCAGATCGATGTGATCATTCCTTCTGACTATATGATCGCTCGGCTGGTGGAAGAGGATATGCTGGAAGAGCTGAACTTCGACAATATTCCCAATTACAAGTATATCGACGAGCAGTTCAAGAACCAGCCCTTCGATCCGGAAAATAAGTACTCTGTTCCCTACACCTGGGGTACTGTGGGCATTATTTACAACAAGAATGTTGTGGATGAAGAAGACCTGACCGGTTGGGAGCTTCTGTGGAATGAAAAATATAAGAATGACATTCTGATGTTTGACAATTCCCGGGATGCCTTCGCCATCGTGCAGGCTATGTATGGCTACGATGTGAATACCACTGACCCCGAGATCCTGCAGATCTGTGCTGATAAGCTCTCCGAGCAGCAGCCCCTTGTGCAGCAGTATGTTATGGACCAGATCTACGACGCTATGATCGGCGGAGAGGCCAGCATCGCCCCCTACTATGCCGGTGATGCGGTGTCTATGATCGATGAAAACCCGGATCTGGGCTTCTACCTGCCCGCTCACCAGGGTTTCAACCTGTTCATCGACTCTATGTGCATTCCCAAGGGAAGCCAGCAGAAAGAAGCCGCTGAGACCTTCATCAACTTCTTCTGCGATCCGGAGATCTCCGCTGCCAATATGGAATGGGTCTGCTACGCCTCCCCCATTTCCGAGGCAAAGGCCCTTCTGGACGAAGAGACCCGGAACAATCCTATCATTTATCCCGATGAGGAAACCTTGAAAAACGGCGTCAGTTTCATCTTCCTCTCCCCGGAAACCTCCCGGATGGTGGAAGCCATGTTTATGAAGGTGCGCAATAGCTAAATAGAAAGTTCCGCAGTTCACAATGAACTGCGGAACTTAATTTTTTATTTTCTTCTTATGCCAAAACGAGCAAGTTTTTCTTTTTGGGCATCCGCCTGGGATTTGGTTACTTTGCCCGTGGCTTTACTCCAGGTGAAGATCAGCTTTCCCCGTTTGGTAACTGCCCGGAAGGCCCGAACGCACCAAGCGATCGGCAGTAGCCAGGGTTTTCCCTTGCACCAAGGAAAACGGTCTTCCATTTCTTTACGGGAGTAGAAGATCTTGCCCCACAATGCAGAAGCACGGCTTCCGCCTTTGGAAAGGGTGACACTATTCAGCGTTGCACGCTCCATATGGCCGTGAGAACCACTTGTAAGAATGTACTCACCCAATTCTTCCAAAAGTGGCGTACTCTCCCCTGCTCCAAACCAGTATTCTGCCAAGGCTTCTATGTTCCTGGCAAAGTCCAAAAGGCCGAAGCGGGTCAGCTCTGCTTCTACTTCTTCCCGGTCAACAGGATTCTTCCGCAGATGACGGTTCACCCATACATCCAGCACAAACCGCACGCCCACGCCACCGGTAACGAAATGGTTCGCCAAATGGCAAAGGGTGTTCAAATAAATGCCTTCCTCTGTCATTTGGATGCCGTCAGCCGTTTGCTCTGTGTACTGCCAGCCGGGGTTGATTTCCGTGCCTACAGGGGTGTCCTGATGGACCAAATTCGGATGGAACTCCACCTCTACCCCACCGGGAAACAAGTAATTGCGATGGTTACCGTCGCTGTGACCGGGCACACCTTGCAAGCCCCGGGAAATTCGCTCTATTGCAGGATAGTCTTCCGTATGAACCAGGACATCCATATCGCACATAGTCCGCAGAGCCGGCTCCGGGTAATCATACTTGAGAACCGAGCCTTTTAAAAACACATAAGGAATCTTATCTTCCTTCAGCCCTTTTTCCAGCTTTGCGCGGATATGCTCTGTTTGGGCATCGTGGTAGACAGCATGCATTGCCGCCTTTTCCAGGGTCTTTGCCACCTCCTGGGGTACACTTTCCCAGCAGCCTGCCTTTTGCAGACCGTCGCCCAAAAGGGGCAAAAGCATATGCCTTTTTGTAAGACGCAGGAGCTTTTCCCAATCCACAGACAGGGAAAGTTCTTTATTTTTATTTGTAACTGCCCAGCCTAACGCGGCAATGAGCAGTTCACTTTCCCTCGTCATAGGTGCTTTCTCCTTTAAAACTTTCTCCAAACCATTTTGTTGACCACGCCGGTGTAAGACTGAATCAGCTTTACCACCTTGGTTGAAACATTTTCTTCCACATAGTCAGGAACGGGAATGCCGTTATCCCCATTCTTTACCATATCCACAGCGGTCTCCACCGCCTGCAGAAGGCTCTTTTCATCAATGCCCGCCAACACAAAGCAGCCCTTGTCCAGAGCCTCCGGACGCTCGGTGGAGGTGCGGATGCACACCGCCGGGAAAGGCTTGCCAATAGAAGTAAAGAAAGAGCTCTCTTCCGGCAAGGTGCCGCTGTCAGACACCACAGCAAAGGCATTCATTTGCAGGCAGTTGTAATCGTGGAAACCCATAGGCTCCTGGCGATTCACCCGGGGATCCAGCACGAAGCCGGAGGCCTCCAGCCGATTGCGGCTGCGGGGGTGGCAGGAATACAAAATGGGCATATCATAGGTTTCTGCCATCTTATTGATAGCGGTAAACAAAGAAGTGAAGTTCTTCTCTGTGTCGATATTTTCTTCTCTGTGGGCTGACAGGAGGATGTACTTGCCCTTCTGCAGACCCAGACGGCTGTGGATATCGCTGGCTTCTATCTTGGCAAGATTCTTGTGGAGAACTTCTGCCATGGGAGAGCCGGTCACATAGGTCCGCTCCTTGGGAAGACCGCAGTCTGCCAGATACCGACGGGCATGCTCAGAGTAACACAGGTTCACATCGGAAATGATGTCCACGATCCGGCGGTTGGTCTCCTCCGGCAGGCATTCATCCTTGCAGCGGTTACCTGCTTCCATATGGAAAATAGGAATATGCAGCCGCTTGGCACCGATCACAGACAGGCAGGAGTTGGTATCGCCCAGCACTAAAACCGCATCAGGATTTACTTCCACCATCAGCTGATAGGACTTGGCAATAATATTGCCCATGGTCTCGCCCAGGTCCTTGCCCACCGCATCCAGGTATACATCGGGATCGGCAAGCTCCAGGTCCTTAAAGAACACGCCATTCAGGTTATAGTCGTAGTTCTGTCCGGTGTGGGCCAGCAGGCAATCAAAATACTGCCGGCACTTATTGATCACCGCGGACAAACGGATGATCTCCGGCCTGGTGCCTACAATAATTAAAAGCTTCAGTTTTCCATTATTTTTGAAGGATGCCATACTTAGCCCTCCACTTTCTCAAAAAATGTATCCGGTTTGTTGGGATCGAAAGATTCGTTGGCCCACATCAGGGTGACTAAATCTTCCGTTTCGCTCAGATTGATGATGTTATGGGTATAGCCGGGAAGCATATGAACAGCCTCGATCTTCTCACCGCTTACTTCGAAGTTCAGCACTTCTTGCGAGCCGATCTTCCGCATTTGGATAAGGGCGCGGCCGGACACCACAATAAAGAATTCCCATTTGGTGTGATGCCAATGCTCTCCTTTGGTAATGCCGGGCTTGCTGATATTCACAGAGAATTGACCGCAATCGGCGATTTTTAAGAGTTCTGTGAAGCTGCCACGGGCATCCACATTCATTTTAAGGGGAACTGCCACCTTTTCCTTGGGCAGGTAGCTCAAGTATGTGGAATAGAGCTTCTTTGCAAAGCTGCCTGCAGGAATGGAAGGCATCAAAAGGGTGGCCGGCTGAGCTTTGAAACTATCCAGTAAATCCACAATCTCTCCCAATGTTACCTTATGGGTAACAGGGGCGTAGCAGTAGGTTTCACCGGGTACAGGAGTCAAGCCCTCATAATCACAACGGTGAGGGATGCCTGCCAATGCGCAGAGCATTTCATCCACCAAATCGTCGATGTAGAGAAGTTCCAATTCCGCTGCCGGGTCATTGACCGTAATGGGCAGGTCGTTTGCCTTATTGTTGCAGAAAGTTGCCACCGCAGAGTTGTAGTTAGGGCGGCACCACTTGCCAAAAAGGTTGGGGAAACGGTACACAAGTACCTTCGCCCCGGTCTTTTGGGCATAGGCAAAGAACAGTTCTTCTCCTGCTTTCTTGCTTCTGCCGTACTCGCTGTCATAACGGCCGATGCAGGTAGCCTGAATGGAAGAGGCCAGCATCACCGGACAGGTATTGCCTTTTTCCTGCAGAGTGTCAAGCAGAGTAGATGCAAAGCCAAAGTTGCCCTGCATAAACTCTTCCTGATTTTGGGGGCGGTTTACCCCTGCCAAATTGAACACGAAGTCCGCCTTTTGACAATACTCTCCCAAAAGTGCCGGATCTGTATCAATATCGTATTCGTAAATTTCGCCAATCTCCAGCCCAGTGGTGCGGTTTTTGCCGTCCCGGATGGTTTTCAGGGTTTCTGTTAGGTTTCTACCTACAAACCCCTTCGCTCCGGTAATGAGAATATTCATATACTTTCCTCCAGAGGGCGCTTATTTGCCGTCCTTTGCCAGTTCGTCACGGATATACTGCAAAGAGAGGAGTTTTTCCTTCACCTGCTCCACATTCAGAAGCTCTGTGTTGTTGGAATTGAACTCTGTCAGGGTGTTGCGCTCGGTATTGCCTTCCTTAAAGTACTTGTCATAGTTCAGGCCGCGCTTGTCGCAGGGAACTCTGTAAAATTCGCCCATATCGATAGCATTGGAGCATTCCTCATTGGTAAGCAGAGTTTCATACATCTTTTCGCCGTGACGAATGCCAATGACCTTGATTTCGTGGCCGGGAGCAAAGAGTTCGGTAACAGCCTTTGCCAGCACCTCGATGGTGCAGGCAGGGGCTTTTTGCACCAGAATATCACCGGAAGTGCCGTTTTCAAAGGCGAACAGCACCAGATCCACCGCCTCGTCCAGGCTCATAATGAACCGGGTCATAGCGGGCTCGGTGATGGTGATGGGCTTGCCGGCCCGGATCTGATCGATCCACAGAGGGATCACAGAGCCACGACTGCACATAACATTACCGTAACGGGTGCAGCAGATCTTCGTCTTTTCCGGCTTGACAGTACGGGACTTTGCCACGATTACCTTTTCCATCATAGCCTTGGAAGTGCCCATGGCGTTGACAGGGTACGCTGCCTTATCGGTAGACAGACAGACAATATTCTGCACGCCTGCTTCAATGGCGGCGGTCAGCACATTTTCTGTACCCAGCACATTGGTCTTTACCGCCTCGATGGGGAAGAATTCGCAGGAAGGCACCTGCTTCAGGGCTGCGGCATGGAATATGTAATCTACGCCATGCATTGCGTTCTTCACAGATGCGATATCTCGCACATCACCGATATAGAATTTGATCTTCTCCGCCACTTTCGGCATCTTTGCCTGGAACTCGTGACGCATATCGTCCTGCTTCTTCTCATCACGGGAGAAAATGCGGATCTCACCGATGTCGGTCTTCAAAAAGCGGTTCAGCACCGCATTGCCAAAGCTACCGGTACCACCGGTGATCATCAGAGTCTTATTCTTAAATAGTGACATACTACGCACCTCTTATTTTCTTTTTCAAAACGATTCCCACGATCTTTCGAGCCACAGGCACACCCAGCAGCAATGCAGCCGCCCCGTATACCGCCACGCCCGTGAGGCTGCAAACGATCAGCTTAACAAGATCGCTGTACCCTTGTGTACACCGAAGCATTGCCAAAACCGCCACTGCCATAACCGCTGTCGCCACAATTACCTTCGCAGAGATTCCTATCAGCTTCTTTGTGCCTAAGGAGTCCATTTTCTTGCGAAGCAATATATAGAGCGCTGCGCTATGGATGACGGCTGAAAAACTGGTGGATAATGCCAAGCCATAAATACCCAGCGGCTTTGCCAACAGCAGCTTCATTACGATGCTGATCAAAATGGCCGCAATAGACACTTTGGTTGCGATACCGGTCATTTTGTAGGCATAAAAGACTTTTACAAAAGCATCTCGCAAGGCCAGGAAACACAATCCCACCGTATAGCAGCATAGCGCCCCTGTTGTCATCTGTACAGAAGTCTCATCAAAGCTTCCCCGCAGCAGCAAGCAGGTAACGATCTGCCGGGACAGCAACAGCAGCCCCACCGTAGCCGGAATCAAAACCGCAATGAAAGTGCTTGTGGTGTTGAATAGCTTGTCCTTTACTTCTTTGTGCTTTCCCTGGGCAACCAGCGCAGCGCAGCTGGCAAACAAAATGGTGATCAGGCCCGTTACCAGCACTTCTTGGATCGCATTGTTGATCACAGATGCATAGGACATAGCCGATACCGCACCCTCAGCAATGGTGGAGGCAATGGCCTTATCCACGATCTTATTGATCTGCCCAATGCTTGTGCCGAGAAGAATGGGAAGAACTACATACAAGGTTTCCTTTAATTCAGGAGATTGGGTGTTCGCATTTAGCCGTATGCGGTAGCCCGCTCTTCGAACAAAGGGGTAAAGCAGCACCATTTCCGCCACATAGCACAGCAAAAGTCCCACACCCAGTATAGATATATGGATCGTCGCTGCGCAGTAAATGGAGATCATTATGATCACATTACGGGGCACAGAAATGAATGCCGGAATGATAAAGTTATTGACCGATTGCAGATACCCGGTCCAAATACTGATCACCGTCATAAAGTACAAGCTGACGGCGCTGATCTGAACAAAGGAGGAAGCGAGCTTCACAGCCTCCCCACTAAAGCCCGGGGCAAAGATCTTGATCACCGCCCCGGGGAAAATCACCAGGAAGGCAACAATGACCGTGCAAATAAGGAGTGCGATCGTCAACAAATTGGAAGCATAGCCATCTGCTTTTTCCTTTCCCTGCTCATGCTTCACTTTATTGTACATAGGTAAAAAAGCGGTGGAAAGGGCATGTCCAATAAAGTAAAACAGCAAAGTGGGAACAGAACTTGCCGTCAGATATGCATCGCTTATATGTGTCGTTCCAAAATAGTTGGCAAGCACAACATCCCGGCACATGCCTATCAATTTTGAAAAAACAATGACCAGCATCAGTATGATCGAGCTGCTTTTAATCTTTTTCCAATTCATAGTAAAACCATTTATTGTGTAAGTATTTCCATTAATTTCCTGGAATTTTCCATGGCGCTGTGATTTTTACAGGCCAGCGCTTTGGCGTTGGGAATGTACTGATCCCGATATGCAGGATCCTCTATGCACAGCCGGAGTATCCGGGATAATTCCCCAGGGTCTTGCGCAATATGCGCCGAATGGTTGTCCGCCAAATATTGCACAAAGGGATATTCCCGGGATGCCACCACCAAAAACGGCTTTCCGCAAGCCAAGGAATCTGCGATCTTGGTGGAAAAAGCGGTTTTCAGGTTTTCCAGGCGATCGTTGTTCTCACAATGGATCACCATAGAACCTTCGCCCAAGGCACGGGGGATCTCTTCATAAGAAACGAACCCACGGAAGTCCACATTCTCATATGCGCACAGCTGCCGGCGGTCTTCCTCGTTTGCAAATTTGCCATAAATAACGAGCTTTGCATTGGGCTCGACCTCTTTCAGGGTCTGCGCTACCATGGAAAGCACCGGCACTCTGCCCACGCCAAGATTGCCGCAATACACCAGGCTAAAGGCCTGCGCCTGCTTGGCAAATCCGGAGCAATCCTGCATATCCGTGCCCGTATAGCAGGCAATGCTCTTTCCGGGATGGGGATATCTTTCCTGATAGATCTGCTCTAAGTATTCCGTTCCATAAACGCAGAGATCTACCCGGTTCATAAACTTACGGTACTGCCGCTTCAGGCTCCCCATCAAAATATTGTGCCAGAACATAGTATCTTCGGGCTTGGGAGCGTACATCCGCTTTTTCAAAACATAATGCTCTGTGTTGAACATCAGTAGCTTTGCGCCATATCTTTTGGCGATCTTCCGGGCGATCTTATACATAAAGGGCGCATCACCAGCTTGCAAAAGCACCACCTGCGGCTGAAAATCTTCCAAAAAGGCATCGAATTCCTTTGTCCACCACCGCATGCTTTGCCAAATCATATTCCGCAAAACAAGATTGCGGTAACTTCTCTTAGGTTTTTGTCCACTATGGTCTGCTGCTACAGTTGATGTCTTTTGCTGGGATAGGGGCTTTTTATGCAGGAATGCCCGTAAGGCATCGGAATCTGACACTCCATAATAATGGGCACAGACACTTTCATCCGGTGTCCCGTGGATATAAAACTGCGCAAGGCTCTCTTTTGGGAAGCCTAAAAGCAGATTCTTCATTGTTCTGCCATTGGAACTTGCATCCGAAAATGCCTCGTTTGATATGACCAAAATTCGTTTATCCATCTAATTCTCCGTTTATGCTCTACGCTTCACTATTTCAATTAGAACTGCAGATGTACTCACAGTTCAAATTCGCATTTATTGGGCAGTCGATATGCAAAAGCTTCGTTAATAATCCTTTTTGCCTGTTCAAAATCTGTACCGGAGCATACTTCATTAATGCAGATTTCCGGATATCGCTGCTTAATAATAGCCTCTGCCGCTGCCTTAGCAATTAGTTGCCCGTCGACAGAGAAGTACTTTCCGGTAGACTTTCTGGGAACAAATGCGCCTTCACACATGCGCCAATTACGGATCAGGAAGTGAGTCACATCGTCCCGACTTCGGAATCTGTGGTGCTGGGTGGCCGTCAAAGTATCTGATTCTTTTTCCCATACCGCCCGGAAATCCTTTTTCAAATAAGCAGTAGACAGATGGGGTATCACAAAACCCGGAAAATCTGAAGTGTTACAGTATCGTAAGGTTCGCAAAAAGGTTTTACCATACAAGGGGTTGAACCACCTGGCTTTTTTATTCTTCAGCACCTGTTTCTTATTGAAATGTGCCGCGATTACCGCAACATTGTTTCTCAGAAGAGCGGTAAAAACGCTGTCTGCCATTTGTGCAGGGGGTTTAATCAACCCAGGCATATCCACGGGCATTCCTTTTCTAAAGTAATGTGTTTCCTGGATCGGAGCTATCAAAAACATATCGTCATTAAAGAAGACAAATTTTTCCGATAGACCGGGAATCTTATGTATCCCCACCTCGATCGCACTGGAGTTAAATGTGGGCAGTGCATTATTGGGCATATAATCTCTATGGCTCACCAGATGTATTTTGGGATGCGCAGTATTGAGCCACGAAGGCACTTGTCCACATGTTACAAGATGGATCTTCCGAACCCATGGAGCATATTCTGCTACGGTGCGAAACCAGTAATGCAGATTATCCCACGACTGATATCGGATCAACTGTGCATCATCTGTTGCATTCGGGGTATATTTATTCTTTTCCATTTGCCAGTCCGGATCGTTAGAATCTACCCATAGAACCACAAAATCTATATCTGACAGATACATTTGGAAAAGCTCTCCTTTCTCAAATATTTACGCACACTCTTCCTAGCAAAAATTTTGATACCTATTCTTTAAGAAAACTCTCTTTTTGCACACTGTTACGAATATACTTGGGAACTAAAATAAAGAACGCTGTTAAAAAGAAAGAATCGATCGCAGATGTGAAAATAATCGCTGTATTGGTAAACATCATAGCAGCTGCAGATAATACCAGCGACAAGGAAAACGCTCCTGCAAATCGATCAGTCTTTAAAAAACGAACGCTGTCAACAACTTGCGATAAAATAAAGAAGATCATCGCAAAACATCCGATCAGGCCAAAATACAGCAGGGTCTGAAGATAGGCATTTTGCACACTATCGTGACTCAAGTGTTTTTCAAAGTGCAATTGGATTTCCGTGACCCCATGGCCAAAGATTTTCTCAAACACTGAGCCATATCGGCCACTATGATATCCGCCCTTAATGGCACGTAGGGACATAAGATGCCGAATGGCAGATGCCCGTTTTTTCAGCGTTTTGGGGCAATCGTGCGAAACATAGTCTATGGGGAAAATGTCAATGTAAATTCCCTGGTGCATATCTAGCCCCACACAGTCTTTTTCGGCAATGATCGTATGATTCAATCGGATTTTCTGGATACAGCGGGAAAACACGGGGTCGCTTTGCCCATTCTGCAGAAAATACCAGTCAGACTTGAATATCTGCTTCAGCCGTTCATAGTCCTCACGGGGCATGGCTACATCCATATCGTCATCCCAAGGAATGCATTTTTGATACTTCGCAGCACCCAATAGTGCGCCACCGATCAAATAGTACTGCAGTCCATGCTCAGCGCAAAAACCATGAAAATCTATTAATATTTGCAGTTCGATTTCCTGCAGTTCTTTCAATGTGTAATTCTTCACACAGATACCTCGCTATCATTTTGGCGATTTTCGCATTCTACCTTTCAAGCGACCCATCCATTTATCCCAAACCCAATGTATGGCAATGGCAATTGCGATCGAACCTATGAAAAACAGTGTAATGGTTAAGTACGAAACCGTTTCCTCCGAAATTCGATCCAATATCCATCCGTGGTATAAATAGATCTCATAGGATACCACGCCCAAAAGCAATGCCGGCTTCAAAAGCACAGATCTACTATGCGCATAAAGCCAATTCATTGCATTTACAGTGCCAAGGGTAAGCAACAAAACCTGTATGGCAAAAACCGATTCGTGTACCCACACGAGGGAACGAACCACCGCCGTCTGCCGAACCAGCAGGCACATCGCTCCTGCTATCAGGCAAAGCAGACCATTAAGGGGTGCGCTCACCAGCTTTTCCCGAAGTTTGCGGTCGTCAGCGATCAGAACGCCAAACACAAAGGGAAAGACCTGTTGCTTAAACAAGCTCCTGAAGCATAGGAAAAGGACAACACAAAGCGCAGATAGGATCGCATATTTCCCGGGCTTATTATTGCGGCACAATCTGTTTGCCAAATAAAAGCCCAAATAGTAAAGAAACAGGCACTGCATATACCAACCGAAGGGGTGGATCGTACGGATCAGCAGCAGATCCAGCAAAATATCTTGCCACTGCAATTGGAAATACTCCGCTGTTGGGCATAGGAGGAAGCCAATGCATTCAACCACCACATAGGGCAGCCAGGCAACAACGATTCGGTTTTTCCAGTAATTTTCCAGTCCCTTTTTCTCCGTAGATACTGTCAGCCCGAAACCGGAAAGGAAGAGAAAAATACCTACACCCCAAGAGCCCAGCGGTGTCAAATAGCGCACGCCAAAGACGTTTCCAATATGTGTAAGCATAATTATGGCAATGGCAAAGCCCTTGCAGCAATTTCCCACATCCTTGGATAAGGGCGCAACCTCTCTCTGCGCTTTTTGTCTGCACAAGGCTGTAACAATGATGGCAACACCATATAGTGCCAGCATCAGCAATACTGAAAAAATAAGATACTTCATAACGACTCTTTTTTATTTATCGTAAAATGTTCCGGCATTTATACTATTGCGAACATACTTTGGCACTAGAATAAAGAACACCGTCATGAAGAACGAGTCAATGGAAGAACCAAATACGATCGCCGTAGTGGTAAACATGATCAGCATAGCCGCCAAGCTAAGTCCCAATAGGATCGCACCCATATAACGGTCTTTACGGATCATCTTAACATAAACGCCTAATTGGCTTAGCATAAATATGATCAAGCTGATTCCGCCTATGGCGCCATACTGCAGAAAAACCTGAAGATAGCTATTGTGTACATTGCCGTGATCCCAGTAGTTCTCAAAATACAACTGAATTTCTGTAACGCCATGGCCAAAAAGTCTTTCAAAGGCAGAGCCATTTTGATAGTAGCGCAGGCCTTCTTCAAACAAAACATCACGGCCGGCCATATTGTTGTTTTTAAAGACGACATCTGTGATAAACACGCGGACATCCGGGAATACCAGCAATACGATCCCCACGGCAACTGCACTTGTAACGACCCATTTTTTCGACGTTCCTCGTCCCCACAGCATAAAAGCCAGCAGGAATGCACCCAAGCCCAGAATCGTTGTTCTGGAAAAAGTAAGGATCAGATTGATCAAAAAGAGAAGTCCGGCAGCGATATACATGGTCTTCTTCTTTTGGGTGAGATTCGGCGTCAGGGACAGACACAGGAAGCAAGAAATAACCGCTGCCAGCAGGTACATGCCGTATTCGAAATTACTAATAAAGAAAGAGGATAACTCATTGCCATAGGCATACTCCGCAGAGAAAGCTCCGGCAAATTGATCCCAGCAAAAAACCAGGGCATAGAGCGCCGCATACAAAGTAATGCCGATGACACAATTGCAAAATGTTATCAAGTGGGAACGATTCATTTCTAATCTGTCACCCACGCCATATACCATCAGCAGCATCAAAACGGGATAGATATAGGCGATCAAACTATTTAACGAAAGCCGGCTTTCCGAACCTGCGGTGATCATCAGGGAAAGACCCAGCACCATTACCACAAACGCATTGGTATTCAGGGTTTTTGCCTTTGCCAGATAAAAGATAACAAAATATGTCAGCAAGCCGACCTTAATAAGCATATCTGCCATTCCACGGAGTTCTGCATTGCTGATATTTTGCCACAGAACAAGAATCCCCCAGTAAACAATGAACATAAAACCCACATTTTTTACAAAGGATTCTGTTGTATTCTTGGAAGTACGAATAATCATAATAACTCCTACTTGTATGCGCTACATTGCCTTACTTTTGCCCTTGCATATGCTCAGATATTGCTTTATCCCCGCATACCCTAATTGCAACCGCTTCCTCAAGCCAAAGCCGGGAGCCGAGTGTCTTTTCTTGGTTTCAAAGAGGAAAAGGATCAGATAGCCCAATCTTCCGTATAGTGCGGCAAACAGGGCGCCTCTGTCACCATAATACTTTTCATTATATCCTTTAAACCAGGTGGATGTTTCTTGCTTTACTACGCCGATCCGCTCTTTGCAAGCCATACAGCGAATGCCCTTTTGAATACAGTTGGTAATAAACAAGTTATCCTCCCCTGCCTGATAGATCGCTCCGCCACCAAACAGCAAGGAAAACCATACATTGTTATGGACCAGGCACTCCCTGCGAACTGCGATTCTGCAAGCGCCATACCGCAAGCAGTTATACCATCTTAAGCGGTGGTTCTTGCCAATGGTATGTTCCGGTCTATCCGCATTCAAAGATTCCAAATGAAACACCGCCAGGCCAACAGAAGGATTCTTTTCGAAGAAATTCAGCACCCTTTCCGAATACTGATCGTCATAGATCACATCGTCATCCGCAAACAGTAAAATATCCGCCGTTGCTCTTGCCAGGGCGCTGTTTCTGCTCAGGCCCACACCTCTTTCCTTCAAAGAGAGCCACTGGATCTGATGGCCGTTGTAATCAAATTCCTCGATCTCATTTCGATCGCATTGATTGATAACGATAGCATCTGTCCGGATATTCATCTTCTGCAAAAGGGAATGGTCTGTTTGGTGCATCGTCGATACCAATAC
This sequence comes from Faecousia sp., assembly GCA_045122735.1. Classification (GTDB taxonomy): domain Bacteria; phylum Bacillota; class Clostridia; order Oscillospirales; family Oscillospiraceae; genus Faecousia. The sequence continues at coordinate 60,208 of JBGVHZ010000030.1, forward strand.
CTGCAGTTTCATCTCGTTCACCCAATTCTCTCCCTACGCTTTACCGGGAGTCTTTCAGTATTTTCAAGCAGCCGATCGGAGAGATCAAACCGGCGATGACGCAATTTTTCATGCACTTCATATATTTGCCCAAGCGCAAATAGGCAAATGCCAACACCGCATAATGCCGCATACGGATATAACGGCGATCCTTGGCTGCAATACTTCCAAAGTACTTCTTTTTATAGGCATATAGCGCATTTTCGCCCTTGATCTTTCCCTCACCGCTAGACAAACCACCTTCCCCGGTATGCACATAGGCTTTTACATCGCAATCGGGCAAATAGCCAAATTTCCCGCCACCTTCGATGGCTCTTTGCATTAAGTAGTATTCATCACCCACATCGATGGGCGCAAAGCCGCCAATCTGCATCAGATAATCCTTACGGAACATCATGGTGTCCGTTCCGGTGATATGATGCAACAAATGGTAGCGCTGCAACGCATCCACAGTAGTCTCTTTAATGTAACTGCGAATTCGCTTATCAGTTAGCTGATCCTTTTCATTGAAAAGATGTAAATCAGTAATGGAATAATCGCAATCTTTTTCTTCCATGAATGTTACTTGCCGGGCCACCTTTTCAGGCAAATACACATCATCATCATCCAAAAATGTGATGTATTCTCCCCCAGCAGCTTCAATGCCAATGTTTCGTGTTTTAGCAGAACCTTGATTGGGATCGTTCACAATATACTGCAAGGAAACTTCCGGAAATTGGCTGCGAAACGCTGCCACGATCTCAGCGACTTTTTCATTCCATTCAGCAATTCCATTGTCGTCCACAAGGACGATCTCCATATTGGGATAGGTTTGCTCTGCCAGGGACGCCAATGCATTTTTCAGTTCTTTTTCTCTTCTGTAGGTAGCAACAACAACGCTTACGAATTTCACTTTGCCGCTACCTCCTGCTCTTGGGACTTTTCTTCCTGCTTGTGGAGTTCTCCGGTGCCGCCTTCCACTACGCCATCAGAGCGAAGCACAGAAGTAATCGTGCCAAAGAAGCATTTGCAATCAAACAAGAAGCCCATACGCTCTATGTACTCGCCATCTAACTTTGCTTTTACGGGAATTTCCAGTTCGTCCCGCCCGTTGATCTGTGCCCAACCGGTAAGACCGGGACGAACATCGTTAGCACCGTATTTATCCCGTTCCTCGATCAGGTCAAACTGATTCCAAAGGGCAGGCCGGGGGCCAATAACAGACATCTGTCCTGCAAAAATGTTGAAGATCTGGGGCAATTCGTCCAGGCTGGTCTTGCGCAGAAATTTGCCCACCTTTGTGATCCACTGCTCCGGGTTCTGAAGCATATGGGTAGGCATATCCCGGGGGGTATCGATCCGCATGGTCCGGAATTTCAGAATATTGAAATGGGACTTGCGAATACCCACACGCTTCTGCTTGAAAAGCACCGGACCGGGAGAATCTAATTTGATGGCAATTACCAAAATCAGCATAGGGAGTGCCAATACCAAAATACCAAAAAAGGAAATAACTATATCCAAAGTGCGTTTGATGAAGGATTTATACATACAAAAGCCATCCTTTTGATCGAATATGGGATTCCACGCCAAAATTTATGCGTTTTTCGGAAAAAGACCGCAAAAAGCCACAATATGTCTCATAAATTATACCTCATAACGCCCTATAAAGTCAAGCACAGGAAGTGTTCAAAAAGCCAAATTCCGGCAAGGCTTTTTGTGCATTTTTCCATCTAGTCTCACCCCTCCCAAAAGCAAAGGAGCGGACGAAAGTCCGCTCCAAGGGTTATTCGATTATAAGGGTAATTGAACCCTGTACGCACGTGATTTCTATACTTTGCTGTGCCATCTTTCCTTAATGTAGAAAGCTGCACTTTTGGGTTGCCGCTGTCTTGTGAAAATGCCCTTGTTATTTCCGTTGGCACGGGTCAGGCCATATCCGGTCATAAAATCCGCAAAAGCCCAAGGATGCTCACCGACCACAAAATCGCAGGCATCCAGCGCCTTGTTGCTCTCCCGGTAGAATTCGATCTGGTATTCCTCCGAGAAAACAGCCTCCGGCAGCTTATGCAGACCAGCGATGGTCTCTACGCCGTACTCTGTCAGCATGACCGGTTTTTGGAATTTGTTATGCCAGGCATTGAGTTCGTCCGTCAGCAACCGGAAGATCCGCTCTGTTTTGCCGAGACTGCTGTACCAGCCAAAATATCGGTTCAGGCAAATCACATCATACAGGTGCGCCACCCGTTCTTCCTGAAGCTGCTTATAGATCACGCCCACCACAGGTCTTGTACTGTCCAAATTCCGGATATGGGCAATCACCTCGGTGAAATACGCCAAAGAACTGTCATTGTCCGAGTTGGGCTCGTTGGTCACGCTCCACATGAGCACACAAGGATGGTTTTTGTCCCGCTGGTATAGTTCAGTCAAGACATCTTTGTGATGTGCCAGGGTCTTTTCGTCTGCAAGACCCGGCGCAAAAACTTCGCTTTTACTAAAGAAATTCATTCCAACGGCAGGCACTTCATCGATCACCAGGAAGCCTTGGCGGTCTGCCATTTGCATGATCTCTTCGGAATAGGGATAGTGGGAGGTCCGGAAGGAATTTGCGCCGATCCATTTCAGGAGTTCAAAGTCACGGACATTCAGTGCATTATCAAGACCTCTTCCTTTGATATCACTATCCTCGTGCTTTCCGAAGCCCTTTAAGTATACGGGATTTCCGTTGAGTAGGAGTTGGTTTTCTGTGACTTGAATGGTTCTGATGCCCACGGGCAGCGTGTAATGGTCATCTTCCGTCCGGATGTCCAGTTGATACAGATAGGCGTTCCGTACATTCCACAAATGTGCATTTTTAACCACCATTCTGCCGGCATCACCGTCACACCGGGCAACAGCGTTGCCGTCTTCGTCCAGCAAGGAAACCTGCACCTTGCCATCACACAAAATACTGTAATCAATGATTCCGTCGTTGCCGATAATATCCGTATTTACCGTGATGTCCTTGATATACCTATGGGGAGTTGCGTAAAGTTTAACAGGCCGGTGAATGCCGGAATAGTTAAAGAAATCGAAGTGAAATTTCTGGGCCTTTTCTCCTGCAGGATAGTACTCGGGCTTTCCGTCACTGAGCAGACCAAAGGGCAGACATGTATGATCCAGCATATTGCTGACCGCCACCGTGATCCGGTTTCGCCCGGAAGACACATGATCGTTCAGCACCGCTTCAAAGGGAAGAAAACCGCCCTTATGCCGGGTGATCTCTTTTCCGTTTATATAGACAATAGCGTGGTGCGCAACACTGCCAAAACGAAGAACAAGGCGCTTATCCATCCAATCCAGAGGAATATAGAGATCCCTTTCGTACCAAACCCAACCAATGTGATCTCGCAGGGTATGGTCGGTAGTGATATCATTATAGCTGGCAGGAACGGGCATTTCGATGTAGTCTTTAAGGGGGCGATCGTACCATTTTTCACGGAAACCCTGTTCCATGTGCGCCTCTTTTTTGAATCTCCAAATGCCATCAAGGGTCTTAACTTGCCGTATCTCATTTTCGATGGGATATAACATACGTTCGCTCCTTTCGCTTTGTGAGAAAGATGGTCTTTCTATATTATGCCATTTTGGGAACGGGAAGTCAAGCGACCCACGCAGCGTAACTGTTTGGAAGTACATTATAGCAAAACAATCATCCCCCCTTGGAATTGCAAGGATTCCGTTGTTTGCAAGGCCGAAATACCGCCTTTAAAGTATTTCGGCAAATCTTGTGTTTTTTTACAAAAAGCCCTTGACATTTCCCATTTACTGATATATAATGGCAAAGCTGTCCAAGAGCATATGCTGCTATAGCTCAGCCGGTAGAGCGCATCCTTGGTAAGGATGAGGTCGCCAGTTCAAATCTGGCTAGCAGCTCCAAAAAATCAGTCATCCCATCCGGGATGGCTGATTTTTTGGAGCTGATACCTTTTGAACTGGCGAAGCCAGTGAAAATTTGGGGAGTGAAGGGAGCGCCGCCGGTGGCGGAAGGAGCGACCTGAACGAGTGGCAGCGGTCTGCAGAAAACGAGCCTGCTTCGTCAGGCGAAGTTTTCGCAGGGCACCGCAACAGGATAGCAGCATACTACCACCAAAGGTGGCACCATTATCAGTCATCCCATCCGGGATGGCTGTTTTTTATCGAAATTTGTTGGATATTATTGCCAATTTTTTCTGCATATGTTATAGTATTTACAATTCATATTTTGGAGGCAGATCCATGAAATTCACTCGCTGTTTTCTAATTCTTTTAGCACTCCTTTTGTGTCTGGCAGGCTGCGGCGAAACGCCCAAGACGGAGGTTGCTCCCACCCCTGCACCTACGCCTGAAGCCACACCTGCGCCCACACCGGAGCCTACACCGGAACCCACGCCGGAGGAAAGCTTTGATCCGGGCAACACCATTGCCGGTGTTGACATTTCCGGCATGACTGTAGAGCAGGCTATGGAAGCCATCACTACCGGTCTTCCTTCCTATACCTTTACGCTGATCGCCAACGGGGAATCCCTCTCCCTCACCGCGGAAGAATTAGAGGTCAAAATCGACAGCGATGCCCTTCGTGCTTATCTGACAGCGCTGCAGGCCGGCGAAGAACTCCCCACCGCCTCTATTGCCACCTGCAAGGCTTCTGAAGCAGTGGACAAGGTGAAATCCGCCCTCCAGCGCAGCTACTCCAATCCTTATGTTTCCTACAACAGCTCCCAGGGTGCTTTTGTGATCAGCGGCGGCAGAAACGGCAAAAATGTTGACACCGCCGGTGTAGCACAGGCAGTAAATGCAGCTGTTGCTTATCTGCAGGCCGGTGCTAAGGTGCAGGTAGGTGTTTCTTACACCACCCCCACTGTGGCCGATGACGATCCCCGTCTTTCCGTCGCCCAGAATAAGGCCAACAGCTACCTGAAGGACGGTCTTGTGTATCACTATGAAGCCGATGGCATCCAGGCCACCGATATCCCCGTAACCAAGAAAGATATCGCCTCTTTCATTTCCATCAACAGCGCCTATGAAGTGAGCATCAACCGCACTGCAATAGACAATTATGTGGCGAACATCGCCAAGACCTGCCGAGGCAAGGCAAGCCCGGGCAACTTTATTACCACCCACGGCTATGCCCTTACCTCCTCTACCTACCAGGTACCCTACTACAAGGTAGTGGTGGATAAAGCCCACCTGTCTTCCGATCTTCTGTACTGCGTGGAAAACGGCATCACTGGCACACGGAGTGCCCAGTTCCTCCCCGGCACTTCTGCCAAGCCCTACGACGGCACTTATGTGGAGATCAGCATCGACGACCAGCACCTGTGGTTCTATAAAAACGATAAGCTGGTCGTTTCCACCGATGTGATCACCGGCAAAGTCAGCGCAGGCTGGGGCAGCCGCACCGGTATCTTTACAGTCAACGGCGGTAAGCGTCCAAGTGTAGGCCTCATTGGCAGTGATTACTATGCTTTCGTAAATTACTGGATGCCCTATATTGAAGGTGTAGTAGGTATGCACGACTGCACCTGGCACGATGAATTTGGCGGTGATGTCTTCATTTATAACGGCTCCCACGGCTGTATCAATATCCCCCTCGACAAAGCCCGGACTCTGTTTAATAATCTTGCCGTTGGAACAAAGGTTATTATTTACGGCAGCACCACCTCTATGGCCGACCAGGTATTCACCGGTCCTGATGCCTACACCGCCACTATGGGCGACGATCCCTTTGCTCTGGATCTCAAGGTCAAATATACAAAGGCCGCCCTTTCCTACGCCAGCAGCAATGAAAGCGTGATCACCGTGGATGAAAACGGTGTGGTCACTCCCGTGGGTACCGGCACCGCCAAGATCACCGTAACCTCCGCCGCCTGGTGGAATGTTTGGGAAGCTAAATTTGAGATCACCGTAACCGTGCTTCCGCAGGAAGTAGCGCCTACGCCGGAGGCTACACCTGAAACTACGCCGGAGCCTACTCCCGAATCTACTCCCGAATCTACTCCTGAATCTACCCCGGAATCCACACCCGAGCCTACACCTGAACCCACTCCGGAATCCACTCCGGAATCCACTCCGGAGCCTACTCCCGAGTCTACTCCGGAATCCAGCACCGATGGTGAACAAGCAGAATAAAGGATCATAACACTATGACAAAAAAAGAAGAAGCAAAAGCATATCACGACAAAGGCTTTAACTGTGCCCAATCCGTTGCTCTCCCCTTCTGTGGAGAATTGGGAATGCCCAAGCAGGCCGCTATGAAAGCCCTGGAAGGCTTCGGCGCCGGTATGGGCGACCGGATGCAGACCTGCGGCGCACTTTCCGGTGCGGTCTTTGTAGCAGGATTAAAGCACAGCGACGGCAATTTGGAAGCTCCCGCATCCAAGGCCGCCACCTATGCTATCTGCGGCAAAGTCTGTCAGGCCTTTAAGGAAAAATGCGGCAGCACTGTCTGCAAAGAAATTAAGGAGCTCACCCACCTTAGCTGCGGCGAATGCATCGCCTTGGGCGTGGAATTAGCTGAAGAAATCTAAATGAAAAGCGGAACGATTTTTATCGTTCCGCTTTTGCATTATCCAATTGCCGCTTTGGTCAGGTTGATCGTGTAGGTATTTTTGCATTCATCTTCGGCATCAAAGAAGTATTTTGTTCTTTCAGGATCATTGAGAATATTCAAGGTGATGGCTGCGCTCTCAAAAATGTCCTTCACCCCATCGGAAACGGAGGCATAGATCACAAAATTGACAGTCTGCAGAGGTTTGGGAGAATCGCCAAAGCCCTTTCCGTCCGTATCTTCTGCATCCATTTGAATGCTGAAAGTATACTTTCCGTTGATAAGGATCTCCGAATCCTGAATATACTTCAAATCAAAGCTGTTTCCGTTCAGGTTTGTTAAGGTGCCCTTCAATACAAGATAGGTTTCATCTTCTTGATCCGCTTTATAAGAATAGGTGCCGCTGGTGTTGCTGGGAAGGATCTTATCCTCCCATGCGCAAGTGTTAATAGTAAACTCCAGCACGTCCTCAATGGTCACCTTTTGCCCAAGGGTTATAGTTGCATTGCCGGGAAGCTTTTCGTTTTGCGTGCCGTCCCCAACGGGAACATTGCCGCCCAACAGCGCTTCCAGCTCTTCAATTCTCTGCTGTAATGCTTTGATCTCGTCCTTATAAGCTTGAACATCCGCATTGCTGCCACAGGCACACAGGCTCAATGCAATAGCCAGCAAAAGGATTACAGATATGATCTTTTTCATAGCTTCCTCCCTAAAAATGGAATATACAAGGATTATAGCACGATTATTTCAAGGGTGCAACTGTCCTCCTGTTGGGAGCAAACAGCACACTATCATTTCTTTATCGTTCCATATTTCTTGATGATTTTACAATCTCTTTCAAATTGCTTTTTGCGGTTGCTCCTCACCTGCCAGGCAACAAAGCACCCGCCGCCTGCTGCCAGCAACAAACAACCGGCAGAAAGCAGATACATGATCCACACATCATCTTTATCATTGTCGAAGTGCACGACTGTGACTCCATCGACAATAACTACCTCGGCATATTTCTTTAAAGTAAAAAATATCTGATTTTCATAATACTTAATGGTCACCGGCTTGCCACAAGGCAAGTCCTCATAAACATTGATATCTGAATAATCGCCCGTAATGTTATACTGCTCCCCTTCTACAGTTGTAATGCGGGGGAATCTGTGCTTGTAACTGCGAACCTCATCAACCGACTCAATCACTATTTCTTTGGTGATCAATTCGTCGTATTCGGCTGTCGGTATGAGTATCGGCATCAAAGGCAATAAGATACCGGCAAGGACAAGTACTGTGCAAATTACGATCATAAAAGTATTACTCTTAATTATATCCTTGTCACTCCTACGCTTCATTGGTACACCACCTTTCTTAAAATATTATACCATAAATGTAAAAAAGCGCAATATGATTGCGCTCTAACGTAGCATTGCTGCGCGCAGGGGCACAAGGACTTGTTTGCATTTTCTGCAAAGCAGAAAATAGAGGTTCGCCGACCTCCAGCCGTCGGCGGCGGTGCTCATCCGCACCGCATTTGATCCTTCAAGTCCTGTGCCACGCAGAAAAGTCCAACACCGAATGGTGTTGGACTTTTCTGGCAGGGGCACAAGGACTTGAACCCTGAGCCTACGGTTTTGGAGACCGCCGCTCTACCAATTGAGCTATACCCCTATATGTGAAAAGGCAAAGCCTTTTATTTATGTGGTGGGCCCTCAGGGACTCGAACCCAGGACCAGGCGGTTATGAGCCGCCGGCTCTAACCAACTGAGCTAAGGGCCCGACTATCTCTGGTGCGTTGCACCACATTGCAGGGGCTATTATACCACCCACAAGGCCGGATGTCAAGGCTAAATATTGGATTTTTGCCTGGCAAAAGCCTACACTATCCAGAATTGCACCGCAGTATCCTGCCTCCCTCTGATGAGGGAGGTGGATTCGCCTTAGGCGAAGACGGAGGGAGAGAAAGAAAAACGATTCTCTCCCCCAGTCTTTTTGCTATGCAAAAATCCAGCCCCCTCGTCAGAGGGGGCCTTAGTGTGCTTATACGGCAGTCGTCATTATTCCTGGGTGGGACGGCGGTGGCGGCGACGGGAGGAGGCAGGTCGCTCCTGGGGGTCGGCCTTTTCGGCTCTCTTGGCATAGGCTTCTGCGGCCTGAGAGTCTGCTTCATAAGTCAGGCGGCTGACACGGATGGTGGTATCCGGCTGCTCGGAAAGGCGGACACGGATCAAAAACTTACCGTGCTCCGGGCAGGTAGCCAGATCCATATACCGGTGACCTGGCTGGGCAAACCAGCGAGTGCCGGTCATATTCTTGCCGCAATGGGGACACTTATTTTCCGGACCGGACATAGCGCCTAGGGCTTCCCTTTTATCCCGGTAATCATAGAACACTTTGCGGCTGATACAGCCGGGCAGCTCTGCCCCGTGGAAGCCGTTTACATGGCTTTTCAGCGCATCCTCGTATTCTGCAATACCACGCTTCAAATCCAGCTTAGCACAGATCAGAGCGGTGTGGTAGGCATCACCCAAGGCATCGTGGGCAGGGCGGCTGGCAGGGATCTCAAAGATCTCCATAGCGGTCTTTAGTGCCTTTTGGTTATTACTGCCGTCGGTCTGGGCATTGAAGATCATTTGGGCGTTATACCAGCGGCTGACCCAGTTTTCGTCGATGCCGTAAAGCCGCAGGTTTTCACGCAGAATGGTAATATCGTCAAAGCCCCAGGTCAGGAAGATCACATCCGTGCCGCACCAGGCACGGAACCGCTCCATCGCCAGTTCCATGGATACGCCCTCTTCTCTTAATTGGGCTTCCTTAATGCCTGTCAGCTTACTGACCCGGCGATTTAACTTTCTATAATACTTGGGACGAATCAGCACATTGAATTCATCTGCCACCTGACCTGCTTCCGTCACCCGTACCGCACCGATCTGCAAGATCTCTCCCCGTATCTGCACAGGAAGGACTTTCCGGGCGGAAGGAGAACCGGGCCAGGGCTGATTCCACTCCATATCCAATACGATGTAATCCATCTATGGTAACCTCACAACTGTCATTTTTCTTACTATATCATACCCCGGGGAACAATGCAAACAATCTTCCTGTTTTTTTCCGAAAACAGGCAACTTTTTCCTAAATCCCTATTCCCTTTTTTTGAAAATAGATGTATAATAGAGAAAACTATTGCATAGGAGGATATCAAATATGTCCAATCAGGTCCTCACCTTGACTGCTGCGGAGTTGGCGCCGGTTTGCGCCGGTTTTTCCGCCACCTTTGGTTGTGATCCCACCCACTTCTTCTCTGCCCCCGGCCGCACGGAGATCGGCGGCAACCATACCGACCATCAGCGTGGTCGTGTGCTGGCTGCAGCAGTGAATTTACATACTTTGGCTGCCGTCCGGGAAAACGGCACCAATACCATTCGTATTCAATCTGAAGGCTATCCCCTCTGCCAGGTGGATCTTTCCCAGCTTCAGCCTGTGGAAAGCGAAGTAAACTCCACTCCCTCTTTGGTTCGTGGCATCGCCGCAAAGTTCACCGAAATGGGCTGCACCGTAAAGGGCTTTGATGTCTATGTGACTTCCACCGTTCTGCCCGGCTCCGGTCTTAGCTCCTCTGCCGCTTTTGAAGTGCTGGTTGGCACCATCCTGAACCATATGTTCTTTGGTGGTAAGGTTTCCCAGCCGGAAGTGGCTATGATCGGCCAGTACGCAGAAAATGTATTCTTCGGCAAGCCCTGTGGCCTGATGGATCAGATGGCATCCAGTATAGGCAGTATGGTGACCATTGACTTCTTTGACAAGGAAAACCCTGTCATTGAGCCTATTGCCTTTGACTTTGCAGCCTGCGGTCACGCACTTTGCATTATTGATACCCACGCCAGCCACGCAGATCTGACAGACGAATACGCCGCCATTACCTTGGAGCTGAAGGCTATCTGCCAGCACTTTGGCAAGGATGTACTCACCCAGATTGAAAAAACCGATCTGATCGCTGCCATCCCCACCCTGCGTAAGACCTGTGGTGACCGGGCAGTTCTCCGGGCGCTCCACTTCTATGCAGAAAACGACAGAGTGCCCAAACAGGTAAAGGCACTGAAGAACAACGATTTTGATGCCTTCCTGGCTCTTATCAAGGAAAGCGGCCGCTCTTCCTATATGTATCTGCAGAATGTGATCCCTGCCGGTTACACTGCCCACCAGGATGTGGCCCTCAGCCTGTGCCTGTGCCAGGAACTGCTGGGTGACCGGGGCGGCTTCCGCGTTCACGGCGGCGGCTTTGCCGGCACTGTACAGGCATTCGTGCCTATGGATATGTTGGAAGACTTCCGCCAGGGCATTGACCGTGTGCTGGGTGAGGGTAGCTGCCATGTACTGAGCATCCGTCCCCAGGGCGGTGTTCCTGTAGAAAGAGAGTAAGACTATGACCATTGAGACATGCATTGACAGCCTTGTAAGCTACGCTATGAACTGCGGTCTTACCCAGCCGGAAGATCACACGGTTGTGGTGAACCGTCTGCTGGAAGTCCTGAAATTAGACAGCTATACCCCCTCCGAAGAGCTTCTTTCCGAAGATCTGGAAGAGATTTTGGAAGGCATTTTGGACTATGCCTGTGCAAACGGTCTGTGTGAAGATAACATCACCGCCCGGGATCTGTTTGACACCAAGATCATGGGCATTCTCACCCCCATGCCCCGGGAAGTGATCTCCACCTTCCGCTCTCTTTACGCAGAAGATCCCCAGAAGGCCACCGATTGGTACTACAAATTCAGTTGTGATACCGATTACATCCGCCGCTATCGCATCGCAAAGGATATGCGCTGGAAGTATCAGAGTCCCTATGGGGAAATGGATATCACCATCAACCTGAGCAAGCCGGAAAAGGATCCCAAGGCTATTGCTGCCGCAAAACTGGCGCCCCAATCCGGCTATCCCAAGTGCGCCCTTTGCGTGGAAAATGAAGGCTACGCAGGCCGTATGAACCATCCTGCCCGGCAGAATCACCGAATCATTCCCATTGAAGTTGCCGGTGCCCAGTGGCGTCTCCAGTACTCCCCCTATGTGTACTACAATGAGCACTGCATCGTGTTCAACGCCCAGCATATTCCTATGAAGATCGACAAAAGCGCCTTCTGCAAGCTTTTGGACTTTGTGAAGGTGTTCCCCCACTACTTTGTTGGCTCCAATGCAGACCTGCCCATCGTTGGCGGCTCTATTTTGAGCCACGAGCATTTCCAGGGCGGTCACTACACCTTTGCTATGGAAACAGCGCCTGTGGAAAAAGAAATCGCCTTCAAGGGCTTTGAAGACGTGACAGCAGGTATTGTAAAATGGCCTATGAGTGTGATCCGTCTTCGTGGCAGCGAGCCTGCCCGTCTTGCAGACCTGGCAGATAAGATCCTCACCTGCTGGAGAGGCTACACCGACGAAGCCGCTTTGATCCTGGCGGAGACCAATGGAGAGCCTCACAACACCATCACCCCTATTGCCCGTCGCAGAGGGGATGATTTTGAGCTGGATCTGGTACTGCGGAACAACCTGACTACCGAGGAGCATCCTCTGGGCGTCTACCATCCCCACGCAGACAAGCATCACATCAAGAAGGAAAATATCGGTCTTATCGAAGTTATGGGCTTAGCGGTCCTTCCCAGCCGCCTGAAGAAAGAACTGGCTGCTTTGGCAGAAGCCATTGTTGCAGGCAAAGATATCTCTGCTGACCCTGCACTTGCCTCCCACGCAGATTGGGTTGCCGAGATCAAGACCCGAAAAACCTTCACAGAGAAAAATGCTATGAATATCCTGCTGGAAGAAACCGGCAAGGTATTCTCCGATGTGCTGGAGGATGCAGGTGTCTATAAGTGCGATGAAGCCGGCCGAGCCGCCTTTATGCGTTTTGTAGATGCAGTAAGTGCTTAACAACAAAACCGCCCTGGTATCTCCAGGGCGGTTCTTTATGCAATAATTGAACGGCGCATTCCCAAAGGAATGCGCCGTTTATTTATTGATTTACCGGATTACACCAGTTCGATCACTGCCATTTCAGCAGCGTCGCCACGGCGGGGGCCGGTACGGGTCACTCTGGTGTAGCCGCCGTTACGGTCAGCATACTTGGGAGCGATCTCCTTGAACAACTTCTGCACCACGTCTTCCTTGGTGATGAAAGCCATAGCCCGGCGATAAGCAGCCAGGTTGCCCTTCTTACCCAGGGTGATCATCTTCTCAACCACAGGCTGTACTTCCTTGGCGCGATAGAAGGTGGTCTCGATCTTGCCGTTCTCCAGCAGATCGGTTACCTGCTGACGCAGCATAGCTTTTCTCTGTGCGCTGGTCTTACCCAGTTTACGAGTACCAAACATAATCTTTTCCTCCTTCTAAATTAGTTGTTAGCAGACTCTTCGCTGGCCAGGGACAAGCCCAACATTTCCAGCTTCTTCTGCACTTCGTCCAAAGACTTCTTGCCCATGTTACGGACCTTCATCATTTCTTCACCGGTCTTGCTGATCAGATCAGCAACGGTGTTGATGTTGGCACGCTTCAGGCAGTTGAAGCTACGGACAGACAGATCCAGCTCATCAATGGTCATAGACAGCTTGGTGTCGGGAGCGTTGGAAGCCTTCTCAACCACGGTGGAACCGGAGCCGACAGCGTCGGACAGGCCGGTGAACACAGCCAGGTGGTCGGAAAGGATCTTAGCGCCCAGGGACACAGCGTCCTTGGCAGAGATGGTGGAATTGGTCCAGACCTCTAAGGTCAGTTTGTCGAAATCGGTCTTGTCGCCGACACGGGTGGGCTCCACAGTGTAATTCACCTTTTTAACAGGAGAATAGATGGAGTCGATAGGAATCACACCAATGACAGTCTGAGCGGTCTTGTTCCGGTCAGCAGGCACATAGCCGCGGCCCTGGGACAGGGTGATTTCCATATTAAATGTTGCGCCTTCGCCCAGAGTGCAGATGTGCAGTTCGGGGTTCAGGATCTCAACTTCGCCGTCAGCCTTGATATCGCCGGCAGTGACCTCACAGGGGCCTACTGCGTCGATGTATACGGTCTTAACGCCCTGTGCATGCAGCTTCAAGATCAGCTGCTTTACATTCAGAACGATTTCGGTTACATCCTCGGTAACACCGGGAATGGTGGAGAACTCGTGCTGTACGCCGGCAATCTTCACGGAAGTAGCGGCGTAGCCGGGCAGACTGCTCAGCAGGATCCGGCGCAGGGAGTTACCCAAAGTCATACCATAGCCGCGCTCCAGGGGTTCAACCACGTACTTGCCGTAGGAAGCATCCTGGGCGTCATCAAAGCAATTGATGCGAGGCTTTTCAATTTCTACCATGAATCATAACCCTCCTTTTAGTAGTGGGGCTGTACGCCCCACCCATACATACAAGCGAACAAACAGGGGGTCAATTACTTGGAGTACAACTCGACGATCAGGTGAACTGCGATGTCGAAGTCGATATCCGCCTGAGTAGGCATAGCAACGACCTTACCGGTGAGGGTGTTCTTATCGCGGTCCAGCCACTTGGGAGCAGCAACGAAAGCATCGTCTTCTCTCAGCTTCTTGAAGAAGTTGTTGGAAGCGGCCTTCTCGCTAACTGCAACCACATCGCCCACCTTAACCAGGTAGCTGGGGATGTTTACGCGGTTGCCGTTTACGGTGAAGTGGCCGTGGTTCACCAGCTGGCGAGCCTGACGGCGGGAGTTAGCAAAGCCCAGACGGTATACTACGTTGTCCAGTCTGCGTTCTACGAAGCACAGCAGCATTTCGCCGGTGTTGCCTTCGTGACGAACAGCCTTCTCGTAGTAGTTGTGGAACTGCTTTTCCTGAATGCCGTAAACAAACTTAACCTTCTGCTTCTCAGTCAGCTGAGTAGCATATTCGGACTTCTTAGCTCTTCTCTGGCCGCCGGGGTTCTTGTTGGAAGTCTTGTTGTAACCCATTGCGGCAGGAGAAACGCCCAGCGTTCTGCAACGCTTCAGCACAGGCTGCATATTCTTAGCCATATCTTAAATTCCTCCTATTGCAAATTAGACGCGACGTCTCTTGGGGGGACGGCAACCATTGTGAGGAATGGGAGTCACGTCCTTGATCATAACGACTTCCAGGCCAGCGGTCTGCAGCGCACGGATGGCTGCTTCACGTCCCTGACCGGGGCCCTTAACATAGACCTCAACGGTCTTCAGGCCGTACTCCTTAGCTGCGTTAGCTGCGGTTTCAGCAGCGGTCTGAGCAGCGAAGGGAGTGGACTTACGGGAGCCACGGAAACCCAGGCCGCCGGAGGAAGCCCAGCTCAGGGCATTGCCTTCCAGGTCAGTGATGGTTACCATGGTGTTGTTGAAAGAGGAACGGATATGTGCCGCGCCCTTTTCAACTACTTTGCGCTCTCTGCGGCGCTTAACAACTTTCTTAGTAGCCTTAGCCATTTACATATCCCTCCTTACTTCTTCTTGTTAGCGATGGTCTTCTTGGGGCCCTTACGGGTGCGGGCGTTGGTCTTGGTGCGCTGGCCGTGAACAGGCAGTCCACGACGATGACGCAGACCACGGTAGCAACCGATTTCGCTCAGCCGCTTGATGTTCATAGCGGTTTCACGACGCAGGTCACCCTCGATGGTGTAGTTGTGCTCAATGGCATCACGGAGCTGTGCTTCCTGATCTTCAGTCAGGTCCTTAACACGGGTGTCGGGATCGATCTTAGTGATCTCCAGAACCTTTGCAGCCCGTGCAGGTCCGATGCCATAGATATAAGTCAGTGCCACTTCGATCCGCTTCTCGCGGGGAAGGTCAATACCAGAAATACGTGCCATATCTTCTCAGCACCTCCTATTAGCCTTGTCTCTGCTTATGCTTGGGGTTTTCGCAAATTACCATTACGCGACCCTTGCGCTTGATGATCTTACACTTTTCGCACATGGGTTTAACGGACGGTCTTACCTTCATACTGTTTAACCTCCATATGAGAACAATGTCTCGGTTTCTTACTTACTTCTCCAGGTGATCCGGCCGTGGGTCAGATCATAAGGAGACATTTGAACAGTTACTTTATCACCGGGCAAGATTTTGATGAAATTCATTCTCAGCTTGCCGGAAATGTGAGCCAGAATGGTGTGTCCATTGCCGATATCCACATTGAACATTGCATTCGGCAGGGCGTCAGTTACGATGCCCTCAATTTCGATTACGTCGTCTTTTGCCAAGTTGTTAACCTCCCAGGTTGATACTTTGCATAACCGGTTTGCCCGGTTCCTCGTAATTCGGTTCGGCGACGGTGAGTATTTCCGGCTCCCCGTCGGTGATACATACAGTATTTTCATAGTGGGCAGATAACTTGCCGTCGGCAGTTACGGTGGTCCATTTGTCCTTCAGGACTTGCACCATGTAAGTGCCTACATTGACCATAGGCTCGATAGCCAGGGTCATACCGGGAAGCAATCTGGGGCCACGACCGGGTGCACCGAAATTCGGTACTTCCGGTTCTTCGTGCAGCTGCGCGCCCACGCCGTGACCTACGAAGGAACGCACAACTGAAAAACCGTTAGACTCCACATACGTCTGAATGGCGTGGGAGATATCGGATACTCTGTATCCTTTCTTCGCAAAGCGGAGACCCTCAAAGAAGCTCTGCTTTGTTACATCAATCAGCGTTTGCGCCTGCGGACTGATCTTGCCGCAGGGATAGGTAGCCGCGCAATCTCCGTGAAACCCCTTGTAGTAGGCACCCACATCAACACTTACAATATCCCCTTCCCGAAGGACATAGTCACCGGGAATGCCGTGGATCACTGTAGAGTTGACGGAAATGCAAGTACTTCCGGGGAAGCCGCCATAGCCCAGGAACGACGGTTTTGCGCCCTGCGCCACGATAAAATCGTGGACGGCTTTGTCAATATCCTTGGTGCATACGCCAGGTTTTACCATTTCCCCTGCCAAGGCACGGGCTGCCGCGGTAATTTTACAAGCCTGTCGCATGTACCCAAGTTCTTGTTCATTTTTGATTGCGATCATACCTTGCCACCAATTCCTTTCAGGATATCCCGATTGGCATCCTCAATGGACTGATCTGCATTCACAAGGCAAAGCTTGCCCTGCTTGGCATAGTAGTCCTTCAGGATCTCTGTGGAAGCGTGGTAGACTTCCAGGCGCTTACGCACCGTTTCCGGTGCATCATCCACCCGGGTCGTTACCGTGCTGCCGCACAAATCACAGACACCTTCTTGTTTGGTGGGGTTGGCGACAATGTGATAGCTGGCTCCGCACTTGGTGCAGACCCGGCGACCGGTCATCCGGCCCTCGATCACACTGTCCTCGATCTCCAGGGAAACAACATGATCGATCTTTACGCCCTTTGCATCCAGTGCCTCTGCCTGGGCCAGGGTGCGAGGCACCCCGTCCAGGATAAAGCCATTTTTACAATCGGGCTTGGCAACCCGCTCTGCAACGATGCTCAAAACCACATCGTCCGGAACCAAGTTACCTGCATCGATATACTGTTTCGCTAAGGTTCCAAGAGGCGTACCTTTGGCAATTGCCTCCCGGAGCATATTACCGGTGGAAATGGAAGGGATCTGCAGCTTTGCTACCAGCAATTCTGCCTGTGTACCCTTACCTGCACCGGGAGCACCCAGAAGAATCAAGTTCATAAAATGCCCTCGATTAGTCCAGGAAACCCTTGTAGTGACGCATCAGCATCTGTGCTTCCAGTGCCTTTACAGTTTCCAGAGCGACACCAACCATAATAATCATGGAAGTACCGCCGATGGACAGGTAGGAGATTCTGGGATCCAGAATGCTACCGATCTGGGGCAACAGAGCAACAATTGCCAGATAGAATGCACCAAACACCAGGATCTTATTGATGACCTTCTTAATGAAGTCAGCGGTGGGCTTGCCGGGGCGGAAGCCGGGGATGAAGCCACCGTTTTTCTTCAGGTTGTTGGAGATCTCAACAGGATCGTACTGGATGGTGGAGTAGAACCAGCTGAAGAAGAAGATCAGCAGGCCGTACACGATCACATAGGTCCAGGAAGTGGGGGCAAACACATTGGTGTACCACCAGTTCTTGGCCAGATCCTGACCGTTGGCGTTGGCAACAAAAGTCATGATAGTGCCGGGGATGGTTGCGATAGAGCTGGCGAAGATGACAGGCATAACGCCGGACATGCTCACCTTGATGGGCAGATTGGTGTTCTGACCACCGTAAACCTTACGGCCAACCACTCTCTTAGCGTACTGAATGGGGATCCGGCGCTCTGCATCGTTGATGAAAACGATGAAGACGACCAGAAGCAGCAGCACAACTGCGAGGATCAGACCCAGCCACCATTCGGTGCCCAGAGCGGACATAGTGCCGACCATACCGGGCAAGCTGGCAATAATGTTAGCAAACAGGATCATGGAGATACCGTTGCCGATGCCGTGCTCGGTGATCTGCTCACCCAGCCACATAACCACGGAAGAACCAGCGGCAAAGGCCAGGATGATGACGATGGCACGCAGGGTTTCGTTGCCGCCTGCCACCAGAATGTCGGTCTGTGCATTGTGGATCATGGTGTAGTAGGCGAAGCCCAGCAGAATACCAAGAGCCACAGTGGTGTAGCGAGTGATGCGCTCAATCTTCTTCTTACCAGCCTCGCCTTCTTCCTTTGCCATACGCTCCAGAGCGGGGATGGCAATGGTCAGAAGCTGGATGATAATGGAAGCATTGATGTAGGGCTGAATGCCCAGTGCCAGTACGGATGCCCGAGAGAAGGCAGAGCCGGACATGGCGTTATACAGTCCCAGGATGGTGCTGTTCAGGCTGCTGTTGAAGTACTGGGACATAGCGTTTGTATCCACAAAGGGAACAGCTACTACGTTGCCGATACGATAGATCAGCAGGATCAGCATGGTAAAAATGATCTTTTTACGCAGATCCGGGAGTTTCCAAGCGTTCGCAAGTGTCTTAAACACTTAAATCACCTCGGCCTTTCCGCCTGCCTGCTCGATCTTTTCCTTTGCAGACTGGGAGAAAGCCGCTGCCTTCACAGTGACCTTCTTGGTCAGGGTGCCATTGGACAGCACCTTCAGGCCGTAAGGGCAAGAAGACAGGATGCCCTTTTCGATCAGAGCGGCAGCGTCAACAACGGCGCCGTCCTCGAAGCGATTCAGAACTGTCAGATTGATGGCAGTCAGGGGCTTTGCATAGATGTTATTGAAACCGCGCTTGGGGATACGACGAACCAGAGGCATCTGGCCGCCTTCGAAACCAACACGGGTCTTACCGCCGGAGCGGGCGTGCTGGCCCTTGTGACCACGACCACCGGTCTTACCGTTACCGGAACCAGCGCCGCGACCCTTACGCTTACCTACCTGGGTAGAACCCAAGACAGGAGAAAGTTCATGCAGATTCATTCTTTACTCCTCCTTATTCTACTTCGGTGACCTGCAGCAGATAGGAGATCTTAGCGATCTTGCCGCGGGTCTGATCGTTATCCGGCTGAATGGTGACCTGTCCGATCTTACGCAGACCGAGGGACTGGGCAGTAGCAATGTGCTTTTCCAAACGGCCGTTCAGGCTCTTAACAAGTTCAATTCTCAGGTTTGCCATTGTTAATGCCCTCCTTAACCGACAATTTCTTCCACGGTCTTGCCGCGGATAGCAGCCACCTGCTCAACATTGCGCAGGGACTTCAAACCCTCCATAGTGGCCTTGACCACGTTCTGGGGGTTGTTGGAACGCAGGCACTTAGCGCAGATGTTCCGGATGCCAACAGCTTCCATAACAGCACGCACAGCGCCGCCGGCGATCACGCCGATACCTTCAGTAGCGGGCTTCAGCATAACGGTGCCAGCACCGAAAACGCCGATAACGTCGTGGGGAATGGTGCCGTTTACGATGGAAACCTTGACCATGTTCTTCTTGGCATCAGCGATGCCCTTCAGGATGGCTTCGGAAACTTCGGCAGCCTTGCCCAGACCGTAACCCACAGTGCCCTTGCCGTCACCAACGACAACCAGAGCAGAGAACTTCATGACACGGCCGCCCTTAACGGTCTTGGAAACACGGTTCAGGTAAACGACCTTCTCAATCATCTCGTTGACTTCATTGTTAGGAGTCTTATTGTAAGCCATTTCTTTTCCTCCTCTACCTTAGAAATCGAGTCCACCCTCGCGGGCGCCCTCAGCCAGAGCAGCAACACGGCCATGGAAAATATAGCCGCCGCGGTCGAATACGACCTGCTCGATGCCCTTTGCCTTGGCACGCTCAGCAAGAACGGTGCCTACCTTCTTGGCAGCTTCGCAGTTGCCGGTAGCGCCCTCGAATTCCTTCTCCAGCGTATTGGCGGAAACCAGGGTTACGCCGTTGACATCGTCGATGAGCTGAGCATAAATGTTCGCATTGCTGCGGAACACGTTCAGACGGGGACGCTCGGGAGTGCCGGAAATCTTGCCACGTACACGGACATGGCGGTGCAGGCGCATAGCCTTCTTATTAACATTCTTAACCATTTCGGCACACCTCCATTACTTCTTACCACCGGTCTTACCAACCTTGCGGCGGATAACTTCGGTGGAGTACTTGATGCCCTTGCCCTTGTAGGGTTCGGGGGGACGCTTACCACGGACTTCAGCGGCAAACTGGCCAACGACCTGCTTGTCAATGCCGTGGATAATGATCTTGTTGGGGTTGGGAACTTCGATGTTGATGCCGGGGATCTCATCCATGAAAACTTCGTGGGAGAAGCCCAGACGCATAACCAGCTGGGTACCCTTCTTTTCAGCACGGTAACCAACGCCGTTTACTTCCAGTTCCTTGGAATAGCCCTTCTCAACGCCTTCGACCATGTTGTTCAGAAGCGTACGGCTCAGGCCGTGCAGGCTCTTGTGCAGATGTTCCTCATCGGGACGATCCACAACAACAGTGTTTTCTTCCTTCTTGATGATCATATCGGGGTGGAAGGTGTAGGTCAGGGTGCCCTTGGGGCCCTTGACGGTCACCACATTGCCTTCAGCAATGTCAACGGTGACGTTTGCCGGGATGATAACCGGCTTCTTACCAATTCTAGACATTCCGTTATCCTCCTTACCAAACGAAGGCCAGAACTTCGCCGCCAATGTGCAGCTCGCGAGCCTTCTTATCGGTCATAACACCCTTGGAAGTGGAAACGATGGCGATGCCCAGGCCCTTCAGGACGTGAGGCATATCCTCGGTGCCAGCGTATACACGCAGGCCGGGCTTAGAAACGCGGCGCAGGCCGGTAATAACCTGCTGCTTCTTAGCCAGGTACTTCAGGGTGATGTGGATGACGCCCTGGTTGCCGTTGTCCAGCACGGAGTAGGACTTGATGTAGCCCTCGTCCAGCAGGATCTGAGCAATGGCCTTCTTCAGGTTGGAAGCAGGAACATCCACAGTTTCGTGCTTTGCAGAATTCGCATTCCGGATACGGGTCAGCATATCTGCTACGGGATCGGTGATTTGCATGATAATTATCCTCCTTTTAGAAGTTACGGGCTTTACCCGTTCAGATCTGGGGGTATCCGGGGAATGCGGGAAGGTTTCCCTTCCCCATCTTCCCGGGACGAACCAAATCTTTATTACATTTTAATACTTACTACCCATAGGGGAACCGGCCGGGCCGGTACCTCTCAGTTTACCAGCTGGCCTTCCGAACACCGGGAATCTGGCCCTTGTAAGCCAGCTCACGGAAACAGATACGGCATACGCCGTAGTCGCGCAGGTAAGCGTGGGGTCTGCCGCAGATCTTGCAGCGGTTGTAGCGGCGGCTGGAGAACTTGGAACCAGCCTGCTGCTTCAGAATCATAGCCTTCTTTGCCATTCTTGCGTCCTCCTAAATTAAGCGGTGAAGGGAGCGCCGAGCATGGTGATCAGCTCTTTGGCTTCCTCGTCGGTGGTAGCGGTGGTGCAGATGCAAATGTCCATACCACGGATCTTGTCTACCTTGTCGTACTCAATTTCAGGGAAGATCAGCTGTTCCTTCAGACCGAAGGCATAGTTGCCACGGCCGTCGAAGGAGTTGGGGTTGATGCCACGGAAGTCACGGACACGGGGCAGCGCAACACTGAACAGACGGTCCAGGAATTCGTACATCTTGTCACCACGCAGGGTGACCTTAACGCCAACGGTTTCGCCCTCACGGAGCTTGAAGTTTGCAACGGACTTACGAGCCTTGCAGGTCACGGGCTTCTGGCCGGTGATGGTGGCGATGTCCTTGCAGATAGCTTCAATTTCCTTGGCGTTGTTCTTGCTTTCGCCGCAGCCAACGTTAACGATGACCTTAGCCAGCTTGGGGATCTGCATAACGCTCTTGTAGCCGAACTTTGCATTCAAAGCAGGAGCGATCTCAGCAATATACTTTTCTTTCAGTCTACTAGCCATGTTAAAGCTCCTCCTTCTTAGATTTCGGCGCCGCACTTGCGGCAGATGCGGGTCTTCTTGCCGTCTTCTACCTTGTAGCCTACGCGAACGCCCTTACCGCACTTATCGCAGTACAGAGCAACCTTGCAGGCACGGATGGGGGTCTCGCGCTTTACGATGCCACCGGTTTCGCCCTGCTTACGGGGCTTGGTGTGGCAGGTAGCAACGTTGACCTTCTCAACGACAACTTTGTTTTCAGTGGGCATAGCAACCAGTACCTTGCCCTTTACGCCCTTGTCCTTGCCGGACAGAACGATTACGGTATCATTCTTCTTAATGTTCATACCTTGGTTCCCCCTTAGATGACTTCGGGAGCCAGAGACAGGATCTTCATGAATTCCTTGTCACGCAGCTCACGTGCCACCGGTCCAAAGATACGGGTACCACGGGGGTTTCTGTCTTCCTTGATGATAACAGCAGCGTTTTCATCGAAGCGGACATAGGTGCCGTCCTCACGACGGACGCCCCGCTTGGTACGGACGATAACAGCCTTAACTACATCGCCCTTCTTCACAGTGCCACCGGGAGCAGCCTTACGAACGGAAGCAACGATAACATCGCCGATGTTGCCGTACTTACGCTTGGAGCCGCCCAGAACCCGGATGCAGTGGATTTCCTTAGCGCCGGTGTTGTCGGCAACCTTCAGGTAACTTTCCATCTGAATCATAGTTGTCCGACCTCCTTACTTAGCCTTTTCAATAATTCTAACGAGTCTCCATCTCTTGTCCTTGGACAGGGGACGAGTCTCCATGACCTCAACGGTATCGCCGATGCCGCACTCGTTGTTTTCGTCGTGTGCCTTCAGCTTGTAGGTCCGCTTCATGGTCTTCTTATACAGAGGATGCTGCACGCTATCCTCAATGGCAACCACAATGGTCTTGTCCATCTTGTCGGAGACGACCTGACCAATTCTGGTTTTACGGAATGCTCTATTCTCAGTCATTTACGCTTCCTCCTCAGACGTTGGTCTCTTTCTCACGAATAATGGTCTTGATGCGGGCAATATCTTTCTTGACAGCCGCGATTTGCATGGGGTTGTCCAGCTGGTTTGTGGCGTGCTGCATCCGCAGCATAAACAGATCCTTCTTCAGCTCCTGGAGCTTCTCCTGCAGCTTTTCGACGGACAGGCCACGCACGTCCTTCAGTTCTTTTGCCTTCATCTTATTCACCACCAATCTCAGTCTCTACTTCCCGAGCGATGATGCGGGTCTTGATGGGCAGCTTGTGCTGAGCAAGACGCATAGCCTCACGGGCTACTTCCTCAGAAACGCCACCGATCTCGAACATCACCTTCTGGTTCTTCACAACAGCGACCCAGCCTTCAGGAGCGCCCTTACCGGAACCCATACGGGTGCCCAGGCCCTTCTTGGAGTAAGGCTTGTCGGGGAAAATCTTGATCCAGACCTTACCGCCACGCTTGGTGTAACGGGTCATAGCAATACGAGCTGCTTCGATCTGGTTGCCGGTGATCCAGCCGGGCTCCAGAGCCTGGATGCCGAACTCACCGTAGGAAACCTTGTTGCCGCGAGAAGCAACGCCGGTCATACGACCACGCTGAACCTTGCGGTACTTAACTCTTTTGGGCATCAGCATTAGCGGTTGCCTCCTTCTTTGCGGTAGTTGGGTCTGTCACCCTGGGGGCGACGATCGCCCTGACGGCGCTCGCCCTGGGGACGACGCTCACCCTGCCGACGGTCGCCCTGACGACGCTCGCGACGCTCACCACGGGGAGCGGGCTCAGCGGCAGGTGCGCGCAGAGTGGTGTTCAGGACCTCACCCTTGTAGATCCAAACCTTAACACCGATGCGGCCATAGGTAGTAGCAGCTTCAGCGAAGCCGTACTCAATGTCAGCACGGATGGTCTGCAGGGGGATGGTGCCTTCGTGATAGCTTTCGGAGCGAGCAATTTCAGCGCCGCCCAGACGGCCACCGCAGGTAACCTTGATGCCCTTGGCACCCAGGCGAGTAGCCTGCTGCATAGCCTTCTTCATTGCACGACGGAAGGAAATACGCTTTTCCAGCTGCTGAGCAATGTTCTCTGCAACCAGCTGAGCGTTCAGGTCGGGGGAGCGAACTTCAACAATGTTCAGGTTCACAGCCTTGCCCAGACGGGTTTCCATTTCCTTGCGCAGGTTTTCGATCTCAGCGCCAGCCTTGCCGATGACAACACCGGGGCGGGAGCAGTTGATGTTGATCTTGACCTTGCCGCTGTTGCGCTCGATCTCGATCTTAGCTACGCCTGCGGCGTAGAGCTTGTTTTTCAGATACTTACGGATGTTGTAGTCTTCGACGACCAGGTCACCGACCTTGTCCTCGCGGGCGTACCAGCGGGAATCCCAGTCCTTGATAACGCCTACCCGCAGTCCATGGGGATTAACTTTCTGTCCCATAGCTACCTCCTGTTAAGCCTTCTCGCTCACACCGATGGTGATGTGAGTGGTTCTCTTAAGAATACGAACGAAACCGCGTCTAGATGCGATTCTGCCACGCTTCAGCACGGGGCCGGGGTTGGCAGTCACAGTGGAGACATACAGGTTGTCTGCATTCATGCCGTGATTATGCTCGGCGTTTGCCACAGCACTCTTCAGCAGCTTTGCCATAGGCTCGCAAGCGGCCTTGGTGGTCTGGCTCAGGTATGCGGCAGCGGTCTTTACGTCCTTGCCCCGGATCATGTCGCAAACCAGCTTCACCTTACGGGGAGACATACGGACGTACTTTACATGTGCAAATGCTTCCATTTCAGTACCTCCTTACTTGGAATTGGCGGTCTTGCTGCCGGAGTGGCCGCGGAAAGTACGGGTGGGAACAAACTCACCCAGCTTGTGACCGACCATGTCTTCAGTGACATAGACGGGAACATGCTTCCGGCCGTCGTGGACAGCGAAGGTGTGACCGACAAAGGAGGGGAAAATGGTGGAAGCTCTGGACCAGGTCTTCAGAACCTTCTTTTCACCGGCCGCATTCAGCTCTTCCACACGCTTGTACAGCTCAGGAGCTACGAAAGGGCCCTTTTTAATACTTCTGCTCATTTCATTTCCTCCTTACTTGCTGTTTCTGCGCTTGACAATGAACTTATCAGTGGGGTTCTTTGTCTTGCGAGTCTTATAACCCAGAGCAGGCTTGCCCCAGGGGGTAACAGGACCGCTGCGGCCGATAGGTGCACGGCCTTCACCACCACCGTGGGGGTGATCGCAGGGGTTCATAACGGAACCACGAACGGTGGGACGGATACCCATGTGACGGGTACGGCCAGCCTTACCGATGTGGACATTTTCGTGGTCCAGGTTACCAACCTGACCGATACATGCGGTGCAGTTGGTGCGGACGTAACGAACTTCGCCGGAGGGCAGACGAACCTGAGCCAGGTCGCCTTCCTTAGCCATCAGCTGAGCAGCGGTACCGGCAGAGCGGACCATCTGTGCGCCGTGGCCGGGCTGCAGTTCCACATTGTGGATAACAGTACCGACAGGAATGTTGGCGATGGGCAGGCAGTTGCCGGGCTTGATGTCGGCAGTTGCGGAGGATACAACCTGGTCGCCAGCCTTCAGGCCGTTGGGAGCCAGGATGTAGCTCAGGGTGTTGTCCTCATAACGAATGAGGGCGATATAAGCGCTGCGGTTGGGATCGTACTCCAGGCGCTCGACAGTAGCGCTCATGTCCAGCTTCTGACGCTTGAAGTCGATGATACGATACTTGCGCTTGTTGCCGCCGCCGCGATGACGGACGGTGATGTGACCATAGCTGTTGCGACCGGCATTCTTCTTCAGGGTCTCAACCAGGCTACGCTCAGGTTTTGCCTTCTTATCCACACCCTCGAAGCCGGAAACAGTCATGTTACGGCGGGCAGGGGTGTAAGGCTTAAAAGTTTTAATAGCCATTTGCGTTTCGCTCCTTTATTGAGATTGGTTTAGACCATACCCTCGAAGAACTCGATGGTCTTGGAGTCGGCAGTCAGAGTTACGATTGCCTTCTTGTAAGCAGCCCGACGGCCTGCGGGGTAAGCGCCGGTGCGCTTAACCTTGCCCTGCATACGGACAGTGTTGATCTTAGCGACCTTAACACCGAAGATTTCTTCCACAGCAGCCTTGATTTCGGTCTTATTGGAGTTGATAGCAACCTGGAAGACGTACTTCTTGTCGGCTACATCAGCCATGGACTGTTCGGTGATAACAGGCTTTACGATAATATCATAAGCGTTCATTATGCGAATACCTCCTCGATCTTCCGCAGAGCCTCCTGATCGACAACCAGCTTCTTGGCGTTCAGAACGTCATAGACATTGATCAGGTTGGCGAAGGTGACTTCACAGCCGGGGATGTTGCGGCCGGACTTGACCACATTGACATCAGGGTTAGCAGTAACAACCAGGGTCTTGCCGGTAGCATTCACAGCGCTGAGGAATGCGGCGAATTCCTTGGTCTTGGGAGCGTCCATCTTAATGGCATCAATTACCACGATGTTCTGCTCAGCAGCCTTAGCAGACAGGACGGACTTCAGAGCCAGACGGCGGCTCTTCTTGTTCAGGGTGTAGCTGTAATCGCGGGGCTTGGGAGCGAACACGATACCGCCGTGGGTCCACTGAGGAGCACGGGTGCTACCCTGGCGGGCACGACCGGTGCCCTTCTGACGCCAGGGCTTACGGCCACCGCCGGAAACCTCAGCGCGGGTCAGAGCGGACTGAGTGCCCTGACGCTTGTTGGCCAGGTGGTTCTTGACCACATCGTGGACAACAGACTCATTAACTTCGATGCCAAACACAGCTTCGGAGAGTTCGATCTCGCCAACCAGCTTGCCGGACATATCATAAACGTTAGTCTTAAGCATGATTTAAGATCTCCTTTCCTTAGCCATTTCTGGCGGAAGCCTTCTGGGGGTTTCTGCCGGAAGCCTTCTGCGGGTTCTTGCTGATGCCGGTATCGGCCTGCTTGACCTTGTTGTTCTTGACGGTGTTGCGGATGTAGACCAGACCGCCCTTGGGGCCGGGGATGGCACCGCGGATAACGATCATGTTCAGCTCTGCGTCCACCTTAACGATGTCCAGGTTCTCGATGGTGACCTGCTCCACGCCCATCTGGCCGGCGCCGATCTTACCAGGGAAAATACGGGACTGATGGGAAGAAGCGCCCATGGAACCAGCGTGACGATGGACAGGGCCGCCGCCGTGGGTCATGGGAGTGCGGCCAGCGCCGTGGCGCTTCACAACGCCCTGGTAGCCGTGGCCCTTGGAGATGCCGGTGACATCAATCTTCTCGCCAGCGGCGAAGACGTCAGCCTTAACCTCGTCGCCAACGTTCATATTGGCAGCGTTCTCCAGCTTGAACTCCTTCAGGTGCTTCTTGGGGGCAACGCCAGCCTTCTTCAGGTGGCCTGCCTCAGGCTTGCTCAGCTTGGACTCCTTGACATCCTCGAAGCCCAGCTGGACGGCGACATAGCCGTCGGTCTCAACGGTCTTCTTCTGAGTGACGACACAGGGACCTGCTTCCACGACGGTAACAGGGATTACCTTGCCGCTCTCATCGAAGATCTGGGTCATGCCCACTTTCTTGCCGATGATTGCTTTCTGCATTTTGGTTTACTCCTTTTTGTTAGGTTATTGGTCGACAGCTCATTGGGTAAGCCGCCGACATGACCCGTCCGCCCGATGCCAGACAGTGCGGGCAGCGGCAATTCCTATTTATAATGTAGGAATTACAGCTTTATCTCGATCTCAACACCAGCGGGAAGATCCAGGCTCATCAGAGCCTCGACGGTCTTCTGGTTGGGGTTGAGGATGTCGATCAGACGCTTGTGGGTTCTGCGCTCGAACTGCTCACGGGAGTCCTTGTACTTGTGGACAGCGCGAAGGATAGTGACGACTTCCTTCTTGGTGGGCAGCGGGATGGGGCCGGAAACAGCAGCGCCGTTGCGCTTAGCGGTCTCCACGATCTTGGCCGCGCTGGAGTCGATCAGCTGATGATCGTAAGCCTTCAGCCGGATGCGGATCATTTCCTGGTTTGCCATGGTTGTTTTCCTCCTAATTTTTCGTACTCAGTTTTGCGTAGGTATCTGGGTACGGTCGAACTGTTTCGTTCACGCCGCCGTGCGTATCATTCCAGGCCATGAAAAATGGCCGACGCAAGGCCGACCTTTCCCCTGCCGCAGCGATATACGCAGCGCAACACAGAAGCAGTTCAGCCGCCCGATGACCGGACATACTCCGCAGAAGTTACCGTCTTTCGACGCAATCTCCTGCATCATCGCATACGCGCATAGTATCCCTACA
>JBGVHZ010000031.1:0-4547 GCA_045122735.1 Faecousia sp.
TTGCTGCGCAAGGCTTTTTGACTTACTGCGCAACTCGCCCCCCTCGAGTATCCACATACACTTCGGGGGCGAGTTGCTTGTCTTGTCGGCTTTAGTGACCTCTGCCAGTCTGTCAAAATAAGTTTTTTGACAGACTAAAAAGGATGCACATTTGTGCATCCTTTTTTGTTTAGGGGTCGCAGTTTCCACAGGGAGAATAGCCTTTTGCAAGCAGCTCTTCTCGTGTGCCGGTGTAGTCCTGCCGGTTTTTATCGCTGATCTTCTTTGCGCTGTAGCAGGTGGGGTAGTGAAACAGCTTGGAATTGTTGTTTAATACATAGTCTCGTCCTTGAGGGGCAGGAGTCGCTTCCGGTGTGGGAGTTTGTGATTGGGTACTGTTGGGGCCGATGCCGCCGAACACATCCGCATCCTTATTGCGGCTGACGGTAAAGGATACGCTCTTGCCGTTGGAGGTGCAGATGATATCTCCTTGCATATCTGTGCGGAAGGTTTTGGCTTCTGCATCCCGCAGACGGCTGAGTGTGCCTTCTGTAGGATGACCGTAGGTGTTACCCTTGCCGACGGAGATCACCGCATAGGCGGGCGCTACTTCCCTCAGGAAGGGGTAGCTTGTGGAGGTGGCAGAGCCATGGTGACCCACCTTCAAAACGGTGGATTTCAGGGTGCTTCCTTTATCCAAAAGCACTTGTTCCACTTCCCGTTCTGCATCTCCGGTGAACAGGAAGGAAGTGCTTCCGTAGGTGATGCGAAGAACGATGGAGGTGTTGTTGGGGTCGCTTTCTGTGTTCACCGCCAGGATCTTGCAGTTGGCGCTGCCTAAGGAGAAGGATTCTCCCACTTTGGGAACGGTGATGCTGCAGCCACGGTTTTGGGCGGCCTTTACAAAGTTTTGGAAGGCTTTGGTGTTGTAGCTTGTTACCGGGCAGTAGACTTTCCCGGCAGTGGCATAGTTCAGCGCACCGGCAATGCCGCCGATGTGATCCTCGTGAGCGTGGGTGCCGATCACATAATCAAGATGGGTAATGCCCTGCTTTTTCAGGTAGGTATACATCAGGTTGGAGTCGGCAGTATTGCCGCCATCGATGAGCATAGCCTTACCGTCACAAAGAACCAGGGCCGCATCTGCCTGACCCACATCAATGAAATGGACCGCAAAGGAAGATACAGAAGGAGCAGGCGTACTTTCCGGTGTGGGTGCCGGCGTAGGAGCGGGCGTGGGCGCCGGTGTGGGCGTAGGTGTCGGCTTGGGCGTAGGCTTGGGCGTAGGTGCCGGCGTAGGCTTCGGTGTATTCTCCGGTGTGGGGGCAGGGGTAGGCGCCGGGGTGCCTTCCGGTGTAGCAATGGGGGTGCTTTCCGGCACTGTCGGATCGGGAACATTCTCCGGACCACCGCAGGCAACCATTGAAAGCGCCAGCACCAGGCACAGCAATAAAGCAAGTAGTTTTTTCATAGATTTTCCTCAAAAGCACAAGATGGCAACCGAGTGGTTGCCATCTTGGAATGTTTATTTTACAGGGTTGGTGGAGCGGAGGGTGACATCGTGGTAGCCGCCTTCCACGATGGAAACGGAGGATACCAGAGTCAGCTTGGCGTCTCTTTGCAGGTCGGGCAGGGTCAGCACACCGCAGTTGCACATAGTGGACTTGACCTTATAAAGGCTGGCTTCCACATTGTCGTGGAGGCTGCCTGCGTAAGTAACGTAGGAGTCAACGCCTTCTTCAAAGGACAGCTTGCTTGCACCGCCCAGGTCATAGCGCTGCCAGTTCCGGGCACGGTTGGAGCCTTCGCCCCAGTATTCCTTCATATAAGCGCCGTTTACCATTACCTTGGGGGTGGGAGATTCGTCGAACCGGGCGAAGTAACGGCCCAGCATCAAGAAGTCTGCACCCATAGCCAGAGCCAGGGTCATATGGTAGTCGTGAACGATACCGCCGTCGGAGCAGATGGGCACATAGATGCCGGTTTCCTTAAAGTATTCGTCACGGGCAGCAGCTACTTCGATCAAAGCGGTAGCCTGTCCTCTGCCGATACCCTTGGTTTCCCGGGTGATGCAGATAGAACCGCCGCCGATACCCACTTTTACGAAGTCTGCGCCGGCTTCAGCCAGGAAACGGAAGCCGTCACGGTCTACAACGTTACCTGCGCCCACTTTTACGGTGTCGCCATAGTTTTCACGGATCCAGGCGATGGTCTTCTTCTGCCAGCAGGAGAAGCCTTCGGAGGAGTCGATGCACAGCACATCTGCGCCGGCCTCCAGCAGAGCAGGAACACGGGTGGCGTAGTCACGGGTGTTGATGCCGGCACCAACCAGGTAACGCTTCTTGCTGTCCAGCAGCTCCTGGGGGTTAGCCTTATGGGAGGAGTAGTCCTTGCGGAATACGAAGTACATCAGATGGTCGTTTTCATCCACGATGGGCAGGGAGTTCAGCTTGTGATCCCAGATGATATCGTTGGCTTCCTTCAGCGTGGTGGCTGCAGGTGCAGTGATCAGCTTTTCCCGGGGAGTCATAAAGGAGGAAACCTTTTCATTCACATCCATACGGGAAACGCGGTAGTCACGGCTTGTAACGATGCCTAAGAGCTTGCCGGTGGCAGTGCCGTCGTCGGTGATGGCAACGGTGGAGAAGCCGTTACGCTCCTTCAGTGCCAGCACATCGGCCAGAGTATTTTCAGGAGTCAGGTTGGAGGCAGAGACAACAAAGCCTGCCTTGTAGCCCTTGACTTTGGCAACCATGGCTGCCTGGGATTCCACGGTCTGAGAGCCGAAGATAAAGCTGAGGCCGCCTTCCTTTGCCAAAGCGATGGCCAAGGTGTCATTGGAGACAGATTGCATAATGGCAGAAACCAGAGGTACATTCAAAGAAATGGCCGGCTCTTCCTGACCCTTGCGGTACTTGGTCAGAGGGGTGCGAAGGCTTACACGATCGGGGATGCAGTCTTCAGAAGAATAGCCGGGAACGAGCAGATATTCGCTGAAAGTACGGCTGGGTTCGGAATAGTAGAATGCCATAAGATTACCTCCTGCAAAATAGGTGTTATTAATTGGTTATTATACAGGGAAAGGGGGCCTTTGGTCAAGATGCACATTGGACAAAAAAAGGCATTTTTTCTTATAAAATACTATACCATCTATCTTTTTTGCGGTCAATACTTCCAACCGTTGCTTTTTATCAAAAATTTTGTTAGAATAAGAAAAAATGATGCTGGAGGGGTCTGTATGTCCCAAAAACCGCTGCATGTGCTGGTGATCGCCACCTGGTATCCCCACGGGGGCGATAAGCTGATCGGCATTTACCATAAACAGTTCTGCAAAGCCCTGGCAGAAGCCGGGGTAAAAGTGAATATGCTCCATGTGGATGCCCGTCCCATTTCGGAAGCGCCTACCTATCCTTTTCGGAAAAAGCAGTTCCGGGTGGAAGAGGAAGGTTACAGCACCTGGTTTCAGCTGATGCTGAACCGCCGCCGCCTTTCCGAGAAGCTGCAGCAGGAGGCCTATGTAAAGACCCTGCGCAAGCTCTATAAGGCCTACGAGGCGGAAAACGGCAAGCCGGACATCCTTCACGCCCAGGTGATGATCCCTGCAGGACACGCCGCCTGTGTGCTGGGCAAGGAGCTGGGCATTCCCGTTGTGATCACGGAACACGCCTCCTATTTCAAGCGGTTCTTTACAGGCTGGCATATTCCTTATATGAAATATGTGGCGGAAAACGCCGCCAAGATCACCTGCGTAGGCAAGCATATGGTGGAATATCTGGAAAAAGAGCAGAATATTTCTTCCCAAGTGCTGCCCAACATCGTAGAGCTTTCCATGTTTAATAGACCCCGGGCAGAAAAGACGGATAAGACCTTGCGTTTTGTATCGGTCTGCGCCCTGCGCCATGGCAAGAATATCCGCCGGGGTCTGCAGGCGCTGGCAAAGCTCCGTGCAGAGGGCAAGCTGACCGATTTCCACTATACGGTGGTGGGCACAGGCTATCTTTTGGACGGCTATGTGGAAAACGCTAAGGAGCTGGGGCTGACGGATGCGGTCAGCTTCGTAGGGCAGAAGACCCACGAGGAGATCGCCCAGATCCTTACCCGGTCCGATATTATGCTGGTCACTTCCAACACAGAGACCTTCTGCATTCCTGCCATTGAGGCTACCGCTGCCGGCGTACCGGTGGTCAGCACCAAGTGCGGCGGTCCGGAAGGCTTCCTGACCCCGGATGCGGCTGAGCTTTGCGAAGTGGACGACCCGGACAGCCTGGCAGATGCGATCTGGCGGATGGTGCAGCGCTTGCCTTCCCTGGAGGAAGAGAAGGTCCGGGCGGTGGCTCGTCCCTTTGACAGCGCCGCTGTTGCCCAACAGGCAATTTCCTATTACGAAGAAGTGCTGAAAAGCTAAAAGAAAAGGGTGTGCTGCAATTTTGATATAGTCCCCTTAGAGTAGACACTCAAAAAAACAAAAGTTTTTTGAGACTATTCTAAGGGGGCTATTTCTATGTCTAGACAAGGACGGAAAAAGTATAGTGCGGAACTAAA
This sequence comes from Faecousia sp., assembly GCA_045122735.1. Lineage (GTDB taxonomy): Bacteria > Bacillota > Clostridia > Oscillospirales > Oscillospiraceae > Faecousia. Next base: position 4,522 of record JBGVHZ010000031.1, read on the forward strand.
GTTATCAGCAGTTCAAGCATATCTGT
>JBGVHZ010000032.1:0-23475 GCA_045122735.1 Faecousia sp.
CCAGCTTCCAAAATCACCCAGATATGGTGCTGTTACACCAGCCTGCATCAGGGCCTTTCCGCTGGCTGTCACATTAAGCTGCTCGATGAGATAGTGCCGGTTCTCATCCAGGCCCTTAAGTCTGATACGCCTCGGCCTGTCATGGGGACGCACTCGGGCTCGCTCCCCCACAACATAGGCTTTTGTCTTATCTTTACTCACCACAAGTTCGCAAAAATAATCGGATGTAAAGGGATTTGAAAGCCGGTATAAGTCGCCTTCCAAAATCAATTCCTGTATGTGCTTATAAGCCGTAATCTGTTCCTTGACCTGCGCCTTCTCTTCTACAGAAAGCTTGGACAGATCCAATTCATAGCCGAATGCGCCAAGGGATGCTACTGCTGCCCGGGTATTGAACGGCGTAGTCCTTCCGGTCTGGTGATTGGGGCAAACGGACACATGACAGCTCATAGAACTCAATGGATAGCACAGGGATGTTCCCCACTGAATTTCCGCTCGGTCGAAGCCATCCGTATTATCGCTGGTCCAGATCTGCGGGAAATAATACAGCATACCCCCGTCAAATCTGCCGCCGCCACTGGCACAGCCTTCAAAAAGAACATCGGGGTAGGTTTTTGTCAGTCTGTCCGCAAGATCATAGACACCCAGGATATACCGATGTGCCACTTCTCCCTGTCTGTCTGGCGGAAGCTCCCGGGAATAAAACTCAGACATAAAGCGGTTCATATCCCACTTGACATAAGATATCTCATGGTCCGACAGAATTTTTGACACCATATCAAAAACGCAGTCCACAACGTCCTTGCGGGTAAAATCAAGCAGCCACTGGTTGCGGGAGTAAACCGGCTCAATGTCAGGCGCTCCCAGAACATACTCCGGATGCATTTCGTAAAGTCTGCTCTTTTTGCAGATCATCTCCGGCTCGAACCAAAGCCCGAAACGCAGTCCCTTTTCTTTACAATGGGAGATTACCGCATCCAAACCGCCCTGCAGCTTTTTCTCGTTTACATACCAGTCCCCAAGGGAGGAAGTGTCGTCATTTCTCTCCCCAAACCAGCCGTCATCCAGCACGAAGGTGTCCATTCCAAGCTCTGCCGCCTCGTCAATGATGCGGAATATCTTTTCGTTATCAAACTGGAAGTATGTCGCCTCCCAGTTATTGATCACGATGGGGCGCTTCTTTCTGACAAAGGCCGGCGGAATGATCTTGTCCCTGTAAAAGTCAGCATAGATTCGGGACAGGGTGCCCAATCCATCACCCGAATAGGCGATCGCCGCTTGAGGGGTATAGAATTCCTCTCCCGGCATCAGCTTCCATTCGAATCCAAGATCATTGATTCCGCCCTGTACTCTGATCAAACCTTCGTCCGCATGCTCCGCTGTCAGCGCGAAAGAGCCGCTATAGATAAGTCCGAATCCAAAGCAATCCCCCGATTCCTCCGCGCAGTCCGGCCTAAGCAGTGCCACAAACGGATTCAGCTGATGAGAAGATCCACCCCTGGCAGATCCGATCCGGGTGATTCCATGTCCAATCTCTGTAATCTCCGGTCGCCGCTCACCCATGTGAACCCCTTCCAGCCGCAGTAAGCGATAATCGCTGTCAGGAAGATCAACGCAAAAGGAGAATGCCCGCTCCAAATTCATCGGCTCATCGCCTCGGTTTGCTAGAACCAGACTGCGTACCAACACGCCGGAGTCCGCAGATACGGTATACAGCAGCTTAACCTCCACCGCAGAAAACTTATCCCGCAACAGGATCTCCAGTGATTCGTCGCCGTATCTTACTCCGGGCAGCCCCGGAAGCTTTGGCGCTCCGGGGAATACCCTATGTGTGACATAAACGAATTCACTCATTCGCTGTCCGTTGTGCCTTCTGGCGATCACAGTAGGCTCTCTGTAATCACCGCGTCCGTAAAAGCCCAATTCTCCCGGCATGCTGTTATAACGCATGCCGTGATTTAAATCTGTCGCTGAGGGCGCGTATGGTTTGCAAAGGCTGTCCACAAAATATGCACTATCCATTTCCGGCAGACTGGCTCCGAAGTACGCATTCTGCAAAACTCCGCAGTCATTGATATAGATTACATAACTGAAATCTCTGCCTGTCAGAATAAAAACACGTTTTTCACTGTTAAAACTGATCATAACAGTTCCCCCTTATTCTTCCCTGTATGGTTACGATACCTCGATCTGGAAAGTAACATCCGCGGTATAGTACATACTTCCAAGGCAAAGTGCAAATTCCTTATTGGAATCAAAGAAGTCGTCGATCCTGCTTATTTGCGCTTCCTCTTTGGCTTCATTGGACACCTTGCCGTTAGAATCATAATACGTATATCCGGAAGCTGTCGCAGTGAAGATCTTCACTCTGCGGTCTCCTTCTCCTGCGTACAACGTTAGCTCGTCTGCAGTCTTCTGGATAGTGAGTACCATATCAACATCGATTGACTGGTTCGCGGTGCCAAACGTGATACTGTTCGGGGATTTACTCGTTTGATAGACGAAATCGCCACCGCCATAGCCCGAATTATAGGCTCCGATACCAACGCTCTTACCGGAATTGAGTGCTGCCATATTGTAAAAGATCCACCAATTTGTTCCGTTGGTAAAGCCAAGGCCGATCTGCGTAGCCCCTCTGTCTGTTCCATCAATAACCGGCAGATTCTTTTGTGATACACGAATGGTATACGTAAAGGAATCCGCTCCGGTAAATACCTGGCTTCCCAGTACCGACATCATACTGGCCCGATTGGCGGGAATGGTCACCTTGCCATCCATGGAATCGATGACGATAGCCGCATCTGCATCAATGTTGGAACTTACCGTTTTGCCGTTTACCACTGCCGAACCAATATAGTACTCCTCTTCTTTCAACTCCAGGTTCAGCTTTGCTGCACCCTTGACTGTCAAGTTTGTCTTGTATGCAACATAACTGTTTTTGAATGCGACCAAATTATAGTCAGAAGCAAAGAGGTTGATTACATACTGTCCGTTTTCGTTACAGGTCGTTGTGTAATCTCTTCCCGAAGCCTTATCGATAAAAGTAATTTGGGTACGGTTTACCGTCACGCCCTTCGGAGCGCTAATCGTGCCGGAGATTGTATAGATCTTTGCAAGCTGATATTCCACCCGTGCGCACTTTTTGGTAAGAAGCAATTCAAACGTGCTGACGCCCGTATTGGAATTGTATTGTGATGCCGTGAACACTTCTTTGCTTCCGTCAGCATATGTCAGCAACAATTTGTGAACCGGATTGCTCTTATTGGTCGCCCGCAGGTAAATATATCCTGTTGAGCCGATAACAAAGCCCTTTTCTTCATCATATGCGCCGGCATATTCAACCGCGCTAATATTGCTATCTGCTTTGATCTTCAGCAGGCTGAACGCAATTACATCCTGTTTTTGATTGATCTCCGCACTGTCCGAGCTCCACTGTATATCAAAATATACGTTTCCTGAACCCTTCTCATAATTGTTCCGAATGCCAAACGCATGTGAAAGTCCATCCGTACGGAAGAAAGTACCGAGCGCATTATTCACAGCCACTAAGTTTGAACTGTTTACAAATTCATGTCCGCCGCAAACGTGGAGACCGGTGCGATTGATCACAAGGCCCAATTCACCGTTGCTGTCAAACACGTAGATATTCTCGCCTTTTCTCGCAATTGAGAAAACGGCAGAGCCTCTGCTGGTAGAAGAAATACTATGCGCAAATCCTGAGATGCTGACCTCCTTTCCACCGCAGTATACCCACATCTGATTGGCTTCCCATGGGCTGAATTTAAAACACAAAACCGTTGTGCCTCCAACAGAGAGGGAAATTCCCGGCACGTTAATTCCGGATACCGGCCTATCCGTTACAATTCTAACGTTCGCCACGTAGTTTTTCCCGATATAATCGGTATGGTAGGCCGATTCATATCCGGAATTATCCCTCATCTCCGAGTAATACATACCCTTTTCCGAGCTGTACTTAAAGGTATCATCAGCCTCGTCGGTCTGCAAGCCGTTTACTGTTACAGTTCCGTACTTGAACTTCTCCATTGCGATCGTTTCTTCATAGGACTCATTCGTGCCTACGGAAATCTGTTGTGTCCGTACGAGATATCCATTCGTTTCAAGTGTAATTGTGTACTTTCCGCTGAAAGAAAGCTCACGGGTGCCTGTGTTTATCGTACCTTCTCTCGGCAAAGATACGACGATCGTACCTCTGCCGTTTTCTTTTCCTGAGTACACGATCTGTCCAGCATCATCGGTAATATAGTATTTTGTTCCGCTTACAGACTGGCCTTTCTCATCAGTAATCTTTAGTTTGACCTTACAAGCCTCTGTGTCAGCATCTAGCTTGTAGAAGTCAGCCTTAATATTGACATTCGCTTTAGGGGTAAGGCCTTTGTACTCTACCGCGTACCGCTTAAGCATAGTCCCATTGTTATAAAGCGCGTCGAGAACATAGCCGCTTTCCGGATATACGGTTAAATCAAAGGTGTCTCCCACAGGAACAAAAGACGTACTGGCAGTAACGCTGCCCTTGTTGGTCGAGCCGGGAACATTAATCGTATATACATACTCGTCCAGTTCCTTCATTGCCAATTCTATATTATCGGAATAATCTTCATATCTAATGTCCGTCGCGGAGGCCGGGCAGTTAAAGAACAGGCCCACATTAACGGTTTCCTTTAGTCTGTCGATATATTCCATTTTATAGAATTCATCGTCAATAAAGTAGTACATGCTTCCGCCGACTTTTACCAGCTTCAGCCTAACGCTGTTAGCGCCGTAGGGCGATTCATAAGAAGTACGCACAACTTCAGAAATTGAGGGCCACCAGATGTTCTGCAAGCCGGTGGTTTCCGCGCCGGACAGGACCTTCAACTGATTGGCATTTTTCAGCGCGTCCGCCCGGGCAACAAAAATATTATATCCTTCGTTAATTGTTGGCAGACTGTACAGAATAAATCCCATACCGGCTTCACCGCTTCCGGTCTGAGCACCCGCTGTAAAAGTCGCTTCAATCATGAAGTTCTCGCTTTCGTCTGCCCGCACCCAGGTAAACTGTGCTGCATTGAGTTCAGAGGAAACCACGAGATCTCCATCCGAATCCTTACTGTAACTTAAGTAATTCGTTGCGGCAGGCCCTCCCGGTGCATTGCCAAGCAGCTTGGTGGGGGAGTTTGTTCCTGTTAGACCATTCGGTCCGAACTGCCAGAAGGTCTGGTAGCGATCAGCTCGTGTATTTACAGGAGCAAGATCTACATTGATCCTGTTTTCGTTTTCGCCGTCGACCTTCAGGTAGCTGACAAACATCCGCATGCTGTCAGGAATACCATCCTCTTCGAAGTACTCATCTTCCATTCGCAAGGATTCCCAGCTTATAAATACCTCGAAGCTCCACCCCTTTGTTTCATATATTGTTGGATCACCGGTTGTGTTGATGTTTCCATCCACATAGGTAGCAACATTTACCTGAACATTGGATTTGCATATTGCTGTCTCCGGGTTAATAAACAGCAATGTGCGGCGGCATGCCCGATAGAGCCCACTACCTGCACGTACATCCTCCTCGTCGCCCCGGACAATGTATAGCTTGAAGCGGGAACTTGCGTCCATATTGTAATCGCTGCTTAAGAACACGAAAGGATCCTCAGCGATTCCGGCGATATACATTCCCTTTTCCGTGAATTCAGTCGTTATGTTGTATGTAACACCGTCTGTTCCGTAGGTCAGCCAGTTATTATCCTGCCATTCCTTTTCCGTGGTCTTTCCGTCCAGGGTGATCCAGTCATCAGGAATATCCGTAAAGGGCTTGGCCGTTTGATACACATATTCCTCTGACATAGGTTTGCCTCTGAACAGCAAGAAGCAGGCTATTCCGACAGCAATTACTGCAACCAGAACAGAAAGGATTATGATGAATTTCTTTTTGTTTTTGAAAATATTCATTCTTCACCCTCCTTCTTCTATTTTCCAAGCACATAGATGTCAGAAACGCCAATTCCATCTGCATATTCGCCTGCAACCTTATTAGAAATCTGGATTTTAATTGCGCTCACAGTAATCTCATCGAAGGTTGCCACCGCGCCTCCGCCCGTACGAATTTCGTTATTTTTCTCGTTGATGGTCCACGGATCCACTTCCAAATCATAAATGATGCAGGAATCCGCAGTTCCTCCTTTATAACAATCAGGCGTTTCTGCGAGTGTGAACTTAATATAGTCAATAGATTGAAATGCGTAAGAATATGTATAGGAATTATACAGATAGATTCCCCGTATGGTCTGCGGCTCATCGAATTTCAATTCAATGACAACGGAATCTTCATTTGTCTTAAATTCCATGTCTGAAACAAAAGCAGTCGTTGTGACCGTTCCATCCGTTAAGTATTTTGCTCCGCTGCCGGAACTCACCGAAACGTCCGCCTCAGAAGCCACATTACGGTAACCGGATACAGACTCCGGCAAAGGCTGCAGCGTTTTTGTCGGCCCGTTTGCAACAGGGATCAATATTTCCCGCTTGCCGCCGTCTGCCTGTGCAAAGGATCTCCACTGCCAAGAAACAGAAGCCAATGCATATGCACGGGTATCGAATCCGGGGTCCTGGTCAGAATGAACAATCCATGTTTCGTCTCCTACGGTTACAAAACAATGATGTCCTAGGTTCTTGCTAAAGTCATTGGTTGCATCATATCCAATAATGAGCTTTCCTTCCGTTGCTGCGGCCTTTGTGTACGGTCCCAGCGGCGAATAGGAATAAGCGTACTGCACATCGTAGTTCACCAAGCCAACGCCGCGCACGGAATAGGTAAGAAGGTATACCGTCCTTCCGTCCGAGTCCTTTGTCATAATGACCTGCGGGGCTTCACATACGCTGCCATCATTCGGTGTCTCTTTGTATTCTGTTCCGTCCGGGAACGAGGTAATGTGATCATAACTGGAATCCAGATATTTCGGATAGTTATCATCCCATACCGTCTGTTCTTTGCCTTTATATTCAACAGAAACAAAATACTTGTTTGCAATTAACTTTGTAAGGGTCGTATAATCCGGTGTAACATAATCCAGCATTTTTATTGCCCAGATCATGTTGCCGGTCTGCTCGTCGTTGCCGCTGGCACTGGATGTGGCGGACTGATGCTTGACAAAGAATAAATACAGATCGTCGTTTTCGTCCTTGAAGGGATGAATATCAATAGCAGAAAATTCATCCGCATTTTTGTAGTGCTCCGCAAAAATAATAGGAGGATTGATGGCTGTAAGAACTTCGCCCAGCGGGTTTGTTGCATCGACGCTACCATATACATTTTCGGAGGACACAAGTCTGAAAGGTCCCACCGGTGTATTAGAAACGGCGATACCCACATTCATCTCGCTGTTAATATCATGGCTTCCATCGGCCAGATAGTAGTTTTTATAACGGGCACCGAGACTTTTCAGTCTCTCAGTCAGTTCCTGAACTCTTGCGGAAAAGTACATAAAATATTTGCCACTTTCCTCATCGTAAATTACCTCGGGAGCCCAGGTCATATTATTTACCCAGCCGTCTTCTTCAATTAGAACTCCCATGCCGCTGTCTACAGCACCGCATATCTCCCAGTCCACAAGATCCTTGCTCCGCAGCACCTGCGTAGATTCCCGATATATTTCTCCATCTTCACCGACAAAAGTCGATTGATTGGAATCGATACCGGCATTGGTGGACAAATACATATAGTAATAGCCTCCATACACCTTATCTCTTTCCTTGGGAACATAGATCACGCAGGCGTCGCTGCCCCAAACATCCGATTTGTTCTTATAAAGCAGCTCAGTATCATACACTTTAGAGGAATCCACGCCGCTGTAATGGCTTAAGACAAATGTGGCATTCTCGCCATACCCATTGCCTGTACACCCTGTCAGCAATATAATCACTTGTATGCAAACTAATATTGCTGACATTATCGCTTTACTCTTCAAAATATTGTCCTCCTATTTTTCGGCGGTTTATCCCTTCAAGCTGGAAGATACCGCAGTACCAATGTTAATAAACTTCTGGGAGATCAGATACAGTATCACCATCGGGATCATGGCGATTACGCCACCCGCCATCTTCAGTGACCAGTACTGGATGAAACCTCCGTCTCCGTACCGTGCCACCAAAAGAGATACCGTCCACATGCTGGAGTCATCCAAATAAAGCAGCGGGCCAGTATAATCGTTGTAAGCACCGATAAAATTCAATACAAACTGTGCCAGCATCGCGGGTATGGAGATCGGAACCATGATTCTCATAAAGATTCCGAAATGCCCTACGCCGTCCAGCCTTGCAGCACCTATAAGGTCTGAAGGTATCGTCAGATAGTACTGCCTTAAGAAGAACACAATTCCAATAGAGCCCAGCATTCTCGGGATCGTAATGGGCCATATGGTATTCAGCCAGCCGATCTGCTCATAAATCAAGTAGGAAATAACGACGTTCAGCTGCTGCGGAAGTGTCATTGTCCACATAAGAATGGCAAACATGGGCTTGCTTAGTTTGAAATCAATTTTAGCAAAGGCATATGCGCTCATAGCCGAGGAAAAAACGCCTATCGCCACAGCGGGAATATACATTACAAAAGTATTTATGAAAGCCTTTGTAAAATTGCTTCCACCTACATTGGAGGTAAACGCCTTGGTATACCATTCGAACGTAAAGCCCAATTCCGGCCACCAGTGAAAGGCTGCTGACTGGCTCTCAATATCCGACATAAAGGACGTAATGACGGCTATGTAAAGCGGCACTAATATCCATGCAAGTGTGACAAGGACAATAACATGTGTCCCAAGTCTATATTCGCATTTATGCTTTCTAATCTTCGTGTGCATACTCAAGTCTCCTAGTCATACGAAACGACTTTGTCGCTTATTTTGAAGCCTATTCTGGTGATGATGATCAAAAGAATCGAATACATCCAGGACATTGCGCAAGACATACCGTATCCCTTTGTCTGCAGTTCCGCACCGATCATACGCTGCAAGTAATAAGCTACCACCAGTGCATTTTCGCCAGGGCCGACAGTGTTGTTGGCAAACACCTGCAAGGTGGCCATTTCCTGTGCTGCCGCGACAAAATTGGTGACCAGCAGATAGAATATCGTAGGCGACACCTGCGGAAGTGTAATCTTCCAGAATACCTGTCTTTCCGTTGCTCCGTCAACTCGCGCTGCTTCCTGCAGGGATTTATTAACACTTGCGAAAGCAGATTGCAGCAAAACAATATTCGTTCCGCCAATCCACAATCTCAAAATCCACACGCCAATCATGAAGTGTGAGGGATTCGTGTAGGGATGGAACGTTCCAAGCCCTAAAGCCGTAAGTGCCTGGTTTATCATGCCGAAATTCTCGTTGAATATCCATGACCACATAACCGTGGCAGCTACACCGGGAATGACTGCCGGGATAAAATAGACAACCCGGATTGCCGCTTTTCCAAGCACTTTTTTGTTAGCAAGCATATTGGCCAGGAACACTGCCATAACCAGGTTAAACACCACATGGATGCAGTATTTTGCTGTGTTGACAAGAGACGTATATGTAGTTGGGTCCTGCAAGAGTTTTTTATAGTTTTCCAGACCTACAGGTCTGGCGGTCGAAACCACAACGCCGTGGAGATCCATAAATGACACTACCAAAGATACTGCCATCGGAATTACACTGAAAAAGACAAAGGCTAAAAAGGGCGGTGCAGCCATACATGTGCCCAGTATATTCTCACCTATAATCCTTCTTCTTCGGAGTGCTTTTCCTTCTTCCTTGGAACCAGGAACTCTCTTTGATTTATTCGCTACCATTTGCTTTTCTCCTTCGAGTGCTCAGGTTTATTAAATATCGGAACGCCTCCACTGGCTGTACAGCTTCAGATATTCATTCGTTACCTTAATGACTTCTTTATTTCCGGCACCCGGCTTATACCATTCGTCATAAGTCATAGTACCGTTACGTACGTAAGAATTGAGCGGCACAGCCCATTTGTCGATCCATGCGTGGTCCGGCATATACATCCAGTCGCCGCAGGTCTCATAGGTCAAGGCTTCTGAGAAGGCAACCACGTTATCGGCAGCAACACCGTTCGGGAATTTCACATCATCGATCAGCGACTCCTGATTGGGGAAATAGCCGTTCTCAGCTCTGATCTTCTGCGCAGCCTCACTTGCCATCCACTTGATGAAAGTGGCTGCCATTTGCTTTTTCTGGGAATTATACCGCACGCACATAGTATAGGTATTGGAGTGTCCGGCTGCCTTGCCCTGAATTGCCACTTCATCACAGTTCGGGTCATCCGGATTGGTATAGGTCTTATAGACAGGCAGCGGCGCAATATCCCATTCGTTTCCTCTCTTTTTGAACTGTTCGGCAGTATCGGCCATGTACAAAGAGGTGTTGCAAACCATCGCAACCTTTCCGGACCAGAAGGAAGATGCGGTCGTGATCGTACCGCTGTTGATGCTTGCAGGGTTCGGTGCGATGTTGTAACCGTTTACGCCGTCAATATTCGCTTTGATATCTGCACCCAGGCGCAGGTATCTGTTGAATGCCTCTCTGGTGGAAGGCATCTCGCTGAGTACACCGTTTTCTACTGCAGAAGTCACTTCAGGGGAAATGCCGGCAAGCTCTCCGTCCTTGGCGCCGTGGTGATAATCACCGTAATCATCCGGCACCAGAACCTCAAAGTCACCGTCTCCATACACTTCGATATCCATCTTATCCAGGAAGGCAATGGTGTCGCCGCCCTCATATACCTTGCCGGTCACCTTTCCGGTGAAGGTTTTTCCGGAATTTACGATATAGTTGGGGTTCGGGTCAAGCAGGGAGAAGTTCCAGTCGCCTTCTGTGGAAAGGTCTGTTAAGCAGTCGCCGCCGACTGACCAGCCGTAATAGAACCACCATTCCGCAAAATAGCCGTAAGATGTTCCATATTTGGAAACGCCCTCTCTGGAAGGATCCGGGTTGGTCTCCGCCGAGAACAGCATTGCAAGATCTTCCACTTCATCCCAGTTCATGGCAATTCTGTTGTTGAACACCAGGATCTCATCCTCTGAAGGAACATACCATCTCTCGGTATCATCACCGTCTTCGTAGTAGGGAGATTCAGAACGGTAATAACCCTTCGCCGGAACGGTAACACCATTCAGCTTCGGGAAGTCACTTTTATATTTGCCGTTATTGTCCGGAATCTCATTGTTGTTCCATGCATCAAGATCTTCCTCATCTACACTGATGACATTGATTCCTGCGGACTGAAACACCGTAACATTATAATAAATAGCGGTAGGCTGTGTATCCAGCGGCAGTCCATACAGCGGGTCCGTATCCTCTGAAGTGTTGGTGTCAATGTCGTAACGCAAGCGCTGTGTTACGGTATCCATAATATCGCCAAGTTCAATATCCGTAACGTTATCCAAATATTCCTGAATATTCGCAACGTAATAGCTTCGGATATAGCTCTTGTAACCCGTATCTTCTACCAGGAAGACGTCAGGTCCGGAATTTTTGGAATTAACTGTGCTCTGAATCTTGGAAGTATATCCGGTTGTATCGTATGCGGAAAGCGAGACATACATATCGTGTTCCTTGCCGTATGTTGCATTGAACTTATCCACAAGTTTCGTATACATATCTACCTGTTCCAGTGAACCGTATACATAAAAAACGATTTTGTTTCCGGCGGTGGTACCCATTCCGCCTGCACAGCCTGCCAACAAACCGCACATCATAACCATGCACAACAGCAGGCATAGACCTTTTTTTAACATTCGCAACATTTTAATGTTACCTCCCGTAGATTTATTTATTTAATGTATCCGCTTTATTTCAAGTGCAAATATGCACCAAAAGACTCCAGTCTGTCCTGCAGGGCCTTTACATCAACGTTTCTGACCTTTCCGTCTTTCTCTGCTGCAAACGCAGCCGCTGTTCCGGCCGCTTCTCCAGTCACCAGGCATACCGGCATCACACGCACAGAACCGTTAATGATGCTGTCACTGCCGATGCATCTGCCCGCAACCAGCAGATTTTTGATACCAATCGGAATCAGGCTGCGATAAGGAATGCCGTAGGATTCTCCCGGTCCCAGGTAGCCAAACCAGGTTTTCTTTCCGGAATCCGGATCACCCAGCTCCTTTTTGGTCCTGTGGATATCCACCATATAACGGCTGCGGCCGATCTCATCGTCAAAGGAATTTCTGTCGATGTAATCCCGCACCGTCAACATATATTCACACACGATCCTTCGGCTTTCTCTGATTCCCAGATAAGGACCTGTCTGCGAAAGGGTCGCCGCACCAAAGGCTTCCGGTGCATATTTCTTCAGTCCCAGTTCATACTGATGTGCCATTTGTCTGCCTTCCATCAGCTTTTGGGACATTTGTACAGGATCCAGCGGATCAAAATCTTCGATATGACCCGCATTAAAGCCCACCGCGCCGGAACCCAGCAGGATATTGCAGAAGTGGAGATCGTTGATCAGATCCAGCTCCGGGTCTTTAACCATTTTCTGGATGATGTAGCCGCCATTATGCATTTTGCTTCCAAGGACATGCTCATAGCCATAAGTGTCGACATTCGTCATAATAAAGCAATGGCTGGCAGGCTGCAGCGTCTGATCCTCACGCCCGATCTCGCACTGCGCGCCGCTTAAGGTGCAGACATCACCGTCGCCTGTTGCATCCACAAATACCGCCGCCCGGTAGACCGTCAGTCCCATCTTATTGGCAACGACGACTGCTTCCACATTTCCGTCCTTTACCACAGTATGCACGATTTGAGACTCGAACAGGACCTGTGCCCCCGCTCCTGCCACTTCCTCGTCATAAATGCGCTTCAGGGTCTCCACGTTTATTGCGATCCCGTCCGTCTGGGCCGCCGGAATATGGGGTGTGGCAGCTCTCCCCTTTTCTATGATATGTGCGGCAATTCCCTGATACACGGTCTTTCCTGCTTCGTCTCCCGTGCTCCACCAGGGCACAAGTCCCATAGTTCCCATACCGCCCAGCACGCCGGATGCTTCTATCAGGAGCGTCTTCTTTCCTTCCCTGGCAGCAGCAATTGCCGCTGCACAACCTGCCGGTCCGCCTCCGGCAACAATAACCTCGTACTCCTCACCTTCTCTTACATCCAGTGACATTTTGTTGACATCCATTGCTTCTCCTTTCCCAGTGTACCACTGCAAAACATGTAGTGTGCAAATTGCACATAATAATCAAACCTGCATACCATTGTTTATGATAATTGTATTAAAAATCAGTTGTTTGTGCAATTGTCATTCCTCTTGTAATTTATGACATATCTTCCATTTTCGCCCAGATAGCTTGACTTTCTTTTTGTCTGCAATTAAAATCAAAACACAGCCCTGAGACATCTGTCATTTGTAGAAAGGAGTAATATTGTGCTGACATTCTACGATTTACGCCATGCCTGCGGGGAGTCCGCCCACTTTGAGCTTTATCGGCCCGACGGCTATCCTTCATATACCTTTTTGCACTTTTTCAACCCGGTCGATATTCTTGTAAAAGGTGAAACTGTTCGGACACTTCCCCACGCGTGTATTGTGTATAATATCGACACTCCGCAAAAGTTCTACTCTCCCCAGGCCTTCAACAATGATTACATTCATTTCGGCGAAGGCGGAGATGAGATCCTGCACAAATACGGAATTGAGGTCGATACACTGTACTATCCTTCCAACCCCAAGGTGCTCTCCACTATCATTCAGGAAATGGAACAAATCTTCTTTTCGGACAAGCCATTCCGTTCTGAATTGATGGAAGTCAAATTCCATGAGCTGCTCATCAAATTCTCGCGGGCTGTCACCTCCCCGGATCCGATGGGCATCAATGTTTTTGACAGAAGTCATTTCATTGAACTGCGTCTGTATGTTCTCAGTAAGCTGGAATACCCCTGGACTGTGGCAGAGATGGCAGCTATGACAAACCTGAGCAAGTCCCGGTTTTATACCCTTTACAAGAACATTTTCGGCCGTGCTCCCATGTCCGACCTGATCCAGGCCCGGATATACCGCGCGAAAAATCTGCTTGCCTATTCCGATATGCCCATTTCAGAAATCGCCGCATCCCTCGGGTATGTCAACGTTACCCACTTCCGGCGGCAATTCAAATCCTGCACCGGGATCGCGCCGGGTATCTTCCGAAGACAGAACCTGTTCGATATTCTTCCCCCATTCCCTGCTGCGCCGGATGAGGAATTCATCTCCACGTCTGACGCTCTTTCGTATCATCAGGCGACCCGCAAGAAATACCCTGAATATCGCAGGATCATTAAATAAGAATCCAATTCTGAAAGGAAAGCGAACGATGAAATTACATGACATCCACCTTCGGGATCCCTATATTTTGGTGGACAACGGAACTTACTATTTATATGGGACCCGACCGGATGACCTGCGCGACAAACACCAAGGGTTTGATGTATATACCAGCAAAAATTTGGAGGACTGGAGCGCTCCGATCCCGGTTTTTGAAAAGCCGGACTCTTTTTGGGCTGATCGCGACTTCTGGGCACCCGAAGTCCATAAGTATAAAGGAAAATACTATATGTTCGCCTCTTTTTATGCGCCAAACAGGCGCAGGGCAACGCACATTTTAGTCTCCGATGCGCCGGATCATGCATTTCAGCCCTTGACTGCGGAGCCTGTTACTCCCCCGGAATGGGAATGCCTGGACGGAACCTTGTACATCAGCAAAAAAGGAGAGCCCTATATCGTCTTCTGTCACGAATGGCTCCAGGTCTCTGACGGAAAAATCGTGGCAATGAAGCTGACGGATGATCTGCGCCAGCCTGCGGATAAGCCAAGAGTCCTCTTCAACGCGTCTTCGCCTGCCTGGGCTACCGGAGATCCCAACGGCAATTACATAACTGACGGTCCTTATCTGTACCGCAACTCCGACACGGAGCTTTATATGCTATGGTCCACCCAATGCGGCGCGGGCGATAGCTGCAGGTATGTGGAAGCCTGCGCGGTTTCTGACAACGGAGAAATTGACGGAAACTGGCAGCATTGCGAGCATTTCATCTTCGACCGCGACGGCGGTCACGGTATGCTGTTCCATGATTTGAGCGATCAGCTTCATTTCATCATGCACGCTCCCAACCGCGACCCCTTGGAGCGTCCGGTCATCTTTCATGTGCAGATAAAAAATGGGTGTCTTTCCATCGCAGATTGATCCAATAGAACAACAAAAGCAGGGTACACGGATGTGCACAGCACACCGTATACCCTGCCTTTTTATGGTTTCAAAAACAAACGAGATGATTCAGGAGCTCATCAGCTTCAACCATTTCTTACAATCCCCGATCCACCGATGTGCATATCTTTCCCGCTCGGACAAGCCTACACATGTGAGCTCATCTACAGTACACAAACCATGTCCGCCATATGGATACACATGAAGTTCAAACGGTACTTTGGCTGCAGCCAGGGCCCCCGCATAGAGCAAGCTATTCTCCACCGGTACGTCCCGGTCCTCCGCTGTATGCCACAAAAACGTCGGAGGCGTATGTTCTGTAACCAGCAGTTCACAGGAGCATCCCTTTTCGTCCGGGCTTACCGGTTCATGGCCCAAAAGATTCTCCATACTTCCCCTGTGCACAAAAGGTTCCTTCGCGGTAAGCACAGAATAAGATAAGATCGCTTTCTGTACCGGTTTGCTGTTTGGAAAGACTTCGCGAATTTCCGGGCAGTCGTATCGGTTGGAATACTGACAGGCCAGATGTCCGCCTGCCGAGAATCCCATAATAGCAATATCATCCGGATCACAACACCAATCCTTTGCATTTTGGTGTATCAACTCTACTGCTCCCGCTACCTCCAAAAGCTGCTGCGGAAATCTGTGAGGCGCGACTGAATAATGCAGTACAAAGATCCTGTACCCTTCGGATATAAACTTTAACGCCATTGCTTCGCTTTCTCTTTCACTGACAAGCATGTAGGCACCGCCCGGACAAATTACCAGACATGGATATTGCCCCGTGTCTAATTGAATTTCATGCATTTTATCCGGTAAGTAGCAATCCACATAAGCATTACAGCCGTTATTTCCTAACACCGGGAAGATTTCTTTTAAGTAGTACCTCTCAGTTTTCATTACAGCACCCACATACCTTAAACCTGTATCACCGGTCTGTGGCCGGCTGACTCTTAATTTTCAGTTCTGCAGAGCGGATGCCCCTGCTAAATGGCTGCTCCCAGTACATTTTTGCATTTACTGTGATCTCTCCGGGCTTTGACGTTGAACGAATGAGTACCGTTGCGACTCCCGCTTCCGCACAGATCGGATTTGCGCCTATGGAAGCATCTCCCACGATTTCGCCTTCACCTTCTACCTCAAAGAGTATCGGGTGCACATCTGCTGTATAGGGAACCACAGTACCGTCTGCATCCTTCATATAGCAATGAACAGCAACTATATCAGCACCGTCTGCCTTTAACGGAATTCCCATGAGATCCGCTTCCAGCTCCATATGGTTTACAACGCCCGGTGCCTTAACAGTCTGCTCGGCTACCACCGTATCACTAACCAGCGCCTTTGCTGTAATGGAGGAACGTTCTCTTGTTTTATATTTTCTGCGGACATCCTTAAATGTAAAAGGCGGATGCTTCACAGCCACATCATCCGGATACTGTTCTGCGATCAACTGATCATTCCAGTATAGCTGTACCTTTTCCGCATTGGAATATACTACTACGTCTGCCGGGCTCGTCTCGGACCACCAGTTTGCAACATAGAGGATATCGCCGATTTCCTCGCGATCTTTCTGCGCCTGCATAAAGTAATACGAGAACTTCGGCACGCGGAACAGATCCAGATGTCCTCCCCAGCAAGGGTTCATATGATAGCCTCTGTTATGGGCGATCACCGGCCACACGCCGTAGCCACACAGTTTTTTATTGTTATACACATCCAAATACAGAGTGGATTCCATGTCGCTGTCGAAGCGATGAAGCATGCGGTTAACGGATTCTGCCATGACTCCGTCGCCCCAACTTCTCTTGCATCTCCACACACTGTTTTGGTTGAAAAAGTCATCCGGCGAGTCGCCGTATTCACGCACCCACTTCGGACGCTCCACATCATCCTTCTGTTCTACCAGTCCGTAATCCTCCATCCAAGTGCCCAGCATTTTGGGGTCGTAATCCTTGTAGGCCACATCGGTAGGACCAAAATCGGACGCAGTATAGCAAGGAGCATATGGATACTCTTCATGTACAGCCTCATGGAACGCAAGCTGCACCTCGTAGGTCATTTTGGATTCGTTCAGGATCGGCTCCCAAAGCAAAATACACGGATTATTCCTCTGCCAGCGGATGATGTCACGCATATTCTGCAGAGCACGCTCCATGAAGATTCCCGGCCTGCAGAACTGCCAGCCAATGTTGCTGACGATCAGAGTAAGCCCCAAGTGGTTGCAGGCTGAAGCAAAGGATGTGCTGAACGGATAATGGGAACGTATATTGTCCATCCCCATGGATTTGATTTTTATCAGATCACGGACCAATAAACTGTGGGGCACCGCATTTCCGATATATGGCCAGGTCTGGTGATAGTTCGCTCCGTGGAAACAACGGGACTTTCCGTTAAAGATCACCCCGTCGTTAAGGGTAAATTCGAACGTTCTGATTCCCACCTCGGTATCCTGTGTATGAATCGTCTGCCCATCACACAATATCTCAGCCCGCAGGGTATACAGATTCGGCGTCTCCGGACTCCACAGCATCGGAGCCGCTACGTTGATTACACCTTCTGCATATTCATCTGCGCCGGAATTCAATTTCCCAAAAGAAACATCATATCCTACGCATAAATCATCCTTATTTAACAGAGAAATCTTCAGCTCAAAATTTTTCTTCAAGCTGTGTTCATTTTTGACGTGAACTCTGAAATGAACTCTTGCATGGCTTTCGGTTACATCGCTGTACCATACAAAAATACCGCCGCCGGCAGCCGTTTCCTCTAAAAGCGGATGTGTGATATACAGCCGGTCGCACACTTTGAGCTTTACGTCACGGTACAGTCCGCCATCATAACTGAAATCCAGATCTGCCTGGGGCTTTCCCGGCGGCACATCGCAGTTATCCCTGTTATCCAGGCGGATCATGATCAGGTTCTCTTCCCCGTATTTCAGCTTCTCTCCCATATCATATACGAGAGGTGTATAGCCGCAGAAATGCTCCTTCACTTTCTCACCGTTCAGGAACAGCTCGCTGACCCCCATGGCGCCCTCAAATTCCAGAAAGAGCTTCTTGCCGCGGTCTTCCTCCGGAATCCAAAGTTTTTTACAGTAAATACACTCTCCCTGATAATTCCGGCATCCGCTGGACACCTCAGGTGTCAGTTCCACACTGTGCGGCAGGCACACCTTCTGCGCCTTTTCTTCATCCCATTCCCCGCCCAGACAGAACAGCCAATCCGCGTTCAGATTGATTTCTTTCATAGAAGCACTCCCCCTTTTCTTTAGATTTTATTATAATCCCCAGAATTGTCAATGAATTATCCCCCTGTCATCTATGACAAATTTTCCACTTTTTTCTTCACCTCGCGGGGAGTTTTTTTCCTGCTTTGCTTAAACATTGCAGAAAATTGCGCAGAATTGGAAAAGCCGCACCGCTGTGCGATTTCTGTGATGCTTATATTTTCTTCCATAAGCATCCGCTCCGCAGCATCCAATCTCTTGCGGATCAGAAATTGCTGGGGCGATTCCCCCATAAGCTCCTTAAACCGGTGCTGAAAATAGTCATAACTCAGGTGAAGCTGTTTTGCCACATCCTGCAAAATTATTTTTTCATGAAAGTTTTGCGCAATATAACTGACCGCATACTCAAAATTTTTCATGCCGGGTTTTGATGGAGCCTCCTGCAGGCGCAAAAGCTGCAGCAACAGCTCCTGCAGTTTTAAGCCCACCATTTCCCGATAGTTCACAAACTGGTTCATGATCTCCACCACAATGCTTCGCACCGTAGCGTACAATTCGCCATGAACGTCCTTGTACACACCTGCGCAGAGCGGAGCGTCACAGTAAAAACCAATACAGAAAACCCGGCTGTCCTTTAGATGATACTCTTCGTGCTGCTTATGCGGTGGGATCACTGCACAAACATTTGAAGCGATCTTACAGCCGTCCTTCTCCACCGTGGACATTCCGTCTCCACTGCAGTAATAAACCAATTCGTAATACTCATGCTCATGGGTAAAAATACGTGTCCCCCCTTTTCTGCTGATTTCCCAAGCCGTAACAAGTTCAATGTTCCTCATAATATTTATCCTCCACTGCTTAAGGGTTACTGGCATTTCTCAAGAAATATTATAGAGGAATAAATTGATTTGCGCAACCAATTTATATAAAAACATGAGACCAATCGGATATATCTTTTTCTCTTGCGTTCCTGTATACTGTAAAAAAGAAATGGAGGTATACGCCATGACACAAGCGCAATATTTCAAAAATCTGACCACCCCTGCAGGCAAAGTCGACGTTGTACTGGACACCGACGCCTACAACGAGATCGACGACCAGTTTGCAATTGCCTATATGCTTCGTTCCGAGGAACGAATAAATGTAAAGGGCATTTGCGCGGCCCCGTTTTTTAATGAAAAATCCACCTCTCCGGCCGATGGGATGGAAAGAAGCTATCAGGAGATATTCAAGATCCTGGAGCTTTCCGGCCTCGCTTCCTTAAGTGACCGCGTCTTTCGCGGCAGCGAGCATTATCTGGAAAACGAGCAGACCCCGGTCCTTTCCGACAGCGCCCGCTTTATGGCCGAACTGGCAAAGCAGTATTCCCCTGAGCATCCGCTGTACATCGTGGCCATCGGTGCCATCACCAATGTTGCTTCCGCGCTGCTTTTGAACCCGGACATGAAAGAGAACACCGTCATTGTGTGGCTTGGCGGAAATGCACTTCACATGAACGACACTCAGGAATTTAATATGTTTCAGGATATTGCCGCGGCCAGAGTTGTATTTGGCTGCGGAGCTCCTGTGGTACAGCTTCCCTGCCGCGGTGTCGTAGACCGGTTCGTTACCTCCCGCTATGAGCTGGAGCACTGGCTCTCCGGGAAAAACGAGCTGTGTGACTACCTTCTGAAGATCGCCGTCCGGGATGGCGAGCGGTATACCTCCTATCCCGCATGGACCAGAGTGATTTGGGATGTGACTGCGGTCGCATGGCTATTAAACGATGATCACCGGTTCCTTTCCGACTGTCTTGTCCACAGTCCGATCCCGGAATATGACCACCATTATGCTTCGGATTGCAGCCGCCATCTGATCGATTACGTTTACCACGTAAACCGTGATGCTTTGTTTACGGATCTGTTCGAAAAATTGGCGAAATAAGAGGAATTGGGAATGAAAATATATAATCTTGGTTCCCTGAACATTGACTATGTTTATCAGGTCCCCCACTTCGTCCGACCCGGGGAAACCTTATCCTCAGCGCAGCTTTCGACCTTTCCGGGCGGAAAGGGGTTAAACCAGTCTGTTGCCTTGGGTAAAGCCGGCGCAACGGTCATACATGGCGGCTTTATCGGCCAGAGCGATCCGTGGCTTGCAAAAGTCCTTTCGGATGCCGGAGTGGATACTTCCCACCTTGAATCTGCATCGGTACCTTCCGGTCATGCCATTATTCAGGTAAACACTGAAGGACAGAACTGCATTCTTCTGTTTGCCGGCGCAAACCACTGCTTTACGGCGGAATATGCCGAAAAGGTCCTGTCGGATGCCAAACCCGGTGATATCCTGCTTCTGCAAAATGAGATCAACGGCTTGCCTGAGATCTTTGAGATCGCCCACAAAAAGGGGTTGCAGATCGCTCTGAATCCTTCTCCTTTTGACGGTTCCCTTCTGGAACTGCCGCTGGCGTACGTCAGTTGGTGGATCTGCAATGAGATCGAAGGAGAAGCACTGACCGGCAAGACAGATCCCGATGCTATCATTGAGGAGCTGTACGCGCGCTATCCGCACAGCAATATTTTACTGACGCTTGGTGAAAAGGGCTGTATTTTCAAAAACCGTGATATCCTTCTCCGGCAGCCTGCCCGTCATGTAAAAGCGGTGGACACCACCGCCGCCGGCGACACCTTTACCGGCTATGTGCTTGCCATGGTTGCCGCAGGAAAAACCATTGCTGAGGCACTACAGATCGCCACAGTCGCTTCCTCTATCGCCGTTTCAAAACCGGGTGCTTCTGCGTCGATTCCTTATCTGGATGAGGTTTTTGCAATTGCTTTCTCCCATGGAGGTACAGTACGCCTAAATTAACAATTGGCCAAAACCTCAGGGAAACTCTCGACAATAGCTTCACCGAAACCTTCTAAAAAAAGGAACCCCCCGGTAAAACTGGGGGTTCTTCATATGCGGGCATAGCCCTATGTTTCTTGCATAATACGTAAACGCATAATAACAGCCCGCCAACTGCATTGTTCTACTTGCGACCCGTAAACGGGCTGGCGGACGGGATTACTAATTGTTCACCCATTTCATCTTCTTTAAGTTGATTCTCGATATACTCCGCAATTCGGCTCTCGTTCTTTCCTACTGTATCCACATAATAGCCTCTGCACCAGAACTCTTTGTTACGATACTTGTATTTAAGATCGCCGAATTGCTCATACATCATTGCAGCACTCTTCCCTTTAAGATATCCCATAAACCCCGATACGGATATCTTTGGCGGAATTTCTACGAAGAGGTGTATATGGTCGGGGCATGCTTCCGCTGCTATGATGGTTACTCCTTTCCATTCGCATAGCTGGCGTAGTATTTTCCCTATTGCTCCTCTTTTAGCTTGGTAGAATACTTTTCTGCAGTATTTGGGTGCAAATACGATATGGTATTTGCAATTCCATTTCGTATGTGATAAACTATTGATGTCATTCATGCTCATATGAGTGCCTCCCTGTTTTGATTATTTGTGCAGTTGGCGGACCGCACCTATAATCTTAACAGGGATTTTTACTCACCGCCATAGGCTTTATTGAACCACGCGTCTAACGCGTGGTTTTCTTTATACAACAAGCCGGAGCGGTATTTTTCCGCTCCCGGCCGTACGGAAATTGGCGGTAACCATACAGACCATCAGCGGGGTCATGTGTTGGCTGCGGCGGTAAATCTGGATACAAATGCGGCTGTCCGGATCAACGGTACCAATATGATCCGCATCCAGTCCCAGGGGTATCCCATGTGCCAGGTGGATGTGACCGATCTGGAGGTTAAGCCCGAGGAAGTCAACTCCACCCCTGCGCTGATCCGGGGTGTGGCAGCCCGGTTTACTCACCTTGGCTGCAAGGTACAGGGCTTTGATGCCTATGTGGAGTCCACGGTGCTGCCCGGCTCCGGTCTTTCTTCTTCCGCTGCCTATGAGGTGCTCATCGGCACCATCATCAACGGCCTGTTCTTTGATGGCAAGGTATCCCAGCCGAAGATCGCCCGGATCGGCCAGTATGCCGAGAATGTGTACTTCGGCAAGGAAGTGCTGACCCAGATTGACGAGAAGGACTTTTATGCTGCAATCCCTGCGCTGCGGGAGAAGTGCGGCGACCGGGCGGTGCTCCAACATTTAATGCCTTTGTTATAATTTCCTCTGTGTTTATCATCAACGATAAACGGCACAATGTTGTGCCTGAGGCATTCTTTCATCATAATCAATCTACCGACACGACCGTTGTAATCTTCAAAGGGGTGGACCTTCTCAAAGCGCACATGAAAATCCAAGATAGCATCCATATTTATCGACTTATTCTCATAAGACCGGATTAACTCGTCCAACTTGCTGCTAATCAGTATTGCTGGCACGCCTAATTTACTAGGGTTCTTTCGATATTCACCGATACCAATCTGATGCTTCTGATCAGCATAGGTTCCATATGTTAGGCAATAGTGATACCGTCTAATCAAGCTTGGAGACAGCGGTTCTCTATAGAGGTTGTCAAAGTAGTCCACAGCTTCCTTGCCGTAGCTGTTCTCCATCAATGCCCGGAGAGAAATACTGTCGGCCGTAGAATCGGAGTAGGTGCTGCGGTTCATCACCCTACGGAAATCTTCCAGAGCAGGGACGGTGCCGTGGTATCTGGACATCTCATTGACATGGTCTGCCCAAATCTCATTGAAGCCCTCAAGTACGAACGGTGCCTTTGCATTGGGGTTCTGTGCGTGGGTGAAACAAGCACTGGCTTCTGCTATACATTCTGTATGCATCGCCATTTCAGGGGAATCCCCTGTGACCCCAAAAGGGGCTCGAAAATTTTCTGCCGAGGCTATGAAAATTTCCGAGTTGCCCTTTGATCGATCACGCGCTAACGCCCATCGCTTTTTATTAGAACGATACCGTTCAATTTCCAAAAAGTACAAATTATAATTTTGGAAGTGCGGGCAAAACTATGATTGCGGTGGAAAATCCACCAACAAATGCTTCGAACATAGACCGAGGTCTTGCCCCGGTCTG
>JBGVHZ010000033.1:0-13420 GCA_045122735.1 Faecousia sp.
ACAGGGATACCACGGCCATCGTCGGTAACGGTGATGGAGTTACCGGGGTTGATGGTCACGGTGATATGCTTACAGTAGCCAGCCAAGGCTTCGTCAATGGAGTTATCCACGATCTCATATACCAGGTGATGCAGACCGGAAGAAGAGGTAGAACCGATGTACATACCCGGTCTTTTCCGGACAGCTTCCAAGCCCTCCAGCACCTGTATTTGTTCGGCGCCGTATTCGTTGGTTACTTTCGTTTCTTCAGACATAAATGCCCTCCTAATTATGCTTTCAAAGCACCTTTTTCAATGGTGATGGTTTTTCCTAATTTGGTAAATTTCTCTGGTTCACAGCAGGTGATGAACACCTGACCGGAAGAAATTTGATTGAGAACAAAGTCCTGCCGCTGGGGGTCTAATTCTGACAAAACATCGTCAAGTAAAAGCAGCGGCATTTGAGAGGATTGATTGGCCATCAGCTGCCTTTGGGCAAGCTTTAAACTGATAGCCGCCGTGCGGGTCTGCCCCTGGGAGCCGTAGGCTTTCAGATCCATACCGGAAAGGCTGACGGAAAAATCATCCTTATGGGGGCCGGTCAGGCACTGGGCGCTTTCCAGCTCCGCCCGGTAGTGGCTCTCTAAATGCTCCTGCAAGGCATCTGCTAAGGCAGGAACAGGCGCAAAGGGATCTTGCACCGTGGAAACGGTCTTATATTCCAGCAAAAATTCCTCTTTGCCACCGGAAAAGCACTCGTGAAAGGCCTTGGCGGAGTTTCCCAAGCCTTCAAAGAACCTTGCCCGGTAGGAAATCAGGATCGCACCTACCTGGCAAAGCCGGGTGTTATACTCCGGTAAAATCTCCAAAAGGGCAGGATTTTCGTATCTGTCCTTCAGAATTTTGCTTTTTTGCTCCAGGATCCGGGTGTATTCTGTCAGCGCCGCTTCGTAATTTGGGCGCAGCTGGCTTAAGGCGTTATCTCCCAGCTTTCGCCGGGCAGAAGCGCCTGCTTTCAGCACCATCAGATCCTCCGGGCAGAAAAGCACCGTATGGAGAACCCCGGAAAGGTCAGAAGCAGACTTCTTTTTGATGCCGTTTAAGAAGATCTGCCGGGGTCTTCCCGTGGAGAAAAGATGCCATTTGACCGTTTGTTTCCGGTTTTGGGAGAAGAGATCTCCCTGCAAAGTGCCTACTTCTTCCCCCATTTTCACCAGCTCGCTGTTTTTCTGGGTGCGGAAGCTTTTTCCGCTGCCCAAAAAGGCGATGGCTTCCAAAAGGTTGGTCTTTCCCTGGGCGTTGTCACCTACGATCAGGTTTACCCCCGGCTCAAACTGCCCTTCAAAGGAAGAATAGTTCCGGAAATTCTCTAAAGATATGCTGTTAAGATTCATATTTGGAAACCGTATAGGTCTGTCCGTTAAACTGGAAGGTGTCCCCATCGTAGAGCTTCTTGCCCCGCATCAGGCAGACTTCCCCTGCCACCTTGACCTGACCGTCCTGAATGACGGCCTTGGCTTCACCACCGGTAGAAACACAGTTGGCAAGCTTGAGTGCCGCTTCCAGCTTGATAAATTCCGTATAAATTAAAACAATGTTATTTTTCATATCAGTTATTGATGCGCACAGGCAGAACCATGTAAGAATAGTCGTACTTTTCATCGGGGCTGGTGAAGACGATGGGGCTTAAGGAGTTGGTCAGCTCCATCACCACTTCTTCCGTTTCGATGACCCGGAGGGCATCGGCAAGGTAGCGGACATCGAAGCCGATCTTCAGATCCTTGCCGTCACCGGCAAAGATGCACTGATCCTCTGCAGAGCCGATGGTGGTGTTGGTCTTCAGCTGCAGCTCCTGATTGCTAAACAGGCAGCGGACGGGGCTTCTGTACTTTTCAGAAACCATCAGGCCCACACGCTCAATGGCAGATGCCAGCTCGGAAACATTGGCAACCAGCTTAATGGGGCAATCGGTGGGAACCACCTTCCGCCAATCCAGGAAGCTGCCCTCCAACAGGCGGCAGACCACGGTGGCGTTGCCGATCTGGAAGAGGATGTGCTTGCTGCCAAGGGTGAAGGCTGCATCGTCATCTTCGTTTAAGATCTTTTCCACTTCCTTCAGACCCTGGGCAGGCACTACAAAGGAGAGAGTTCTGCCGGTGGGTTCCGGGGTATGGTAGGTCTTTCTTGCCAGCCGGTAGCCGTCTACGGCGATGGCAGAGATGGTATTTTCTTCTACTTCAAACTTGACGCCGGTGTGGATGGGGCGGCCCTTGTTTTCTGCGGTGGCAAAAATGGTGGAGCCGATCAGATCCTTCAGTACCTTCTGGGGGATCATGATCTTTCTGCCTTCGCCCACATCGGGAAGCTCCGGATAGTCCTCGGAGTTTTCAGCGGAAATGGTGAAGGATGCCCGGCCTGCCCGGACGGATACCTTATAGTTTTCATCCACAATAACGGTCACAGGGCCTTCAGGAACACGGCGGATAATGTCGCCAAAGAGTCTTGCAGGCAGAATGCAGCTGCCGGCCTCGGTCACTTCCGCTTCGATCTCATAAGTAATGGCGGTTTCCATATTGTAGCCGGTGAGCCGCAGGCCGTAGCCGGCATAGCAGAAGATACCCTCCAAAGAAGAAAGGGCGCTCTTTTGGGCAACGGTCCGGGAAGTGATGTTCAGACCTGCCATCAACATACTTTTTTCACAGGTAAAACGGATCATTTTGAAAGCCTCTTTTCTGAAAATAGAATAATAAATATATAAATAGATATTTTTAGGTAGTTGTAGAAGTAGGGACACGGAAATTGTGGAAAAGAGCCGAAAGCCTTGAAATGCCTAAGAAAAACAATCCACAGCCTATTGTGAAATTCTTTTTGGTTTTCCACAGCCGGACAGAACATCCGGAAATTTTACAGCTTTCCACAATCTAAGTTATCCACAACCAAAATTCCTGTGGAATTCTTGTTTATAGACAGGAATTGATATTTGCGGTGATATCCCGCACATGGTTTTGCAGGTTCACATCCCCGGCCTGCAGGGCGTACTTGATCTTATCGCAGGAGTAAAGGATGGTGGTATGATCCTTGCCCAGCTCCTTACCGATGGAGGTGGTGGAAAGGTTGGTCAGCTCCCGGATGAGGTATACTGCCATATGTCTTGCCTCTACAGCGGCTTTGTTCTTCTGGGTGCCACGGATCACAGAGTCGTCCACGCTGTAGAACTTGCAGACCTGGCTGATGATCAGGCTGGGAGTGGGCAGGGCGTTGCCCTCGGCCTTGAACATATCCTCAATAGCCCGGGACACATTGGGAAGATCCAAAGGCATCTTATTGATATCCCGGTAGGCCATGATCTTTTTGACAGTGCCTTCGATCTGCCGGACGTTGTTGGTCACATTGATGGCAATGTAGTTGCACACATCGTCCGCAAGATCCAGACCTAAGGAGTTGGCCTTGGTCTTGATGATAGCCATTCTGGTTTCGTAATCGGGGGCGGCAATGGAGCTTAAAAGGCCGCTTTCAAACCGGGAACGAAGTCTTGCTTCCAGGGTCAGCATATCGCTGGGCTTCCGGTCGGAGGTCATAACGATCTGCTTGTTTCTTTCGTGGAGCTCATTGAAGGTATGGAAAAATTCTTCCTGGGTGGAGTCCTTACCGGCGATAAACTGGATATCGTCCACTAAAAATAGGTCTGCTTCCCGATACTTGGTGCGGAAAGCTAAGTTGTTACCGGATTTGATGGCGGAGATCAGCTCGTTGATAAACTGGTCGCCCTTGATGTAAACGATCTTGGCATCCTGATTGTTTCTGCGCACCTTATTTGCAATGGCGTACAGCAGGTGGGTCTTACCCACGCCGGGAGGGCCGTATAAAAACAGGGGGTTGTAGGTCACGCCCGGATTGTTTGCCACCGCCAAGGCCGCATTATAAGAGAAGCTGTTGGTAGGGCCAACTACGAAGTTATCGAAGGTGAACTGGGGATTGAATTCCAGCACGCCCCCCTGCTCCTTCTTTTCTTTGCGCTCCTTATCATCCAGCACCACCAATTTGGCATCGGAATTAAAGATCTCCTTCAAAGCATCCTGAATGTAATCGGTACAGCGGCGGCGAATAAAATCCCGACGGAAATCCGAGGGGGAATAAATGACCAGTTGTTCTTCGTTCAGCTCCACCACTTCCGCATCGTCAAACCAGCCGGAAACGGTGACCGAGGTAAGGCGCTCTTCCAGGTAACCCAGAATTTTGGCCCAAACATAGGCAGATGAGTACATAAAAACGACTCTCCTTTCTCAAAAATTGCCTGATTTTCACCTTGTGGAAAACCGGAAAAAGGCAATGTTTTCTCAACCTAAATTTTATCATAATTATCCCCAAAACACAAGGGCTTTTTCCACAGATACAATATAAATAATAGAATAAATTTCACAGCAGACAAAAAGCACAAGAATAGCCCCCTGTGGAAAACTGATGCCCTGCAATTTTTTGTCAAATATTGCGACTTGACGAGAATATAAAATATACTTAAAATAAAAATTGGTATGAAGGGTGTAATAAATGCTTTGAAATATGTACTTTCTTTCCCGCAAGAAAGTACCAAAGAGCGCCCGGGAACCTTCCGTATGGTTCCCGGACTCTCCAGACGGCCAAAGGGCCTAACCGTCCCTTTGGAATCCCCGAGACATTATTCTGACCATTGAAATCAGGGTTGGAAAAGGAAGGATGGTTATTTCTGTGAAACACAAGATAGTAACTTTAGATCCTATTTTGGGATACTTTGAAAAAGACTTGGACCTTCGGATGAGAAATTATCGGGCCACCAAGAAGAGAATTCTCGGTGAGGGCCAGAAGCTTATAGATTTTGCCAACGGTCACCATTTCTTCGGCTTCCATAAGCAGGAGGATGGATGGGTCTACAGAGAATGGGCCCCCGGTGCAGAAAACCTGTTTGTGACCGGCGATTTCTGCAACTGGGACAGATACGCCTACCCCATGGAGCGGGGGGATAACGGGGTCTTTACCTGCTTTATTCCCGGCGCAGATACCCTGAAGGATGGCACCCGGGTGATGACCGTGGTGCAGCGCCAGGGCAGAGAACTGGAGCGGATCCCTCTTTACATAAACCGGGTCATTCAGGAGCCGGATGCCAGCTGGAATGGTGTGATCTACCTTCCTGAAGAGGAATTTTCCTGGGAAGACACCGATTTCAAGCCCCAAAAGGATCTGTTCATTTACGAATGCCACATCGGTATGGCACAGGAAGAGGGCAAGGTCGGCACTTACCGGGAATTTAAGGAAAATGTCCTTCCCAGAGTAAAAGAGCTTGGCTATAATACCCTGCAGATCATGGCCATTATGGAGCATCCCTACTATGCAAGCTTTGGCTATCAGGTCACCAATTTCTTCGCCGCTTCTTCCCGCTTCGGCAGACCGGAAGAGCTGAAGGATTTAATCAATACTGCCCACAAAATGGGCATTGCGGTGCTTTTGGATGTGGTCCACTCCCACGCCTGTTTGAACACCCGGGAAGGCATCAATGAATTTGACGGCACTTCCTATCAGTTCTTCCACGATGGCCCCAGAGGGGATCATCCTGCCTGGAACACCAAGTGCTTTGACTACGGAAAGACGGAAGTGATCCACTTCCTTCTTTCCAATCTAAAATACTGGCAGGAAGAGTACCATTTCGACGGCTTCCGCTTTGACGGCGTTACCTCTATGCTCTACCGGGATCACGGTCTGGGTACGGCCTTTACCGGCTACGATCAGTATTTCTCCATGAATACCGACACCGAGGCGGTTACTTATCTGCAGCTTGCCAACGAGCTGGTGCGGCAGGTGAACAAAAATGCCATCACCATCGCAGAGGATACCTCTGCACTGCCGGGCCTTGCCCTTCCTATCTCCTACGGCGGCGTAGGCTTCGATTACCGGCTGGCAATGGGCGAACCGGATATGTGGATCCGTCTACTAAAAGAGACCCCTGACGAGTACTGGGATCTTAACAACATCTATTATGAGCTGGCGGTCCGCCGTCCCGGCGAACCGGTGATCGGCTACTGCGAGTCCCACGACCAGGCACTGGTGGGCGATAAGACCATTATGTTCCGGCTCTGCGACCAGGAAATGTACTGGGGCATGGGCGAAAAGGACCAAAATATGGTGGTGGACCGGGGTATGGCGCTCCACAAGATGCTCCGCCTGCTGACCATGAGCTTAGGCGGCGAAGGCTATCTTACCTTTATGGGCAACGAATTCGGTCACCCGGAATGGATCGACTTCCCCAGAGAAGGCAACGGCTGGAGCTATCACTACTGCCGCCGGCAGTGGAGCCTTGCTGACCGGGAAGATCTGAAATATAAGTACCTGCGTGCCTTTGACAAGTCTGCCGTGGAGCAGGTAAAGAAGGGCAAGCTTTTCAAAAATAAGGATAAGCAGCTGTACCTGCATAACGATAGCAAGGTCCTTTGCTACCGAAAGGGCAAAAAGCTCTTTATTTTCAACTTCCACCCCAACGGCTCCTATCCCGGCTACCGGATTCCCATGGATAAGGCTGGGTCTTACCAGGTGTGTATGTCCACCGATGATTACTGCTTCGGCGGTCAGGGCAGAATTCACCATGTATGCTATGAAACCAAGGCCGATGTGGCTGGCAACCCCTATTTAGAGCTTTACATTCCCGCAAGAACAGCTATCGTACTTGACGAAAAATAATTTTTACGGCACCCGGTTACGGGTGCCGTAAATCTTCTCTTGTACTTTCTTTAAAAATGCGATAGAATAGAGAAAACAACCTATTTTCGAGGCAATTATGGAATACTTGGAACTGACAATTCAAACTTCCCCGGCAGGCATCGAGCCGATGGCGGCCATCTTAACTGCCAACGGCTTTGAGGATCTGGTGCTGGAAGACCAGCAGGAGCTGGAAGGCTTTTTGGACAGCAACCGGGCCTACTGGGATTATATCGACGAAAGTCTTTCTGCCCATTTGCAGGGTCTTTCCCAGATCAAGCTCTATTTGGAGAAGGAAGATGAAGCTTCTCTTTCCCGGCTGGAAGCACTGCTTGTAGCGCAAAAGGATAAGGGTTTTGGCTCTTTGGAGCTGAAGATCACCCCTCTTGCCCCTGTGGACTACGAAGAAAGCTGGAAGGAAAATTATCCCCCTCAGGAAGTGGGCAAACGCCTGGTGGTGCTGCCCTACTGGCTGGCAGATACCTATGCAGGTGACCGCCTTCCCATTGTTTTAGATCCCGGTCTGACCTTCGGCACCGGCGCCCACCCCTCCACCCAAATGGTGATGTCGGCTATGGAAACCCTTTCTTTGGAAGGCAAGACCTGTCTGGATCTGGGCAGCGGCAGCGGTATTTTGTCCCTGACGGCTCTGCGTTTGGGGGCAAAAGAGGCCTTCGGCGTGGATATTGACCCCAAGGCGGAGGATATCGCCCGGGAAAATGCCGCCTATAACGGCTTTGGAAGCGATGTGTTCACCGCCCTGACCGGCAATGTGAATACGGATAAAAAGCTGATGGATACCCTGAAAAGGAAGACCTATAATCTGGTGTGCGTCAACATCGTGGCAGATGTGATCATCGCCCTTGCACCTACGCTGCCTCAGTTTTTGGAAGAAAACAGCACCCTGCTGCTGTCCGGTATCTTGGATACCCGCCTTCCTGACGTGCTGGCGGCGCTGCAGCAGGCAAACTTGCAGGTAACAGCCACACACGCATCGGATACCTGGCGCTGCCTGCAGGCGAAAAGGAGGCCCTTATGAAGCTATCTTACAGGACCCGCTGTGCCTTAAAACGGGCAGGACAGGTGGCCCTTGTACTGCTGGTGGTGGCCGTTTTGGCCTATGCCCTGTGGTTTATCTGGCTAAATCGGTTCGTGGTCTACTCCCGGGAAGCAGGCGCAAGCCTTGATTTTTCCTACAGCATCACTGACCGCACCGGCATCGTGGCAGAAAAGCCGGAGGAAACGCCCCCTGTTTCCGTGTTCTATAACGATGGACAGCTGGTGGTGGAAAGCGAAGAACTGACGAAGATCAAGGGCTATTATGTGACCGCCTCTCAGCTGGAAAAGGATCTGGAGGGCGTTCTTGCAAAGATCGTGGAGCTGCCCAAAGGCACCGCCATTATGATCGATGTGAAGAGCGCCTACGGTAATATCTTCTACTCCTCTGCTGTTCGGGATAACCGGGCCTTTTCCATTGACCCGGAGGCTATGGACAGGCTGATCGAAACCATCAACAGCGCCGGTCTTTACACCATCGCCCGTATGTCTGCCCTGAAGGACAGAGAATACGGCGTGGAATACCCCATGCAGACCATGCAGATGTCCAACGGCTACGGCTGGCCGGATAACGGCTATTATTGGATCAATCCTGCCAAGACCCAGGTGCAGGAATATCTGATCCAGCTGGTGCTGGAGCTGCGTGGCTTGGGCTTCAGAGAAGTGGTGTTCTCTGATTATCGGTTCCCGGACACCGATGCCATTGCCTTTAACGGTGATAAAAAGCAGACCCTTTATGATGTGGCGCAGACCATTGTAAAGACCTGTACCACCGATAGCTTTGCAGTATCCTTTGAGGATGGTGGCTTCGGTATTCCCGAAGGCCGCACCCGGATCTATGCCCAGTCCATCGCCGCAGAAGGCGTGGAAGGCTATGTGGAAAAATTCGGAAGAGAAAACGCAGATGTTTCCTTCGTATTTATAACGGAAATGCACGATACCCGGTACGAACAATATAGTGTATTAAGACCTCTAAAATAAGAAAAAGACCGCCAAAAGGCGGTCTTTTCTCAATTTTATATTAGAAAAAGGACGAAGAACAGTTTTGTTCTTCGTCCTTTATTTCTATTAACCAAATACGCTCAGCAGGAAGCCTGCGGCGATGGCGGAGCCGATAACGCCAGCCACATTGGGGCCCATAGCGTGCATCAGCAGGAAGTTGGAGGGGTTAGCCTTCTGACCTTCCACATTGGCAACACGGGCAGCCATAGGCACAGCGGAAACGCCGGCAGAGCCGATGAGGGGATTGACCTTGCCCTTTGTCAGCTTGCACATGACCTGACCGCCCAGCATACCGCCGGCAGTGGACAGGCCAAAGGCAACAACGCCCAGGGCAACGATCTTCAGGGTCTCACCGGTGAGGAAGTTGGAGCCTACCATGGTAGCACCAACAGCGGTGGAAAGCAGAATGGTAACGATGTTCATCAGGGCATTCTGCACGGTGTCGGAAAGACGGTCGGTAACGCCGGTTTCCTTAAACAGGTTACCCAGCATCAAACAGCCGATCAGCGCAGCGGTGTCGGGCAGCAGCAGGGCAACGAACACAGTAACCACGATGGGGAAAATGATCTTCTCGGTCTTGGAGACCTTCCGGGTCTGTACCATCTTGATGGCTCTTTGCTTGGGGGTGGACAGCAGATTCATAATGGGGGGCTGGATCATGGGGATCAGCGCCATGTAGGAATAGGCAGCCACAGCGATCGCGCCCAGCAGATGGGGAGCCAGCTTGGTGGTCAGGAAGATGGCGGTGGGGCCGTCAGCGCCACCGATAATACCGATGGAAGCAGCTTCGGGGCCGGTAAAGCCCAGGCAAACAGCGCCAAAGAGAGCGGCAAATACACCCAGCTGGGCAGCAGCGCCCAAAAGCAGGCTCTTGGGGTTGGCAAGCAGAGGGCCAAAGTCGGTCATAGCGCCCACGCCCATAAAGATCAGACAGGGGTACAGGCTGGTCTTGACACCGATGTAGAAGATGTCCAAAAGACCGCCGTGCCGCATAATTTCACCATAGCTGTGGTAGAAGGGGCTTTCAGCATTCATGAAGTTATCCCACAGACCCTGTTTGTAAAGACCTGCGCCGGGCAGGTTTGTCAGCAGACAGCCAAAGGCAATGCCGCAAAGCAGCAGAGGTTCGAACTTCTTGACGATGGCAAGGTACAGAAGCACACAGGCGATGATGATCATCACCAGGTTCTGCCAGCCGCCATCCATGAAACCGGCGGAAAGCTTGGCAAAGCCGGAGCTGTTCCACAGCTTCAGGAGAACCTCCATAATATCAAAATTCATAGTCGGCCTCCTTAGTTCAGGTAGACCAGTGCGTCACCGGTGTTGACGGAAGCGCCCTTGGTAACAGCAACGGTGTTTACAACGCCGTCCTTGGGAGCCTTGATTTCGTTTTCCATCTTCATAGCTTCCAGCACGCACAGGGTGTCGCCGGACTTCACAGCCTGACCGGCGGTGACATTCACTTTCAGAATGGTGCCGGGCATGGGAGCGGCAACAGCCTCACCGGAGCCGGCAGGTGCAGCAGCGGGAGCGGGTGCGGCAGCAGGAGCAGCAGCGGCAGCCACAGGAGCAGCAGCAGGAGCGGGTGCAGCGGGAGCTACCACTTCGTATTCGTCAAGAAGCATAGCCTTGCCGGCTTCTACTTCCACTTCGTAAACACGGTTATTCAGGGTAATTTTGTACTTCATTATTCCTTAACCTCCTTGATAGAGATAAAACGCAATTCGTTCAGGGGCTTGCCGGTCTTTTCAGCCACGATGGCCATCAGCATAGCAGCGGTCTTGTCAGGCACATCAAAGGTCATCACCTTGCCGGCAGAGCCGGGGGCATAAGCAACAGGCACTTCCACAGGTGCGACAGTGGGTGCAGGCACTTCCTTGCGCTTGGCAGAGGCAATAAATACCTTGCCGATCACAGTTACCACGATCATCAGCAGGATCAGACCGAAGAAGACCATTGCGTAACCCATAAGGGCGGCAAGGCCTGCATCACCGATGCTGATGTCTACCAGCTTGTTGGCATCGCTTAATTTTGCAGCATCGAAAAACATAGGGTAACCTCCTTATGCTTCTACGATGGAGTAGGAAACAGAGTTTTCTTCCTTTTCCTTACGGCCGGTCAGATACTTTTCAGCCAGGTTGGGGAATGCGATGTAGCTCAGCACATCCTCGTCGGACTTAGCCAGATCGCCCAGCTCAGCACGGGCAGATTCCACAACGGGAGCCAGCGTGTCGGCATAGCGGCCTTCCAGGGGCTTTTCGCCGCCCAGGATCTGTGCGCGGATCTGCTCGTCAATGGGAGCAGGAGTGGTGCCGTATTCGCCACGGCAGTAAGCCTTGATCTCCTTGGAGACGGTCTTGTAGCGCTCACCGTCCAGCACGTTGCGGACAGCCTGCACGCCAACCATCTGAGAGGTGGGAGTAACCAGGGGAGGATAGCCCAGATCCTTACGAACTCTGGGAGTTTCCAGCAGAGCCTCGTCCAGACGATCCAGAGCGTTCATCTGCTTCAGCTGGCTCAAGAGGTTAGAAAGCATACCGCCGGGAACCTGATAGGTCAGGCACTGGGTGTCGGTAGCCATGGACTTGGGCATCAGTGTGCCGTCAGCCAGGAATTCGTCACGAACGCCCTTGAAGTAGTCGGCCATAGCCTTGGTAGCGTTGTCGTCCAGATCCACTTCGTAGCCCAGCTGACGCAGAGCGTAAGCCATGGTCTCGGTAGCGGGCTGGGAAGTACCGCCGGAGAAGGGAGAAATGGCGGTGTCGATGATATCAACGCCTGCTTCCACAGCCTTCAGGTAGGTCATGAATGCCAAACCGGTGGTGGAGTGGGTGTGCAGGTCGATGGGCAGGTCTACAGCGTCCTTGATAGCGGAAACCATATCGTAAGCTTCCTTGGGACCCATAATACCGGCCATATCCTTAATACAGATGGTGGAAGCGCCCATTTCCTTCAGTTCCTTCACCATTTCCACATACTTTGCGTGGGTGTGGACGGGAGAGGTGGTGTAGGAGATGGTGCCGGATGCGATGGCGCCGGCCTCAGCGGTGGCTTCCATAGCAACCTTCATGTTCTTTACGTCGTTCAGGGCGTCGAAGATACGGATCACATCCATACCGTTTTCCACAGCCTTCTTGACGAAGAGCTTTACGAAATCATCGGGATAGTGGGAGTAACCCAGCACATTCTGACCACGCAGCAGCATCTGCAGCTTGGTGTTGGGCATTTTTGCCCGGATCTTCCGCAGTCTTTCCCACGGATCTTCGTTCAAGTAGCGCAGACATACGTCAAAGGTAGCACCGCCCCAGCATTCTGCGGCGTAGTAACCTGCCTTGTCGATGGTCTCCAGCATGGGCTCGAACTTGTCGTAGGGCAGACGGGTGGCGATCAGAGACTGGTTGGCGTCACGCAGGACGGTTTCCACAAACTGAACTTTTCTTCCCATTATGTAAATACCTCCATTTGGTTATATATTATAATGTATAAACATTAAAGAAAGGTTTTTGATAAAAGCCCTTCTTTAAGGCCTATCACGATTTAGGGAATGTCAATAAAGCCGGCAAGACAAGCAAAACGAACCCGTAGCATACTAAGGTATGTGAGGGTTTGTTTTGCGCAGTAAGTCAAAATGCCTTGCGAAGCAAGCTTTTACACCTCATCCGTCAGCCTTTCAGGCTGCCACCTTCTCCTCCAGGAGAAGGCTTTGAGAGGTGTTGCTGCTTTTATTTTCTCGCATTTTGACGGTTGGCGGCTTTTGTGACATTTGTTTGCTACCTTGCCCGGGGTTAGCCCGGGCAAGGTATGGAGAATCTTACTTTACTTCAGGGCCTGCAGCAACCAGAGCCTTACCTGCATCATTGCCGGTGTACTTCACGAAGTTCTTCACGAAGCGGCCAGCCAGATCCTGTGCCTTAGCATCCCATGCGGAAGCATCAGCGTAGGTGTCCCGAGGATCCAGAATGCCAGCGTCAACGCCGGGCAGGCTGGTGGGAACAGTCAGGTTGAAGTAGGGGATGGTCTTGGTCTCGGCAGCGTTGATGGAGCCGTCCAGGATAGCGTCGATGATGCCGCGGGTATCCTTGATGGAGATACGCTTGCCGGTGCCGTTCCAGCCGGTGTTGACCAGGTAAGCCTTGGCGCCGGACTTCTCCATCTACTTGACCAGCTCCTCACCGTACTTGGTGGGGTGCAGCTCCAGGAAGGCAGCGCCGAAGCAGGCGGAGAAGGTGGGGGTGGGCTCGGTGATGCCGCGCTCGGTGCCGGCCAGCTTGGAGGTGAAGCCGGACAGGAAGTAGTACCGAGTCTGCTCGGGGGTCAGGATGGAAACGGGAGGCAGAACGCCGAAAGCGTCAGCGGACAGGAAGATGACGTTCTGAGCGTCGGGACCTGCGGACACGGGGCGAACGATCTTCTCGATGTGGTTGATGGGGTAGGAAACGCGGGTGTTCTCGGTGACGGAGCCGTCAGCGAAGTCGCACTTGCCTTCTGCATCAACGGTAACGTTCTCCAGCAGAGCGTTGCGCTTGATGGCGTTGAAGATGTCGGGCTCGGACTCGGCATCCAGGTTGATAACCTTAGCGTAGCAGCCGCCTTCGAAGTTAAACACGCCATTGTCGTCCCAGCCGTGCTCGTCGTCACCGATCAGCAGACGCTTGGGGTCG
>JBGVHZ010000034.1:0-3519 GCA_045122735.1 Faecousia sp.
CCGGCCTTGCAGATATGATGGATGCAGTGCTGGGCAATATGACCAACGAAGATTTCAACGACCTGATGAACCAGGCCATCGCTATCCAGCCGGAGATCTGAGATGGGCGATTGGAATAAGATACTTACCGATATTGGCAGGCTTTGGGATGTGTACGGACAGGCATACCTGAAGGGTATTCAGAACACCCTGATCCTTGCCACTGTTGCCACCCTGGCAGGCTGTCTGATCGGCCTTCTTTGCGGTGTGCTGAACACCATTCCCTATACCAAGCGGGATAATATTTTCAAGCGGATCTTGCTGAAGGCCATCCGTGTCATTGTCCGGATTTATGTGGAAGTGTTCCGGGGAACGCCCATGGTGCTGCAGGCCGTGTTCATTTTCTACGGCTTTGGCTTTACCTATGCCCCTTCCGATGTGTGGACAGCCGCCATTATCGTGGTTTCCATCAATACCGGTGCCTATATGGCAGAATCTGTCCGTGGCGGTATTATTTCCGTTGACCCCGGTCAGACAGAAGGCGCAAAGGCCTTGGGTATGAACCATTTGCAGACTATGACCAAGGTGATCATGCCTCAGGTGATCCGCAACATCATTCCCCAGATCGGCAACAACCTGATCATCAACATCAAGGATACCTCTGTGATGTTTGTGATCGGTTTTGTGGATTTCTTCGCCACCCACAGAAATATCGTGGGTCTGAACAGTAAATATTTCCCCTCTGCCATTATCGAAATGCTGGGCTATTTGACCCTGACCCTGGCCTTTTCCTTCCTGCTTCGGTTTATCGAACGGAAAATGGACGGGGCAGACAACTATGAGCTGGTGCAGGACGATGCCCTTGCTATGAGCGCAGGCACCTACAGCCACCCCAACCGTGGCAGCAACTTTGACGAGCGCAGCAAAGAATACAAAAAGGAGCGGTAAGATGGAAGATATGATTTTGTCTGTAAACCACCTCTCCAAAAGCTTTGGCGCCCATAAGGTGCTGGCAGATGTGGATTTTGAAGTAAAAAAAGGCGATGTGGTGTCCATTATCGGTGCATCCGGCTCCGGTAAATCCACATTGCTTCGCTGTATCAACCTGCTGGAAACCCCCACTTCCGGGCAGATCATCTACCGGGGCAAGAATGTGCTGGAGCGTTCCTTCAACCCCACCAAGTACCGTGCCAATGTAGGTATGGTGTTCCAGTCTTTCAACCTGTTTTTCAATATGACCGTGCTGGAAAACTGTATGGTAGGTCAGCAGCAGGTGCTGGGCAGAAGCAAGCTGGAAGCCAAGGAAACGGCAATGTACTACCTGGAAAAGGTGGGCATGGCGCCCTATGTGAATGCCAAGCCCCGGCAGCTCTCCGGCGGACAGAAGCAGCGTGTTGCCATCGCCAGAGCCCTGGCAATGAACCCGGAAGTGCTGCTCTTTGATGAGCCTACTTCTGCTCTTGACCCGGAAATGGTGGGAGAAGTCCTTGCTGTTATGCAGGACCTTGCCAAAGAGGGTATGACCATGCTGGTGGTGACCCACGAAATGGCCTTTGCCAGAGATGTAAGTAACAAAGTGGTCTATATGAACGAAGGCTATATTTGGGAGCAGGGCACACCGGAAGAGGTTTTCGGCAATCCCCAAAAACAGGAAACCAAGGATTTCCTCTCCCGCTTCCGTAAAGGTTAATAAGAAAGCGTGCTGCAAACTGCAGCACGCTTTTTGTTATACATATTCAATGACCAAGTTGCCGAAGCTCACATCTGCGTCCATATAAATGGTGCCCTCAGGGGCTTCGTCGGGCTGACCGTTCACACTGATGCCGGAAAAGCTGGTGTCCTGATGGATATTCACTGCAAACCGGCGGGGTACAAGGATGGTAAGCTCTCCAAAGCTGGCATCCACATCTAGCTGGCAGTTTTTGGTAACGGTTTCCACACCCCGAAGGTCAACCGTATAGTCACCAAAACTGACATCAATATCGCCCTCTTGCATAACCGGCAAATCAATGCTCACCCGGTCAGAGCCGAAGGCAGCATCATAATCAAAGGCATCTTCCTCCATATCCAAGGACTTGCAAAATTTCTTATCACCGTTAAATTTTAGTCCGGGAATGTAGCCCTTTTCCTTTTCTTTCCGTTTCTTCTTGCGAATACCATCGATCAGCAGGCTGATACCAAAGAGAATGATAATAGCCGCCCAGATGATGCGGTTATCCTGTATCACAGGGTTAGGCAGGAAATGGCAGGTGATCATATAGCCGCCTACCAAAATGCAGCTTAAGGACAAGAAGGTGCATTTGGAGCGCAGATTGAAAAGGCCAAAGATCAAGAGGGTGGTGGGCCAAAGGGCTTCCCAGAAGGAAAGACGCCAGTCAAATAGTATGTTTGCAAGGTAAAAAAGGCCAACGCAGATTACCCATACGGCAGGACCTATGTAGGATTTCTTGCCACCGTTGAAGTGAAATTCTAAATGATGCTTGTCATCCTCTTCATTATCATCTACTACCACTGCCTCAAATATAGGTTCTTTTTGTGGTTTTTCCTGCGCAGGTGTTTCCGGTTTAGGTTCTTTTGTGCTTTCACGACCTAACAGGGCATCTACTGTAATACCGAATATATCTGCCAATTGGGGCAGGGCAGAGATGTCCGGGCAGGATTGGTCATTTTCCCATTTACTCACAGCCTGAGCGGTGATGCCCATTTTTTCAGCCAACTGATC
Source organism: Faecousia sp. (assembly GCA_045122735.1). Lineage (GTDB taxonomy): Bacteria > Bacillota > Clostridia > Oscillospirales > Oscillospiraceae > Faecousia. Next base: position 2,702 of record JBGVHZ010000034.1, read on the forward strand.
CTGGGTCATTCCCAGCCGTTTCCGGTGGGCGACGATACGCTTGCCTAATGTTTCTTCCATAGTCAATTCCTCCGTGATTTTGTTGAGCGCGCGTTCTCTATGGCTCTATTGTGCCACAGAGTTTTGCAAAAAGCTATCAAATATCCGTTAATTTCCTAATCTTTTTTCCTAAACTCTTGGTTGTGATCTCCTCAACTGCCGGTTGAAAGGCGTTTCTGCCCTTGCAATTTGGCTTTGTTTGGGGTATGATACACAGAGAAAAACAAAGGAAGTGCCATATGGAAAAGATTACCAGTTTTACCATTGACCATATTTTATTGCAGCCCGGCCTGTATGTTTCCCGGAAGGACAAAATGGGCGGGGAGTTTGTGACCACCTTTGACCTGCGGGTCACAAAGCCCAACGGCGAGCCGGTGATGAATACCGCCGAGATGCACACCATTGAGCATTTGGCGGCAACCTACCTGCGAAATGAACCTACTTGGAAAGAAAAGGTCCTCTACTTTGGCCCCATGGGCTGCCGAACCGGCTTTTATCTGCTCCTGTGGGGGGATTTGGAGCCGGAAGATATCCGGGGCTTGGTGACAGATTGCTTTGCCTTTATTGCTGATTTCCGTGGAGAAGTTCCCGGTGCCAGTGCCAAAGATTGCGGCAACTATCTGGATATGAATTTGCCTATGGCAAACTACTGGGGCGCAAAATATAAGCAGCTCCTTGAAACGATGGACGAAAGCCGGATGCACTATCCGAAGTGAGGTAACTATGAAATTAGGAATTATCGGCGCTATGGAGCAGGAAGTGGAAACCTTGCTCCGCCA
>JBGVHZ010000035.1:0-101762 GCA_045122735.1 Faecousia sp.
CTAGCAAATTTACTCAAGAATTTTCGTTGGCTGTTTTTTTCGCTTACGCTTAAACAATCCATTATAATTGTCCAAGGTGTTCATTTCGTCTTTGCGTTATTCAATTTACAAGGTACATCGCTCAACCGCTGAGCGGTGAGCTTGGTTATCTTACCACAGGGATTTCCCAATGTCAAGCAAAATTTTTCAAATTTCTAAAAAATTTTTAGGGCCTCTTTCGAGGCCCCAAATTAGCTTGTTTTCTCTTAGCCAATGTCGTCGATCAAACCGTATCCGCCATCGTTTCTGCGATAGACAACAGCAAAGCTTCCACCGTTATCTTCATCCCGGAAAGCAAAGAAATTATGCTCCAGCAAATTCATCTGCAGAACGGCTTCTTCTCTGGTCATGGGCTTAAAGTAGAAAGACTTGACCTTTACGATTTCCAGCTTCTCTTCCGGCTCTTCTGCTGCAAAGGAGGTCTCCTCCACACTGCGAGCAAAAGCATCCTGCCGCAAGCGGCGGGCAAGGCGGGTCTTATTCTTCCGGATCTGTCCTTCAATGGTGCCAACAGCAGCATCGATGGAAGCAAACATATCGGAAGTGCTTTCGCTGGCCCGGAACCAGGTGCCTGCGCCGTGAACGGTCAGTTCCACCTTATTCCGGTTCTTTTCTACAGAAAAGGTGACAAGTGCTTCCGCATCCTCCTCAAAGAACCGTGCCAGTTTCATTACCTTTTTCTCGGCATAGGCGTGGACATTTCCCGGCAATCTTACTTTCTTCTCACTAAACTGAAATTTCATATGCGGCAGCTCCTTTCTATTTGCACCGGTAGATCCGGTGTAATTACAATATTAAATTCATAAGGTTCAATCAATTTGGTCTTCTGCGAGCAGAAGAGTATTCATGGCATTATTGTACACCGCTTCGGCCTGAATTTCAAATAAGCGACTCAGGCGCATTGCCTGGCGACGGTCCGGAGCCACTAGCTCCATGGTCATCAGGTTGCCCATATCATCATCCAAAGACATTACCACAGAGTAATCGCCCTTTTCCCGGGGAAGGATCTGGGTTTTCACATAACTGCTTCTGCGGATCTGCCGGTTGAACTTGGCTACGGCGTTTTCTGCGCTCTGGCGGACGGTAAATGCCAGAGAATCTTCTGTGATCGCACCATCCTGGCGGCCCTTTTCCGTAATGGTATATTTCTCATCCGTTACTTCCAGGTGACCGGACTCTACCATCTCCGGCAAAGCGGCACACACATCAAAGTAACTCAGGCACTCATCCTGATAGCAAAGCTCATAAATTTCCTGATTGGTCATAGGATAGTTACTACGGGCCGTTACGAACAAAATCAGGACCTTTACATCCATCATATCGTGGATAAATCCAAGTCGTTTCATCTTCTCACCTCTTACTTATATTATAACGAATTTTCGTGAAAAATCAAGCACAAGCATATGGTCTTTGGCATAATGTGGCAAAGAAGGAGTGATTATATGGTTCCTTTCTTATTTGCCACTGCAGGCCGCTCCGGTGCTCTTGATTGCTGTGTAAATCTTTTAATGGAAAAGGGCTACACCTTTACCTCTAACCTGATTGATCCTGTGACCCATCTGATTCTGCCCGTACCTTCTGTAGATGAAGATGGACACATCAAAGGAGACGGACCTTTGCAGGAGGTTTTGGCAAAGCTCTCCCCCACCGCCACCGTCATTGGGGGGAATTTGCCCCAGCAGTTGCTGGGAGAGCATCCGGTTATTGACCTTTTACAAGATGAAGACTATGTCTGCCAGAACGCTTATATTACTGCTCACTGCGCTATGGCTTTGGCCGCAGAACAATTGGACACCACCTTCCGGGACTGCCGCTGCCTGATCATCGGCTGGGGGCGGATCGGCAAATGTCTTGCTGAAGTAATGGCGCGGTTAGAGGCGGAGATCACCGTCGCTGTCCGCAACCCCCGGGACAAAGCTATTCTGGAAGCCTTAGGATACAAAAGTATGGATATTGCAAAAATCGTTCCTACTGACTATGAGCTGATTTTTAATACTGCTCCCTATCTGCTTTTGCCCGATTGCAGAGGAAATGCCCTGAAAATCGACCTGGCATCCAAGCCGGGAATTACCGGGAAGGATGTGATTTGGGCAAGGGGGCTACCCGGAAAGATGGCACCTGCTGCCGCAGGCAAACAAATGGCCCGTCGTATACTATATTATATTAAGGAGTAAATGCATGAATGTAGGTTTTTCTCTTTGCGGTTCCTTTTGCACCTTCAGTCAGGTTTTCCCCATAATGGAACGCCTTGCCCAGGAACATTCTGTGATCCCTATTTTCTCTCAAAACGTCTGCACCATTGACAGCCGATTTGGCACTGCAAAGGAGCATATAGAAAGGGCTACCCAAATTTGTGGCCGGGAGCCCATTTGTACCATCTCGCAAGCGGAACCCATCGGGCCAAAAAAGATGCTGGATGTGCTTATCATTGCCCCCTGCACCGGAAACACCCTGGCAAAGCTTGCCCACTCCATTGCAGATGGGCCAGTGACTATGGCGGCAAAAAGCCACCTGCGAAACGGCAGACCTATCCTGTTGGCGGTGTCCACCAATGACGGTCTTGCGGGGGCAGCCGAAAACATCGGCAAACTCCTCGCCCGGAAACACTATTTCTTTGTGCCCTTTGGGCAGGATGATCCTATAGGTAAGCCCACCAGCCTGGTGGCTGACTTTTCAAAAATACCGGAAAGCCTTGCTTTGGCGGCAGATGGAAAGCAGCTCCAACCGATTCTTTTATAAGTTTCCATTCCTTTACATTTAATTTACAATCGCCAAAACGGAAATTTCTTGACGATTGTGCAAAACTTGTGTACTATAAAGATACTTTACACAAGGAGTTTTTGCTATGTTAAACTTCTAAAAATCTTTCATAAAACCATCAATATTTTCCAGGAAAATGGCATTGCGATTGTTTACATTCCCTCTGAAAGCACCTCCATTGGCTATAAGCTGACAGATGCTGCCCTGAACGGGGAGGAACTGCACATTTCCGTTGCAGAAATTCGCCCCGAAGGAGAACCGGTCCAAAAGCCGGCCGGCTGGTTTATGACAGTGGAACTGCCTCAGGAAATTCTTTCCCAGGCAAATTACTTCAGCGCAGGTAAGTAATACTATGGGCATCCGTTCCGGATGCCCATTTTTACTATTTACTGCTTCTTAACCTTAGAAATGATATACTGCACATTGCAGGAGGTGGTCAAATGAAAAAGATCGTCAAAAACATTTCCATAGCTGTACTTTCCTTGCTCTGCGCCTTCGGTCTGAGCCTGGCTTTTCAGTATTTTGATGTAGAAGAACATATCACCACTGTGTTCGTTTTCTCAGTATTTTTTATTTCCCTGTTCACAGAAGGCTATCTGTACGGCGTATGCGCCGCTTTCCTTGGTACGATTGCCGTAAACTACGCCTTTACATTCCCCTACTTTGCTTTGAACTTCACCATCCCCGTTAATCTGATTTCCGGAACGATCATGATCGCCATCGCTGTTTTGACAAGCGCCCTGACAACCAAATTAAAACAGCACGAAGCCATGAAAGCAGAGAGCGAAAAAGAGCGTCTGCGGGCCAATTTACTCAGAGCAGTTTCCCACGACATCCGTACACCCCTGACCACGATCTACGGCTCCAGCGCCACATTGCTTGAAAACCGGGATGAGATGACCGCCGGGCAGCAGGAGAAGATCCTGACGGGCATCAAGGAAGATGCAGATTGGCTCATCCGTATGGTGGAAAATCTTCTGTCCATCACCCGTATTGATCACGGGCAGGTAAAAATCATCAAAACCCCCACTGTTTTGGAAGAACTGATCGACTCGGTGATGCTGAAGTTCAAGAAGCGTTACGGCAGCCAAAAAGTGGAGATCAAAATTCCGGATGAGGTCATTCTCATCCCGATGGATGCCATTCTGATGGAACAGGTTATCATCAACATCCTGGAAAACGCCGTCCAGCACGCCAAGGGAATGACCCGACTGCTCCTACAGGTATATACCACCGAAGGAAAAGCCGTTTTTGAAATCAGAGACAACGGCTGCGGCATTCCACCTAAATATTTGGATATGCTGTTTACCGGACATTCCATAACAGATGACAGGCCGGCAGACAGCCAGAAGAAAAATGCAGGCATCGGCCTTTCTGTCTGCGCTGCTATCATCAAAGCCCACGGGGGTATTATAGAGGCCGAGAATATCAAAACAGGAGGTGCCGTATTCCGTTTTGCATTGGCTACGGAAGAGCTGAAAGATGATACAGAATAAGTATAAGATCCTCCTTGTGGAAGACGAGCCGAATATCCGCAATTTGGTTACCACTATGTTAGACACCGCAGGCTACCAAACCATTCTAGCCGGTTCCTGCGCAAGCGGAAAGACCCTGTTTACTTCCTACTTGCCTGACCTTGTGATCCTGGACTTGGGCCTTCCTGACAAAGACGGCATGGAGCTGCTCCATTTTGTTCGAGAAGATGCCTTGACCCCTGTGATCGTTCTGTCTGCCCGGGCAAATGAAGCAGATAAGATCGCCGCTCTGGATGCAGGTGCCAATGACTATATTACCAAACCCTTCGGCACAGGCGAACTGCTGGCACGAGTACGGGCGGCTCTGCGCAACACCCGCCACAGCGCCGAAGAAGGCAGGCTCCCCGGCGGCAAATTCCTTCTCAAAGAGCTGGAGATCGACTACGATGCCCGGCAGGTATTTCTGAAGGGAGAAGAAATTCATTTCACCCAGACAGAATACAATGTTCTTGCCCTGCTTTCTGAAAACCGGGGTAAAATGATGACCTATGCCGCTATTATCAAAGCCATTTGGGGCGGCTACGCCCAGGAAGGCAGCATCAAAAAACTACAGGTCAATATGGCGAATATCCGAAAAAAGTTAGGTGACAAGCCCGGAGAAGCAAACTATATTGCCAACGAGCTTGGAGTTGGCTACCGGCTTAATGAATAGCAACGAACGGTACTGTGTAAAATCGCAGTACCGTTTATTATTTACCGCATCTTAACCGGATGGCTGCTATAATATGGTAGACACTTAGACTGGGATGGGTTGGGCTTCGCCCCTCTTCCCGAAAAAGGAGAAAAAAATGATTGTAGAACTATTGGAAAGTCTTATCTGGCTATTGGCCGGCGTAGGCATTTTTATTGTGGGCATGAACTTTATGAGCGAGGCTCTGGAGAAAAGCGCCGGAGAAGGTATGAAAAAGCTGCTGGGTAAAATCAGCAATAACCGTTTTTCCGGTGTGGGCATCGGTGCCGGTGTCACTGCGCTGATCCAAAGCTCCTCCGCCACATCCGTTATGGTCATCGGCCTTGTAAATGCCGGAGTTATGACCCTGATGCAGGCCACCCCCATTATTATGGGCGCCAATATCGGCACCACCATTACCGGTGTGTTGGTGGCACTGAAAAACGATTACTTCAATATGCTCATGTACCTTTCCGCCTTTGCAGGCGTAATGATGGGCTTTTTCAAGAAAGAAAGGATCAAGATCGCAGGTCTTCTCTTCAGCGGTCTGGGACTTATCTTTGTAGGCCTCAACATTATGAGCAGTGAGCAGGCCTTTGGAAACCCCCTTGTGGAATCCATGTTTCAAAATATTTTCAGCGTTATTAACTTCCCCCTGCTCCTTATCTTCGTAGGTGTCATTTTCACCGCCCTTATTCAAAGCTCTTCTGCCGCCACCGGTGTTGTTATCACCATGGTAGGTACCGGTATTCTTCCTTTGGAGCTGGCGCTTTTCATCATTCTGGGTGCGAATATTGGCACCTGTGTGACCGCCCTGCTGGCTTCTGTTGGCGCAAGCGCCAATGCCAGACGGGTGGCGCTCATTCACTTCACCTTCAATGTGATCGGCACTGTGCTTTTCACCGCTGTTGTGTGGGTCTTCAAAGGTCCTATGGTCAACGCCCTGGTATCTCTGTTCCCCGGAACAGATCCCATGGCCCTGCAAATGCGGGTATCCTTCTTCCATGTAATTTTTAATGTAACAACCACCTGTGTCCTTCTGCCCTTCGTATCTCAGTTGGTGCAGTACTCCTGCCGTATCATCAAGGATAAAAAGGAAATCGAAGCGGAGCATTCCCTCAAATTTATTGACGACCGGCTTCTTACCATGCCTCCTGTAGCTCTGATGCAGGTGAAAAAAGAAATAGACTATATGTTCAGCCTGGTAAAAGATAATATTTCCCTCTCCTTTGAAGCAATGAGTCAGGGAAATACCGCAAAAGCAGATGTGATCTTTAAAAATGAAGCTGTTATTGATTTCACGAATGGCGCACTGACAAGGTTTTTGATCAAGCTCTCTCCTTCTGTAGAACAAAGCGATGAGCAGGTGATCGGTTCTTACTTCCATGTTCTCAATGACCTGGAACGGATCGGCGACCACGCAGAAAATTTCTACGAGATCGCCGCTGAAATGTCCGCCAAAAAGATCTCCTTCTCCGAAAAAGCCAGGAAGGATATTGGTGCGATGTGTGATAAAGTAACACAAATGCTCATTCTTGCCAAGGACGCCTTCGATAACCTGAACCGGGCAGAGCTTCCCGATCTGGCGGCTTTGGAAAACGAAGTGGACACTATGAAAAAAGAACTGACCGCCAGCCACTTTGCCCGCCTTGCAGAGGGCGATTGCAGTATGGATGTAAGCCCTTATTATTCTTCTGCTGTCGCAGGACTTGAGCGTGTGGCAGACCACCTTGTAAATGTGGGTTACAGTATTGTAAGTCCCATTGGATCTCAAAATTAAGTATCTTGGAGGAATTGTATGTTACTGGATTTTCTTTTGTTAGCGTTAGGCTTTTTGTTTCTTGTAAAGGGCGCAGACTGGTTTGTAGAAGGCTCGTCCGGTATTGCGGATAAATTCGGCATTCCCCAGTTGGTGATCGGCCTTACCATCGTGGCCATGGGCACCAGCGCCCCGGAGGCCGCTGTCAGCATCACCGCCTCTTTAAAGGGTACTGCGGATATTGCTGTAGGCAATGTGGTAGGAAGTAATATTCTGAACATTCTGATCATTTTAGGCATCTCTTCCGTGATCACTTCTATTGCCGTTGCCAAAACCACTGTTCGTTACGAGATACCTATTATGCTTCTCAGCACCTTCCTGCTGATGGGCTTCGGTATGCAGGGTGGCACCGTCAACCTGTGGGAAGGCATTATCCTGTGGATCTGCTTTATTGGTTACCTGAGCTATATGTTCATAATGGTAAAAAAGGGAGAAATGGTAGCAGAAGAGGTAGCCACTACGCAAAAACCTGTCTGGCAGCTTCTTATTTGGGGTCTTGTGGGCTTGGGCCTGATCATTTGGGGCAGTGACCTGACGGTAGATGCCGCCACCTCCCTTGCCAAGCGTTTTGGAATGAGTGAACGGTTTATCGGTCTGACGGTCGTGGCTTTGGGTACTTCACTACCTGAACTGTTTACATCCGTTTCTGCCGCCCGAAAAGGCAAAGCAGACATTGCCATCGGCAATATTGTAGGCAGCAATGTCTTCAATATTCTGTTTATCATCGGCACCTCTTCTCTGATCATCCCGATCATATTTGAGGCAAGCTTCCTGATCGACAGCTTTGTGGCTGTAGCAGCCGGTGTTATTTTGTGGCTGTGTGTTTTCCGCAAAAAGAAGCTGACACGGCTTCACGGCATCCTGATGCTCCTGTGCTATGCCGCCTATTTTGCATATCTGCTTGTAAAATAAAAGAAGATCCGTGAGGTTTTCCCTCACGGATTTTTATTACAAAAGGTAAAGTCAAGGCAGGACGCGCCTGCCTTATGGTGTATGCTTATAGCTGGTCTAAGTTCCGGGTAAAAGGTTCCAGGCAGTTTTCCAAAAACCAGTTCAGCTCCGGAAGGTCCAAACTTTCCATCGCCTGGCGGGTCTGGGTCACCGCGGAAAGAAATTCAGAGTTTCCCGCTTTCTGCTCTTCCAGGCATTTGATGTGGGCAGAGAGCTTATCTGCCGCCTTCACCACAGGACGCACATCCTTGTCTTCTTCCAGCACCAGCGGTGCATAGCTCTCCCGAAGCTCCTGGGGAAGCATATCCAGCAGCCGATTGCCAGCCACCTTTTCTACCTGCTTGTAAGCAGCTTTCATTTCCGGGTTGTAATATTTAATAGGGGTAGGCAGATCCCCTGTGAGGATCTCTGTAGCATCGTGGTAAAGGGCTGCCACCGCGCATTTATCCGGATCCGGACCGGGAAGATGCAAAATATCCCGGCGAATCAGGGCAAGGGCGTGAGCCAGCACCGCCACCTGATGGCTATGCTCCTGAATATTCTCCGAAAAGGTGTTGCGCATCAAACCCCAGCGGGTAATATAGCGCATTCTGCCCATCAGGGCGTAAAATTCGTTTGCCATGTTTATTCAATCATTTCTTTTAACATTGTGGGAAGGTCTTTGGGGTTCAGACAGAAATGGGTAGCGCCTGCGGCACGGATGTCTTCTTCATCCTGAAAGCCCCATAAGACACTGAGGCACTTGACCCCTGCAGCCTGAGCCGTCTTCACATCCACATTGCTGTCACCCACATAAATGCAGGTATCTACGCCCAATTCCTTCATCACAGCATAAAGCATATCCGGTGCCGGCTTCCGGGGACACTCAGGCCGTTCGCCACGAGCCAAAATGCCGGGGAAAAAGTCGGCACACAGGCTCACAGCTTCTCTGTCCGGCTTGTTGGAAACTACTGCCATAGGAATTCCCTTCAGGGCTTCCAACGCTTCTACAATGCCCTCGTAAGGCTTTGTATTATCCCGGGTATGGTCTTTATAATAATTTCTGTAGGCCGCCAACACATCGTCCACAGGAGGATCCTCTTCCCTACCGGGCATTGCCAGCGCCACCAGTTGCCGGGCGCCGTTACCTAAGTAGCTGCGGATCTCTTTGGCGGTACGGGGAGGCAAGCCATACTGGGCAAGACCATGATTCACACTTACCGTCAGATCCTGCAAGGTATCCAGCAGCGTACCGTCCAAGTCAAAAAGGATACCGCATTTCATACAAGCACCCCTCTGCTTTTCAGTACCCGGACATCCTCGCCATAGAAGGTCAACCCCTGGAAGTTACCCTGCAAACGGGAAGCAATCTGGGGAGAATATCTTGCCCGTATTTCATCAATGGTTAGGTTGGTGGAAATCACCATAGGTTTTCCTGCCAAAAGCCGGTCGTTCACCAAGCTGTACAGGGCTGCGGTCACAAAATTGCCGGGCAACTCCGTTCCCAAATCGTCAATGATCAGAAGATCACAAGCTTCATACCGATGGACGACCTCCTGGGTAGCTTCATCGGGATTAAAGCGGTGCTTTTCCAGATTACTGAACAAGTGGGAAGCCGTTTCATAAGTAACACTGTAACCCTGCCGGGCAGCAGCGGTGGCAACGCAGGAAGAAAGGAAAGTTTTTCCCAGGCCTGTGCCGCCAACAAATAGCAGATTGCCTGCAAATTCCACAGCAAACCGCTTGGCAAGACGCAGGTTATTCTCCATCAGCATCCGGGGGCTGACACCGATCTTCGGATCGATACGGTCGGAATAGTAATCCAGCCGGAAATCAGAAAATTCCGCCTGTCCGCAAGAAAGCTTTTTTACTTCCTCCAGCTGCTCCTGCTGGCAAAGCTCTTTCAGGCAGCTGCACATTTCCTTGCCTACATAGCCCAAACCGCCGCAATGGGGGCAGAAAGAGGTATCTTCCAAAAAGCCTTTCGGGAAATTTTGGGAAGCCAATGCATCCCACTGTGCCTGTAAGGCTTCATTTTCCTTTTGCGCCTGTTCCATCGCCTTAACGCCTTCCGTGAAAGCACCCTGAACAGCCTGGGCAACATTTTGCTTCATCTGCATATCAATTTGCCGCAGCTGGGGTACTTCCCGGTAGGCCTGTTCCAGGTTGGCATAGTAGCGGGAACGCTTCTCCGTCTTTTCATTTTCCAGCCGCTGACGGGCGCGACCGATCACTTCACTGCTATAAGGCATATTAACTCTCCTTCAGCACACGGGCAATATTTTCAAGCTCTGCCTGTCCCAGCTGGCCGGATCCGCCCTTGGGAGGTGTGCGCTTATCCCCTTCTTTGACTTGCTTTGCGCTATGGTAGCCGGCCTCGTGCCAGCGCTGCAAGATCTTATTCATATAAGCCCAGTTCATACCGCCGGTATTCAGGCAGGTGCGTTCATAGGCGAGGGCCAATGCGTCTTCCTCAAAGCCCATTTCCAGCCAGGAGGACGCATATTTGTCCTCTGCCTGGGTCAAACTTCTGCCCCGGATCTGCAAAAGCGCCTTCAGTTTTTCCAGCTTGGTATCCCGAAGATTCATCTTTTGGATGTAAGCAGCAGCCTCTTCCACGGTATCGATCCCCTGTTCTGCCCAAGCATATGCCGCTTTTTCAATGCTGAGAAGGGACGGCAGACGAAGCTTGCCTTTTTGTCTTGCTCTGTCACGGCAATGGCAGACCAGCATAAAGATCACTTCCGTGGACATACCTAAATAGCGCATCATTCCCAAAAGGATCTTCAGCTCCTCAACGGTAAGGGTCTTGCCCAAGATCCGTTCCAATTCTCGGCGCAGAGACATAAAGTCCATATCCTGCTGCGCACCCAAAACATCCTCTTCTGTATACCGGGGTCGTTCTCCCAAAGGAACAAAATGCTTTTCTTCCTGGTAAAGGCCCAACTGCCGCAGCGTTGCAGCGGCGCATTGGAACCGTGACTGGCTCATATGCAGATCCTCCATGGCAGTATCCATCGGATTGCCGCATTTCAGATACACATACAGAAGCGCCCCGTCCGGGCTGGCTGCAGAGAGCAGCTTTTCCGCATCTATTTTCTGGATCTCCACCTGGGAAACACGCACGGCGCACTCCTCCTTTTACATTTTTCGTCCATTATAGCACAGTTTCGCCTTTCGTGCAACGGCTGAAAAAGAAAAGTTTCTTCTCTTTTCTCCTCCGGTGCTATCAGAAGTATTCTTATACAAAAAGCACTTTTGAACACAGCTTCTGCAGAAGCGCTGTCCAAAAGTGCTCTTTCATTTAATTCCATTCAGCCGAAAACGCAGGCCCCATATGCTTTTGGAGCAGTTGCAGACTTTCCGGTTGGCTGCATTTCCAGTACAAGGTGTCTGCACCGGTCAGTGCATTGTAATCTGCCTGGACTTCTATTCGCTTACGGTACTCTGCGACAGAACAGCCAAAGGCCTTTTGACAAGCATCTTCCAAATACCGTCTGTCAGAAAAGCCACAGTTCATACAAATATCCACCATGGAAATATTCTTATCGTGGAGCAATACAAGCGCTTTTTCCAGCCGCTGATTTTTCAGATACTCCTGAAAAGACACACCAAAATTCTTGCGGAAGAAGTGGGAAAGATAGGTGGTAGAAATCTCTTCTCTTTCCGCCAGCATCGCCAGCGTGATCTTCTGCCGATAGTTCTCATCGATATAGCTGATCAGCCGCTGCACCCGGTTTTTCTGAAGTTCCTTACCGGTGGTATCCGAGTTATCCTCCAGCTCCCAATCCAACCAAGCATACAGCTTGCCGAGGATGGCCGTGGCGTGGGCGATCACATCAAAATGCTTAACTCCGCTGCCATCCAAATAGGCGCAGGCGGTACGCAGCAAAAGATCCACCAGCTGATCGTGCTTTTCCTTGGGAAGCTGTCCCACCTGCATAGTGTTAAAGCGAAGTCTGGGGATGGATTCCACATAGCGACGGATAAACAGCTTATGCACCTGCAGAGTCAGCAGCACCAAAGGCTGATCCCCTATCGCAGCGAAGCTGTGCTGTTCATAAGGATTGGTCAATATCAAAGATCCGGGGGTAACAATATGTCTGTATGCGCCCTGACCGTACTGAGCGCTGCCTTCCAGGACATAGCTAAGTTCAAAAGATCCGTGCATATGCTCACTCAGATAATTGATCTTACTGATGTAAACATTGATATGCCGAACACGGTCGTAACGGATCATCTCCTGCTCTATATCCATTGTGCATCCCCTTTCTTGAAAATTTTTATATTTTGTTACTGCAAAAGCCGTGTAAGCATACTATCCAGCATACCCAAACACCGCATCACATGGAAGGGGCCCTTAAAGGTAGAACCCTTGCAGGCAGGCTGTGTAGGCTGTCCGTCACGACGCAAATAGCCGTACCACTCTCCGATCTCGCTATCTGCAAAATACTTTTGGCAGTAGTCCAGCAGCGTTGCAAAGTGGTCCAAATAGGCTTCCTTGCCCGTATCCCGATAGATCATCAGGGATGCGATCAGCGCCTCATTATGGGGCCACCAAAGCTTCATATCGTGTTCGTAGGCTTCCGGGGGATTGCCCAGGCAGTCCACAAAGTACAAAATGCCGCCGTACTCTTTATCCCAGCCCATTTTGAAGGCCATATCAAAAATCTTGACCGCTTCTGCGTGCAGAGCCGCATCCCCAGTCTCATTGGCACGATCCATCAGGAACCAGGCGCACTCAATATCATGTCCGGGATTGACGATGCGACCTTCCGTAATATCCAGCCGAGTCTGTCCCTCCGGGCCAACATTTTCCAGCACACAGCCAAGCTCCGGCTTTACATGATAACGAAGGATATCCCCCACACACTGGCTGGCTCTTTGGTCATACAGTTCTTTCCGCTCCGGATCAACACGGCTCAAAACGCCGGTCACATTCAGCAAGATCATAGGAATGCCCAAGCTGCGCCCGGTGCGGGTCTCGGGAATGGTCTTTGCCCCAAGTCCGGTAGGATCTTCCATGCCGTGGTTCAAGTCCCAATACAAATCATAGGCCCGTCTTGCACGGTCCAAATGGGTCTTTTCCCCGGTGATGCCATAGTACTCTGCATTTGCCATGCAGTAGAAAGCCTCACTGTAGCAGTAACGACGCTGCCGCAGAGGACGGCCATCCTCTGTGACGGTGAAATACAATCTGCCGCCGGCATCCCGGTTGATGCAGTATGCTTCCAGAAAATCAATGCAGCTTTTGGAGGCCGCCAGCCATTCCTGCCGAACACCGTACATCCGGCAAAGCCAGGCATACATCCAGCCGCAGCGACCCTGCATCCACACGCTCTTATCGGTGGAGAAGATCTTTCCGTTGCGATCCAGGCAGGTATAAACACCGCCATGGACAACATCCATGCCGTTTTTCAGCCAGAAAGCCGCTGCCTTATCCAGCTCTTCCCGTACCCACGCCTGGGCTTGGGTCAAAAATTCTTTGTTCATACAAAGGCCCTCTTGGCTGCGGTGATCTTGTCTGCCACCAGCTTGACCACCTTCTCATCCTCAGGGAACAGATTTGCCAGGGGCGCACGCACACCGCCCAGCTCCAGACCCTCTGTCAACTTCAGAGAGGCCTTGATCACTGCATAGAGATTTCCCTTGGCAGAGCACATCGTGTAAATGATGTCATCAATGGCATCCTGCAGCTGCAGAGCCTTTTCCAGCTCCTTGCTTTCGATCAGGCTGTTAAGCTTCACAAACAGCTCCGGCATTGCGCCATAGGTGCCGCCGATACCGGCTGCTGCGCCCATCACTCTGCCACTCAGAAACTGCTCATCGGGTCCGTTAAATACAACAAAATCCCGATCCTTGCAGCCTTCTGTGCGGAACATCTGAATGTCCTGCACGGGCATAGAGGAATTCTTTACGCCTACAACTCTGGGGTTTTTCAGCATTTCCTTCAGCAGCGGAATGGTCAACGCCACACCGGCAAGCTGGGGAATATTATAAATTATGAAATCCGTATTGGGCGCTGCTGCACTGATGTCATTCCAGTATTTGGCAATGGCATGCTCCGGCAGTTTGAAATAGATGGGAGGAATAGCGGCAATGGCATCCACGCCCAGCTTTTCTGCGTGGGCAGCCAGTTCCTGGCTGTCTCTGGTATTGTTGCAGGCCACATGGGCAATGACCACCAGCTTACCTTCTGCTGCAGCCATCACATTTTCCAGAACTACTTTCCGTTCTTCCACGCTCTGGTAGATGCACTCACCGGAGGAGCCGCCTACATAGACGCCCTGCACCCCTTTTTCGATCAAAAAGCGGGTAAGCTTTTGTACATTTTCCGGAGAAATGTTGCCATTTTCATCATAGCAAGCGTAAAACGCTGGAAATACACCGATATATTTCTTCATATTTCGTCCATCCTTACTCGGCCATTTCAGCCAGGATCTTCTTGCCTTCTTCACAGATCAGCTCTGCAATGCCAGCCTTAAAATTAGAACTTCTGGCTTCATAGCCGCCCTCGTCATAGGCTTCCTTCATGGGGAAATAGCCTTCCTTGCCATTGGTGTTGCAGGTGGGCAGGATCATTGCCCAGCCTTCCGTTTCCTTCAGGCTGAAGCCCACACCGGAGAAGGGCTCACCAGGAATGCCAATAAAGGCAACAGGACCGACAGCGATACCGGTCATAGGCATTTCAAAGTAATCCGGCGCATTTTCCAGCCGGACCATACGGCCTGCTTCAGCAATAATGGTGGTGCGGAGCATACCCTTCACATCGGGCAGGATCTCCTGCTGGGTCATTCCGGAAACATACATATCATTGATGCGATGTGCCTCCGGCAAAAGGGCAGGATCTGCCTTATTGGCAGGGGCCATAGCGACCTTAAAGACATACTTCAGCTTATCCACATCCACATAGCGCATCTTATCGTACACCTGCATCACGGCACCGGTGATCACACGACCCATGCGCTGGGCATTTCCATAGTCGTAGCCCTTATTGTTTTCCCATTCCTTGGGGAAACGGTTCACATGGTTCACATCACCCTGCACACCGGTAAAGAACAGGCACTTGGTGCCGGGAATGGCCTGCTCGGTATATTTACGCACAAAGCCGGGCCAGTCAGCAGATACCAGATTGCCACCCACGCTATCGGGGTGGTTACCAAAATTGGCAAGGATAATGGTATCGCCTTCCCGGTCAAACCGCAGCACATTTACCCGCTCATCCACCTTGCCTACAGGCCCGATAATATTAGGGTCATTCAGCTTGGGATTGGTGGCAACAGGGCCGTCCTTCATATAAAAGCGACGAATATAGGCAATATTGGGAGCAGTGGAAACTGCATAGCCCATCTTTGCAGGCTTCAGATCCTGCATAGCCAGCACAGCGCTGTCTACCACTTTGCGGAAGAACTGCTTGTAATAGATCTGCTCGATTTCTGCTTCCGCATCAGGATCCACAGCAGGACCTGTGTGAGTATGGGTGCTGTGGATGTACACAGCTTCTGCAGGAATACCGGTGGTGCGGGCAATTTCTTTCCGCAGGTAGTTAAGCACTTTGCGCATAACACCCAGGTGATCCAGGCTGATAAGCACGACCTTGGTATCTTCGCAGGCAAAGCAGATGCAATTTGCTTCCAGTTCATCTCGTACGCCTTCGGCAAGGCGCTTACGGAAGTAGCCCATCAGGCGAACACCCAAGGGAGGTGTTATATTCACACGGGAAAAGCCAACTTGCAATGTATTCATCTTATTTTCCTCCAAAAGCGGTACTTTTACAGTTATTCAGCCAGTTCTTTCAGAAGCTTCTTGCCTTCCTGGCAGATCAGTTCTGCAGTACCGGCCTTAAAGTTGGCGCTGCGAGCCTCATAGCCGCCTTCGCCGTAGCAATCTTCCATGGGGAAGTAGCCTTCAGAGCCGTTGGTGATACAGGTAGGCAGCACAACTGCCCAATCGTCGGACTCCTTCAAGCCAAGGCCAACACCGGTAAAGCCTTCACCGGGAACGCCGATAAATGCCACGGGACCAATGGCAATAGCGCTCAGGGGCATGGGGTACAGATCCGGGCCATCTGCCCACTGCACGATACGGCGGGCTTCAGACAGCAGGGTAACACGCATCATGCCTTCCACATCCGGGAAAATCTGCTTCATAGTGGCACCGTTCAGGCGCATTTCATAGAGCCGCTTTGCCTCCGGCACTTCCTCCGGCTTGGGCCGGTTGGTGGGAGCCATGACTACCCGGTGCAGATACTTGATGTTATCCACATCCACATAGTGGACCTTGTCGTAAACCTGCAGAACGCTGCCGGTCATAACACGGCCGATCCGCTGGGGAATTCTATAGTCGTAGCCCTGGAGAGTATCCCACTCCTCGTGGAAGTAGTTTTCGTGGTTCACATCGCCCTGCATGCCGTTAAAGAACAGGCACTTCACACCGGGGATCGCCCGCTCGGTGTACTTACGCAGGAAACCGGGCCAGTCAGCAGAGATCCGCTTGCCGCCGATAGTGTCGGGGTGGTTACCAAAGTTTACAAGGATCACAGTATCCTCTTCCCGGTCAAAACGAAGCACATTTACACGCTCGTCCACCTGACCTGCAGGACCTACGATATTGGGATCATTGGGCTCAGGGTTGGTCATTACCTCCCCATCCTTGGTCAAATAACGGCGGATGAAAGCAACATCGTGGGCATGGGAAACCGCATAGCCCATCTTTGCAGGCTTCAGATCCTGCACTGCCAGCACCACGCTGTCCACCAGCTTGCGGAACAGCTGGTCCTTATAAAGCTTTTCCAGCTCCGTAGCAGGCTCTTTGTTTACAAAAGGACCGGTGTGGATATGGGTACAGTGGACATACACTGCATCGAAAGGAATGCCGGTGACCGTCTCCACATCCTTGCGCAGTTCATTGAGCACTGCCTGCTGCATACCGATATGATCAACCGCTAACATTGCCACCTTGGTATCACCGCAGGCAAGGCAAAGGCAGTTTGCTTCCAGCTCGTCCAGAACGCCCTCAGCAGGACGCTTCCGCCAGGAACCGGCAAGACCGATGCCCAGAGGAGGTGTAATATTCACTCGAGAAAAGCCAACCTGTAATGTGTTCATGTTGCTACCTCCTGAAGTAGAAATTGTAATAAAATTCAAGACTTTCTTGCTATAATCGTTAGATTATCTTGCGTTTTCTTCCGCAATGATCTGCATTCTGGGTTTATCCCGGAACTGCAGAGGGGTCATTCCGCATTCTTCCTTGAACACCCGGCAGAAGTAAGACTGGCTGCTGAAGCCGCAGCGCTGGCTGATCTGCCCGATAGTCAAATTGGTGGTTTCCATCAGATTTTTAGCAGAAATGATCCGGGTCTTCAAAATATAATTCATCACCGTAAGGCCGGTGGACTGCTTAAATTTTCTGCAGAAATAATACTTGCTCACATGGATGGCATCGCAAATGCGGTCGATACGCAGATCCTCATGAATATGGATATTGATGTATTCTACCGCCTTTTGCACCATACCGGAGGTGGGGAAAGGAATGTCCGTGGAATACTGATCCAGCATCATTAGAAGCCGGATAAACTGACCTACCAAAATAGCATCCCGATACTCTTCCCGCTCTCCCAGCTTCTGCACCTCATCGAAAATGGCAGCGATCCGGGGCTGCTCATCTGCTTCCGGCAGGGCATACACCATGGACTCGGCGGAAAACCGTTCCTTCATCTTCATACTTTCCGGAAACAGCTCCAGCACCTTGGCAAGGTCCTGATCGGTAAGATATACCTTGCTGCGCACATAGGCCTGGGGCACATTGGGCAGCGTATAGTAGGACTTATTGGAGCCAACAAAGCAAAGGCAGCCGGCGGTGAGGGGGTAGTTCCGCTCCCGGCTAATGATACTGCCGCTTCCGCCGTGGCAATAGAGGATCATATTCCGGTAAAGGGTGTGCCAGGTATTAAACCGGGAGTCATACCCCACTTGGCGAATTCTGAAATCATTCTCCACCACACGATCCTCCTTCTGCTAAAAATTAAGGGAAATACTGCTCGAAAACCTTGTAAAGCGCCTGTGCCATACAGTAAAAGCCCAGATCCGTAGGATGGGTACCATCGATGGTCATCATATCCTTGTCGTGGCTATGGAAAATATCGATACCGTTTACGAAATGGACAGGGGCATCGCTTTCCTCACGCAAAATGCGGCAGTTTTCTTCAATCAGCTTTGCTCTGCGGATGGTATCCGCCTCTCCGCTGTCCTGATCCGGACGGGACATTACCACAAAGGGAATGTCCGGGTGGGCAGCGCGGAGCTTTCGCAAAGCCAGCAAATGGGTTTGCTGCAGATAGTCTGCAGATTTTGCATTATGGTCGTAATCAAAGACCAAAAGGGGCATATCCAGGGTACAGATATAGTCGATTACCGCAGGCTCTGCCCGGCAAGCACCCGCAAAGCCAAGGTTGAGATAATCAAAGTTCAGCTTCCGGGAGAGAATGTTTTGATATGTATTGCCGGCACGGCAGGCGCAAGCGCCCTGGGTGATGGACGAGCCATAGAACACCACCGGCTTTTCATTTTTATAGTCGCTGGCGGAAGTGAGGACACAATCCTTCTCCAAGCCGACAAACACATTGCTAATGTTCACAAAGCTGGGGAAACACAAGGTAATTTCCCGCATTTTCTTCTCAGAAAATGTGATGCTTGCTTCATAGCGCCCATCAGGCATATCGAAGCTGACAACACTTCCCCGTTGAGTAACTTTTTCCGGCCACAGCACGCGGCAATGCTCTCCATCTGCATACAGGTCAAAAATGCCCATATTTGCCCCTGCAAAAACTGCCGTACGGGGAGAGGAAAACTCCATAGGGGGCATAATTGCGCCCACGGAAATATAGGAAGAATCTGTGGCAAACCGCAGACGGCCGCCTGCCGTATTTTCATACAAAAGGGCAACCCGCTTGCTGGTGGCTTCCGCCACTTCTTTAGGCATACGGCAGAAAGTGCCCCTCTCTTCCGGCTTATAAAGACCGTAAATGCGGAAGGGTGCTTTCCGGGCATCATAGACCACCATATTTTCGTGGCAGACCCCGGGTTGTGTAAAGATAAATTCCTGCATTGTATTCACCACTTTATTGTTAATATATCATAAAATAAGCATCTTTGCGACGAACTGATTGTGCATTTTTCTACAGAAAATGCTCTGTTTTTTGTATCTTAAGGAAATACCTGCGCAGCTTACAAAAAGCCAGCCGGTAACCTTTGTGCGGTTTTAATCACAGCACACTGCAGTAATTAGGCATCGCCTTTACAAACTCTTCGTCGGACATCTTTTCCAAACCCTTTAGCTGGGGATAGATCTTTTCTCTTGTTTTCTTTGCGTTTTCCACAAAGCAAGCGATCTTTTCCGCCACCTTCTGGGCAGTAAGGGTGGCAGGATCTTCTCCTCTGAGCACCACATCAAAGCCTGCAGCGCACAGCATATTGCCGGCAGCAAAGGCCTCCTCCATCCGCTCCATGGTCACGCCACCGGTGATATAGGTGGGGCAATAACCAAAGGTGGGCAGTGCATGCAGCTGCTTGCTGAAGGAAAAGTCCGGTCCAAGGACTTTGATAAAGCAGGCACCGCTGCTGATCTGCCGCAGTGCTTCGCCGCCGGTAGAAGCAGCAGGAACGCACAGATGGGTAGCACTGTATTTTTTCAGAGTTTCATCGGAGTAAGGGAGCATAGAGATATAGCCGTCCACATAGGGAGCAAGCTCAGAAATGGTCATCAGCTGGGGGAATTTCCCCTTCATTTGATTGACCACTTTTTCATCGTCAATGGTACTGCCCACGAAGATCACCACACCGGGAAGCTTTTCCCGCAAGGTGGGGATCACTTCTGCCGCATCCTCACGGCGAAGGGTATACTCCACCACCTGAAGACCTGCCAAACGGCAGCCCTCCAGCAGCATTTCCGTATCCAATTCGTCCTTTACGAAAATAGGCATCCAAGCCTGTTCCACCATTTTTCTATAGTTTGCAAACAGCGTATTGCTCATTGGGCGCTCCTTTCCTGCTTTTCCAGCAGCTCGATGATCAGCAGCACATTGCGTATGATATGGTAAGGATCCTTTACCGGCAGGGCAACCACTTTTTCCTGGGGCTTTCCTTCCCGGGTGCGGATCTGGATCCATTCCCGGATTTCCCTATCCGGGTTGGGGAATGTCTTATACGTGTAGTCAAAAACCTTTTGGAAGAGGTCTAAAAAGACTTCTTTACCGGTACGGCAGTACATCAGCAGCGTGGTATACATCGCTTCGGAGTGCACCCACCAGAGCTTACTGCCCCAATCTCCCAGCACAAGGGCCATTTGGGGTTCTTTTTCCCCTTCTGCCAGAGGATATTGGGTATCAAGGCCATCACAGGCAATAAAATGGTAGATGCCTCCATATTCCTTGTCCCAGCCAAGCTCCATGGTGGCAATGACTACCTTTTCGATGGCTTCAAAGTAGCGGTCTGTACCCAAAATGTCACCGGCTTCCAGTTCAAACCACATATCCTCCAGGGTGTGACCGGGATTGATATGCTGGCAGAAAAGGTACTCGCCAAAGCTGCCATCCGCCCGGGTAAATTCATGGATCAGATCCTTTTCATCCCGGAAGGCAGTGAATACTTCCTCATGGCAAATACGGATCTGCTCCTTGATGTGGTCAGCGTATGCAGGCTCAAATTCCTCTGCAGCCTTGTAAAGTTCACAGCAGACATTGCAAAGGATCATCGGCTTTGCGTGGGAATTATGGGCAGGTGTGACAGGGTACGGCAGAGACCGGAAATTGCCGGACTGATACCGATCCCAAACGGACTGGCCCAGCTTCTTGGCAAAATCCCACGCCTTTTCATCCCCCGCTGCCCGGCAGTAGGCCGCAAGACCCATCACCACAAAGCAGTCTGCGGAAATGCTCAAATCGTAGCCTTCAAAATCGCCTACAGTCTTAGGATTACCCTGGGCATCCATCAAAAACACACAGCGGTAGTCCCCTTCTCCCATCAGCACATGCTTAGAAAGAAATTCGTAGCCGTTTTTGGCATAGTTTAAGAAGTTTTTCCGCTCTTTTTCATCAAAGAGGGTGCTTTCCATCATGGAAAGCCGGGAGAACATCCAAAGAAAACGGCCCTGGCTCCAGGTGTATTTATCGGTGGAAACCAGCTTGCTTCCGTCATTGCTAAAACAGTTTAAGTAGCCGCCGTTTTCCTTGTCCAGGCAGCGGCTCATCCAGAAATGGAGCAGATTTTCCGTCAGTTCCTGACGAAAAAAGGAAAGGTAGTGGGTGCTGTCAAATGGCTTGTTCATACACAGTTTCTCCTTGCAGGATAACGGTCTGCATGTTGATGTCTTCATCAAAAATCACGATGTCAGCATCATAACCTTCTTCCAACAGACCCTTATTGGTAAGACCCATGGTCTTTGCAGGGGTCTGCGTCATCATTTTTACGCTTTCAGCAAGGGGGATGCCTGCCTTTACGCAGGTTCTCACCAACCTGTCAGCGGTGGCGATACTGCCTGCAAAAGCGCTGCGATCGAGTAGCTTTGCAACACCGTCTTCAATGATGCAAGGCACACCGCCAATATCGAAAGTACCACCTTCTGCAAGACCTGCCGCACGCATAGCATCTGTCACCAGCATCAGCCGGTCAGCGCCCTTTTGCTTATAAGCAAGACGCAGCAGGCTATGGGGCAGATGGCAGCCGTCAGCGATCAGCTCGGCAGAAATATCATCCCGCAGGTAGGTAGCCTCCACCACACCGGCAATACGGAAACCGAATTCCCGACGAATGGTGGATGTACAGGAATAAAGATGGGTAACCAGCTGACAGCCTTGGTCAGCCGCATCCTCCATCTGCTGGCAGGTGGCATCGGTATGGGCTGCGGCAGCCAGCGTTCCGGCTTCCTTCAGCGCCTTCAAAAAGGCAAAATCCTCATCCATTTCCGGGGCATAATCCCACCGGGTGATCTTGTGATTGGCCAGGATCTTTCCATATTCCTCAGCATCCGGCTTGCGCAGGGCTTTGCCATTCTGTGCGCCGGTCTGGGCAGGAGAAAAATAGGGACCTTCCAAATGAATGCCTCCGATAGAAGGCAGTTCCTTTTGTGCCTGCTCTACTACACAAATGCCCTTTTCCAGCACTTCAAAGTCTGTGGATACCATAGTGGGAAACAGCGTAGTCGTGCCGTGGCGCAGGTGGGTCAGCACCGCATTTTTGGTGCCTTCCAAATCACCGTCAGCAAAATCCGCGCCTGCACCGCCATGGCAGTGGACATCCACAAAGCCGGCAGTTACATAGCAGCCTTTTGCATCGATGGTGCGATCATAGGCACAGGGCGTACCCACAGAAAGGATCTTGCCTTCCTGCAGGTAAAGATCTACATTTTGAAATTCTCCGTTTACAAGGACTTTTCCGTTTGTGATCCGTGTTACCATATTAATCCTCCTTCAGGTGGATGCCGCTGTCACTGTCACAATAGAGAATTGCGTTGGAGTGCTTGCGCAGGATAGAGGCCGGGCAATCCTCGCTGATTTCGCCGTAAACAGTGTTCTTCACAGCCTCTGCCTTGGTGGCCGCAGGCACGACGCAGAACATATACTTGGCGGAAACCAAGGAAGGAATGGTCAGGGTAATGGCGTGGGTAGGAACATCCTCTAATGTGGGGAAACAGCCATCATTGACCTGCTGATTGCGGCACATAGCATCCAGCTCCACGATTTTTACCGCCTTGGGGTCTTCAAACTGAGCAACCCAAGGGTCATTGAAGGCAATATGGCCGTTTTCGCCAATGCCCAGGCACACCACATCCACAGGGAATTCCTGCAGCAGCTGGCTATAGCGCAGGCATTCTGCCTCCGGGTCTGCAGCACTGCCACGGATATAGTGGACGCTCTTAAATGCCTTGTGGCTGAAAATATGGTCATTTAAGTAACTGCCGAAGGTATGGCTATCCCCCTCGGGAAGACCGATATACTCGTCCATATGCAGGGCATTTACCTTGCTCCAATCAATGATCTGACTATTCAGCAGGCTTTGCAGCATCTCATTTTGGGAAGGTGCGGCGGCAAAGATCATATTGATCTCGCCCTTTTGGGCAATGATGTCTGCAATCACACGCTCTGCATCTGCGGCAGCTCCCTGACCCATTTCCTTACGGGTAGGATACTTTTTAATAATCAGTTGCTCTTTCTTCCATTGCTTCATAAAACCTTCTCCTTATCATATTTTTACTTCTAAGTACAGTTTAATATAAATATCGCAGAAAAATAGTGCAATTTTGCCTTACTTTTTTACTGTGGTTGTCTTTTTGTAAAAAAGCGTCCCTTGTACGCTTTATACAAGGGACGGAACGATCTTCGCAAGCTTTTCTGCCAATGCCGCGTGGGCAGCACGGGAAAGGTGCATAAAGTCTACGGTGTTCATTTCACCGATGCCCTCTGCATCCATAAAAGCAAAACCCATACCCGTAACGATGGGCTCCATATACTTTGCCAGCTGCTGAGATTTCTCCACACAAGTCTGTCCCATAATGTCCGCAATGGGTGCGGTCAGCATCTCAGGACAGATGTGGGGCGGGCAGATCACCAGGATATTTGGCTCCTTCGTGCCCCAACAAGGTACGGATTTTGCCTTGTTGAGCAGTCTTTCCATACACTTGGCAATGCAAGGTGCATTCAGGCCGAACCGATCCTTGGTATCATTGGTGCCAAGCATAATAATGAGAAGATCCACAGGTTCGTGGGTCATAAGGATGGGATAGATCACATCCAGGGCAGGAATGCCCTCGGTCAGGGGGTCGGGGCAGGTCATAGTTCTGCCGGAAAGGCCTTCCTCCAGCACCAGATAGTCGTCACCCAAAGCCTTTTGCAGGCGGCAGGTCCAACGCTCATTTTCATTAAAACGGGGCAAGCCGTCTTCGCAATCCAATAGATTGGGGCAAGAACCGTGAGTGTTGGAGTCACCTAGGCAAACAATATGCTTTTTCATAAAAACACTCCTTAGTCGTCATCCCGGTGGATGGTTTCGCCGGGGCCGATAGTGTGAACATCAATACCACAGACCTTGCTGTCACCGATCTGATAATAGAGGGTGTGGCAGGTGGGGTTATAAATGGTGCGCATATCTGCGCTGTAGACCAGCTGGCGGAAAGCCTTGGTGTACTCGCAGATCTCCAAAATGGTGGCATACCAGATTTCCGGACGGTTTGCCATATAGGCGGCAAATTCCTCAATAATATACCAAGTGTCTCTTGTATCAAATTCCCAGGTGTGGCCGCCTACGCAGAACATAGTAGGTGCATAGCGCACCGGCTTTTCTGCAAACTTCTTGGCAAGCTCCATAAGCTCCGGGTGCTTGTGGTGACAGGTAACACGGAAATTCAGCCAGTCATTGGGAAGATCAAATTGCTCGGTGTTGCCGGTTTGGCGGTAGTAAGCAAGGCCGTAGGCACGGACAACATCCATGCTCAATTCATTCATATCCCCATAGGGGCAGCCCATACCGCGCACCAGGCAACCAAAGTTTTCTTCCAGCGCCAAACGGTCCGCATGGATCTCCTGGAAGATCTCATGTCCGGGAAGCTGATCCAAAAAGGCATGGGTATAGCCGTGGGCAGCCACTTCCATGCCGCTGTCACGGTAAAGTGCGATAGCTTCAGACCGGGTCATCGTTCTGTGGGGCGGCTTGCCGCAGCGGGAAGGCGTGCCTTCCTTGGCAAATCTGCCGCCATTGACGAAGAAGGTACCCTTCAGGCCATTCTTCTTTAAAATCTCCATAAACCGAATGTCCGCTTCCGGCGCATCATCATAGCTGAAGGTAAGGGCACGATCCTTGCCGCCGGGGTAACGCATAAAGATCTGTTTCATAACATTCACCTTTCTTATGTAAGTTCATTGTAGCGGAAATATCCTTTTCCAAGGCGGAAGGTATTTCCCTCCAAAAGCCAGGCCTTCAAGGCTCGCTGCAGGGAAGATCTTTCCGGCAGGGTGGTTAAGTCCTCCGGCTTTTCGTGAATGCCGAATGCATAGCTAAGGAAGTCAAAATCCGTATCCGGAACGGTTTCCGTCAGGGTATACTGATGAGCAAAGGCCAAAATATTGGAGCTTTTGGGAAGGAGGCTGTCCAGATCCGGGGAAAGAAGCCAAGAGTAACAGCCGATAACGATGTTCTCGTCCCCAAACCGTTCCTTATAAAATTCCACAGCTCTTTTGTACGAATCCTGGCAAAGCGCCGGTGTTAGGGAACCGCCCCCGGGAATATGCACATCCAGGTAGTAACTGTTCTCCGGAAACACCTGATTTCCGCAAACCGTATCCTGACGGAAACGGCGGCGGCGATACTGCAGCCTTCCAACTGTAAACAGCTTCAGCTTGAAAAAGTCCATAAACCACCAGGCGATCCGCAGGCCGTAGGTTTCTTTTCCGGGGCCCATAGAACCTCGCAAATTGCCCACAAAATCAGTAAAGCGTTCCTTCTCTATATTTTCTTTTTCATAAAGCGCTTCCAAAATGGGAAGCAAGTAGATCGTATACAGCATATGGATGGTTTCCCAGGCAAGCCCTGTGGTCGCTTCCAGATCGCGAAGGGCTGCCATCACCGGCTTATGGTCAAAAAGGTAGTCATCCTTATAGACCTGCACCTGCTGCAAGAAGACAGAAAATGCCTCTTCATTGGCCTGCAGCTTTTCGTAAGCCTTTCCCAGAAATGCGGTGCAATCCGGGTGAGCGCCATATCGCTGGCACAAAAGTTCCATTTCGTTCATAGGCTTCTTCCCTTCTTAGTTCTTCGCCCACTTTTCTGCCAGCAAAGGCATAAACAGACCACCCTGCACACTGCGGGCAATAAACTTTTCGTATCTGCCGGATTGGGTGTCATAGTAATCGGAGAAGGGAACACGGCTATCGGTTTCCCTTAAGTAGTCAGCAACAGGGGCAACGAATTTGGGGAAGGTCTCTTCGTCAGCCATGGCGGCCGTCCACAAGATCCAGTCGGTCTTGGAATAGGGTGCCCGGGAATCCAGAGGCAGGCCATAGCGCTCCATCCGGGGCAAGTAGCTTGCCATCTCCCGGCGGTAGAAGTCCTCCGGCAGCAGGTCAAACCCAAAGAGCTTGTCCCAAACCAGGTTATACTTCATGCTCCAGCCGTCACCATTGAAGCTCAAGCTGGTGAAGCCACCCACATCAGCACGCTTTACCCAGCTGCTTGCCATGGCCTTGGCCTTTTCCATATACTGGGCTGCTTCTTCGCTGTGACCCAAGTCCTTCAGGATCAGGGAGAAAGCGGCAATGCCCATGATAGCCTTAGCGGAAAGGTTCACATTCCGTGCCAAATGGCCGGCAAAATCGTCGGTGCAAAGCTGCTCACCGGGATCATCGCCAAAGTCCAGCAAATACCGGCACCACTGCCGCAGAAGGGGCAGATTCTTTTCTGCCAGAGGGTACTTGCCGTCGGCTTTGCCGCAGGCCGCCATCATCAAAAGCATGTCAGCACTTTCTTCCACGGGCATCTGCTTGCTCAAAAGGTAGGCATCCACCGTGTCGGGGAACAGGTAATAAGGAGCGTGTACATTGCCCGCCTGCTGATTCTTCGACCGCTGAGAAGCACCATAGACCTGGCCTGTCAGAATGGGATAACGACCCACATCGTGGGGTGCAAAATCATAGGTCCAAACGGGCATTTTCGCAAATTTCAAAATGGGACGGAGCATACCCCGCACCAATTCCGGCTGATAAAGCAGGAACAGGGGCACGGAAGGATAGCTTACATCCACTGTAGCGGCGCAGCCGTTGGAATCGTTCTCCTTGGAGATAAACAGAACGCTGCCATCCGTATCCGCCACCAGCTTGTGGGCGGCAATGGTCTGCCGGTAGGAAGCGCTGACGATGAGGGCGTAGTCCTCACCGCCCTTTTTGCGGGCGTCGGCCAGCAATGCTTCATCGAACTGATCGCAGCGGGCGATCAGTTCCTCCCGGCGGTCATAGAATTCCCGCAGTGCCTGGGTAATGGTCTTTCCGTTTCGTGCATAGTAGGCCGGCAGGTAACGGCCGAAGTAGTTGATGGATGCCACATCGTCATAGCCAATGAGCAGTACAGTATGCAATTCGCCCTTATCCTTCTTGCGATGGCGGAGCATAATATCGATCCGCTCGGGGGCATCGTCCACCTCGTCTTCGGAGGCAAGGAACAAATAACCCCAGTCACAGGTAGTTTGGTCACCGCTGCCGTTCAGGACGGTTTGCTGCACCTTGCCCATATAGCCATAGTTCAGGCCATTTTCACTGAAGAAACCCACACGCATCTGGGGCTCATATTCTCCACAATGGCAAAGATCTGCAAAAGCCCAAAGCTCCACAGTGATATCGTGCTGCTGTCCGTCTGTGGATACAGCGTCATAGGAAATAAAGCTGATGGGGGTGGAAAGCACATCCAGATCATCCATCAAAAGCGGAGAAGTAAACTTCACTGTCAGCTCCACACCGGCGGCAGCAAAGGTATAAGTAGTGGAAAGGGGCGTCACAGAAGAAGCGACCATAGGCATGGTCTTGCAGGTGGGTCTTCCCAGGAAGCGGTATCTGACCCCATCCACGGTGATCACGCCACGCAGTTTCTTTTTGATACCTGTCCAGTGAACCGTATCTTCACCGGTAGGTACATCCGTAATGCTCCAGATAGAAAACATTGGATCATGGGTGATCAGGGGAACTGCAGGAAGGCGAGTTGCTTGTTTCATAGTCATTTCCTCCAAATTTCATCGGGCATTCTGCCTAAGTTATAAATAACCTTATTATAAAGATAACTCTTTCCCCTTTTATCTGTCAAGGGAATGTTGCTTTCTTCGCAAGATAATCGCGCCTTCAACGCAAGATAATCCTTCCGGACGGGGCGGCAGCTCTGCGCTTGTCCCTACGCACAGCCAATGCATTCTTTTCTCTTTTTCTGCAACGCAAGAGATTTTTTTCATTTTTTAAGACAATCTTGCTCTGAGTATTCGACAACTTTGCTCTTTTGCCCTTTGCCGTCTTGACGAAAGGAATAAAATACCGTATACTGTAGGCAAAGTAACAAAAACGCCCGTGTATCCACGCCCTGTTTTGTTTACAATGCACACGCCATACATTATAGTATAAAGGATGGCGCAGTGACCTTCCCCGGCTTTTCAGCAACCCCATTACTTATGAAAAGGAGACCCCCAAATGCTTAAGTATACGATCAAACGTGTTCTTCTGCTGATACCCACACTGTTCATCGTGCTGACCATCGTGTTCTGTCTGATGAAGCTGGTTCCCGGCAGCCCCGTCTACGCAATGACGGAAGGTGAAGAATACACCCCCGAGGAAATCTACCAGTTGGAAGAAGAGCTCGGCTTCCACGACCCGATTGTCGTCCAATACGGCCGTTATCTGGCCGGCATTTTCAAGGGCGATTGGGGTAAATCCTACCTGAATAACCAGCCGGTGTTTACCAATATGATGAAGATCTGGGAGCCCTCTATCATTATGGCCTTCCTTGCCACCTTCATTACAGTCATCATCGCTTTGCCGGTAGGTGTGCTTTCCGCTACCCACCGCAACTCTTTACTTGACTATTTTGTATCCTCCGCCTCCACCGTGTCCATGACCATCCCCACGGTGTGCTGGGCGCTGCTATTGTGTTATTTCCTGGCATATAAACTGGATATCTTCCCCATTATGGGCTATACATATATGGCAAAGGGCAGCTTCTGGAAGTCTGTTTACTGCGTGCTGCTTCCCAGTATCTCCCTGGGTCTGCACCATGTGGCAAGCATGGCCCGTCTGACCCGTTCCACCATGCTGGATGTTCTGAACCAGGATTACATCCGCACCGCAAAGGCCAAGGGACTTCCCCAAAGCAAGATCTATTATAAGCATGCCCTGAAGAACACCCTTTCTCTGGTCGGCACCAACATCGCCACCTCCTTCGCTGCAGTTCTCGGCGGCTCTGCCATCACCGAGCGTGTGTTCGGTATCCGCAGCTTGGGTACGCTGGCCGTCAGCTCCCTTTCCAGCCGTGACTACACCCAGGAACAGGCTATTGTTCTTTTCTCCGCACTGATGTGCTTGGGTGTTAATTTGCTTCTGGACTTGTTCTATAAGCTTCTGGATCCCCGGATCCAATACGACTAAGGAGGGCGGCTACTATGAGTACATTGCAAAGAAAAAGAATGAAGCCCATGCGCTTCCTTGCCAAATATGGCCGTTTGATCATTGGTGGCACCATTATTGCACTGATCATCTTCGGCTCCATTTTCGCTCCCTTCCTTACCAAGTACGACCCCGAAGTTTATGACCTTAGCATCCGTAAGCAGCTGCCCAGCGCAGAGCATTTGCTGGGTACTGACAACTACGGCCGTGATATGTTCACCCGTATCCTCTACGGTGGACGGACTACCCTGATCGTAGCCTTCGGCTCCAAGCTGCTCGCCATTGTCCTTGGCACGGTTTTGGGTCTGATTTGCGGCTACTACAGATACGCTGAAAAGATCCTGATGCGTATTCTGGACGCTATGGCCACCATTCCCAACCTGCTTTTGTGCCTGATGATGGTCGCTATTTTTGGCGCAGGTACTGTAAACCTGATCATCGCTATGGCCATCGGCGGCATTCCCGGCACAGCCCGAATGGTCAGAAACCAGGTGCTTTCTCTGAAGGAGAAGGAATACATCGAAAGTGAACATGCTATGGGTGCTTCCGACACCAGAACCATGTTTATGCACATTCTTCCCTCCTGCACCTCTTATCTGATCGTTTCTTTCTCCTCCGGTCTTGCCGGCGCTGTTCTGAGCATGACCAGTCTTTCCTACCTGGGCCTGGGTCTGAGCCCTGTTATCCCCAACTGGGGCGGCATGATCAACGAAGCGCAGCACCTGATGTTCGGCACTCCCCACCTGGTCCTCTATCCCGGTATCGCCACTTGCCTGGCCGTTTTCGGCTTTGCTATGCTGGGCGACGGTGTCCGTGACCTGCTGGATCCCCGCCTGAGATAAGGAGGACACTATGGAAAATATGGATAAAGAAATTACTTTACAAGTAGAAAATCTGGAGCTTTGGTTTGACAATGACTACGGCTCCAAGAAGATCCTCAACGGTATCAGCTTTGATATTTATAAGGGCGAGACCCTTGGCATCGTGGGCGAATCCGGCTGCGGCAAGAGCGTTACTTCTCTTTCCATCATGCGGCTTCTGCAAAGCCCTCCTGCCCGGATCAAGGGCAGCATCCGCATTGACGGCAAGGAGCTGCTGACCCTGACAGAAAAGCAGATGCAGGCCATCCGTGGCAACCGCATCTCCATGATCTTCCAGGAGCCTATGACCAGCCTGAACCCCCTGTTCTCTATTGGTGATCAGCTGATCGAGACCTTTATGCAGCACCAGGGTCTTTCCAAGTCCGAGGCTTGGGAAAAGGGCATTGAAATGCTGCGTATGGTTCGTATTCCTCTACCCGAGCAGAGAATGAAGGAATATCCCTATCAGCTGTCCGGCGGTATGCGCCAGAGAGTTATGATCGCTATGG
Source organism: Faecousia sp. (assembly GCA_045122735.1). Classification (GTDB taxonomy): domain Bacteria; phylum Bacillota; class Clostridia; order Oscillospirales; family Oscillospiraceae; genus Faecousia. The sequence goes on from JBGVHZ010000035.1 coordinate 30,301, forward strand.
CTCTTGCCTGCCGCCCCGAGCTGCTGATCGCTGACGAGCCTACCACTGCACTGGATGTTACCATTCAGGCTCAGGTGCTGGATCTGATGCGGAATCTGCAGAAGGAAATGGGTACCTCCATCGCTTTCATCACCCACGACCTGGGCGTTGTCAGCGAAATGTGTAACCGCGTGATCGTTCTGTACTGTGGCGAAGTGGTGGAAGAAGCTACCACCAGAGAGCTGTTCAAAAATCCCATGCACCCCTACACTGAAGGTCTTTTGGGCACACTTCCCAAGTTTGGCCTGAAGGGCCGCCTGGACACCATCCCCGGTGTTGTTCCCCCCGCAGGCAAGTTCCCCAGCGGTTGTGTGTTCGCACCCCGCTGCAAGTATGCCACTGAAAAGTGCCACGCCTGCAAGCCTGCACTGTGCGCTACCAACGAAGAAGGTCATAGAGTCCGCTGCTTCCGCTATAACGACATGGAACAGGAGGTAAAGTAAAATGGAACAGAATAAAGAAGTCCTGCTCCAGGTAACCGACCTCGTTAAGTGGTTCCCTGTCAAAAAGTGGTTCTTTGAAAAGCCTGCAAATGTTAAGGCTGTAGACGGCGTTTCCTTTGATGTCTACAAGGGTGAGACCCTGGGCATTGCCGGTGAATCCGGCTGCGGCAAGAGTACCCTGCTGCGTACGCTGCTGCGTCTGATCCAGCCCACCTCCGGCACTCTGCACTACGATGGTGTGGATATCACCCATATGCGCAAGAAGGATCTGCGTAAGATCCGCCAGCATATGCAGATCGTTTTCCAGGATCCCTTCAGCGCCTTGGACGGCCGTATGAAGGTAGGCAAGATCATCGAAGAGCCCCTGATCATCAATGGTCTCTTCCCCGACAAAAAAGAGCGTATGGCAAGAGTTGCCCAGCTGATGGAGCAGGTGGGTCTGGATGCCTCCTATATGGATCGCTATCCCCACGAATTCTCCGGCGGTCAGCGTCAGAGAATCGTTATCGCCCGTGCCCTTGCCACCAATCCCCAGCTGCTGGTTTGTGACGAAGCTGTTTCTGCATTGGATGTTTCCGTCCGCGCCCAGGTGCTGAACCTGCTGGCTGACCTGCAGGAAGAGCTGCAGCTGACCTATCTGTTCATCTCCCACGACCTGTCCGTTATCGAGCACATCTGTGACCGTGTGGCCATTATGTACTTAGGCAAGATCGTGGAGATCGGCGACAAGGACGACATCTTCAATAACCCCCAGCACCCCTATACCAAGGCGTTGCTGTCCGCTATCCCCAAGGTCGGCGAATTTGATCGCACTGACCGGATCATCATCGAAGGTGACATTCCCAGCCCCGTCAATCCCCCCTCCGGCTGCCGGTTCCACACCCGTTGCCCCTATGCTACGGAAACCTGCAAGACCGATCCCCCTGTAGCCGATCTTGGCAACGGCCATATGGTGGCCTGCCATCTGTGCTGCGGCTGTGTCACAGAAGCCAAATGATCCCCGGGCATAAATACTGCCCACATTCTATGTAAGTAATGCCGCTTTGCGGCTTACTGAATATTAAAAAAATGGAGGAAAAAAACGATGAAAAAACTGCTTGCATTGTTGCTGGCTGCTCTGATGCTTATGTCTTTGGCAGCTTGCGGCGCCAACGGAAAAGGTGGCGGCGGCGCTACCGCTGCTGAGCCCCAGTACGGTGGTCACCTGAACCTTTGCATTTACAACAACCCCTCTTACCTTGACCCCGCAAAGTCCACCGGTGTTTGGAACTATCTGTGGACCAGCCTGATCTTTGAATCCCCCCTGACCAGAGACGCAGAGGGCAACATCCGTCCTGCTGTTTGTGACTACGAACTGTCTGAAGACCAGCTGACCCTGAAGCTGTGGGTTCGTGAAGGCATGACCTTCCACGATGGCTCCCCCGTTGAGATCGAAGACGTTGTTGCTTCCGTAAAGCGCGCCGTTCACAAGTCTCCCCGTGAATTCGTTGCCGGCTACATCAAGGATGTCCAGATCGACGGCAAGGTTGCAACCTTCACCTTCAAGGAATACGCCGAAAAGACCATGTACTACATTGCCTGTGTCAACCCCTTCATCGGCGTTATGCCCAAGGAACTGGCAGAAGAGTACAGCTACGAATCCAAGAACTTCATCGCTGATGTAGAAGACTGCATCGGCACCGGCCCCTACAAGGTTTCTGACTTCGAGCCTCAGGTAAAGGTTGAACTGGTTCGTCACGATGGCTATATTCCCACCACCGGTGACTACACCGGCTTTGCTGCTCCCAAGATGGCTTATATGGACTCCATCACCATCAATGCCAACACCGAAGCCGCCACCTCCACCATGGCTCTGCTGAATGGTGACCTGGACGTCTTCTCCGGCATTAGCTCCGACTTCGACGCACAGGTTGCAGCTGCCGGCTTGAAGGAACTGGTCAAGGACGGCACCACCGGTGCTACCCTGCAGTTCAACACCTTCGGTGGCAGCATCGTTAACACCAGCGCTGATATGCGTAAGGCTATTGTTGCCGCTATCGACCTGGACGCACTGGTAAGCTTCATGTCCGACGGCAAGAGAACAAAGGCCGGTGCCTGCCCCGTATTCGACGAAGCCTACTATGTAGACTACTTTGAAAAGGCTGACTACATGGGTCCTGCCAACATTGCTCTTTCCAAGGAATATCAGGAAAAAGCCGGCTACAACGGTGAAAAGCTGACCCTGACCATGCCCAGCTCCTACGACGACGTTGCTACCCTCTGCGCCGGCTGGATGAAGGACGCAGGTATCGATGTGGAGATCAAGATGGTTGAATCCGCCGCTTGGGGCGAACTGTTCAATGACCCCGCAGGCGATTGGCTCTTCACCTGGACCAACCCCTCTCTGAACAACACCCCCACTCTGCTGGCTACCAACCTGATGACCACCAACTACAACAATCCTGAAAAGGATGAGCTGTACTATAAGCTGCAGGGTCTGATGGTCGGCTCCGATGAGTACATCGAGACCTGGCAGCAGCTGGCCAAGATGATGGTCAACGACTGCCCCACCGTTTACGTCAGCCAGGGCGAAATGACCTGGACCCACGATCCCGATCTGGTTTGGGACTATGACGGCAGAAATATCTACTTCCACAATGCTTACTGGGCAAATCCCGCTGAGCACGGCAAGAAGTAATTCCGCCAAGCATTAAACGCATAAATATGTATCCGCCCACCCACCTGGGTGGGCGGATATTCTATGCAGATGCCACGAAAGCCGGCAAAAGCTACAGATTTTACCTGTTTTCGTGACCTCTGCGAATCTATTAAAAAATACAACCGTCCCCCTTTTTTGAAAGAAGTGACTTTATGCAACAGAACAAAATTGAAACCAACGGTGCAAGAAAATACTGGATCGTAGCTGTCTGCGCCCTGATGGTGTGCATCAGCTTGGGCTTTTGCAGCAGCAACGCAAGTCTTTACTTAGGTCCTATCACCGATGCGCTGCACATTAAACGCAGCGTGTTTTCCCTGAAGGAAAGCTGCCGCTTTATTGCCAATGCGATCATTAACCTTTTCTTTGGTTTTCTGATCTGCAAATTCGGTGCAAAGAAGCTGATCGCAGCGGGCTTTGCCTGCCTGATCAGCGCTGTGCTGCTCTATGCTACCTCCACAAATGTGCTGGGCTTTTACCTTGGCGGCACACTTTTGGGCATCGGCTTTTCCTGGACCACTACCACCATGGTCAGCTACCTGGTAAATCGCTGGTTTGACAAAAACAGAGGTACTATCAACGGTCTGATCCTCTGCGCCAACGGCCTTGGCGGCGCCATCGCAGCACAAATCGTTACCCCCATTATTTACCAGAAGGACAATCTCTTCGGCTATCGGGATGCCTACTATCTGGTGGCCATTTTGCTGGTAATCGTGGGTGTGCTTTCCGTGCTGGTTATTGGTGAGCCAAAGGGCAAACGACCCCAAACCGCCGGCAAAAAGCAGGCCCGGGGCGGCACTTGGAGTGGCATTACCCTCCAGCAGGCCCTTCGTCAGCCTTATTTCTATGCTGCCGCAGTGGGTGTATTCCTGACGGGTATGAGCCTGCAGGGCATCAACGGTGTGGGCGGCGCCCACCTTCGGGATGTGGGCATCAACACGGACTTTGTTGCCACGGTGCTGAGCCTGCACTCCATCATCCTTTGCGGCTCCAAATTCTTGGCAGGTATCAGCTATGACAAGCTGGGACTGCGCACCACCTTGCTGATCTGTCAGGGCTTTGCCCTTGTTTCCTTTATTGCCTTGGCGCTGGCGGGCAGTTCTGCCTTCGGCATGGGCTGCGCCGCAGTATGGGCAGCCACTTCTTCCCTGGCGCTGCCTTTGGAAACAGTTATGCTCCCCCTGATCACTGCCGACCTCTTTGGCGAAAAGGATTTTCCCAAACTGGTAGGTATCATCGTTTCTTTGAATGTATCCGGCTACGCAGTGGGTACGCCCCTTGTAAACCTGCTGTTTGATCTGACCGGTACTTATATGAGTATGCTCTATATCATTGTGCCTACGGTCATCGCTTTGATGGTGGCCTTCGTGCTGATTATCCGTGCTGCCCACAAGCTCCGCGATGAAATTTCCAAGGAGGAAAACCAATGAATGTTTGGGGTTATTTGATCATCGGTATTTTTCTGGTCACCGCCTTTATCATCGTTCTGACCCTGCTTTACAACGCAGGTATGATGTATTTTGCCAGTAAATTCGCCCGGGACACCATCAATAAGCAGCTAAAACTTTTGAACAAGGAGCTTCCCGGCAAAAACTGCGGCCAGTGTGGCTGTGAAAGCTGCATTGCCTATGCCCACGCTGTGTTCACCTGCCATAAAGAGGCTGATCTTTGTGTCCCCGGCGGGGAAAAAGTGGCAACAAAATTAAAGGCCCATATGGATTCTTTTGATAAGCTCCTTCGTGCAGAAGAGGAACGAAAGGAAAAGGACTGGGTCAAGCAGATGGAAGAAAGCCGTCCCCGGGATTGAGAAAGGAGATTACACATGACTTCTCACAGAATTCGTATTGGTAAGCTGGGCAATGACCCCACCGTTGCCTTTGCCGTTGAAGAGTTGACCCGTTACTTAAAAAAGATGGACGCAGGCCTGGAAGTGGATATCCTGCTCTCCGATGCCTATAAAGCATCCTTCCCCCGAATCATTTGGGTGGGTATGGACGCTGCCTTTGAGGTACCTCAGGTAGAAAATCCCTATTTAGACGATGCCATTTCCATTCAGGTGGAGAATGACAACGGCTATATCACCGGCTCCAATCCCCGCAGTGTGCTGATCGGTGTGTACCGTTTCCTGCAGGAGCTGGGCTGCTACTGGGCAAGACCCTCTGCCGCAGGCGAGCGCATCCCCAAAAAGCATCTGGAAAACCTTTCCGCGCAGGTAAAGGAAGCTGCCAGCTACCGCCACAGAGGTGTGTGCATTGAAGGCGCCACCTCCTACGAAAATATTCTGGATATGATGGATTTCCTACCCAAGGTAGGGATGAACGCCTTCTTCTTTGAGCATTTTGAGCCCCTGATCTTCTTTAGACGCTGGTATAATCACAAGAGCAATCCTCATCTGGATGCAGAATCTGTGTCCACGGAAGAGATCCTTGCTATGCTGGCAGCTCTGGAAGGGGAAATGGCCAAGCGGGGCATTCTTTATCACAAGACCGGTCACGGCTGGACCTGCCAGCCCTTTGGTCTGGATGGCACTTCCTGGGGTGCGCAAGGCGAGAAGCCTCTGCCCGAAGGCATTGAAAAATACTTTGCCAAAATCAATGGCGTTCGCCAGCTTCACGATGGCATTCCTCTGAACACCAATATGTGCTATTCCCAGAAGGAAGTCCGTCAGATCATGACCGACGCCATTGTCACCTATTGCAAGGAACATCCCAATGTGGATTTTCTGCACTATTGGCTCTCTGACGGTGTAAATAACCACTGCGAGTGCGAAGAGTGCGTAAAAATGCTGCCCTCCGATTGGTTTATTCTGCTGCTGAACGATTTGGATGCAGCTATGACAGAAGCCGGATTGGATACCAAGGTGGTATTCCTGCTGTATGTGGACCTTCTGTGGGCCCCGGAAAAGCTGAAGCTTGTGAACCCGGATCGGTTCATCCTTATGTTTGCCCCCATTACCCGAAATTACGGTCAGAACTACGACCAGCACCTGACTTACGACGGTCCTCTGCCGGAATTCAAGCGGAACCATCTGGATTTCGCCAACTCTTTGGCCATCAACCTTGCCCAGCTGCGGCAATGGCAAAAGCAATTTAAGGGCGACAGTTTTGTTTACGAATATCATTTGATGTATGCTCACTTCAATGATCCGGGCTACGAATATTGCGCCCGGAACACCTTTGAGGATATGAAGCATCTTCGTTCCATCGGCATCAACGGCAATATCAGCTGCCAGCTGATGCGCTGCTTCTTCCCCTCCGCTCTGCCCATGCAAATGATGGCAGCTGCCCTTTGGAACCGGGATGCAGACTATGATACCAAGGCACGGCAGTACTATCTGTCCGCCTTTGGCCCTGACGGCGAAAAAGTGCAGGCTTATCTGCAGACCATCTCCCGTCTGTTTGCCATCTATGAAGGTCCTTCTCACGGCAACGGTGCAAAGATCACCGGTGATCTGGTGACAGATTATGCAGCGCTTGAGAAGTGCCTTGCAGACTTTGCCCCCATCATTGATGCTCACGCAGAAGTATCTGCTCCCTGGCAGAAAGATTGGCAGTACCTGCAGATCCACGCAGAATATGTGCGCAACCTTGCAAAGGTACTTCAGCTGACACAGAATGCAGATTATGAGGGTGCAAAGGCAGAAATTGCCAATATGATCGACCACATCAATCGCCACGAGCTTTTCATTCAGAAAACTATGGACGGCAACAAGGCAAAGATGCACTGGGAGCGCCGTTTAGATCCCAAGAAGTGTCTTTCTACCGACGTTATGTAAGCTGCAGGAGGAACTATGATGAAGAAAATTGGTAAACAGGTACATTTTCTGCCCACCGGTGAATCCGTCAAGCGTGCCGGTGAAGGCGCTTTTGCCCGTCTGAAGGACGGACGGATCGTATACGCCTACACGGAATATGTGGGTGCCGGCAACGAAGATGCAGATCCTGCCCGTATCAGTGCAGTGTTTTCCTCCGACGAAGGTCAATCCTGGGGCGGCCACCGTGTTTTGATGACCTGCCGGGAAGGCGATAAGAACATTATGAGCGTTTCCTTCATGCGAATGCTGGATGGCAGCTTGGGTATGTTCTTCCTGCGTAAGACCGGAGATGCCTGTGTGCTGAATTTGGTGCGCTCTGACGACGAAGGAGAAAGCTGGGGAGAACCCACGATCTGCACCGACAATCAGTACTATGTTGTCAACAATGACCGGGTGATCCGTCTGCGCAACGGCAATTTGCTGTTCCCCGCAAACCTGCACGCCTCTCCCGCCACCGACATCTCCGTGCAGTGCTACTTTCTGTCTGAAGATGACGGAAAGACCTGGAAAAAGCTGTGTGAACCTTTGGCTCACCCTGACCGCACCACCACCTCCGGTCTGCAGGAAGGCGGCGTATACGAAATGCCCGACGGAACCATCTGGGGCTGGGCTCGTACCCGTTCCGGCAGCCAGTACTCCATGTACTCCAAGGATGGCGGCGTAAACTGGACTACCCCCGTAGGCAGCGAGCTGTTCACCAGCCCTGATGCACCTATGCAGGTAAAGGATGTGGGCGACTACACCGTAGCCATCTTCAACCCCAAGCCCCGGTACTACGGCCGGATAGAATTTGAAGCGCCGGAGACCGGCAAGGGCCTGTGGGCAAGAACACCCTTTGTTTGCCTTGTCAGCCACGACCGTGGTCAAACCTTCCCAGACGGCTACTTCCTGGAAACGGATCCCAGCAACTCCTACTGCTACCCTGCCGTTTTTGAAGGTGAGGACTACTTCCTGGTAGCCTACTACCACTCCAACGGCTCCGGTTTGTGCCTGAGCAGCGGTAAGATCCTTCGGGTTTCCCTGTCCGAACTGGATGGTCCTTACAAAACACCTGCCAAGGCTGCAAAGTCCTATGCTGCACAGCTTCCCAAGTTATAAAAAATATCACTTTATCCCCCGGTTATACCGCTTTCCAGGCGGTTTAACCGGGGTTTTATTTGGTTTTTTGGCCTCCTCTTCCCTTTTACATCGTTACATCAAAAAAGTCTCTCCGAAAGCAAGGATAATCTTGTGATTTTTGCACGACAAGTTTGTCCATTTACCAAAAAACCATTGACCAACAGCAATCTTTTTTGTACAATGAGTACATAGAGTGCCATAGTATCCCCGCGCGGCATTTTATCTCCCCAGGTTGGGGTTTTCGCAAAAAATCTATATATGAAAAAAGAGGTGTTCCTGATGAAAACAAGTATGAAGTGGCTATCCATTCTTTTGGTGCTGTGCTTGCTGGTTGCCGGTATTATGGCGATCACAACCTTCGCCGAAACAGAATCTGCTCTGGCCGCCGAAGCCGAAAAGGACGGTATTCGCGTGTCCCTCAAAATCAATGAGGAAGACTACGAGAAAACCGGCAAGATGTCCCTAAAGCTGGATGTTGCCAACGATGGTGACAAAAAGCTGAAGGATATCAAAACATCCGTCACCATGCCCGAATCCTTGCTGGTCAAGGAAGGCGAACTGGTGAAAGACGTGGAGAAAATGAACTACCATGCCTTACTGCAAAACGAGATCCAGTTTGCCCATGTGGACTCCCCCATCATCGTGGAGGATCCTACCGATCCCGATGGCCCCAGTGGCAATCAGGGCGGTAACAAGGGTGGCAAGGGCGGTCTTCCCTCCTGGGTCCTGCCTGTGGCACTAATTGCCGTGGCAGTGATCGTTGCCGGCGTTCTGATCTTCCTGATCGCCACCGGCAAGCTGAAGAAGGGCAAGAACCTGAGCCTGCTGCTTCTGATCGGCATTCTGGTATTCTCCCTTGCCCCTGTGGTCAACGCCACCGAAGGTGAGGAAGCTGCAGCCGATGCCGGCAACACCCTCACCGTAGCCAATGAAGTTACCATTGAGGGCGAGACCGTTGTGATCAGCGCTACCGTCACTTGGGACTATCAGGATCCCAATCCTGACAATTCCACTCTGACCCGTGCAGATATGGAAAAGGCCATTGCAGAAATGGCTTTCACCTGGTACTTCAAGGGTGGTTCCTATGAGTATGACTCCGCTTCCCTGAACTCCATGGAGCAGCACCTGAGTACCCCTCTGTGTGGTTACTCCGGTGGTAAGAGCCGTTTGACTGCTTTCCCCGTAATGGAAAACGCCACCTCCCACTCCAGTGTGTTCACTGTTTGTAGTGGCTTTGCTTACGACTCCTATATGGCAGCTCTGGGCTACCCCATTCTGGGCAGCAAGTTCAACTGTCTGACTATGACCCTGTGGCGTAACACCAGCTATCCGGATGATATGGCCATCCTGCGCTGGCACACCAAGGGCCAAGGTGTTAAGTATAACAACTATGACACCACCTACAATGTTAAGTACAACAACTGGTACTCCGCCAAGGGTGTATATGACTTCTTCAAGAATTGGAAAGAAAACATGCGTCCCGGCGACATCATTGTCTTCGACAATCCCGGCCACGCCATTTTGTATGTAGGTAACGGCATCGTTCTGGATGCCGGCGGCGGCAAGTACTCCATGGACACCGGTACGGACCAGAGAGAAACCTCCGGTGCCGTAAAGTTCACCACCATGGAAGACTACTTCTTCGATCCCGATAACAAGAACTTCGACGTGGGAGCCCTTGGTTGGCGTGAAAACTCCATCGTTGTTTGCCGTCCTCTGGACCTTCTGACCATCGACGATGGTGATAAGGATCCCGGCAACGATAAGATCGATCCTAATTACAAACTGCGGACCGGTCTTCTGAAGTACCAGCTTGCCCATGACAAGAGCCACACCGTTAAGACCTCCGACTACGGTTTTGATGATATCACCTATACCCGTTTGGAAAACATGGGCATGACCATCAACAGAACCGTTTCCATCACCCCTTACGGCACCGCTACCCAGGGCAACACCCTTACATACAGCGTTACTGTGGCAAACAACAGTGACAATATGGATTACCTGACCTATCTGGAACGGGGCGGCATCACCGACTACGAAGGTGTGGATTACAAGGACCTGTGGGTGGTAGAACATATCCCCGAGGGCACCGAATTGGAGTCTGTCTTTGGCGCCATCGTTGACGGCAACACCCTGCGCTGGAATGCCGACATCCCCGCCGGCGAATCCCGCACCTTTGCTTACACCGTAAGAGTGACCGGTGATGTGGGCGATACCATCGTCAGCACCGGTGGCTGGGTCAACAACATTCCCTCCAACACCATCGAAAACCGCATTGGCGGCAAACAGCTGCCCAACAAGGTCAAGGGTAATATGACCCGCTTCTTTGAAGCCGGCAGAGATGCCTGGAACAGCAACGATGGCTACAAGATCAGCGCCAACGTAAATTCCGGCACCCATTTTGCCGAGCAGGTCTATCAGGCCACCACCGGCCTTAACCTGCAGCTGCCCGATGTGCAGGAGATCATGGACATCTTCTTCCATGAGTATAAGTACTACACCCCCTACGGCACATACCTGTACCACGACAGCACCGGCATCACAAGACATATGTACCGTCTGAATTCCAAGGCTCCCAGCGCCAAGGACCAGATCTACTATGATATGCTGGTTCCCGGCTACTACGGCGGTATGTGGTGCTACTCCGACGAATACAACGGTGAAGTGCGTATCAACGAGCTCCGTGAAGAATATCTGGAGCCTGGTGATATCTTCATTTACCTGGATCTGACCGAGGCCGAAGAAGATGGTGCAGTTTACAAAAAGCGTGAGGTGACCGGTTATACCGTTATGGTCTATCTGGGCAACTCCTCCTACGCTTCTTTGAACAGCGAAGGCCGTTTGGATCCCATTGATACCGCATTTGGCGTCACCTCCGCCTTTATGCACGACCTGTTCGTGTGCCTGCGTCCCCGTCAGGCTTACACCGATATCAACACCCAGATCCCCGCTTTTGTGGGTCCTGCTCCCGATCTGACTGAAGCCGATATGCGTCAGACCTACAAGCCCAATCCCAGCCTGATCCTGCTGAACGATGTTGCTTGCAAGCAGTTTGCTGATATGAGCATCGAGGACTTTGAGTGGATCAAGGTTAACGGCGTGTTCCCCGGCGAAGTTTACAGCAAGCTGGGTATGGATATCGTCACCAACGGTACCGACGACGCTTCCTTCGCAACGCTGCTTAAGTATCTGTTCCTGGATGTGGAAGACGAAACTTCCATCTTCCGTGAATTTGGCCACCACTACTTCAAGCTGGAAGAGCCTAAGTACGGCGCTGAAAAGTGGAACGATATGCTGATGTACTACGCAGGTCCCGCCATCGACGACTCCACGGAAGTAAAGATCACTTCCATGAAGGATCTGCACCCCGGTGACATCGTGATGATCGGCAGCCGTACCTCCCGTTTCTATGTGACCACCGTTTACCAGGGCAATGGCAACTTCCTGCTGAACGTGCAGAGCTTGCAGCTGTCCGGTATCGAGTCCAAGATCTGGGGCGAGCTCCACTTCAAGAACGACACCGAATTTAACAACTGGCTCAACAGCAAGATCGCCCCCTTCGCAGAGACTTTGGATAGACGTGACAGTTTCGATCCCAACAACCGCTTTGTTAAGGATCTGCGCTACGAGTGCTACCTGGTTCTGCGTCCCTCCAGAGCTTTTGAGAACATCAACGAAATGGTTAAGCGGAACATCAAGGATGGCGCACTGACCACCGCTGAAAAGAATGTTCTAGCTAAGCTCACCATCGAAGACTTCAAGAACGGCCCCAAGAAGCTGTTCAACATAAACGCTGTTGGCCCTTGGGCCTACGGCAAGGCCGGTGTGAACGTCTCCATTTACCTGGGCTCCAACAGTATCTTTGCTACGAGAAACCTGATCTTCAAGTGGGTCGGCAGTTACATGGAGCTTCGTATGAGCTACGAGGACGAATATAACAACGACTACCGCACCATGCTGGTGCCCGAATCCTACGGCGGTACCGCATTCAATAGCAGCTTCATCATCACACCCGATATGCTCCAGGTCGGTGACCTGTTCTGCGGCGCTCAAAAGGCAACTGTTAACGGCAAGGACAGCACCAGATATGTTGTCGGTATCTACCAGGGTAACGGCAAATTCCTGTTCATCGAAAACGGCGGTGCCAAGGGCAATATTGCTTCTTACGACACCAAGTCCGTCTTCTCCAAGAACATCGGTAAGGAATGGAGCTACTACTACATCCTCCGTCCCGATCGTCTTGCCACCGTTAAGAAGGTCGTGGATACACCTCCCGTATATCCCGAATTCCCCGCTGATCCCACTCTGCGTTTCATCGATGCTTACAAGCTGGCTCCCTGGGAAACCGAAGCCATCGCTAACCTGACCTTCGACAACTGGTCTGCAAACTGTGCATCCTACCAGCTGACCAACATTCTGCCTTGGGTCTACAAGCAGGCAGGCATTGATATCGCAATGGATAAGTACGGCTATCAGGCTCTGACCTGGGCCGGTGCGAACGACTCCGCCAATACCAAGGGTTCCTACTACAATAAGATCCTGGTTTCCGGTTCCCGTGGCAGCAATGTAAAGGGCTCCGGTATCAAGAACTCCCAGATCGGTGATATCTTTGGTGGCCGTGTGGTCGTCAAGGGCAAGGACGGCGCTGATGTGAACCTGTACTACGGCGCTGTTTACCAGGGTGATGGTAAGTGGATGGCCTTCTATGACACCTATAGTGCAGGTGAGAAGGGTCACGAAACCAAGATCCTGTCTGTAGAGGATCTGGACGCTATCACCTGGAACTTCCGCTATGTACTGCGTCCTCAGCAGCTGGCTTCCAAGGAGCCTCCTGCAGAGAAGCCCGTGGTTCCCGGACCCCGTGATATTACCACCGGCAAGCTGACTGACAGAGAAAAGACCAGTCTTTCCATCCTGACTCCCACCAATATCGCCTACCCCAGCAAGCACCTCTACGGCACTCTGCCTGAATACTACAAGGCCGTGGGCATCACCGTGGATATGAAGAACAAGACCCACGAAGGTGCTCGTGAGCAGCTGTTTGTGAAGGACGGCAACACCCTTGTTCTCCGTACAGAAGCTACCGATGACACAATGGCCTACTTCCAGGCTATGAATATCGGTGTCTACGGCGGCAGCATGTTCGCAAAGGATAACCAGATCAAGATCTCCACTGCGGTTTCCGAAGGCAAGCTGCAGATCGGTGATGTGATCGCCGGTTACTATGTAGATGACTGCGACGGAACCAAGACCAACACGCCCTTTACCGCTCTGTATCAGGGCAACAACAAGTTCCTGGTTGTTTATCCCCAGTGGGATGGCTCCAAGCAGTCCCTTGTTAAGGCCCAGGTGTCTGCAAGGCAGATCGAAGTCCTTGACTTCCTGTACTACTACACCCTCCGTCCTGAAAATGTGAATGATCTCCCCGTGATCACCGAACCTCGTGATATTACCACCGGCAAGCTGACCGATGCTGAAAAGGAAGCCCTTTCCAAGCTGACCGGCAGCGATATCGGCTATCCCACCAGAATGCTCTACGGCACTCTGCCTGAGTACTACAAGGCCGCGAATATCACTGTGACTATGGCAGGCACCAAGATGACCCAGGAAGGCATCCGCAACCAGCTGTTCAACTTGGTTGACGGCGTGCTCACCCTCCGCACTGAAGCTACCGACGACATTATGCGCTTCTATCAGAAGATGAACATCGGTGTCCAGGGCGGCAGCCTGTTCGCAGAAGCCGACCGGGTAAGCATTTCCGGTGCGATTGCCAACGGCAAGCTGCAGATCGGTGACGTCATTGCCGGTAGCCACACCACAACCTATACTGTTGAGGGCGTGGAAACCACCAAGGATCAGTACATCACTGCTATGTATCAGGGCAACGATACCTTCCTTGTATACTACTATGCATACGATGCAGCACAGGGTAAGGATGCTATGAACAAGGTCACCTGGACCACTGCCCAGATGGAAGCCCTGAGCTACAAGTACTACTACACGCTCCGTCCCGAGAATCTGGCTGAAGCTGAAACTCCTGAAGAGCCTGCAGGTCCTCGTGACATCGCCGACAGCCTGCTGACCGACGCTGAAAAGGAAGCCCTTTCCAAGCTGACCGGCAGCAATATCGGCTACACCTCCAGAAACATTTACGGCACTATCTCCGATTACTACAAGGCAGTTAATATCACTTTGACCCTGCCTCTGGACACCGACGGTAAGACCATGACCCAGGAGCGTGTCCGCAACAAGCTGTTCACCTGGGGTACCAATCCCAAGGTTCTGATCCCCGTAGAAGCCACCGATGATCTGATGCGCTACTTCCAGAAGATGCAGGTAGCCGTCCAGGGCGGTAGCTACTTCGCAGAAGCTTCCCGTGTAACTATCGCCAGCGCAGTTGCTAACAACACGCTGCAGATTGGTGATGTGATTGCCGGTATGCATGTAAATGCCTACAACGACGGCGCAGAAAAGACCGAAACCGTTCCTCTGACTGCTCTGTATCAGGGCGAAGGTAAGTTCCTGGTTTACTACTTTGTTTACGATGTGGCCCAGGCAAAGCAGGTCATGACCAAGGTCACCTGGACTGCTGAGCAGGTAGATGCACTGAACTTCCAGTACTACTACACGCTCCGTCCTGAGAACCTGGCCAAGACCGATACTCCTGTCGAACCTCCTGTTGAGCCCGAAGAACCCGAGGACGACAAGACCAGCGTCATTCGTGACATTTCCGAGCACAAGCTGACCGCCACCGAAATGGATGCGCTCAGCAAGCTGCAAATCGATGCTGCCCTTTGCGGCGGTGTTGACCTGAACAGCATTCTGCCGAAGACCTACAATGCCGTTAATATTAGTATGAAGACTTACGTTTCTGCAACAGGCAACAATGCCAGAAAGGCACTGTTTGGAAACACCAACTGTAAGCTTCTGACGGCAGCCACCTCTCCCGATGCTACCCTCTACAATTTCTACATTCAGATTTTGGTAGATGGTGTTTACGGCGGCACCGCTTTTGCAGAACCCGGCACCAAGGCCCTCAGCGATGAGAATCTGCAGATCGGCGACATTCTCTGCGCACAGGTTCCCGCCAATAAAGTCGTTGGAAGCTACACCTTCGGCACTGAAGCATCCTACATTGTCTTGGTATATCAAGGACATGGTAAGTTTAGTGGCTGTATGAATGTTGCCAAAACAGGCAGCAAGAGAGCCGCTGACTGGAACGGTGCAACACTGGAGCAGATGCAGACGATCGCTGCGGCAAATGGCTTTGGCTACTACTATGTACTCCGTCCCGAGCAGCTGGCTACTGCAGCCGCACCCGATGTGCGCGTTGTAACCTGGCTGAACGAAGACGGCACGGTTCTGGAGAAGAACCTGAATGCCAAGGTTGGCAGCGCTCCCAAGTACTATGGCGCAGAGCCCACCAAGGCTCCCACTGCTACTGCTACCTACACCTTCGCAGGCTGGACTCCCGAGATCGCACCTGTTTCCGGTGATGTGACCTACACCGCAACCTTCACTGAAATTCCCGTCACCTACACCGTCATTTGGAAGAACGAAGACGGCACCGAGCTGGAAAAGGATGAGAATGTTGCTTACGGCGCTACTCCCACCTACGACGGTGCTGAGCCCACCAAGGCTGCTACCGAGCAGTTCACCTACACCTTCGCAGGCTGGACTCCCGAGGTTTCCGCCGTTACCGGCGATGTGACCTACACTGCAACCTTCACCGAAGTTCCTGTCACCTTCACCATCATCTGGAAGAACGAAGACGGCACCGAGCTGGAGAAGGACGAGAATGTTGCCTACGGCACTATGCCCACCTACGACGGCGAAGTTCCCACCAAGGCTGCTTCCGGCACTACTGTCTACACCTTCGCAGGCTGGACGCCTGAGATCGTAGCCGCCACCGGCGATGCAGTCTACACTGCAACCTTCTCCGATGCACCTGTGAACTACACGGTCATCTGGAAGAACGAAGAT
This sequence comes from Faecousia sp., assembly GCA_045122735.1. GTDB lineage: Bacteria > Bacillota > Clostridia > Oscillospirales > Oscillospiraceae > Faecousia. The sequence continues at coordinate 46,397 of JBGVHZ010000035.1, forward strand.
GGCACCGAGCTGGAAAAGGATGAAAATGTACAGCCCGGCACTATGCCCACTTACAACGGTGAGGAGCCCACCAAGGCTCCCACCGCTACCGCAAGCTACACCTTCGCAGGCTGGACTCCCGAAATCAGTCCTGTCTCCGGTGATGTGACCTACACTGCAACCTTCACCGAAGTTCCCGTCACCTTTACCGTCATTTGGAAGAACGCTGACGGCTCCACCATGGAGACCGACACCGTTCCCTACGGCACTGTTCCCACCTACGACGGCGCAACCCCTGCCAAGGAAGCTGATCTTTATACCTACACCTTCGCAGGCTGGGATGTAGAACCCGTTGCCGTTACCGGTGACGCAGTCTACACCGCAACCTACACCTATTCCCGTAAGCTCACTGCCTCCAAGCTGACCGCTGAGGAAATGTCCATCCTGGCATGCCTCACTCCCGATGATGTTAAGGCAAGCCTGCCCGGCAACAATCTGGACTCTGGTGCTCCTTGGGCCTACGCACAGGCACACATCGATGCTTCTGTGTTCAAGATCTCCGTTCACACTCTTAGAAACACCATCCTGTACTCCAAGGGTGTCTACCCCCCCAGCAACAGCAAGTACAGTGCAGAATTCGGCCCCACTCTGGTACCCACCACCCACGGCGGCACCCAGATGACCGACAATCCTCCCACCTTCGATATTAATTATCTGCAGGTAGGTGACCTGCTGTGCAGTGCCTTCTTCAATGTGGGCTCCAGCAATACTTACAGAGCATACTACGTATACCTGTACCAAGGCAACAACAAGTTCCTGCTTCTGAACAAGACCTCCGCAGATGTTTACTCTTGGGAAGAAATACGGGATACGGTTTACACCGAAGGTAAAACCACTTACGACTGGACCTACCACTATGTGATCCGCCCCGAGGACTACAACGGTGCAACCCGTGATATCACCCTCAGAGAACTGACCGATGCCGAAGAGTACGAACTTTCCAAGCTGACTCAGGCCTCCACCTCCAGATGGATCCACACCGTCCTGCCTGACATCTACAAGGCAGTTGGCATCAATGTGGATATGACCGGTGACTACAAGCTGTCCCAGGAAGGCACCCGCGATGCGCTGTTTGTATGGGAAACCGTAGAGGGCGGCAAAGTCCTCGTTCCCAGAGCAGCCGATACCGATGTCAGACGCTACTTCCAGAAGATGAAGGTAAATGTCTACGGTGGCAGCCAGTTTGCTGAAAGCAGCCGCGTGACCATTGCCAGCGCAGTTTCCAGTAGCACACTGCAGATCGGCGATATCGTTTCCGGCACCTACATTGACACCTACACTGTTAGCGGTACCGAAACCAAGAAGGACAGCAACTTCACAGCTCTATATCAGGGCAACGGCAAGTTCCTTGTAAACTATTACAAGTGGAATGCTGAGAAGAATGTACAGGAAGTAACGCATGTGGCCATGACTGCTTCTGAAATTGATGCGCTGACCTTCAAGTACTACTACACCCTCCGTCCTGAGAATCTGGCTATCCCCTCCTACACCGTCACCTGGAAGAACGAAGACGGCACTGTGCTGGAGACCGATGCCAATGTGATCAAAGACACTGCTCCTACTTATAACGGTGCGGAGCCTACCAAGGCTCCCACCGCCCAGTACTCCTACACCTTCGCAGGCTGGACTCCTGCTGTAGAAGCTGTTACCGGTGATGTGGTTTATACCGCAACCTTCACCGAAAGTCTGAACAGCTACACTATCACATGGAAGAACGATGACGGCACGGAGCTTGAAAAGGACGAGAATGTGCCCTACGGCACCACTCCCACCTTCGACGGCGCTGAACCCACCAAGCCTTCCACCGCAGAAAAGAACTACATTTTCAGCGGCTGGACGCCTGAGATCTCCGCTGTTTCCGGTGATGTGACCTACACAGCTACCTTCGCTGAAGTGGGCGCAACCTACACCATCATTTGGCAAAATGACGACGGCACGGAACTGGAAAAAGACGAAAATGTTGCCTACGGTGCTACTCCCACCTACGACGGTGAAGCTCCCACCAAGGCAGCAGACGCCCAGTATACCTACACCTTCGCAGGCTGGACGCCCGCTATCTCCGCTGTTACCGGCAATATGACCTATGTTGCTTCCTATGATGCAGTACCGAATACCTTCACGGTCATTTGGAAGAACGAAGACGGCACGGAGCTTGAGAAGGACGAGGCTGTTCCCTACGGCACTACCCCCACCTACGACGGTGAAGCACCCGTCAAGGCAAATCCTGCCACCGGCTACACCTACACCTTTGCAGGCTGGGATAAGGAAGTGGCAGCCATCACCGGCGACACCACCTACACCGCAACCTTCTCCTATGTCCGTACCCTCACTGCTCACAAGCTGACTAACGAGGAATTGGCTATCCTGGCAAGCCTCACTCCCGAGGATGTGAAGGCAGGCAAGCCCGGAGCCAATCTGAATGCGGCAGGTCCCTGGGTCTACCTGCAGGCTAACATCACTTACGATGCCTATGCTTCCGCTAATGGTATCGAATCAATCTACAATACCGCCCAAAACAGACTGTTTACCAGGTCCAAAGGTGTTTGGTGGACACTTAGGACTTCCAGCGACGCCAACTACGATGCAGCTTACGCCTCCATGCTGGTAACCAACGCCTACGGCGGTGCATTTGTGAATAATGCCCCTGTGTTTGATATGGATTACCTGCAAGTTGGCGACCTGTTCTGCGGTATGCACACCTATTATAAGGATGCGGAACAGACTTCTGCAGGCAATGTATATGCCACCTACCTGTACCAAGGCAAGGGTGAGAACGGCGAAGGCAAATTCCTGCTGCTGAACAAGGACTCCGCTGCTGTTTTCACCTTGAAAGAAGTGCTGGATAGCACCTACACCCACACCGACGGTAAAGTATATGGTTGGGGTTGCTTCTATGTGCTCCGTCCGGAAAACTACAAAGGTACAACCCGTGACATCGCTCTTAGAGAACTGACCGATGCTGAAAAGTATCGTCTTTCCAAGCTGACCACAAGTCAGGTACCCATGGGCTCCATGCACCTGCACACCACCCTGCCCAGATACTTCCAGAAGGTGGGCATTGCTATGACGCTGCCTCTGAACGCATCTGGCAAGACCATAACCCACGACGGTGCTGTCAGCCAGTTGTTTAAAACTTCTAACGGCTACTATGTTATCAAGGATGCCACTGATGATACCATGCGTTACTTCCAGAAAATGCTGGTAAACTGCCAAGGCGGCGTTAAGTTCGCACCGGAAAAGCAGGTAACTATGGCCGATGCCATTGCAAACGATGTGCTGCAGATTGGTGATGTGATTGCCGGCAAGTATAAAGATGCAGACTTCGACAACGCAATCAGTTCCTTCACTGCTTTGTACCAGGGCGGCAACAACTTCCTGGTTCAGTATCTCAATTGGGATGCGAATACAGGCGAACAAGCTTACAAGACCGTTGTACTGACGGTCTCCCAGATCGATGCGTTGGCCTTCAACTACTACTTCACTCTCCGTCCCAGCAATCTGGGCAAATAAATCCAATATAGCCCACCGGCAGTTGTCTGCCGGTGGGCGTACCCCTACAATCCGTCCTTATTTCAGGTTTCTGCTTTTTTTATTGTAATGCAATAGAAAAAGCAGAGAGTTGAAACCTCTTACAAAAACGCCCCTCTTAGCACCCTTCAATAAGTAAACAAGGTCTGCCTCACCCCAGCATCTGCTTTATCAGGTTCTGGGGACATCGAGCAAGCTAAGGAAAGGATGAAGAATATGCGAAGAACAAGCGCAAAAACACTGTCTTTGGCAATTAGCTTGTTGCTGGCGATCTCCGTGCTGTTTTCCCTGTCCCTCCCCGTATGGGCAGAAACAGAAACAGTTCCTGGCGATCTGAACGGCGACACGCTGGTAAACGCCGAGGACATCGCCATCCTGGAGGCCGTTTTAGACGGCTCCCAAGCAGATGCAGCCGATGGAAAGTATGACATCAGCGGCAACAAGATGATGGACTCCAAGGACCTGATCGTCCTGAAGAATCTGGCCGATCCCAGCGCACCTGCTTTGGCAGACAAGCTGGCAGACGGCATCACCGATGATGCTCTGACTCTGGTTGCGTCCGTAGAGGGCGGCGTACTGCAAAGCGCCGTTGTCCGCGGAAACTCCACCAAGGCTTTGGAACTGAACGGCAATACTTTGACTGTCCGTTTTGCCAAAGTCCAGAATTGGAGCTCCAAGGGCATTTTGGAAATGGACACCCTTTGGGTTTCCGGCACACAAACCGTAACTGTGTCCCTTTTAGACGCAGAGGGTAATGTGCTGGGCACTGCCGGCAGCGCTTCCGCCAAGGATGCAGGCTGGAGCCGCATTCGTGTACCTCTGAGCGGTGTAGCTGACAGAGCTGAAATTGGCGGCTTTACCGTTACCGTTTCTGCCGATGCCCATATGTATATGGACAATCTGTTCGTTGACATTTCCGACGAATATAAGATCACCCGCGCAGAGATGGAGAATGCTCTGGTAGAAATGGCATGGAACTGGTACTTCAAGGGTTCTGCCTATGAGTATGACTCTGTCAGCTTGAACTCTCTGGAGCAGCACAAGAATCGTCCCCTTTCCGGCTACTCCGGCGGTAAATCCCGTTTGACCCTCTTCCCCACTCTCGAGGATGCCACAAGCCATTCCAGCGTATTCACCGTATGCAGTGGCTTTGCCTACGATATGTACCTGACTGCACTGGGCTATCCCATTCTGGGTTCCAAGCTCAACAGCCTGACTATGACCTTCTGGCGTAACAGCAGCTACTACCCCGGAAATGTTCGTGATGCAGAAGGCGCCTATGATATGGCAATTCTGCGTTGGCACGACAAGGGTCAAGGCACCGTCTACTACGAATACGACGAGCAGTTCAGCAACCATTATAAGGACGAGAACGGCAATATCGTATACAACAACTGGTATGATAAGGCCGCAGTGAAGGAATTCTTCGAAAACTATGAAGAAAACTTCCGTCCCGGTGATATCATTGTTTCTGACCACCCCGGCCACACCATCATCTACATCGGCAACGGTATGGTCATGGATGTCAATGGTGGCAGATTTAATCCTATTACCGATAAGATGGAAGGCCTCGGCGGCAAATACGATATGACCACCGGTGTCGAAAAGGGTGAAGCCTACGGTTGCGTAAGCTACAGATCCTTCGCAGGTTACTTCCTTACACCCAACGGCGCAGGAAAGACCTGGCTTGACAGAAGACTGGATTATCCGGAAGATGGAAGCGGAAAGCTGCTGGAAAGCGGAACGCTTGAGCACAATCACCTGGTCGTTATTCGTCCTCTGAACCTTTTGACCATCGACGACGGTGACAACGATCCCAGCAATGATAAGCTGAACCCCGAGTACAAGCTGAACACCGGTTTGCTTAAGTATCAGCTGGAGCATGATGTCAGCCACGAAGTCAAAACCTCCGGTTATCACATTGACGAGGTCACCCAGACTCGTCTTAACTACCCCGGCATGAACATTGACAGAACGGTGAACATCACTCCCTACGGCACTGCTGTGAAGGGCGATACTATCACCTACACCGTGGCCATCACCAACAACAGCAATGACGCACAGTATGTCGCATTCAAGGGTGACGGCTACCAGCCCAAGGCTTATGAAGGCTTGACGGTTGTTGAGCATATCCCTGCAAACACCGTTTTGACTGCAGCTCCCGGTGCTATAGTTGAGGGCGACACCCTCACATGGAAGGTCACCGTTCCCGCAGGTGAAACCCTGAAGTTGACCTACACCGTTAAGGTTACCGGTGAAATTGGCGAAAAGATCGTCTGTGGTGGCGGCTGGGTGAACAACATCCCCTCCAACACTATCACCAATGTTATCGGCGGCACGAAGCTCTCCGATCCTTGCCTGGAAGCATTGACCGGTCTGTACAATACCGGTGCTGACAGCTGGGACATCGACGCAGTTGCCGACAACGGTACCCGTTTTGCAGAGAAGCTCTATAAAGCTGCTACCGGCAAGACACTGCCTCTGCCTGAAGTGCAGGAGATCATGGACATCTTCTTCTCTGAATATAAGTATACCACGTCCGGCGGTTACTACTTGCACAACAGCAATGTTACCCGGTATATGTACACCCTGAGAGAGAATCCGTCCAACACCAAGTACCAAACCTACTTCGATATGTTGGTGCCCGGCTATTACGGCGGTCTGTGGTGCTACACCGACGAGTATAACGGTGAAGCTCGCATCAACGAACTGCGGGCCGAATATCTGGAACCCGGCGACATTCTGATCTATATGGATCTGACCCCCTCCACTAATGACGGTGCAACTAGCCAGAGCCGTGTTGTGGAAGGCTACACCGTTCTGGTGTATATGGGCAAGGATTGTTACGCATCTCTGGATTCCGAAGGCAACCTGATTGCTGCAAACGATGCTGTGTGCCGCACCTCTGCTTTTGCCCATGACTTGTTCGTATGCTTACGTCCCAGCCAGGCCGTCGAGGACCTTTGCAACGGTGATAGCTATACCGTGACCTGGGTCAATGCCGATGGCGCTATCCTGGAGACCGACGAAAACGTTCTTCCCGGTACGATCCCCTCCTTTGAAGGCGATACTCCCACTATGGAAGCTGACGGCGAGAAGGAATATACCTTTGCTGGTTGGACACCTGCAGTGTGCGTCGTTACCGGTGATAAAACCTACACCGCCGTTTACACACACCGTGATCTTACTGACGGCAAGCTGACCGATGCAGAACTGAATATACTTGCAAACATCACGCCTGAGGCTGTGAAGGCAGATATTACATCTGATATCATACCCCACTTGGGTAACGTTGCTCCCTGGATCTACAGACAGGCCGGCATCAACTATAATGCCATCGCCACCAGTGGCACCAGAACCGGACAAATTCAATCCACTTACTACACCGCAACAGAGTTCTTCTCCGGCAACTCTACTTCCGGATGGAAAATCAAAGATACCATCAACGCACCCTATAAGACCATGCTGGTAACCAATGCTTATGGCGGTGAAGCCATGGTAAATGCTCCTGCATTCGATATCAATTACCTACAGGTCGGTGACATCTTCTGCGCTGCCTTTGACAAGGCTATTACCGGCGCAAGCGCAACCTACTATTACACCTATCTGTATCAGGGCAACGGCAAGTTCCTGCTTATCAGCGCAGATTCCGCTGTTTACCAGCTTGAAGACGTGCTGAACGCAAAGTATGCTGATACCCAGCTGGGCTGGAGCTACTTCTATGTGATCCGTCCGGAAAACTACAACGGTGCAATCCGTGACATCACGCTGAGAAACCTGACCGATGCTGAAAAGTATGCTCTGTCCAAGCTGGAAACCGGTTCCAGCAGTCAGTATGTTCATACCAATGTGCCCGCTTGCTATAAGGCTGTTGGTATTACCCTAACTATGGAAGGCAAACTTTCTCAGGAAGCTGTCCGCAACAAGCTGTTTAATAGTTCCTCTCCCCGCGTTCCTATTGCTGCAGCCGATGACACTGCGATTTTCTATCATAAGATGGCTATTCCCTGCTATGGCGGTAGCTATTTGCCTTATGAGCTGTCTGTTGCCAACGCTGTTGCCGGCAATTTGTTGGAAATTGGTGATATCGTCACCGGTTCCTGTCCGTGCACCTATGTTGACGCTGACGGCAGGACACAGACCAAAAAGCCCTATTTTACTGCGCTCTATCAGGGTGAAGGCAAATTCCTGCTGAACTACGCTGAAACATATGATATTGAAGCAGCTGCATATGTAATCAAGAATGTTTCCGGCGTCTCTGCTGCGTTTATTGATGATCTGAATCCCTATTACTACTACACTCTCCGTCCTGAGATGCTGGCTGCCGAAACCCAGGATACTTACACTGTGACCTGGGTCAACGAAGATGGCTCTGTGCTGGAAACCGATCAGACCGCAGCCTTCACACTGCCCGCCTACGACGGCGGGACTCCCGTCAAGGCACCCGATGCACAGTACACCTATACCTTCGTAGGCTGGGATTCCCTGTTCACCTCTGTTAACCGGGATGTGACCTACACCGCTGTTTACAAGGCAGAAGCGAGAAGCTACACCATTACTTGGAAGAACGGCAGCACTGTGCTGGAAACCGATGAAGGTGTTCCCTATGGCACGATTCCCGCCTATAATGGCAAGCGTCCCTACAACAAGAATGAGAAAGTAGGTTTTGCCGGTTGGGATAAGGAGATCACCGCTGTTACCGGTGATGTGACCTATACTGCTACCTTTACTGCTCTGAGGGATATGACCTCCGGTGGTCTAACCGACGCAGAAAAAGCAGTCATTTCCAGCCTGACTCTTACAGATTGGAGTTCTAACGTAGGTTCCAGAGCGCTTGAAAATGTGATTATCTGGGTCTATAAAGAAGCCGGTATTGATATTACTTCTGCCTATGGCTATCAAAGCCGTAGCAATGCCCAAATCAGCAACACCTTGTCTGGCGCTTCTGCCATTGCCAAGGACTACTACACCAAGATCGCCGTTGCCGGAAGCTACGGTAATAATGTAATCGGTGTTGGCACGGACGATCTGCAAATTGGTGATATTTTTGCAGGATTGTACTATATAGACTTGAATGGAACATCCACAACTATGTACCATGCGGCGGTCTATCTGGGTAAAGATGATCAAGGCAAGGATATGTTCCTGGATGTCTTCGACAAAATTAATAGTGCAGGTACCGGAAAAACGGCAGGAAGTGCGATCGCATCCTTTGAAGATATCGAGTCCAAATATACAGAGGACGGCTTCACCACTTGGTCCTACCGTTATGTGCTCCGTCCCAGCCAGTTGTCTATCCCCCATACCGTTACCTGGGTCAATGCGGACGGCACTGTGCTGGAAACTGACACCGTTCCCTACGGTGCAGTTCCCACCTATGACAGCGCAACGCCCGCCAAGGCAGCCACCAGCCAGCATACTTACGAGTTCGCTGGTTGGGATAAGGCCATCACTGCGGTAAATGGCGATGTGACCTACACCGCAGCCTACGAAGCCTACCGCTTCCTCACCAACCATAAGCTGACCAATGAGGAGCTGGATATTCTGGCAAGCATTCGTTCTGATGATGTGAAGTCGGGTCTGAAAGGTAGCAATCTGGATTCTGTCGGTCCCTGGGTCTATAAGCAGGCTAAGATCGACGACGGCGATACATTTAGTAAAACTGTCCACGGTATGAAGGGCACTGTGCTGAAATCCACAGGCGCCTATGTACCCAGCGACGCCAACTACAACGCCACTTATGGGCCTATGTTGGTAGCTGACGCCTGGGGCGGTACTGCTTACAGCAACCGTTTCGACCTCGACACAAATACGCTCCAGGTAGGTGACCTGTTCTGTGCTTCCTTCTTCCAAATGGGTAGTGCGAAAAACAAGAATGTCTACTATGTATATCTGTATCAGGGCAATGGTGATTTCTTGCTTATGAGCAGCGCTTCTACTGTTGTTAAATGTGCAGAATTGCTGGCAAGCACCTACACCTATGAGGACACCACATACAACTGGACCTACTGGTATGTTATCCGTCCGGAGAACTACGGTAGCAGCACTGTCCGTGATATGGCGCTGAGAAGCCTAACCGGCGCAGAAAAGTACGCCCTTTCCAAGCTTACTGCGAGTGACCTGAAGGGTTTAAGTACCGGCAGACTATATGGATATATCGGCCGTATCTACAATGAAGTCGGCATCAATCTGGACCTTCAGGGTCTAACTGCATCCGGTGTATTTGGGAAGTTATTCAGCAAGGCCTCCGGAGCCACCTACTATACACCAAAGGCAGCAAGCTCTGATGCGACAATCAAATACTTCCAGACGATGCTGATAGAATGCTCCGGCGGCAACTTCTTTGAAAACGATGTAAAGCTTTCCGAAGCTGATCTGCAAATCGGTGATGTATTCGTAGCGCAGGCCAATTACAGTGATGCAGGCACAACCAATTACTGGTCCGGAATTTACCAGGGCAAAAACGCTGATGGAAAAGATAGCTTCCTGATGTACTATTGGGATTCCGCTGCAAAAGGACATTCTGAGCCCGTTACTATCGAAACGGTAGAAAGTGCTTATGAATTCAACTACTACTTCGTCCTCCGGCCTAACAATCTGGCAAACTAATATCCCTAAAACGGGGCATACCAAAAGGTATGCCCCGTTACGCTTTGCAAAGCGCAATAAAAATCGTCCGCACGCTCCGGTTGGAGCGTGCGGACAAAATATATATTGGTTTAGATTTCTGCCTGCTCCAGCAGCATGGGAACCTTGGATTCCCAACCCAGAGCCATAATGTGCAGACCCTGGCAGTAGGGCTTGCAGGCCTTGATGATCTCAGCGGCAATTTCTACGCCGGTGATGCCGGCCTTGGTCCGTTCGGGATCAGCAGCCAGACGGGCGATCATCTCATCAGGCACATGGACGCCTGCCACATTCTTGTTCATGAACTTTGCCATGCCGGCAGACTTGGGAATGATCACACCCAGCTGCACAGGCTTGCCGAACTGGGAAGCCTTTTCCATGAACTTGGCAAACTTTTCAGGCTCAAAAACAGCCTGGGTCTGGAAATAATCCGCGCCGGCCATAACCTTGCGTTCCATCTTGGCAAGCTGGGCATCCACAGAGTCAGAGCAGGGAGAAACCACAGCGCCCTTGGCAAACTTGGGAGCTTCCCCCACCAGAGGATTGCCTGCCAGGTCAACGCCCTTTTCCAGCTGGCACACAGTGTGCAGCAAAGATACGGAATCCAGGTCGAAAACAGGCTTTGCGCCAGGATGGTCGCCCATGGTGGTGTGGTCACCGGTGAGGCACAGAATGTTGTCAATGCCAAAGAGGGCAGCGCTGAGAAGATCAGACTGCAGACCCATTCTGTTGCGGTCACGGCAGGTCAGCTGATAGATGGGCAGCAAACCTGCATCCTTCAGCACCTTACAGGTAGCCAGGCTACCCAGACGCATAACGGAGGACTGGTTGTCGGTCACGTTCACAGCGGTAATGCCGGAAAGGTAAGTCTTGGCTTCTTCTACCAGATGGTCAATATGAAATCCTTTGGGAGGGCCTACTTCCGCAGTTACCACGAATTGACCCTTATCAAACAGTTCAGTAATTCTCATAGCTCTCACTCCTTATTGTAATCCCGGATCTGTACCGGGCACTTTAGCACATCCAGCCGATCCAACTGCTTCAGGCGGCGGTAGATCCGCTCCCAACCGCAATCCATGGTGGGATCTACCTCGCACTTGCCGTTCTTTGCGCCGCCGCACTGGCCGTTCACCAGGCTCTTGGAGCAGGCAGTAATGGGGCAAATGCCGCCGGTAATGTTCAGGTAGCACTGACCGCAACGGTCACAATCCACTTCTTGAGAAGTCACACCCTGGAAACCGGGCAAGGGGAAAGTATCGCAAATGGCGTAGACTCTCTTGTTGGGGAACATCTCCGCCACCGTCTGCACACCCACGCCGCAGCTGGCAACCAGCACAGCATCGGCACTTTCAATGGCCTCGGCGCAGCCTTCCAGCCGCACCTTCAAATTCTCGGGGTTGCAAATGTAATCGGTGACCTTCTTACCGGTGAGGGTCAGTTCCTTTGCAAGTGCTTCCACCTCATGCTCGGGGAAGGAAACTTCCTTACAGCCGTGGCAGCAAAGCAGGAATACCTTACCGCCTGCAAGGGATTTAATAACCTCTGTATCCTTTAATTGGGTAATCAGCATCTTACTTCATCTCCCTTACTGCGGCCTTGCCGGCTTTGATCTTGGTGACCAGAGGGATCTTGGAGGAGCAGATGTATTCGCAGCATCTGCATTCCATGCAGTCCATCACCTTTTCGTCCTTGAAGCCGGCCCAGTTGCCGGATTCATAATGCTTGTGGAAGTAAAGGGGCTTCAGTTCCATGGGGCAAACATCCACGCAGCGGCCGCACTTGATGCACTCCTGGGGAGCGGTGTGGTCATTGTCAATGGCAATAATGCCGTTGGAGCCCTTCATAATGGGGGCGTTCAGATCGCTCTGGGGGAAGCCCATCATGGGGCCGCCGGCCTTGATAAGTACATCGCCGGGGAGAATACCGCCACAGTAATCGACCAGATCGGCTGCATTGGTGCCGATCTTCACAACGAAGTTGCCGGGGTTTTTAATGTAAGGACCGGTGACGGTGGTCACACGCTCGATAAGGGGCATACCGGTCTTTATGGCATCGGAAATGGCCTTCACGGTGCTGACGTTGCTGACAACAGCGCCCACATCTGCAGGCAGCTTGCCGCTGGGAACCATACGACCCAAAGCACGCTTGATGAGCATCTTTTCGCCGCCCTGGGGGTACTTGGTCTTGGCAGCCAGCACTTCAATGCCCTCTTCGCTTGCCACCTTTTCTTCCATCAATGCGATGGCATCGGGCTTGTTGTCCTCAATGACGATGATACCCTTGGGAGAATCTACCGCCTTCATCACAGCCTTCAGGCCGTAGATGACGGAATCGGCATACTCCAAAAGAACCCGATGGTCAGCGGTGAGCATAGGCTCACATTCGCAGGCGTTAATCAGTACAGCCTCGATAGGCTTGCCGGGCTTCAGCTTTACATAGGTGGGGAAGCCTGCGCCGCCCATACCTACAATACCCGCATTCTTTACGATCTCCACGATCTCGTCAGGGGTCAGCTCTTCTAAAGGCTTGTTGGGCTTTACGCTCTCGTGGACTTCGTCCTTGCCGTCGGAGTCAATAACGATGGCAAGGCACTTGCCCCGGCTGGCGTGCAAACGCTCTTCAATGGCAACAACCGTACCACTGACGGAGCTATGTACAGGTGCGCTAATGAAGCCTGCAGCTTCGCCCAGCACCTGACCCACTTTCACATAGTCGCCCACCTGCACCACGGGGTTGGCGGGTGCGCCCAAATGCATGGAAAGGGGAATGACAACCTGCTTGGGGGCGGGGAATTTCACCAGGGGCAGATGCTCTGTGCCTTCCTTGCCTTCCACAGGGTGAACACCGCCGTAGTAACCGGCATAGCGGCTTTCCCGCTGTGCCTTTACATATTCGGAAACCGCCTTGTGATTTACCTTAGAGTAGTCACGAAGCTGTACAGGCTGACTGGTCAGTTCTGCAAGGCGACCCTGACCGGAAAGTCTTTCCTGAATCTTTGCCCAGGCGCAGTCCTTGGTGTTGTCCACTTCGCACTTGCCGTCCTTGGCGCCGCCGCATTGGCCGTTTACAAGGCTCTTGGCGCAATCCACCACAGGGCAGATACCGCCGGTAATATTTAAGTAACATTGGGCGCAGGCATCGCAGGCCTTCTTGGTCAGCGCCATGCCATGCAGACCTCTCTGGGGCTTGGAGTCAGCCACGGCGATCACAGGCACATTTACAAGGTCTGCAACCGTCTGAATACCCAGACCGCAGGCGATCACCGCCACAAACTGGGTGCCTTCCGGGATCTCCAGCGCCTTTTCCGTCAGAGGACGGTTGCACAAAAAGTCAATGTTTGTGCTACCGGTGACGGTCTTGCTCATTGCCTGACACAGAGCAGCAAACTCCTCTGCTTCCGGCTCGCAGATGTCTGTGAATTCCTTGAAGCACTTGTTGCAGGCTACAATATAAATATTGTCTTTGCCCACCAGAAGCTCCCGTAGCTCCTGTTCCGGCTTCAGCCGATACTTGGTATAATTTTCCACTTCTGCACCTTCCTATCCAGTAGATATGTTAAATGCTCATAGGTTTGTTCTATTATATCACATATCACTTGAAATACGCAACCCCTAATCGATACTTTTTTAGCAATTTCTGTAGATTTTCCAGCCACAAAAAAGAACGCCGCCCCACCGGGCAGCGTTCCTTATGTCAAGCTATCGCCTTATTGCGGCATCTCGCTTATATCCACGATTGTTGCTTCAAGCTCTGTGCTCAGCAGCCTATCCCAATGTCCGCCAATATCCGCAATTGTAAAATATTCAAAATCCCCTGCTTTCGACTTTAGTGTTCCTTCCTTTATGTCGTAGCCATGGTAGATCAAATCATAACTTGTTCCGTCTGAAAGGTTAAATCGAAAGCTGGTTATTTCTGCTTCTGCAGTTTCTTCCACTTCCTCTTTCGTTAAGGATAGCTTTACAAAACTGCTGTATAAAGCTGTTATATCTCCTTTATTTGTGACCGTCTTTTTTTCCGCAGATCCATCTGTACCCGGGAAACGATACATTTCAATGCTCAAAACATCTTCTGTTTCAAAGGGGAATTCAATGCTTTCCTTTTTCGTTTGATCACAACCGATTATGCCCAACACGCATACCAACGCCAAAACCAATACGATCATCTTTTTCATATGAACATCCTCCTTTGTAAAATCTGGATTTCTCCACTTAAATTATACCCGCTCCCCTACAATAAATCAAGCCAATCCGTACCCTGCTCCAAAAAATGGGCCCCACAGAAGTGGAGCCCATTTTTTGGAGCAGGGTACGGGAATCGAACCCGCCTTCACGGCTTGGGAAGCCGTTGTATTACCGATATACGAACCCTGCAAGTGATGGTATTATACCAAAGGTAACTATAGAATGCAAGAGCCTTTTGTCGAAAAGAAAATCTTTGCTTTTTCCCCTTCCCTATTATATGATAAAGAAAAAGGAGTTGACTTTATGGAATACGAAATGGTGCGAGAAATCAAAAACCTGTGTCCCAACAATCAGATGCGGGATGTGTTCATCACCGAGGTGGAGACCGACGACCCGGAGAGCTATGTAAAAGACTTCCTCCAGGGCAAGGCCGTGGAAATATCCACCGAACATGGCCCCAACGGCCAAGTCACCGTCCACGCCGTCTGCGACGGCCTGATCCAAAAGTTTATATTTACTCCCTAAAAAGTGGCAGAGGAAACTCCCTCTGCCACCTTTTTATTGCTTTTTCAGTCGTTTCTTGGCCTCTTCCACTGTTTCGCCCTCTTTTGTCAAAAAGGCCTCCACAAACTTATCTTCCACCTTGGTATAGCCGGCAACCGCACCTTTTTCCACTGCCCTATAACCGGAAACAACTCTATTTTCAACGGCTTTATAGCCTTTTGTTACGGTTTCACCAATGGCCTGACCGGCCTTTGCAATTTTAGACTTTGCCATATCCACATACCTCCCTCCTATTAACAAAATGCCCAGCACCAGCAGGAATATCCACACACCGGTGCCTGTAAGTATATTAAAAATCTGAATGTTCTCCGGCGTCATTCCGGGAAAACTCACCAGCATAGACCGTTGCAAGGTGTATATTGACACCACCGCATCCGCAAGGCAGATGCTGCGAAGGGTGCTGTATATAGGATCTCGCTGCTTTTTTGCCCGGCAAAAGCCCAGGATCGCCACTGTCATTTTGGTAAAGGTATAAGCCGCAATGGCAATCATAATAATCTCATGGAATACCCTTCCTCTGTCTTTCAGAGCAGAGAGAATGTTCATACCGATCAGGCAAAAAGAAAGGGCAACTAGCAGCACACCGGTAATCTTCCTTATATACAGCCTTTTTCTTCTTCCGATCCGCAAGACCGCAAACCGGGTAACAGCCAGCATTCCATAGTAAGCTCCCACGGTCACGAACCACCAGGAACCCGCATAAAGTCCCAAAAGCCCGTTGCCTATGGCATAAAGGCTATTGAACGCCAAGCTAAGCCAGGTCATTTCTGAATGCCCTTGATCATAGGAATGAGGGCAAGCAGCAGCACCATACCCAAAAGGCCCACCAATGTACCCCAAACGATCTGATTGGCCACCAGGCACAAGCACATGCCCGTGCCGAAAATCAGGGTGGCAAAAATGCCGTAGACTGTGCGGAGCACATTTTTTGCGCTCATTTGGGGCAGTTTCTTATGCTCCATTTTGCACCAAATGAGGAGCGTAATCAGCCCCAGCAACAGACCGACGCCCCCAAAAATAACACCTTCCCAAAAAGCATTCCACTCGGGGAGCAGGGCCATACACATACCCAAAGAAAACAGCACCCCACTGACCGTTCCCAGGACCAAGGCAACAAAACTACTTTTTTTCATATTGTATCTCCTTTCATTAAACCAACACTTGTGTTTTTATTGCGTCCGTAGTATACTGCTTTTGTAAGGACAAAACAATCATCAATTTTGCAACAGTTGTTGGAATAATAGGAGAATCATATGAATATTGCGAACAACCGGCGCCGTCGGGATTCCCAGGAAAAGATCCAAAAAGCCTTTATAAATCTTCTGCAGGACCGGCAAATGAAAGATATCACAGTTTCTGACTTGATAAAAGCCACCGGTCTGAACCGAAGCACTTTTTACGCAAATTATCTGGATATTTATGATTTGGCAGATAAAACCCGGCAAATGCTGGAAAAGGATTTTTCTGCCCTCTTTGCTGATTATGACTATATGAACGCCCGGGACGGCGCAGAAAAAATGTTTGCCCACATCAAGGAAAATCAGTTGTTTTATAAGACCTATTTCAAGCTCTGCTATGATGAAAAGTTCCTGATTTCCACCTATGACCCAAAGCGGGCGGAAAAGGAGCAGATCACCCAAAACATCCGGTATCACATAGAGTTTTTCCGGAACGGTCTGAATGCCATTATCAAATTGTGGCTGGCCGGTGGCTGTAAGGAGTCCCCCCAGGAAATGGCAGAAATACTCAAGCAAGAATACCGGGGCAGATAACAGGTCACGAAAAAACGCTTGTTCACCGATGCCTTTTTGTTGCAATCTACAAATAAGTAAAATTGTATCGAAAAAGACTTTACATTTCCCTAAAAACTGCTATGATATATGGGAAATAAAACCTTTAGGAGGATATACATATGGATTACGCAAAAGAGTCCCTGCGGCTCCACGGTGAGTGGGGCGGCAAGATCGAAGTCATTGCAAAAGTTCCCGTTGCCACCAAGGAAGACCTGTCCCTGGCCTACACCCCCGGTGTTGCACAGCCCTGTCTGGAGATCCAGAAGGATGTAAACAAGTCCTATGACCTGACCCGTCGTCATAACCTCTGCGCTGTTATCACCGACGGCACTGCCGTTCTGGGTCTGGGCGACATCGGCCCTGAAGCAGGTATGCCCGTTATGGAAGGCAAGTGCGCCCTGTTCAAGGCCTTCGGTGATGTGGACGCCTTCCCCCTTTGCATCAAGAGCAAGGATGTGGACGAGATCGTCAACACCGTTTATATGCTCTCCGGCTCTTTCGGCGGCGTAAACCTGGAAGACATTTCCGCTCCCCGCTGCTTTGAGATCGAGCGTAAGCTGAAGGAAAAGTGCGACATTCCTATCTTCCACGATGACCAGCACGGTACCGCTGTTATCACCCTGGCCGGCCTGCTGAACGCCATCAAGGTAGTTGGCAAGAAGAAGGAAGAGGTAAAGATCGTCACCTCCGGTGCAGGCGCTGCTGCCATCGCTATTGTAAAGCTGCTGCTGTCTGCAGGCTTTGAGAATGTGATCATGACCGACCGTACCGGCGCTATCTACGAAGGCCGTGAGGGTCTGAACTGGATCAAGGCCGAAATGGCTCAGGTCACCAATAAGGAAAAGAAGGCCGGCTCTCTGGCTGAAGTGATCAAGGGCGCTGATGTATTCATCGGTGTTTCCGCCCCCGGCACCATGACCACCGAGATGGTCAAGACCATGGCTCCCGACGCCATCATCTTCGCCTGCGCTAACCCCACCCCCGAAATCTTCCCTGAAGACGCCAAGGCTGGCGGTGCTCGCATCATCGCTACCGGCCGCAGCGACTTCCCCAACCAGATCAACAATGTTCTGGCCTTCCCCGGCATCTTCCGTGGTACTTTCGATGTTCGCGCCAGCGACATTAACGAGGAAATGAAGATGGCCGCCGCCCAGGCTCTGGCTGACCTGATCTCCGAAGACGAGCTGAACGAGGATTACATCATCCCCGCCGCTTTCGACGAAAGAGTCGGCCCCGCCGTTGCCAAGGCAGTTGCCGAGGCTGCTCGCAAGTCCGGCGTAGCTCGCATCTAATTACAAACATAAAAGGCACACCCGATTGGGTGTGCCTTTTTCTTATCCAAACAAGCTTACTGCGTTATTGTAGAAGATGTCCTCAATTTGGGTCTGATCCAGGTTTAACAGCAGCGCTGCCTGATAGAAGGCCATCAGGTTTTCCGTTGCCACCAGCGCCCGCTCCGTTCCCTTGTAGTCCTCCCCAGTCAGCCAATCCTGCCAGCTGCCAACGGAAATGGCTCTGCCAGGCAGCATACCAACGTTATAGTCGCTGCCCCACATCACCCGTTTACCTGCATTTTTCAGAATACAAGCCGCCATAGTGCCAAACTCGCACACCGCAGAAAGGTCAAACCAAATGTTGCCGTTGTCCTGCAGCTTGTGAATAGAATCCATCAGGGTCCAGGAAGCAAAGGCTCTGCCGCAATGGGCAAGCACCAGCTGGGCATTTGGATATTTCTTTGCCATGGTGTTGACGTACTGCAAATTATCCGGGTCAGAAATGGCAGCTTTTCGGAACAAATGGAGAATAATGGGCAGCTTCTTTTCATTTGCCACCACCCAGGCGGTTTCCGGCAAATAGGCATCAACGGGCAGGCTTTCCAAATCCTGCTCTCCGGAAATGTGGGCATAGCACTTCAATCCCCGGCAGCCGGGACGCTCTGTCAGCTTCCAAATGAATTCCTCGCTGTCCTTGGGATGCACTAGGGGGCTGACCACATTGGGGCATCCCTCCTCCACCAGAGAAAAGGCATAGTCGTTGCTCTTATCCCGCAGACCGTTTTCCAGCTGGCTCAATGCTCTCCGTGCAGGATAAGGCATCATATTAAGCCTTATTTCCTCCACACCGGGAAGCAGCGGAGACATATCCCGCTTATAATCTGCCGGAGTTTGGGTGTCAAAGGGCACATCGTCGGAGCTGGGCTTTCTTGTAATATGTATGTGGGCATCAAAGACCTTCCTGGGCAGAAAATCCTTGTACTTTTCGATCAAAAACAGATCGGCTGCAGAAAGTTCCATACTGCATTCTCCTTTGTAAAAACCCCCGGCATTGCCGGGGGTCTTTTTCGTTTAGCAGAGCTTTGCGCCGGCGGGAATGGCGTCGTCCACCATCAAAAGATTCAGCTTTTCTTCACCCTTTTCGGTGTGTACGGCGGAGATCAGCATACCGCAGGAATCCTTACCCATCATCTTTCTGGGGGGCAGGTTCACAATGGCAACCAAGGTCTTGCCAATGAGCTCTTCCGGCTTATAGTACTTGGCAATGCCGGAAAGGATCTGCCGGTCAGTACCGGTGCCATCGTCCAAAGTAAACTGCAGCAGCTTGTCACTCTTCTTAACAGGCTGGCAGTCCTTGACCTTCACAGCCCGGAAGTCGGACTTGCAGAAGGTGTCAAAGTCCACATTTTCTGTTTCAAAAGGCTCGATTTCCACAGGGGGCAGCTTGGCCTTTTCCTTTTCAGCATTAAAAGCGTTGATTTCTTCCATTTTCTTCTCCATATCCAGGCGGGCAAAGAGGATCTGGGGAGCATCCAGCTGTGTGCCGGGCACAACAGCGCCGAAGCTCTGCAGGCTCTCCAGGCCGCCGTTTTCAGTTTTAATTTGCTCCAAAATCCGCTTGGAGGTATCGGGCAGGAAGGGTTCCAGCGCAACGGCTGCCATACGAATGGCCTCCAGCAGATTATAAAGGACAGTTCCCAAACGAGCCTTGTTTGCTTCGTCCTTTGCCAGCGCCCAGGGAGCGGTCTCATCAATATACTTGTTGGCGCGGCGCAGCAGAGTGAACACCTCGTCGATGGCATCTGCCACCTTCAGCTCGTTCATCTTGCCTTCCACCTTGCCGGGCATAGCCAACGCAACCGCCTTCAGCTCTTCATCCAGTGCATCCGGTGCGATGGGTGCCTGTACCACGCCGCCAAAGTACTTGTTGTTCATAGCGATGGTGCGGTTTACCAGGTTACCCAAAATGTTGGCAAGCTCGCTGTTGATCCGCTCAATGATCAGCTCATAAGTCATAATGCCGTCAGCAGCGAAGGGCATTTCGTGCAGCACGAAGTACCGCACCGCATCCACGCCGAACAGCTCCACCAGATCGTCGGCATAGATCACATTGCCCAGACTCTTGGACATCTTGTCGCCCTTTACCAGCAGCCAGGGGTGACCGAACACCTGCTTGGGCAGCTCCTCGCCCATGCTCATGAGGAAAATGGGCCAGTAGATGGTGTGGAAACGAACGATGTCCTTGCCAATAAGATGCAGATCCGCAGGCCAGAACTTCTTATACTTTTCCTCGTGATTGCCGTCGGGGTCATAGCCGCAGAAGGTAATGTAGTTGCTCAGAGCGTCCAGCCACACATAGGTCACATGGCCGGGGTCAAATTCCACGGGAATGCCCCAGGTAAAGCTGGTACGGGAAACGCACAGATCCTGCAGACCGGGCTTTAAGAAGTTGTTGATCATCTCATTCTTCCGGCTTTCCGGCTGAATGAACTGGGGATGGGTCTCAATATGCTCCATGAGCTTATCGGCATACTTGCTCATCTTGAAGAAGTAGGCTTCTTCCTCTGCATCCACACATTCCCGGCCGCAGTCGGGGCACTTGCCGTCTACCAGCTGGCTTTCGGTCCAGAAGCTTTCACAGGGGGTGCAGTACTTACCCACATACTTACCCTTGTAAATATCGCCCTTTTCATACATCTTGGCGAAGATCTTTTGCACCTTGGTTTTGTGTTCCGGGTCAGTGGTGCGGACGAAGCGGTCGTAGGTGGTGTTCATCAGATCCCAAATATTCTTGATCTGACCTGCCACATTGTCCACATATTCCTGAGGGGTAATGCCGGCAGCTTCCGCCTTCTGCTGAATTTTCTGACCGTGCTCATCGGTGCCGGTCTGGAAATACACATCAAAGCCGGCCTGCCGCTTATAGCGGGCAATGGCATCGGCCAATACGATCTCGTAAGTATTGCCGATGTGGGGCTTTGCAGAGGTGTATGCAATAGCCGTTGTAATGTAATAAGGTTTCTTTTCCATCTTATCCTCCTTAAAAATGAAAATCGTCCTTGCATAGCGCAAGGACGATAAAATTTACCGTGGTACCACCTTGATTCGTACAGCAAATGCTGTACCTCAAAAGCGCTTTAACGGGCGCACCCGAAAATGCCTACCTATCGACATTTTGGCTCCCAGGCCATCTTCAATCGCTTGCGCCGTACCCCCTCTCACCTACCGGGGCTCTCTGAACGGAATAGACGACTTACTCTCCTGTTCCATGCCTTTTCATATCGTTAGCATTATAGCCCAAATAGGCAAGATTTGTCAACCTTTTTCTGCCTTTTGCCGGGTCAAAAGCAACGCAACCCCTATGGCGGTCACGCCGCCTGTGAGCTTGGCAACAATCATAGCCGGCAGCATTTCCGGGGCAAAGCCTGCGGTAAAGCCCAAATGATCGCCAAAAACGAAGGCGGCAGACACTGCAAAGGCGATGTTTACCACTTTTCCCCGGCTGTCCATATCCCGAACCAAGCCAAAGGTAGCAATAGAATTTGCCAAAGTGGCTACCAGTCCCCCAGCCGCCACATCGTTGATGCCCAAGCTCTTTCCCAAAGCGGTCAAAGGCTTTTTCAGTGCCTTTGTAATCACATATACCAGCGGAAATGCACCCGCCAAAACAATGGCGATGGCACCCACCGTAGAAAAGCCCTCTTCAATGGGGGCAAGCCCGGGAATGATGGAAAAGCCGGTCAGCGTCTCCACAATAGACGCCACCAACCCCACGGTGATCACCGCCAGTACGCCCTTGCCAAAATAAGAAAAACCCTTGATCATGGCCTTTTCCCATTTTAGAAGACCCACCGTAATCAGAACACCGATGATCACAATCGGCACCAGATTCCGCAGCACCATTCCAATGGGAAAGCCTGCCATCAGGCCGCCTGCCAAAATTCCCAAAGGAATGGTGACAATGCCTGCCAAAACGCCTTTGGCAAGTGCAGGCATATCCTTGCCCGGTAAAATGCCCATTGCCACAGGAATGGTGAAAACGATGGTTGCGCCCAGCATACTGCCGCAGATCACACCCCCCAGAGCTGCTGCCTGTGGGTCAGTGGTCAGCTCCTGTGCCAGTGCGCCGCCACCCATATCGCAGGCTAAGATCGTACCTGCAAACATAGCGGGGTCCGCTCCCAAAAAGCCAAATGCCGGCACCACTACCGGACGCAAAAGGCTTGCAAGCACCGGGGCAAAGGTAATAATACCAACCATGGCCAGCGCCAGTGAGCCCATGGCCAAAATGCCCTCTTCAAACTGCTTGCCCAGACCCAGCCGGTTGCCGAAGATCCGGTCCAGGCCGCCCAAAAGGGCGAAAAAAGCCATGATCCAAATCAGTATTTCGTGGGCCGACATTCCTTGTCCCCCTCATCCAAAATGGCGACAACTGCCGCATCCACCGGCGCTTCCATACAAAACCGGGAAGCAACCGTTCCCGTCACCAGCAGCACCTTATCTCCTGTGCCGGCACCCACCTGGTCTGCCGCCACCACCTGTCCCTGGAGGGTCTGCACCACCAAAAAGGTCTGCCCCTGGAGGCACTGTGCCTTTCGGCTGGACCACACCGAGCCTGTTACTGTTCCGATAATCAAGTTGTTCCCTCCAAAATATCCCGTGCCAGGGGGGTCAGCACCGCCCCGGGCATAGGTTTGATACCCGCCTTTGCCATGGCTATGGCCTGCTGGGCGGTAATAAGCTTTTTTACATTTCCGTCGGTAAAGGCGATGCCCCAGCTTTTCAGCTCCCGTTTCTTGCCTGCAAGGGCAGCATTTAAAGCTCTGTTTGCCGCCACTTCCGGCAGTCCCGGCGTGTACAGCACCACAGGTATTCCTTCCGCCAAAGCAGAAAGCACCTGCTCATTGGAAAAATGAAGCAGCTGACCAATGGTCAGCGACCCTATCACCACCGCCTCATAGGGCGCTTCCTTCACATACCGGTAGCCCAGGGGCCACTGGGGCTCTTTTCCCACCAACAGGGCATCGGTCATTTGGAAATTCTCCCCAAATCCCCTTTTTGGAAGCCGCAGGCATTGGCTTCATCGTAATCCAAATGGACAAAGGTTTCAAAATCAGGGCTGACCCGAACAGCCACATCTTCAAATACAACGGGTCTGTCTGTAAAGGTCTGCAGACGGACGATTTGCTTGTCCTTCACCCCAAAATGCTTAGCATCCTCCGGGGTCATATGAATGTGCCGCTTGGCGGCGATCACCCCTTCAGAAATGGTGATGCGCCCCATAGGACCAATGAGCTCCGCCCCGGGAGAATCGGCCACATCCCCGGAAAGCCGCACAGGCGGCAGTATACCCAAGGTTTTCCCATCGGTGAGGGAAATCTCCACCTGGGCCTTTCCTCTTACCGGACCAAGGACCGCCACATTCTGAAATTCTCCCTTAGGCCCTTTCACCGTCACTCTTTCCTGTGCCAGATACTGCCCCGGCTGAGAAAGGGGTCTGAGGGGGGTCAGCCCATGGCCAAACAAAATCTGCGCCTGCTCCTCATTTACATGGACATGGCGGCCGGAAGCTTCCAGCTCCACGAAAATGCCCTTAATAATTTTTTGTGTCAGTTTCTCCAGTTCCATAGGCTGCTTTTTCCCTTAACATCAAAATATACAGCATACTGCTGATCCGATTCAGCGCCTGCAAAAGGTCCTCCCGGGTGGGTATCCCCTCCCTGTCCGCAAAGGCATGCTGGGCAGAAAGCTCCGTCTGCCGGGCGACGGTGCGGATGCGGTTTAAGGTCAGCACCCCTTCCCTGTCAGCAAAATCCGGCATAAAATGGGGAATTCCATAGTAATCCTGGGGGAAATGGCTTCTTTTCCGCATTTCCGCTTCGGTTAATCCGCAAAGTCCTGTGAGTGTCAAAGGCTCGTCCAGCACATCGCACCGCAGAATTTGCCGGGTCAGCGCCAAAATTTCCCCCAGCTCCCTTTGCAGGTGGGGACATACCTTTCCGCCCCATAAAAGCTCCGCTTCCAGGGCATCCACCCACCCCCGAAAGGCGATCCGGGGATGGGTCTTTTTCACCAAAAATTCCCCATTTAAGTGGGTCATATGCTCCGGCTTTTCCTCGGTAAAGCCGCCGCCCAAAATCTGCCACCGCTCCTTTTTTGCCGTCGTGGCAGGTAAAATCTCAATTCTCTGAGCCTGCAGAAAATCCCTTGCTTCACTGGTGAGAGTATCCCCACTGCCCAGATAAAACACCCGCTTTTTATCCCGGTTGCGGATGTTATCCTCCACCATCTTCCGGGTGTAGAGCATTACTTACCGTTGGGTGCGGACTGCTTGCCGTGGGGCAGAATGTTGTCCACTTCTGTGTGAGGACGGGCAATCACATGGACAGAGATCAGTTCCCCCACCTTTTCTGCGGCGGCAGCACCTGCATCGGTGGCAGCCTTTACTGCACCCACATCACCTCTAACCAGCACAGTGACCAAGCCGCCGCCTACCTGTTCCTTGCCCACCAGCTGCACATTGGCAGACTTGACCATGGCGTCAGCGGCCTCAATAGCGCCCACCAGGCCCTTTGTTTCGATCATTCCCAAAGCGTTCGTATTCATAAATTATCCTCCCAGTCGTTCTAAAATTTTACTTGTAATAAATGCCACAAGGGTATCTTCTTCCGGGCTTACAGTTTCTTCTTCCTTCCCCCAGGCCACCCGGCGCACATTGATTAAGTCCATAGGGGAAACATTGTTGGAAGTGGAGCTTCCGCCCACTGCGCCACAGCCCAAGGTCAGAGCCGGAAACAGATTTGTGCTTGCCCCAATGCCACCCAAGGCAGAGGGGGTGTTCACCAAAAACCGGGAAACGGGAATTTGCAGAGCAAATTTTCTTACCACCTTTTCATCCTTGGTGTGGATGGAGAAGGTGTGACCGCTGCCCTCGTGACGGAGTACCTCCACACACTTTGCAAGAACCGCATCCTCGTTTTCCATAACGAAAAAGGCCAACACCGGGCAGAGCTTTTCCATAGAATAGGGTCTTGTAGGGCCTGCCTGCTGTTCCCTTGCCATGAGAATTTTCGTTCCGTGCGGCACGCAGAAGCCCGCCATTTGTGCAAGGCGGCCTGCAGGCTTTCCCACCACATCGGGACTCAGGGCTCCATTTGGCTTAAACAGCAGCTTTGCAAGGGCAGCCGCTTCTTCCTCATTCATCAGGTAAAAGCCCTGTCGTCTCCCCTCTTCCAAAACCGCCTTCTCCAAACTTTTCTCCACGATAATGCTCTGTTCCGATGCGCAAATGGTTCCATAATCGAAGTTTTTGGATTTTGCGATACAAGAAAGGGCGTGGGGAATATCCGCACTTGGGTGAATATAAGCCGGGCCGTTGCCTGCCCCCACACCGATGGCCGGTTTCCCGGAAGAATAGCAGGCTCTTACCATAGCCGGACCGCCGGTAGCCAGCAATAAACTTACCTGGGGTGCCGCCATCAGTTCCTGACAGCCCGCCATAGATCCGGCGGTCAAACAGCTGACTGCCCCCTCCGGCGCACCTGCCTGACGGGCCGCCTGCGCCACCACCTGCACAGCATGCAACGTGCAGTTTATAGCCTTTGGATGGGGCGAAAAAACGATGGCATTGCCGCTTTTCAGGGCAATCAGCGCCTTATAGCAAACGGTGGAGGTAGGATTGGTAGAGGGTACAATGGCCCCAATCACACCCACCGGCACACCAACCTCCCATAGTTTTTCCCGGGCATCTTCCTTTAATACGCCCACACACTTCCTATCCTTAATGGCTTCATACACGGTTTTCGATGCAAAACGGTTCTTTTCCGTCTTGTCCTCTTCGTTGCCGAAGCCCGTTTCCGCCACCGCCTGCTTGGCAAGGGAGGCCGCTTCCTTTTGGAAGCTCTCTGCCACCGCCTTGCAAATGGCATCTAACTGTTCCTGGGACATTTGGGACAGTATTTGCTGGGCTTTTAAGGCCTGTTCGCAGAGATTTCTTGCCTCCTGCCGGGCCATCAAATCCTTACTGAGTTCCATTTTTACTCCTTTCGATGGGCCGCCTTGCCACTCTTGCCACCCCTTCAGCAAAGGCATCGCAGGCCGCTTCGCAGGCAGACTGGGTGCCTGTGAGCAGGCCGCCCCCAAAATTGGTTTCGCTGGGAGGGCTGTAGAGCTTGCAAAGGCGCACATCTGCCGCCTTCAGGGCAAAATCCATAGCATACATACTCTCCAGCGGTGGGGCAATCAAATAGGCGATTGGCTCTCCCTCTTTTACCCCTGCTTCCTTTGCCAAATAGCTTCCGCAACGACTCACCGTATGGGCAAGGAAAGGTACGCCAAGCGTTTCTTCAAATCCCAGCCTTTGGAGCAAAGAAAGAGCCGCTTCCATACCGCTTTCCACAATGCCGGGGGTCGCACCTGCCAAAATGCCGATCACTTCCCCTGCGTTGGGGGTGGAAGCATTTGCCGCCCCGGCATAAAAGCTTCTTGCGTAGCTTACCTCCACATCGGCAGCCTTGGTGGCCTCATCCAAAGCAATATAGGTGGCATCGTCGCAATCGGTGGTGAGAAATCCAAGGCAAGGCCTGTTTGCAGGTACACCCAGCCCCTTGCACAAGCTTTCGCTGGCGTTTGGCAAATACCGCACTGCCAAAATCTTTACCGCCATTTTATCCCTCCAAGTGGAGTCCCACGCCGGAAACCTTTTTCTCCAAAATCTTACCAATCAGATTGGCAACATGAGCCCCTGCTTCCACTGCGGGTGTACCCTGCGAGTGGATATTGGAAACCACAGTACGGCTGGACTCCGATACCCCGGTGTGGGGCTTGTAGGTGATATAACAGGACATACTCTTGTCCGTCACCAAGCCGGGGCGTTCCCCCACCAGCATACAAACCACTTCGCACCCGGTGATATCGCCAATGGCATCTCCCGCGCCCACTCTGCAATAGCGGACAAAGGGCACTTTCCCCACGGAAATCCCCTTGGCCTTCAGCCCTTCCTGAATGGCCTCCAAGCAGTCCACCGCATTTGCCATGATAGCCGCAGAGGACAGCCCATCCCCCACTACCAACTGCACCTTTGCACCGGGCTGCAGCACTTCCTTTAATACCTTTTGGGTGGCCTCCGGGAAGCGCCGGCCCAAATCAGGACGGGTCAGATACATATCCTTGCTCTCACAGCAGGTCTGCACAGGCAGAAAATCATGCTCCTTGGCATACCCCTCCGGCACTTGGGAGAACACCGCATCCTGTGCCGCCGCATGGTCCGCCCGGAAACGGAGCATGGTAAGTGTCTTGTACCGAGGGCCTGCTCTGCCGCTTCCCAAACGGGCAGGTGTCCGCTCCTTCAGCCGTGCAAAGCCCTCCTTATCTTTGGCATTTTCCGTCAAATACAGCTTCCGCAAATCCAGCGCCGTAATATCCGGCACAAAATCCCCGGGCGCATAGCTGCTTTTTTCCGGCTGCGGGCCGGGTGTGTGGGGCTTATACTCTCCACCCTTTACCTGAGGGGATTGGGGCAGGGTCGCCAAAATCTCCGCCACCAGAGCGCTTAATTCCTGTTTGTTCATAGCCACTCCCCCTTAAAACAGCAAGCTTGAGCCGTCGCCGGCTTTTTTTGTCAGTTTTCCGTTTTCCATAAAGCCCATCTTCTCAAGCCACTGCTGGAATTCCGCAATGGCGGTCTTTCCCGTCAGCTCCCGAAGGGTAGCCGTCTCCCGGAAACCGGTGGTCTGATAATTGAGCATAATGTCATCCCCGTGGGGGATGCCCATAAAGTAGTTGCAGCCTGCCATGGTTAATAGGGCCGCCAAATTCTCGATGGCATTCTGATCTGCTTTCATGTGGTTGGTGTAGCAGCAGTCACAGCCCATGGAAACCCCGGTGAGCTTACCCATAAAATGGTCCTCAAGACCGGCTCTTGTCACCTGCCGGGCATCGTACAGATACTCCGGGCCGATAAAGCCAACCACCGTGTTCACTAAGAAAGGCGAAAACCGCTTGGCAAAGCCATAGCACCGGGCCTCCATAGTCACCTGATCCGTGTCATAGTGGGCGTTGGTGGAAAGCTCCGAGCCCTGACCGGTCTCAAAATACATCACGTTGGGGCCTTCCGCCGTACCCTCTTTCAGTAGCAGCTGCCTTGCCTCTTCCAAAGTATCCGCGTTAAAGCCAAAGGCTTCGTTGCCCTTTTGGCTGCCTGCGATGGACTGGAAAATCAGGTCACAGGGCGCACCGGCCTTTACCGCCTTGATTTGGGCAGTGACGTGAGCCAGCACGCAAATCTGTGTGGGAATTTCCCAATGCTCCTTGATTTCCTGAAACCGCCGCAGCACCTTTCCCACCTGCTCCGGGGAGTCCGTCACCGGGTTTAAGCCAATCACCGCATCGCCCGCCCCAAAGGAAAGACCCTCCAAAGTAGATGCCGTAATGCCATCCGGGTCATCGGTGGTGTGGTTTGGCTGCAGTCTGCAGGAAAGCGTCCCGGGCAGACCGATGGTGGTATTGCAGTGGGCCGTCACCGGCATCTTGTTGGCGCAGTAGATAAGGTCCAGGTTGCTCATAAGCTTGGCTACTGCCGCCACCATTTCAGAGGTCAAGCCCCGGCTAATTTTGCGAATATCCGCACTTGTGGTATTCTCATCCAAAAGCCATTCCCGGAATTCGGCAACCGTCCAGTTCCGTATCTTCTCATAGACCTTTTCATTCACATCATCCTGAATGATCCGGGTCACTTCGTCCAGTTCATAGGGAACAGCAGGATTTTCCCGCAAATCGGCCAAGGTCATGGCAGACAGCACCACCTTGGCGGCAATCCGCTCCTGGGCAGATTCCGCCGCCAAGCCCGCCAATTTATCCCCGGTCTTTTCTTCGTTGGCCTTTGCCAACACCTGCTTCACATCCCGGAATTCATAGGTTTTTCCAAGTAGTGTGGTTTTTAATTTCATAAGCTACCTCTTTCAAAAACAAGAGTTTTTATTACAACGGGAATACAAGGCCCTACCGGGTTTCCCACATCCAAATAGCACTGCCCGGTGGGGGCAAGACCGTCCAAACACAATATAGGGGTCTGTGGCGGCAAAAGCAGGCTCAGGGCATTTCCCAAAGCCATAGCCATATCCTGCTGCAGGCACACAAATACCCCCTTTGGGCAAGCCTTTGCCAAAATGCCTGCCAGCTCCCGGATTTTTGCATAGGACGGACTAATATACCCCGGCAGTGCCAAAACAGGCTGGGTCTCAAAGGCTTCCCCTTTTCGGGGAATTTCCTCCGCTGCTCTTTCCTGTTCCTCCTCTGTAAACACCGCCACCGGCAAATTCTTCAGGGGCAGCTCCACATTCTGGGCAAAGACCGTGCTGCCGGATAACATGGTTGCGTGGCAGCCTGCCCCAATTACCGTCGAACGTATAGCCTTCCCCGATATGCGGTAAGGCCCTCGGCAAAGGCTGCTCCCACCGATGGCTTTTCCAAGCAGTGGGCCCAGATCCCCATAGGCATTTTCTTCTACCTCCCTTTCTATGCACTCTGCAACGCCCCCGGAAAAGGACACCAAAACCTCATTTTCCGGGGGTTTCCAAACTGCACCGGCCTCTTTTGTAGAGAAGCTGTCCAAAAGCCCGGTCTTTTCCTTTCTCCCGGCACACGCACACAGCACATCGCAAAGAAGTCCGGAAAGTTGCAAAAGGTCCTCTTTTATGGGGCTATCCCCCACTTTTATAGAAGTAAATCCTTCCAAAACAGGAGAAATATAGGTAACGGCCCCTGCCTTATCTCGCTTCAGGAGCCGACCGCCCACATTCAAACAGCCGGTGCGAAGAATGTTCCCCTTTTCTATCAGGCACAGATTGCTTGTGCCGCCCCCAATGTCTATGTGGAGAACAGGAAGCTTCTCTTTCAAAGAAAGCTCCATCGCCCCTGCGCCCTTTGCCGCCAGCACACTTTCCAAATGTGGGCCTGCAGTGGTCACCACAAACTCCCCGGCAAAATCTGAAAGGGTGTTCAGCACCGTCCGGGCATTTTCTTTTCGGGAGGTCTCACCGGTAATAATTACCGCACCTGTATCCACTTGACCCGGTTTTATCCCCGCATTTTCGTATTCTCTCTCCACAAGGGTGCGGATTTTCTCCCCATCTACCAGGTTTTCCCCCACCAAGGGTGTAAAATGCACCGGGCTTTCATAGAGTATCTCCCGGTCTGTAATTTCCATTCGGGGTACTGTGAACCCCCCCGCTTGATTGCGAACGGTCAGCCGGGAAAGGATCATCTGTGTGGTGGTCGTCCCCACATCCAAGCCAACGGACAAAAGGGTTTTATCCACTGCCCGCCACCTCATTTAATAGCCTTACCACCAAAGCCTTGTCCACCTTCACAGGATTGGTTTCGCAGCAAGGGTCAGCCAAAATAGCTGTCACGATTTTTTCCCGGCTTTCTCTGAGCTTTGCGGGGCTGACCCCCGCATCGGAAAGGGTGCCGGGCAGCTTTACTTCTCTTCGCAGACGAATGAGGGCATTTTTCAGGTTGCGACCCCCCATATTTTCTACCGCCCCACCCAAGCCCGCATTCCGGCTCAAGGCCGCATACTTTGCCCCGGCAACGGAAGCGTTCAAAGAAATCACCGCCGGAAGAAGGATCGCATTTAATCTTCCGTGGGGAATATGGAACATACCCCCTAATGCGTGAGATGCAGCGTGACAAAGACCCAACCCCGCCTGTGAAAAAGCAAGACCTGCCATACAGGAGGCATTGTGAATGGTCTGCCGCACCCCTGTGTTTCCTGCAAAGCTCTGCCCCAGATGGTTATACACCCCACAAAAGCTGTCCGTTGCCAAGGCATCGGTAATAGCGCCCCCATTTGTAGCCACCAAAGCCTCCAATGCGTGGGAAATGGCATCAAAGCCCCCATCTGCAATCAAGCTTCTGGGAAGCGCTGTCAGCAAATCTCCGTCCAAAATGGCTGCTTTCGGCAGCAATTTTTCATCCACCAGTGGGTGCTTTACCCCGTCATGGGTGAGTATGGCAAAATCCGTCACCTCTGACCCGGATCCGGAGGTGGTAGGCACAGCAATCAAGGTCGCATCCACCCCGGAAAAATAGAGCATGGCCTTGGCGCAATCCAAGGTACTGCCCCCACCAATCGCCACCACCGCATCGGGAGTAAAGGCTTGCACCAGCGCTGCTCCCTTTGCCGCCAATACTACATCCGGGTCAGGCTTTATGTCTGCAAAATACGCCACTTCTGTGGCCCCGGACAGGGAAGCAATTTCCTTTGCCTTGCCGTTTTCCATAAAAAAGGGGTCGCAAACCACCAAAAGCTTCCCTTTTACCAGTTCTTTCAAGCTTTGTAAGCTCCCAGACCCCATATAAATTTTCGTTCTGCAAGAAAAGAACTCCACTTTTTTCACCGCCTTTGAAAGAAGTATTTCCCAAGAAAGAAAAATGATGTATGAAATTGTAGTGGAAATATCAAAACAAATGTGCTATGATAATAGAAAATGGGAGGGGGTACATCGGTGCGTATTTTAGGGATAGACCCGGGCTACGGTATTACGGGCTTTGGGTTGATTGAAGCCCAGCGTGGCAAAAGCGTTCTTCTTAACTGCGGCGCTATCACCACCCCTGCAGGTATGGACTTCCCCGCCCGTCTGGAAATCATCTATCGGGATATGAAAGAATTGCTTGAAATGAGCAAGCCCGATGCCATCGCCATTGAAGAACTGTTCTTCGGTCATAATGTGACCACCGCCATTGGTGTTGCTCAAAGCCGTGGCGTGATTCTGCTGGCCGCCCAGCAGGCCGGTATTCCCATCTATTCCTACAAGCCCATGCAGGTCAAGCAGGCGGTGGTTGGCTACGGCAATGCCACCAAGCATCAGGTGATGGAAATGACCAAGCGGCTTTTGGGCCTAGAGAAATCCCCCAAGCCCGACGACGCAGCCGACGCAGTGGCAATCGCCCTGTGCCACGGCCGTTCCAGCACTTCCCTTCTCAGCCAGCTGCAAAAATAACGGAGGTAGACTATGCTTTATTATGTATCCGGTCCTGTGACCGTGTTGGAGCCGGGCCTTGCAGTCATCGACTGCGGTGGTGTTGGCTACGGCTGCCGTGTAACGGCCTATACAGCCGCCCAGTTAAAACTGAATCAGCCTGCCAAGCTCTTTATCACCGAGTCCATTCGGGAGGATGCCTTTGACCTTTACGGCTTTATCAGCCGGGAGGAGCAGCATTGCTACGAGCTACTCACCTCCGTCACCGGCGTCGGCCCCAAAGCGGCTATGGCGATCCTGTCTGCCGGCCCTCAAAACTTCACTTTGGCAGTGATGACCGGGGATGAAAAGCTACTGACCGCTGCCCAGGGCGTGGGCAAAAAAATTGCCCAGCGCATCATTCTGGAATTAAAGGATAAAGTCGGTGGCGGCGATGTCACTTTGGACTTCTCCGGTCCTGCCATCTCCCCTGTGGTCACCGATACCGGCGCTATGAACCTTGCAAGCAAGGCTCTGCAGGAGCTTGGCTATTCTGCTGCCGAAGTGGCGCAAGCCCTGAAGGGTGCAGACCCCAACGCAAGTACCGAAGAACTGGTAAGATATGCACTTCGTGCTATGGTTATGAAAGGTTGAGATAGATGAGTTTAGAATTTTCTGAAGGCTTGGACAGGCCCCTTATCAGCCCCACCTTTGCCCCTCAGGACGCAGGGGAAATCGGTCTGCGCCCCAAGCTATTAAGCGACTATACCGGCCAGGAAAAGGCAAAGGGCAACCTTTCTGTGTACATTGAAGCCGCCCGTCTGCGAAATGAGCCCCTGGACCATACCCTGCTGTATGGCCCTCCCGGCTTGGGTAAAACCACTTTGGCAGGTGTTATCGCCAACGAAATGGGAGTCAATATCCGCATCACCTCCGGACCGGCAATCGAAAAGCCCGGTGATCTGGCGGCGCTGCTGACCAACTTAAACCCCGGCGATATTCTCTTTATCGACGAAATCCACCGGTTGAACAGAGCGGTAGAGGAAATTCTGTATCCCGCTATGGAAGACTTCGCCATTGATATCATCGTGGGCAAAGGCCCCTCCGCCAATTCCATTCGGCTGGATCTTCCCAAATTCACCCTCATCGGTGCCACCACCCGGGCAGGTCAGCTGTCCGCCCCTCTGCGTGACCGGTTTGGTGTGAGCCTGCGGCTGGAGCTTTATACTCCCGAGGAGCTTTCCCGGATCGTCACCCGGTCGGCAACCATTTTGGGTATGCCCATTGAAAAAAGCGGTGCTATGGAGATCGCTTCCCGCAGCCGTGGCACACCCCGTATCGCCAACCGCTTTTTGCGCCGTGTCCGTGACTTTGCCCAGATTATGGGCGACGGCACCATCACCAAGGAAGCGGCAGACTTGGCATTAAAGCGGCTGGAAGTGGACGAATTGGGTCTTGACACCATCGACAGAAGAATGCTCACCGCCATTATCAAAAATTACGGCGGCGGCCCTGTAGGTCTTGAAACCCTGGCCGCCACCATTGGTGAAGAGGCCATCACATTGGAAGATGTGTACGAGCCCTACCTGATGCAGCTGGGCTTTTTGACCCGCACACCCCGTGGCCGCTGCGTCACTC
This sequence comes from Faecousia sp., assembly GCA_045122735.1. Taxonomy (GTDB): domain Bacteria; phylum Bacillota; class Clostridia; order Oscillospirales; family Oscillospiraceae; genus Faecousia. Next base: position 80,002 of record JBGVHZ010000035.1, read on the forward strand.
CCCTTGCTTATCAACACTTGCACATTCCCTTTAACGGACAAGAAGCCTTTGAAATCTAAGCCAAAAGTGCAGGCCACCGAGCCTGCACTTTTCTTAAACATTTTTGCCTATAAAAATCCTTTTTACCCGTTAATTTTTGCATAATTTCACAGAAACACCATTGACAACCACTCTTCCCTTGTGTATAATGCTCCTTAAGGGGTTTCCCCGAAAACTAATCCACCCTGCGAGTTAACCAACACTTATGGAACTATCACGGGGCACATCAACCGAAGAGAGGTAAAATCCAATGTACGAAGACAAGACTTTAAAATGCAAAGAGTGCGGCAACGAATTCGTTTTCACTGCCGGCGAGCAGGAATTCTACGCTGAGCGTGGCTTCCAGAACGAGCCCCAGCGCTGCAAGGCCTGCCGCGATGCTCGCAAGAACAACGCCCGTGGCCCCCGTGAATTCTTCACTGCTACCTGCGCCCGTTGCGGCGGCGAGGCTAAGGTTCCCTTCGAGCCCAAGTCCGACCGTCCCGTATACTGCAGCGAGTGCTTCGCTCAGATGCGTGCAGAAGGCTAATAAAAAGCAAAAAAGTCAGCACCGGATTCCCGGTGCTGATTTTTTGCTTTAATGGATAATTGATAATGGATAACGAACGTGTCGGCAAAGCCGACAGATTTTGATAACAGCAGAAAATTTACGCATACTACCGGTGGAGGGATTGTATGCGTAAAGAAAAGGAAGAAAAGCCACTATCCGAAGAAATAATGGACCCAAGACTGCCAATTATTCAATCAGGACATATGGAAAGCAGGCGGAACAGAGCATAATTATCCATTTTCCATTGTCAATTATCCATTAAAAAGAGCAAGGGATTTTCCCTTGCTCTTTTTTATGTATTAAGCTTCGATGGATTTTACGAATGCGGGGCGATCCTTGCTTCCAAAGAAAGCAGAGCCGGCAACCAGCACATCTGCGCCATTTTCCTTGCAGATTTCACCGGTGGTAAGGTCAACACCGCCATCCACTTCCAGGTGGCAGGAAGGATTCACTTCATCCAGCATGGCACGCAGCTGCTTGACTTTGGGCATCATATCTGCCATAAACTTCTGACCGCCAAAGCCGGGCTCCACGGTCATTACCAGCACCAAATCTACCATAGACAGGTAGGGTGCCAGAGCCTCTGCAGGGGTCTTGGGCTTTAACACAATGCCGGGCTTTACGCCCATGGCACGGATCTGTTCCAAAGCCGCCTTGGTGTTTTCCGGTGTGTCGGCTTCTACATGGATGGTCAGAATATCAGAACCTGCCTTGCAGAAGTGCTCCACATAACGAATAGGCTTTTCGATCATCAGATGCACATCCAGCACCAAATCGGAAATGCCGTTCACAGCCTTCACGGTGGAATAGCCAAAGGATAAATTGGGCACGAAAGAGCCGTCCATTACATCAATATGCAGCCACTTTGCACCGGCCTGGGCAACATTTTCCAGGTCCTTCTGCATATTCATAGGGTCTGCTGCCAAAATGGAAGGAGATAAAATAGCCATAGAATTTCCTCTTTTCTACTTTATAGGTTACGCCTTATACTGGGGCTGGCAAGTGAGATTGATGCCCAACCGCTTAAAGGTCTTTTCATCTACGGAAGAAAGAATAACGGTGGAATGGACCTCACATCCCCGGAGCTTACCAAGCTGGGCCATGGCTTTTTCTGCCTTAGGATCAGTGGTAGCACAGATGGACAGAGCCAAGAGCACTTCATCGGTGTGCAGGCGGGGGTTCCGGTTGCCGAAATGCTCCACCTTCAGCCGCTGGATAGGCTCGATAACATAGGGGGCGATCAGATGTACGCTGTCCTCCAGACCCGCCAGTTCTTTCAGCGCATTCAGAAGCAGTGCTGCAGATGCGCCCAAAAGGTCGGAAGTCTTGCCGGTGACGATTCTGCCATCGGGCAATTCCATAGCCGCTGCGGGTGTGCCGGACTGTTCTGCCCGCTCCAAAGCGGGAGTAACGACCCGACGCTCTGCTTCTGTGGTTCCTGCCTTTTTCATCAGCAGCTCCAGCTTCAGCACCTGGGCATCATCGGCCTTGCCTTGCTTCTGGTCGCACAAAGCGGTGTAGTATCGGCGAATAATTTCCTGCCGGGAAGCTTCCCGGGTCACTTCATCGTCAATGATGCAGTTGCCCACCATATTAACACCCATATCCGTGGGAGATTTATAGGGGCAGTAGCCCAAGATCTGCTCAAAGATAGCCACCAGCACAGGGAATGCTTCCACATCCCGGTTGTAGTTGACGGTGGTCTGACCGTAGGCTTCCAGATGGAAGGGGTCGATCATATTCACATCTTTTAAATCTGCGGTGGCAGCTTCATAGGCCAGGTTCACCGGGTGATTCAGGGGCAGATTCCAAATGGGGAAGGTTTCAAACTTGGCATAGCCCGCCTTTCTTCCCCGCTTGTGTTCGTGGTACAGCTGGCTTAAACAGGTAGCCAGCTTGCCGCTGCCAGGACCGGGAGCGGTGATGACCACCAATTCCCGGGAAGTTTCAATATATTCGTTCTTGCCGTAGCCCTCATCGCTGACGATATGGGGAATGTTGCCGGGATAACCGGCAATGGCATAGTGGTGATACACCCGGATGCCCATACCTTCCAATCTTGCCTGGAATGCCTTGGCAAGCGCCTGGTCTGCAAACCGGGTCAGCACCACAGAGCTGACATAGAGTCCAAAGCCCCGGAAGATCTCAATAAGACGGATCACATCCCGGTCATAGGTGATGCCCAGATCCCCCCGGATCTTATTCTTTTCAATGTCATCGGCATTGATGGCAATGACCACCTCCACCTGCTCCTTGATCTCCAGAAGCATCTTCAGCTTGCTGTCCGGCTCAAAGCCCGGCAGCACCCTGGCTGCGTGGTAGTCATCATACAGTTTGCCGCCAAACTCCAGATAGAGCTTGCCGCCAAACTGGTCGATCCGCTTGCGGATGTTTTCCGATTGGGTGCGAATATACAGTTCGTTATCGTAACCAATTTTCATTTTATGCATTCTCCAAAGCCTGGTTGAGGTCTGCGATCAGATCAGCAGGATCTTCAATGCCCACAGACAGACGGACAAGATCCGGGCCAACGCCTGCAGCGATCAGCTCTGCATCGTTCATCTGCCGGTGAGTGGCAGAGGCAGGATGCAAAATGCAGGTCTTGGCATCGGCCACATGGGTGGCGATGGAGCAAAGGTTTAGCTTTGCCATGAAAGCTTCTGCGCCCTTCCGTCCGCCCTTCAGGCCGAAGGAAACAACGCCGCAGCAGCCCTTGGGCAGGTACTTCTGACCCAGCTCGTAATACTTGTCACCGGGCAGACCTGCATAACGGACCCAAGCCACTTTTTCGTGATTTTGCAGGAACTTGGCAACGGCCAAGGCATTGGCACAGTGCTTTTCCATTCTTAAAGGCAGGGTCTCCATACCCATGCCCAAAAGCCAGGCATTCATAGGTGCAGGGGTAGAACCGAAGTCCCGCATCAGCTGGGCGGTGGCCTTGGTGATATAAGCGCCGCCCAAGCCAAACTTCTTGGTGTAGGTCACACCGTGATAACTGTCATCCGGGGTGGTCAGGCCGGGGAACTTATCTGCATACTTGTCCCAATCAAAGTTACCGGAGTCCACAATAGCGCCGCCAACAGCAGCAGCGTGACCGTCCAGATACTTGGTGGTGGAATGGGTGACGATGTCTGCGCCCCACTTGAAGGGCTGACAGCCCCAGGGAGTCGCAAAGGTATTATCCACGATCAGGGGAACACCGTGCTCATGAGCCACCTTGGCAAACTTTTCAATGTCCAGAACGGTCAAAGCAGGATTTGCAATCGTCTCACCGAACATAGCCTTGGTGTTGGGACGGAAAGCGGCAGACAACTGCTCTTCGGTGCTGTCCGGGTCTACAAAGGTAAATTCAATACCCATCCGCTTCATAGTCACCGCAAAAAGATTATAAGTGCCGCCATAAATGGAGGTGGAGCAAACCACATGGTCACCTGCAGAAGCAATATTGAAAATTGCAAAGAAGGAAGCCGCCTGTCCGGAGGAAAGAAGCATAGCTGCTGTGCCGCCTTCCAGCTCACACAGCCGGGCGGCTACTGCATCGGAGGTGGGGTTCTGCAGCCGGGTATAGAAGTAGCCGGAAGCTTCCAAGTCAAAAAGCTTGCCCATATCTTCGCTGGTTTCATAGCGGAAGGTGGTGGACTGAATAATAGGAATATTCCGGGGTTCGCCATTACCGGGGCGATAGCCTGCGTGAAGACATTTGCTGTCAAAATTCATAACAAAACTCCCTTTACAAAACATACTTTGCCAGTATAACAATCTTTTCTTATTATATCCTTTTGTTTTTCTAAAAGCAACTGTTTTCTATTCCCAAAAAGCAAAAACCACGTCCGGAGGTTTCCCTCCGGGCGTGGTGCAGTATTTAGGTTAAGCAGTGGCGCTTTCCAGGGTCAGTACATAGATATAAGAGCCGACCTCTACCACGAGCTTACCGGGTGCAGCGCTATAGGGCAGGCGGATATCTGTGCCATCAATAGCGATCAAGCTGCTGCTGTAGCTGAAAGCGTTTTCGATGTCCATTTCCTTCCAGGTGCCTGTGCCATCTTCCTTGAAGGTGGCCACTACGCTTTCAGGGGACAATCCTCTGGCCTGCAGTGCCTCCATATCATAGAAGAGGTTTTCAACGACCATACTCTGAAGCTTGTAAACACCGGCTTCCACCTTCAGGTCCTCTTCCGTATAGATTTCCAGGAACTCCCAATCCACATACCAGGCATCATATTCTGTGCCGGGTGCGATCACAGGGATGTAGATCGTTTCACCGGGCAGGATGTACTGATAGGATTCGTTGCCGCCCAGGTGGGTATCGCCCATATAGAAATCCACATAGAACTGCACAATGGCAGCAGTCTTGGTGGTGTTCTTCACAGGCTGATAGGTTTTGCCATCGCCACCATCCACAGGCTCGTTTCCTTCAATACCTTCTTCCAGCGCGATTTGCAGTTCCAACACTGCGCTATAGAAAGCCGCACTGTCAGCAAATTCTGCCTGCAGTTCTTCGTAGCCTTCCAGCAAGCCGTACTGGGCAATCATTGCCTCGATGGCCTGCGCCCGATTATAGGCGCCTTCAATGAAATCGTGATTGTTGTAATAGTTCTCTCCTTCGTAGCAAGCAGCGAACTGCTGGGAAACGCCATCCCGGTAAAGGGTAACGATTTCCTGAAGATCAGGATCTGCAAAACCGGACAGCTCATCAAAGATTGCAAGACCTGCATGCTCTGCCTTCAAAATATCATACAGTGTTTTTTCTGTGTCAATTTCATTGTTGGAGCGTTCAATGATCAGCTGCTCAACGATGGCTACCGCCTTGAAATCTGCATAGTTTTCATCATAGGCAGTCATAAAATCATCAAAGGTTTCGTCATCCATCTGATCTGCCAGCTCAAAGGCCATTTCGATATCCTGCTGTGCAAGGCAAGCCATAGCCAGTTCATAAAGGCAGCTCTGCATCTTTGCATAGGAATCTTTATAGTCGCCCAGGTCTTCAAATGCCTCTCCGGCCTCGGCATAATTGCCTTCTTCCATTGCCGTCATTGCCATAGAATAGACACATTCTTTTCCCTGCAGGTCTTCATAGTAGGCTGCAGCATCTCCATAATCAGCAGCCTTCTTGAAGCTTTCAATGGCACCGTCAAAATCCCGCTGCTCCAGGTACTCTATGCCCTTTTCATAGGCATTCTTCTTGGCAAAGTAGGGGTTGACCCAGAAATAACAGAACACAAAGGCGGCTACCAGCAAAAATGCCAGAATGCCTACCACCCAAGGCCAAGCTTTCTTTTTCTTGCCGGCCTTCTTGGCTTCCTTCTTCGCAGCCTTTTCTGCCTTCTTTGCTTCCTTGGCAGCCTTCTTGATTTCCTTCTTGGTAGCAGGAACGGCTACTGCAACAGGGATCTCTTCCACTACGGGAATTTCTTCCGGGGCGGGTGCGTCTTCCAAAAGGATCTCTGTCTGTGCAAGCACCTCCTCTACGGAAAGGCTTTGCTCTTCTTCAGAAAGAGCTTCTGCGCAAACGCTTTCTTCTGCAAGGATCTCATCCACTGTAGAAGCTTCTTCCATAACAGGAATTTCCTCCACGACGGGAGCTTCTTCCACAACGGGAGCTTCCTCCACGACGGGAGCTTCCTCCACAACAGGAGCTTCCTCCACGACGGGGGCTTCCTCCATAACAGGAACTGCTTCTACTACAGGAGCTTCCTCCACGACGGGAACTTCCTCTACTACGGGGATTTCTTCCACTACGGGAGCCTGTGCCAGCTTGGCACCGCACTTATTGCAAAACTTTGCGCCTTCTTTTACCTCATTTCCACAACCGGAACAAAACATATCTCTTTCCTCCTTATCTTTCTTTCAGGGGTAAACTTTCTTTTGCCAGAGAAATATATTGAAGGGCATCCTCTTTTAAGGCCGCCATTTCTTCCGCTGTTAAGGGTCGCACCACTTTGGCAGGACTACCTAAGATCAGGCTGCCTTCCGGGGCATCCATTTTCCCTGTCACAAGGCTGCCTGCCCCCACCATACAACGAGACCCTATCTTTGCCCCGTTTAAGACGATGGAACCCATACCGATCAGGGTTTCTTCCCCAATGGTACAGCCATGTAAGATCGCCCGATGACCTACGGTGCAGTAAGCACCCACCTGGGTTTTTTCGTGCAAGATGCAGTGCTCCTGGATGTTGGTGCCTTCGCCAACAGTAATTTCTCCGCTGTCCCCTCGCAGAACAGCGCCATACCAGATATTTACGCTCTTGCCCAGCTCCACCTGCCCGGTGACAACTGCGCCCGGTGCCACATATACCATATGTATCGCCTCCTTTGCTGTTAAGTATAACAGTTCTCGACAGGAAAAACAAGAAAAATCCAAAATTCTTCCAAATACTTGCAATCAATTTTTTGTGTGATATAATCTTTCTTTAGAAGAGGAGGGATTTTTATGCCCCATCAGGAACTGATCGCCCAAATTCTCGGCATCGCCGGTATGACCATGAACATTCTGTCTTTCCTGCAAAAAAGCCAGCGAAAAATCATTGTTATCCAGTTTTTCGGTGCCGCCTTGTTCTGCCTGAATTATCTGCTGCTAGGCTCTGTTACCGGCTGCCTTTTGAATGTAGCCGCTGTCTTCCGGGCAATCGTTTATTCCAATAAGGAAAAATTCCATGCAGAGCACAAAGGCTGGTTTTACGGCTTCAGTGCCATCTTCGTGCTGATCTACATATTGACCTTTGCCCTTTTCGGCAAAACGCCCTCTCCTGCAAACTTCGCCATTGAAGTGCTGCCTGTGGTGTCTATGGTCATTGCCACCTATGCATTTTCTCTCAAAAACGCCGCCCAGGTCCGCAAATTAGGACTTATCTACTGCCCCATGTGGCTTGTGTATAACTGCTTCGTGTTCTCCATTGGCGGTATTTTGTGCGAGGCATTCAGTATTTGTTCCATCCTTGTGGGCATTTGGCACCACGACAGAGTGAAAGGAAAGTGATCCTATGGCCGGTTTTCGGCTAGGCGGCAAAGCCACCGATGTGGATATGACGCAAGGCAATATTTTAAGTCATATTCTGAAATTTGCCTTCCCCTTGCTGCTGGGAAATCTTTTCCAGCAAATGTATAACACCGTAGATACCTTTGTGGTGGGCAACTATGTAAGCTCTTCTGCTTTCTCAGCGGTAGGTGCGGTGACCCCCATCGTCAATATGCTGATCGGTGCATTTTCCGGTCTTGCCTCCGGCGCAGGTGTGGTGATCAGCCGCCAATATGGTGCCGGCGAACCGGAAAAGGTGTCCAAATCCGTCCATACGGCTGTGGTGCTGACCGCCATCTTATCGGTAGTCTTTACCGTTATCGGTCTTGCTTTAATGCCGGTAATGCTGAACATACTGGGCCTTAACGCCCAGGACCGGGCAGAGGCCACCACATACCTCAGTATCTACTTTGCAGGTATTACCGGCTTGCTGTTTTATAATATGGGCGCCGGTATTCTGCGGGCTGTAGGCGACTCCAAGCGTCCCTTCTACTACCTGGTGGTCTGCGCCGTTATGAATACGGTGCTGGACTTAGTGTTTGTTATCGTGTTCTCTATGGGCGTAGCCGGTGTAGCGCTGGCCACCATTCTTTCTCAATTTGTCAGCGCTTTGCTTGTCTGCTCTGCCCTTCTGCATACAGACAGCTCCGTCAAGGTTCGTCCCCGTCAGCTGCGGCTGCATAAGGATATGCTGAGCCAGATCCTTCTTTTGGGCATCCCCGCAGCACTGCAAATGGCAGTTACCGCCTTTTCCAATGTGTTCGTCCAATCCTATATCACCCACTTTGACAAGGGTCTGCCCCAATCCATTTATATGCCCGGTTGGACCGCCTATATTAAGGTCGACCAGCTGCTTTTCCTGCCGGTGCAATCTATCTCTTTGGCAGTCACCACCTTTGTGGGGCAAAATATGGGCGCAAAGCAAACCAAGCGGGCTAAAAAGGGTGTCAATGTGGCACTGCTTCTTTCCATCAGCTGTATTGTTCTGCTGATGATCCCGGTGCTGTACTTTGCCCCCCTGATCATCGGCTTCCTGATCCCGGACAAAGCAGTTGTGGAAACTGGCACCATGTTCCTGCGAACTTTGACCCCCTTCTATGTGCTGTTTGCCTTCAATCAGATCTATGCCTGCGCTCTGCGGGGCCGGGGAAACTCCGTTGCGCCTATGATCATTATGCTTTCCTCCTTCGTAGGCTTCCGGCAGCTTTACCTGTTCCTTATGAGCCAGATCTGTAACGAGATCATTCCCATCGCTATGGCCTACCCTGCCGGCTGGCTGCTGTGCAGCTTGCTTACCGGCATCTGCTACCATATCTCCACAAGAGAAAAGAAAGAAAAAGCCTGAGTTTTTTCCCTTCTGAAAGGAAATAGCTTTTATGAGAATTTATGCTGTAAAAAACAAAGTAGCAGATAGAGCTGAAGTTCTGCTTACTCATCAGGAATTAAAAGAATTGGCAGAAGCATTACAAAGCTTTGAAAAGCAAATTGAGCAATACAAAGCAAAAAACAAAGGCAAAAAAGACTTGGGTTTTACGCATTTGCATTTCATAGATGCTTGCCCCACCGGCAAAAACAGCGAGTCTGATCTTGTCTTTTATGTGGATATGAATGGGGTGTCCAATGAAGATTCATATTGATATTCCCGATTATGATGGGGACGGCTTGGACGTTATTTGGGATGCTGGTTCAAGATATGCAATTCATGTAGATGACGGCTATGTTTGTATAACAGCAAATAAAGAAGGATTTATTTCTCTTGCAAAGCAAATGCTCTATATGGCACATAACGACTTGCCTGCCGGTAGTCATGTTCATCTTGATAGTTTTTTTACTAAAATGGATAATCAAGAATATGAACTGGTAATCGGGAAGGAACTATAAGTACTCCTAAAACAACCCGGCAAGGAATATTCTCCCTGCCGGGTTTGTAACTTACATCTTACTATTTCTCCACCCAAAGGCTTCTCCTTGAGGAGTGGATTTCCCCGTCGGCGGGGAAAATGTCTGCAAAGCAGACAAAAGGGGCGCGGCCTGCAGGGCGCTGTCGCCAATAGGCGACTGATGAGGTGTCTTGCGAATATTTCACACCTCATCCGTCAAAAATCAAAGATTTTTGCCACCTTCCCCTCAAGGGGAAGGCTTTTGTGTGAAAAAAGTTTCAAAATTCCTATTGACACCGGGGCGTTTGTGTGATAAGATACCGGGGTAATAAAGAAGGCCACCCATCCGCCTCACCTTAAGCATAAGCGAAAAGGTTAATATTCCAGCTTCCCTTTAGGGGAGATTTGCGAGTATGCGGATGCCTGGCATCCGCTTTTTTGTTTTATTGGAGGTGCTTACCATCAGCAAATTAGATCATCAGCTCAACGAGGAAATTCAGGATAAGGAAGTGCGACTGATCGACGAAGACGGCAGCCAGCTCGGCATTGTTTCCGCCCAGCAGGCCAACGAAATGGCCGAAGAGCAGGGCCTTGACCTGGTAAAGATTTCTCCCAATGCAGTACCCCCTGTCTGCAAGATCATGGACTACTCCAAGTTCTGCTTCGACCAGAAGAAGCGTGAAAAGGAAGCCAAGAAGAACCAGAAGGTGGTCGAGATCAAGGAAATTCGTATGAGCCCCAGCATCGACACCAACGACTTTAACACCAAGGCAAAAAATGCCCAGAAGTTCCTGAAGGAAGGCAACCGTGTTAAAGTGAGCGTCCGCTTCAGAGGCCGTGAAATGGCCCACACCAACATTGGTGAGAAGCTGCTCATGGACTTTGCAGAGGCCTGTGCCGAGGTTTCCACCATGGAGAAAAACCCCAAGTTGGATGGCCGTTTTATGGCGATGTTCTTAGCCCCCAAGAATAGCAAGTAAGTAATTTACGAAAGATACGGAAGGAGACTTAACTATGCCCAAGCTGAAAACCCATAGCGGTGCAAAGAAGAGATTCAACCTGACCAAGTCCGGAAAGGTCAAGAGAGCACGCGCTTACAAGAGCCATATCCTCACCAAGAAGGACACCAAGCGTACCCGTCGTCTTCGCACCACTGCTTACGCTGATCAGACCAACGTAGCAGCCGTCAAGAAGATGATTCCCTACAAATAAGGCCAAAGGAGGATATTGAGAAATGGCAAGAGTCAAAGGCGCAATGATGACGCGCAAGAGAAGAAACGCTACCCTGAAGTTGGCCAAGGGCTACTGGGGTTCTAAGTCCAGACATTTTAAGATGGCCAAGCAGGCCGTTATGAAGTCCGGCAACTACGCTTTCGTAGGCCGCAAGCTGAAGAAGCGTGACTACCGCAGACTGTGGATCACCCGTCTGAGCGCTGCTGTCGCTCCCTTCGGTCTGAACTACTCCACCTTCATGAACGGTGTGAAGAAGGCCGGTATCGAGATGAACCGCAAGAGCCTGTCCGAAATGGCTATCCACGACAACGCTGCTTTCGCTGCTGTTGTTGCTCAGGCTAAGGCTGCTCTGAAGTAAAAAGCGTAAAAAACTCCGTCTATAGGCGGAGTTTTTTCATTTTTCAGAAAGGAGATGCCTATGGAACTGAAACACACCGCCACCCGGGAAGGTCGCCTTTCTTCCTTTTTGCGGGAAGAGATGGGCATCTCCGCCGGCTTGATGAACCGTCTGAAGTGGAAAGAAATGCTTTTCGTGAACGGTGCGCCCCAGCATACGGATTACCCTGTAAAGCCCGGTGATATCATCACCGTCCCTCTGGATGACCCCCAGGCCCAGTATCCTGCCCAAGAGGGAGAGCTGTCCATTCTTTTTGAAGACGAACACCTTTTGGCAGTGGACAAGCCTGCCGGTATGCTCATTCACCCCTCCCGCAGCCGGCTGACGGACACGCTGGCAAACTTTGTGCTGGGCTACTATGCGCACACGAACCAAAGCTGCGCTTTCCACCCCATCACCCGGCTGGACCGGGACACCTTTGGCATCGTTCTGCTTGCCAAAAACGCCCACATCCACGCCCTGTGCAACACCCTCCACAACGAGGGCAAGCTGCAAAAGTTCTACCGGGCATTGGTCTATGGCGGTCCCGAAGCCGAAGAAGGCATCATCGACGCCCCCATTGAGCGGCTGCCCCTGCCCAGCCTTCTGCGGCAGGTTTCCCCTGAGGGCAAGCCCTCCCAAACCGCCTTCCGGGTGCTTTTCCGGGAGGATGGGTATACCAAATTAGAGCTGCAGGCCATCACCGGCCGCACCCACCAATTGCGTGTTCACTGCGCCCATATGGGCTACCCCATCCTGGGCGACCCCCAATATAACAACCCCCAAAGTCTGGCATTTTCCCAGAGCAAACATCTGCAGACTCAGCTGCTTTGCGCCTACAGATTGCACCTTCCCCATCCCATCACCGGGGAAAATTTGGTGCTGACCTCCGGGCTGGATGCAGTTATAGACTAAAAAGGAAAAAAACCGGGGTTTTTAAGGAAAAGTGTTTGCTTTTTCCACTATTCTATGGTATACTGTGTACGCCAAAAATGGAAAATCAAAATAAAGAAATAAACGGCGATAGATTCGCCCTTAAATTGAAAGGAGTTTTTCAATGTCTCACAAGTATGTTTACCTGTTCACCGAAGGCAATGGTTCCATGCGTGAACTGCTGGGCGGCAAGGGTGCCAACCTGGCTGAAATGACCAACATTGGTCTGCCTGTTCCCCAGGGCTTCACCATCTCCACCGAAGCTTGCACCAAGTACTACGAAGATGGCAAGCGCATCAACGAAGACATCCAGGCTGAAATTCTGGAATATGTCACCAAGCTGGAAGGCATCACCGGCAAGAAGTTCGGCGACCTGGAGAATCCTCTGCTGGTTTCCGTTCGTTCCGGTGCTCGTGCTTCCATGCCCGGCATGATGGACACCATTTTGAACCTGGGTCTTAACGAGCAGGTTGTTGAAGTTATGGCTGCCAAGTCCGGCAACCCCCGTTGGGCTTACGACTGCTACCGTCGGTTCATCCAGATGTACTCCGACGTTGTTATGGAAGTTGGCAAGAAGTACTTTGAAGCCCTCATCGACGAAATGAAGGAACGCAAGGGTGTTACCCTGGACGTTGACCTGACCGCTGAGGACCTGAAGGAACTGGCTACCATGTTCAAGGCTGAGTACAAGTCCAAGATCGGTACCGACTTCCCCTCCGATCCCGTTGAGCAGCTGATGGGCGCCATCAAGGCTGTGTTCCGCTCCTGGGACAACCCCCGTGCTAACGTTTACCGCCGCGACAACGATATCCCCTACTCCTGGGGTACTGCCGTTAACGTGCAGTCCATGGCCTTCGGCAACATGGGTGACGATTGCGGTACCGGCGTTGCTTTCACCCGTGACCCCGCCACCGGCGAAAAGAAGCTGATGGGCGAATTCCTGACCAATGCGCAGGGCGAAGACGTGGTTGCCGGTGTCCGTACTCCCATGCCCATTGCACAGATGGCTGAGAAGTTCCCCGCTGCTTACAAGCAGTTCGTAGAGGTTTGCTCCATTCTGGAAAACCACTACCACGATATGCAGGATATGGAGTTCACCGTTGAACACGGCCAGCTCTACATGCTCCAGACCCGTAACGGCAAGCGTACCGCTCAGGCTGCTCTGCAGATCGCCGTTGACCTGGTTGCCGAAGGTCACAAGACCGAGGCCGAGGCCGTTCTGATGATCGACCCCCGTAACCTGGACACCCTGCTGCACCCCCAGTTCGACGCTAAGGCACTGAAGGCTGCTACTCCCATCGGCCGTGGTCTGGGCGCTTCTCCCGGAGCTGCCTGCGGCCAGATCGTCTTCTCCGCTGAAGACGCTGAGGCTTGGAAGGAAGCCGGCAAGAAGGTCGTTCTGGTTCGTCTGGAAACCTCTCCCGAAGACATCACCGGCATGAAGGCCGCTCAGGGCATCCTGACCGTCCGTGGCGGTATGACCTCTCACGCAGCCGTTGTTGCCCGTGGTATGGGTAAGTGCTGTGTCTCCGGCTGTGGCGAAATCGCTATGGACGAAGAAAACAAGAAGTTCACTCTGGCTGGCAAGACCTACGTGGAAGGTGACTACATCTCCATCGACGGCTCCACCGGTAACATCTACGACGGTATCGTTCCCACCGTTGACGCTGAAATTTCCGGCAACTTCGGCACCATCATGGCATGGGCTGACAAGTTCCGTACTCTGAAGGTCCGCACCAATGCCGACACCCCCACCGATGCCAAGAAGGCTAAGGAACTGGGCGCAGAAGGCATCGGCCTGTGCCGTACCGAGCATATGTTCTTCGAGGCTGACCGTATCGCTGCATTCCGCGAAATGATCTGCTCCGATACCGCCGAAGAAAGAGAAGTTGCTCTTGACAAGATCCTGCCCTATCAGCAGTCCGACTTTGAAAAGCTGTACGAGGCTCTGGAAGGTATGCCCGTTTGCATCCGCTTCCTGGATCCCCCTCTGCACGAGTTCGTGCCCACCACCGAGGCTGATATCGCCGCTCTGGCAGCAGCTCAGGGTAAGACCGTTCAGCAGATCAAGGACATCATCACTTCCCTGCATGAGTTCAACCCCATGATGGGTCACCGTGGCTGCCGTCTGGCTGTCACCTATCCCGAAATCGCCAAGATGCAGACCAAGGCTGTCATCCGCGCCGCTCTGAATGTGAAGAAGGCACATCCCGATTGGAATGTTGTTCCCGAAATCATGATTCCCCTGGTTGGCGAAGTGAAGGAACTGAAGTATGTTAAGAGCGTTGTGGTTGCTACCGCTGATGCTGAGATCGCCGCTGCCGGCGCAGATCTGCACTACGAAGTTGGCACCATGATCGAAATTCCCAGAGCTTGCCTGACCGCAGACGAAATCGCACAGAACGCTGACTTCTTCTGCTTCGGCACCAACGACCTGACCCAGATGACCTTCGGCTTCAGCCGTGACGATGCCGGTAAGTTCCTGAATGCTTACTACGACAGCAAGATCTTCGAGAACGATCCCTTCGCTAAGCTGGACCAGACCGGTGTTGGCAAGCTGATGAACATGGCTTGCAAGGACGGCCGCGCTAACAACGCTAAGCTGCACATCGGTATCTGCGGTGAGCACGGCGGCGATCCCACGTCTGTGGAATTCTGCCACCAGCTGGGTCTGGACTATGTGTCCTGCTCCCCCTTCCGTGTTCCCATCGCCCGTCTGTCCGCCGCACAGGCTGCAATCAAAGAAAGCAAGTAAGCTTTCAAAAGTGTTCCGGTATAAATCCGGACAGCGTCAAAACTAACGAAATAGTGTAAACGCAAATATCCGCAAATATTCTACAGCAGCTCCCATCTTAACCGGTGGGGGCTGCTCTTTTTTATATATGTACCCCCTATATTTTCAAAAACTTTTCTGTTCCTATACTTGTGTCCATACCGGCAATTTTGCTTTTGTGTGATTCAACTTAAGTCTGCTCATACATAAGTTTGTACATACATAAGTAGGTGTTTTCCACTGTAATTACCGGTATTTACACAGTTTTTGACCACACAAGAGTCATTGCAAACATAAGTAATCGACTGCGTGCACACCGCCAAAACCGACGTGCTACATCGGTAAAAAAACAATGGACAGTAGTATTGAAACATACTTGAAAAATTTTTGACGCCATACCTATGGGTGAATATCAGAGTTTGTACTGAAGCAGGCTCTGACGAATTGTTCTGGCACATAGTATAAATACAAATTAGCATAATCGGCATCACTTTCGGCAATTCCAGCGTGCCAAGAATGCAAAATCGGCAGCATATTGCCGTTTTCAATGCCGATTTTGCTGAAATCGGCAGACTTCTCGCCGAAATCGGCAATTCCAAAGTCAAAATCGGCATTTTCGGAGGCGAAATCGGCAAATCTCCGTCAGTGCCTAATTATGGAGGTACATTATGAGAAACAGCAACAACAAGCCACGCTGTGAGAAGCTTTCCCTCAGCAAATGTCCGGGCGTATGCCGTACTTACTCGGACCTACAAATGGCATACGCCAAACTGCTACAAGACGATGGGAACATCGCTGAGTTCCGGTGCAATGTTTCGTTGGAGAATTTCGAACTCACCGATGGCGCATACACGACAGATTTTGTCTGCACTACGATTACCGGAGAGGTCATAGTGAGGGAATGCATCAAGCGAACCCTCATCGAGCGTCCCAAGACCATCAAAATGCTTGATGCCAGCAGAGAGTACTGGGCGCAACGCGGCGTTAACGATTGGGGGTTGGTCATCGATGCCTAATTACCAGAAAAATCAGCTCCTGCGGCACGATGACCGCATTATCCGCGTGCTCACCGTTGATACCGATGTGCTCACCATCGATTGCCTGAAAAGAACAATGCCTCAGTGGATGCCGGCAGAAGACTTACAGGATTGGGAACCCTGTGATGAAACTGCCCTTCCCTCACCGGATGCGCCTATATGTGATATGGAGGAGTTGACGCCAGAGCAGCGGAAGGTTATGCACGAGCGGTACACCCTCATTGCGCCGGTGCTCCCTTTTATACACAAGGAGGCTCAACGGTCAGCGATGATTACCCAGATGGCAGAACTTAACGGCGTCAGCAAACAGACCATCCGTAAATACCTGTGCCTATATCTTACTTATCAGCGAATGGAGGTACTGGCGCCGCCAGCTCAGCAGACGGAACGGGAACTTACTACCGACGAGAAGAATTTTCGGTGGGCACTCAACAAATTCTACTACACTCAGAGGAAACACAGCCTCCCCACGGCGTACAATTTGATGCTGCAGCATAAGTACACAGATGCCGCCGGGCAACTGGTACCGGGATACCCACCGTTCCATCGTTTTAAGTATTTTTACCAGCGTCACCGCAAGGAACAAACGGCACTTATCTCTCGTGAGGGCAAAACTAACTATCAGAGGAATTCCCGTCCGCTTTTAGGCACCATACAGGATTTCGCGCCGTCCGTCGGCACTGCCATGCTGGATAGCACCATTTGCGATGTGTACCTTGTGAACGAATCTAATCAGCTTGTTGGTCGTCCGGTTCTGACCTTGGCAGTGGATGCTTACAGCAGCCTTATTTGTGGCTACCATCTGTCTTGGGAAGGCGGCGTCTACTCCCTGCAGCAGCTTATGCACAATGTGGTCACAGAAAAGGTTGCGTGGTGCCAGAGCTTCGGAATTTCCATCACTCCGGAAGAGTGGCCGGTGAATTCTCTGCCCGGCGTCCTTGTAACAGATAAGGGAAAAGAGTACGTGGGTAACACCTTCGAACAGCTAACAGAGACAGGAGTCCGTATGGTCAACCTGCCGCCGTACCGTCCAGAACTCAAGGGTATTGTGGAGCATACCTTCTCTTTGCTGCATAGCTACTTTCTGCCACATCTTAAAGGCAAAGGAACGATTGAGCCGGATTTCCAAGAGCGTGGTGCGCGTGATTATCGCAAAGATGCTTGTCTGACTATGGACGACTTTGAAAAAATCCTACTCCGGTGCATCCTCTACTACAACAATAATAGGCTCCTCGGTGAACAGGTTCTTTCAAAGGAAATGGTCATCGCCGGTGTGCAACCGACTGCAAATTCGCTTTGGCGTTGGGGTTGTGCACAAGCAGGAGCAAACCTAATTCCTATCGATGCCGGGTCATTGAAACGGACTTTACTCCCGAGGACCGAAGGCAAATTCACGCGCCGGGGGCTTATTGTGCACAAACAGCGGTACCGGCACTGTGAGGGAAAATTTACTGAGCGCTATCTAAATGGCGGCAAAGTAACGGTTGCCTATGACCCCGATGATATCAGCTCTGTTTATTTATACGAGTCAGGCTTGTACACAAGGTTCGAACTAATTCTCAAGGTGTACGACAATCTGTCCCTGGACGAGGTCATAGAGTTGCAAGCACAGCAGCAGGCAGCAAAAAAGAGTGCCCAGTCTCAAAAAGACCAGGCGCTTATTGACCTTGTTGCCAGCATCGAAACCATAGCCAACACTCGTGGGCATAGCGGGGATGTCAACCTGAAGGGTATCCGCCAAACCCACAAAACCGAAAAACAAAGAAGGAGGTCTAAGCAATGACCGATATTTTGAAACTAATTCCACCCATGCTTACCGGCGCAGAGCTGCGCAAAGCACTCGCAGTGAAACCAGAATATGACCCTGCCATCCGCCAAGCCTCTGCAGCAGAGCGGTTGGTGGCATTGAACGCACTATACGAGGTATACTACCCCTTCAGCATGAGCTCGACCATTTACAGCAAAATGTATTTGTCGATGATTCGCTCCTTGCAGAAGAAAACCGGCAAGCTCGCCGTGCAGCAGCGTAATGCGAACCATTTCGGTAAAGGGCAATCCTACTTTGGCATCTGTAACAGCGACTCATATACCCTAACCGGTGCCTCGGGAGTGGGCAAGAGCACTGCAATAGCCAGAGCACTTGACCTGTGCCGGGGAAACAGTGTTATCACACTGCAATCCCCATACTGTAAGATACTGCCGGTGCTTGTGGTCCAGTGTCCTTGGGACAGCAGCATCAAGGGCTTATTCCTCTCGATTTTGAAGGCGATTGACGAGGCGTTGGATACCACGTACTATCCCAATGCTGCCAAAACGCGGGTAACAACAGACCTCTTAATCGGAATGGTCAGTAACGCCTTGCTTAATGGAGTTGGCTTATTGGTGGTGGACGAAATCCAGAATGTCGTGAACTCCCGCAATGGCACCGCTCTGATTGGCAGCCTCATCCAGCTCATCAATAGCAGTGGAGTTTCCATCTGCATGGTGGGCACCCCAGAATGCATTCCGTTTTTCGGGCAGGACTACAAACTTGCCCGGCGCTCCCTGGGTATCCATATCGGCGAAATCCCTTTTGATGCCGATTTTGCCGGCTTTTGTGCTACACTCTATCAATATAAATATGTATCCGGTGATATGATTCTCACCGACGGAATCATCCAATGGCTCTACGACCATAGTGGTGGGGTTACTGCCAATGTCGTCTCGTTGATTCATGACGCCATGGAAATTGCCATTTTGGATGGTACAGAAACAGTAACCATTGAAACACTCAACCAAGCATACTCGCAGCGGCTGGGATTGCTGCACAGCCATATTGACCTCGCCCGGGTGAAGATGGCAGCAAAACGGGAGGCTACTCCGGAACTACCTGCTCTCTCTGAAACTGCCCCATCTTTTGAGAAAGGCTTGCTGACACAGACGGTTGCCGAAGCGAAACGCAAGGAAGTACCCGTTTTAGACCTTTTGAAGCAGCGGATTACTATTGTTGAGGTATCTGCAGTATGAGTATCGGTTACCTGCCTGAAGTCTATCCCGATGAGCTTTTCTACAGCTGGGTCAGTCGCACGTTTGTACACTCCGGACACGCGCTGCATAGTGCGGTACTGCGTGAATTCTTCTGCAAACGGTCGGACAATCCCAGTAAGGAGTTTTTGGGCAATCTGAACGAGGATGCTAAAAAGGTTATCCGGGAGGTCATGCCACTGCGGGAGTTGATACTGCAGAATACCATGGTCTCCCAGTATGCACGATTCCTCCCGCTGGCAGAGAAACAAGAGGCTATGCGTCGAATGGAGTTTGACTACTGCGACCCACATTTTCTTTTTCCTGTCCTGGTGCGAAACGAGGAGGATGCGTTTCTTCGGTATTGCCCCTGCTGCCTACGAGAGCAAAGGGATGCCCTTGGAGAGGCGTACTGGTGCCGGAAGCATCAACTGCGGGGTGTAAGCTTATGTTACAAGCATGGATGTCTGTTGGAGCTCTCGACAGTATCTGCCAAGAGTCATACCGCTTATAACCTTAGCCCGGCAGAAGAATACGCAGTAATAGATACCCCTCGTTACTGTGCTAACCCGGAACTACTACGATATACCCGTTACATATCTGATGTCTTTGATGCGCCAATGGATTTTGAGCGGGATATCCCTTTTACGGCAGTGCTGCACAACGCCCTGCTGAGTACGAAATATATGAAATCCAGCGGTAAAACTCGTTATACACAACAGTTGGCAGATGACCTTTCCGCGTTCTATCAGAAGATTGGCGTCACCAGCATCACGTCCATGAGCCAAATTCAAAAGGCATTACTCTTGGGCAAGGCGGACTTTACTGTTGTATGTCAAATTGCGTATTTTCTTGGAATGAGTGTGCAGGAGCTTACGGCACCGAAGCTATCCACGCATCAGATAGCAGCGGAACAGGAGGCTCACCATGTTCGCGGAAGAGTCTGTCCGGATTGGGATGTTTTTGACGATGCAGCAGCACCAATTTTGGAGCAACTGGCTCATGACATCTACACCGGAGCCGCCCGACCGGATGGTCGCCCAGAGCGCGTATCCGAAAGGCTCATTTACAGAACATTCGAACTGGATGGTGAACGGCTTCATTGGTACCGTTTGCAAAATGCGCCTAAATGTCAAGCTGTCATGGAAAAATTCTTTGAAACCTACGAGGACCACTGGTGCAGGCGGTTGGTATGGGCCTATAACAAAATCAAAGCCGAGCGCGGAGAAAAGCCAATATATTGGGTGGACTTGCGCCGTATCTCCGGCGTGAAGGAACGCAATTTATCGAAGATTGCTCCGCTTATACACAAGCACACCGATAGAAAAACGGCTAAGATTATCCGCCAGATTATCGAATAAAAGTGCTGCCTTCGGGCGGCACTTTTTCTGCATATCTTGAAATCCGCAAGAAATCACAGTATAATCTTGGTAATAACACTGACGGTATGAAGGTGCCCTTATGATTGAAACCGAAAGATTGATACTGCGTCCATGGCAAGAGCAGGATGCCGAAGATTTATATACATATGCCAGCAACCCTGAGGTGGGACCACCTGCGGGATGGCCTCCCCACACAAGCGTGGATAATAGCCGCGAGATTATCAAGAACGTACTGTCCAAGCCGGAGACATACGCTGTTTGTCTTAAAGATGGAACACCTATTGGCAGCATTGGATTGCATCTGAACGGCAGCACCGATATGACCGACCGGGATGATGAATGTGAGCTGGGCTACTGGATTGGCAAGCCCTACTGGGGTCAGGGATTGATTCCCGAGGCATCACGCGCACTGATGCGCTATGCTTTTGAAGAGCTGGGCATGCGTGCCGTTTGGTGCGGGTATTACGATGGCAATGAAAAGTCCCGGAAGGTACAGACCAAGCTTGGCTTTGTGTATCAGCACAAGACCGAAGGGTTGGAAGTTAGGCTGATGAATGAAATTCGCACCGGCCATTGCAATCTAATGACCAAAGAGCGCTGGCAGAAGGTTGAATTATTTCGGAAGCAGAAGAATACACTCGACACGTTTCGTGAGAGAAACGCCATCACCCAGGCACAGTACGACAAGAGCCTTGGTGACCTGCGTAACCTGATGGAAATGCACGGTGTCGAATAAGCAGAACAGTTCGACAAACTTGATTTTGATGGAGTAATTGACGATTCCACTGAAATTCTCCCAATAGGGGATGTTGTTCTTCAGAGATAAGAGGTATGATTTTTCTGCAAACAACAAACGGAGGTAGACCAAAATGAATCAACAAGCAACGGGAAAGTTTATAGCACAAAAAAGAAAAGAAAAAAATCTCACACAAGAACAGTTGGCAGAAAAGCTTGGTGTTTCCAACAAAACCATTTCAAAATGGGAAACAGGTAAATGTATGCCTGATTATTCTGTTATCAAAAACTTATGCGAGGAATTGGAAATAACAGTCGCAGAGTTAATGGACGGCGAATGTGCCGAGGAGAAAAGTGTTCGAGCATATGATGACGAGCAAATTATGGATTTGCTTAAAAGAACACAGGAATTAGAAAAGCAGAAGAACTTACTTTATGGAGTCATACTGATTGTAATGGGAATTGCTTTGCAGTCACTTTCTCATACATTAGGTGGTTCAAATCTAAAAGACTTTTTTTCTGGACTCCTGTTAGGTATATCTATTGCTGAAATGCTGGTAGGCGTTTATGTCGTTGGAAAAGGATTAACAGTTAAGTAAATTCCAATTTGACGAACAGTTAGGCAAACTTGAATTTCACGCACTGTAAAATACTTTTGACACGGCTAAAATGGACAATGTCAAAGCGTTTTGATAGACCAAAATTTCTTTTTTGATTAAAGTGGGTTATGAAGGAGGTGACAAAGATGGAACTTAGCAAGCAGATAAAAAAATATCGAACAGAGGCAAATTTATCGCAAGAGGAG
>JBGVHZ010000036.1:0-11966 GCA_045122735.1 Faecousia sp.
CAAGGTCTATGCAGAAAAACTGCTGTATCTGGAAGAGGGTCAGTATGCCCCCAACCATTTCCATTGGTACAAGACCGAGGACATTATCAACCGTGGCGGCGGCAATGTGCTGATCCGGGTGTATAACAGCCTTCCCAACGAGGAGATCGACTACGAAAGCGATGTGACCGTACATACCGACGGCAAGACCTATACTGTGCCTGCCGGCACACAGATCAAACTGACCCCCGGTGAAAGCATTTTCATCCAGCAGTATCTGTATCATGATTTCTCCGTAGAAGAGGGGACAGGTCCTGTGCTTCTGGGCGAAGTGAGCCAGTGTAACGATGACAACACCGACAACCGCTTCAATCCCCCTGTAGGCCGTTTTCCCACCATCGAAGAAGATGAAGCCCCCTATCGGCTTCTGTGCAACGAATATCCCGCTGCCAAGTGAGGTAAAAAGATGGATGTAGTAGCATTGGGGGAACTCCTCATTGATTTTGCCACCATCGGCACCGATGCAGATGGCTATCCCACCATGGCGGCCCATCCCGGTGGCGCACCTGCAAACTTTTTGGCAGCGCTGACCAAATACGGCTGCAAAACTGCCCTTTTGGGCAAGGTGGGCACAGATACCTTTGGCGACCTTTTGCTGAATACTCTGCAAAATGCAGGCATTGAAACAAAGGGTATGATTTGTACCGATAGCGTATTTACCACTTTGGCTTTTGTGACCTTTGATGAGGGCGGCGACCGGAAATTTGCCTTTGCAAGAAAGCCCGGCGCAGATACCCAAATTTCCTTTGAGGAGCTGGATCTTTCTCTTATTGATGAAGCAAAGGTGTTCCACTTTGGCACCCTTTCTCTGACCCACGAGCCTGCCCGTACTGCCACCTATAAGGCGGTGGCATATGCCAAGGAGCAGGGTAAGCTGATCACCTATGATCCCAACCTGCGTAAACCCCTTTGGGATAGTCTGGAAGAGGCAAAGCAGCAGCTGATCTGGGGTCTTTCCCAGGCAGATGTGGTGAAGATCAGCGACGAAGAGGTGGAATTTCTCTTTGGCCTGGGGGTAGAGGATGGCGCAAAGCATATTCTGGATACCTATGGAGTAAAGCTGGTGTTTGTTACCTGCGGCGCTGACGGTTGTTTCTTTAAGAACGCTGTAGCAGAAGGTCGTGTACCCAGCCTGAAAAACATTTCCGTTATCGATACTACCGGCGCCGGTGACATTTTTGGCGGCAGCGCTGTTTTCCAGCTGCTGAAATATGAAAAAGCACCTGCTGAATTGACCGAAGCGGAGCTTCGGCAGGTAGTGGGCTTTGCCTGTACTGCTGCAGGCCTTTCCACCACCAAGTCCGGCGGTATTTCCAGTGTGCCGGAATTGGAAGCTGTGATGGAGAAGATGGTATGAACCATACAATTCAAAATGCTTTTCTGAAGGTTACTGTTGCGGAAATGGGCGCAGAGCTGCAGTCCATCCAGAATGCAGAAGGAAAGGAATTTTTGTGGCAAGGCATAGCCCCTTATTGGGAGCAAAAGGCTATCAATCTTTTTCCTTATGTGGGTCGGCTGACGGAAGGCGCTTATCGTATGGACGGCAAGCTTTACAAGCTACCGATCCATGGCTTTGCCCCCTGGGTGGATTTCACCCTGACGGAAAAGGGTGAGGACTATATGGTCTTTACCCTGACGGACAATGAAGAACTCTATGCCCAGTATCCCCGGCATTTTATGTTCCAAATCTGTTATCGGTTGGAGGAAAACACCATCCAAATCACCTTCAAGGTAGAAAATCGGGACGAAAAGACCATGTATTTCGGCCTTGGGGGACACCCCGGCTTCTGCGTGCCTATGGAAGAAGGGGATAGCTTTACCGACTACAGATTGCGGTTTGCACCTTGCAAGCCCAAACGGGTGGATTTTACGAAAAAGTGCTTCATTACGGGCACAACTTCTGAGTTCCCCCTGGCAGAAGACCAATTCCTGCCCCTTTCCCATACGCTTTTTGATGACGATGCTGTCGTTCTAACGGATATGTCCCGGGAAGTGACCTTGGAAAAGGTGGGTGGCAAGCACAGCGTAAAGGTAGAATTTCCCCAAATGCCCTATGTGGGACTTTGGCATACCACCAAATCCGATGCGCCATTCGTCTGCATCGAGCCTTGGTGCAGCCTGCCCTCCAAGCAGGGTGAGATCGCAGAGTTTGAAAAGCAGGAGGATCTTCTCTCTCTTGCCCCCGGCGCAACCTACCAAAACAATTGGAGCGTTACCATTGAATAAAGAACGGATGGTTGCCTCAGTGAATTGGTTTAGGGCAATCGCTGCGTGAACGATATTGCGTTTCCCTTTTGAAAGATACACCTACTGGTATATCAACAGAAAAGAGCTACCTGAGTCAATGTGAAACAGGTAGCTCTTTTCTTATGTTGCAAATACTAATTCGCTATGTTATGATAGAGGAAATAACATAACGAAGGAGAGGGCTATGGGAAGAAACGATGAGATGATTGCGATTTACTCCAGAAAGTCCAAGTTTACCGGAAAAGGTGAGAGTATCGGCAATCAGGTGGAGCTTTGCAAGGAATATATCCGCAATCTTTTTGGTGAGGAATATGTTGAACGCTGTGTGGTGTTTGAAGACGAAGGTTTTTCCGGAGGCAATCTGATGCGCCCTGCTTTCCAGAAAATGATGGCAGATGTGCGAAAGCATAAGTTTAAGGCGATCGTTGTTTACCGCCTGGACCGCATCAGCAGAAACATCAGCGACTTTGCCGGCCTGACGGATGAGCTGAACAAGCTGGGGGTATCTTTTGTGTCCATTCGTGAGCAGTTCGACACTAGCTCCTCTATGGGCAGAGCCATGATGTTCATCATTTCTGTGTTCTCACAGTTAGAGCGGGAAACCATTGCTGAACGCATCCGGGACAATATGCACGAACTGGCAAAGACCGGTCGCTGGTTGGGTGGCAATACGCCTTTGGGATTTAAGTCGGAAGCGGTAAGCAAGGTAACCGTTGACGGCAAAGCCAGAAAATCCTTTAAGTTAGTGCCGGTGGCGGAGGAAGCGGATATTCCCAAAATGATCTTTGACCTTTACACCGAAACGGATTCTTTGACTGCGGTGGAAGCAGAGCTGCTTCGTCGCAGGATCAAGACCAAGCAGGGGAAGGATTTCACCCGGTTTGCCATTAAGGCGATTTTGCAAAATCCCGTGTATATGGTGGCGGATGATGATGCTTACCGGTACTTCACAGAGCGGCATGCAGATGTCTGTTTTCCCGAGGAAGCCTTTGACGGAACCTATGGCATTATGGCCTACAACCGTACAGACCAGGAGAAGGGTAGAACCACAGTTCTGCTGCCGGTAGATGCTTGGATCATTGCAATCGGTCAGCACCCGGGCTTTGTGCCCTCCAAGCAGTGGATCAAGGTGCAGGAATCTTTGGACAGAAACAAATCTAAGGGTTACCGGAAACCCAGAAATAACGAAGCACTGCTTACAGGTCTTCTATTCTGCTCCTGCGGCGACCGGATGTATCCCAAGCTTTCCCAGCGTGTGACAGCAGACGGAGAGCCTATTTACACTTATGTATGCAAGATGAAGGAGCGGAGCAAACGGGAGCGGTGTAACCGCCGCAATGTCAGCGGCAATATTTTGGATGCCGCCATTATCGAGCAGATCAAATCCCTGACAGAGCAGGGGAGCAGCTTTATCACCCAACTGGAAAAGAGCCGCCGATTCTACACAGGGGACAGAGAGCAATATGAATCCCAGCTCACATCCCTTCGGTCAGAGTTTGCTGACAATGAAAAAGCCATTAACGGCCTTATCGACAGCTTGGGAATGGCTTCCGATTCTGCGGTGAAACCCCGCTTGCTAAAACGGATCGAAGAGCTGTCAGAAACCAATCGAAACATCGAAAACCGCATTCGTGAATTGGAAGGTTTGGTGGATACCAATGCTTTGAGCGATGCAGAATTTGATCTGCTCCGGCAGATGCTTTCTGTGTTCCGTACCAGCGTGGATACGATGTCCGTGGAAGAAAAGCGGGCGGCTATCCGTACGGTTGTCCGCAAAGTGATCTGGGATGGGGTGAATGCCCATGTGATCCTCTTTGGTGCGGACGAGGAGATTGAGTTCCCGGATATAAAAGACCGCTTCGGCAGCGACGAGGAGCCTTTGGAAGAGGGGGACGATATGATCTCTGAAACGCCTTGGGGAGAGGATAGCAAATGAGATCCTGATGTATTTCCGGGCGCAGAAAAAGAGCGCCCAGGATGTGTCCCTTTCTGACTACATAGAAACGGGCAACGATGGAGCGGCGCTGCAGCTGATGGATGTGGTCAGCGATCAGGAGGATCTGCTGGAAAATATTTGCCACAAGGAAGACAGGAAAAAGGTCTGCAAGGCGGTGGATAAGGAGTTGTCTGAGCAGGAAAAGCAGGTGATCCTGCTGCGCTATGGCTTGGGCGGTGGGCAGCCACAACGGCAAAGAGAAGTGGCAAAAGTTCTGAATATCAGCCGAAGCTATGTTTCCCGGATCGAAACCAGAGCCTTGGAGAAACTTAGGAAGGCTTTGGAATAAAAGATTGCTATTTACCCGTAAAGGATATATAATAAACCAAGACTTTTCCTTTACAAAGGAGTTACTATGATCGTAAAAACGGAAATCCTGCCCGGTGTAACTTTGCGGTGCTATCCCGATCTTCGGTTTAAGCAGGCAAGGCTCAGCGTGCAGTTTGTAAGGCCTATGTGCCGGGAAGAGGCGGCAATGAATGCGTTGCTGCCCGCCATTTTCTTACAGGGAACGAAGCATTATCCCGATGCCCGGGCGGTGACCATTCGCTTAGATGAGCTCTATGGCGCCAGTGTGGGCACCCTTGCCCGTCGGGTGGGAGATTATCAGACCACAGGTCTTTACATGGCCTTTTTGGACGACCGCTTTTCTTTGGGCGGTGAGCCGGTACTTGCCCCTATGGTGGAGATGACCCGGGAGCTTTTATTTGCACCTGCCACGGAAAATGGGGTGTTTGTCAAAGAGCATTTGGAAAATGAAAAGCGAAATCTCATCGCCGCCATTGAAGCCCAGCGAAACGACAAGCGGCTCTATGCCGCCACCCGTCTGACCCAGCTGATGTGCCGGGGAGATTCCTTGGGCGTGCCTCGTCTGGGTACGGTGGCTGATGTGCAGGCCATCACCCCGGAAAGCTTGTATGCCCACTATGAAAAGGTGCTGAAAGAAAGCCAGCTGGAAGTTTTCTATGTGGGAAGTGCAGACCCCAAAGAGGTGGCTGACCTCTTGAAAAAGATGCTGGCAGACTTGCCCCGGGCGTATAAGGCACTGCCGCCCCAAGGGGAATTTCAGGATGCCGGGGGAGAAGAACACGAGGAAACTTTGGACGTGGCACAGGGCAAGCTTTGCATGGGCTTTGTGACCCCGGTGACTTTGCGGACGCCCCAATTTGCGGCTATGCAGGTGGCAAACACCCTTTTTGGTGGGGGTATGACCAGTAAGCTCTTTATGAATGTCCGGGAAAAGCTGTCCCTTTGCTATGACATCAGCTCCTCTTATCACGGCAGCAAGGGCATTTTGTCCGTTGCCGCCGGCATCGATTGCGGCAAGGTGGAGCAGGTGAGAGAAGAGATCCTTCGCCAACTGCAGGCCATTTGCGATGGCGATTTTACGGAGGAGGAGCTTCACGCTGCCAAGCAGGCCATCTGCACCAGCCTGCAGACCACCCATGACAGCACGGGGAGCATTGAAAGCTACTATTCCACCACTGCCTTAAGTGGCTTGGGTATGACCCCGGCAGAATATATCCGGGCGGTGGAGCAGGTAAGTGCCGAGGAAGTGGCGGCGCTTTTTAAGACAGTTAAGCTCCACACGGTGTATTTTCTGAAGGGGGTGCAGGCATGAGCTGGAGAAATTATGCAAGCCTTTCTGAAAAGGTATTCAGAAGAACCCTTGCAAACGGCCTGCAGGTGATGGTGATCCCCCGTCCCGGCTTTACCAAGAAGCTTGCCTATTTTGTGACGGATTTTGGGGCGATCGACCTTTCCTTTACCCTGAATGGGGAAGAGGTGACTTTGCCGGAAGGTACTGCCCACTATCTGGAGCATAAGCTTTTTGATATGCCGGATATGGATGTATCGGCTAAGTTTGCCTCTTTGGGGGCATCGGTCAATGCCTTTACCAGCTACGATATGACCGCCTATTATTTTCTCTGCACCGAGCAGTTTGAAGAAAATCTGCGGCTGCTTTTGCAGTTTGTCAGCACGCCCTATTTCACGGAAGAAAGTGTGCAGAAGGAGCAGGGGATCATCGGGCAGGAGATCGGGATGAATACAGATAACCCGGACACCCGGATCTTTGAGGATCTGATGCTGGCGGTGTATGAAAATCATCCCATTCGCAATCCCATTTTGGGAACGGTGGATAGTATCGCAAAGATTACTCCGCAGGTATTGGAAACTGCCCACAAGGCCTTCTACCGGCCGGAAAATATGCTCCTTTGTGTGGTGGGGGATGTGGACGAGGAATCCGTTTGCCGCATCGCAGAAGAAACACTACCGGATACACAGCCGGTGCAGGTGGAGCGGAAAAACCAATTCCCGGAAGAAATGTCTTGCCAAAAGAGCCTTACAGAGTGTAAAATGGATGTGGCGATGCCCACCTTCCAGCTTGGCTTTAAGTGCGAAGCGCCCCAATATGGGGAGGCTGGCGTGCGGCAGGAGATGGTGGCAGACTTGGCGGCTGAAATGCTCTTTGGTGAGTCCTCCGCCCTTTACCTGCAGATGTATCAGCAGGGGCTGATCGACAGCTCCTTTGGGGGCGGCTTTGAGACCATCAAGGGGATGGGTCTGCTCACCGCTTCCGGTGACAGCTACGATGCCTTTGGGGTGCGTGATCGCATTCTGGCAGAAGCCAAAACCATTTTGGAAGCAGGTCTTGACGAAAAAGCCTTTGCCCGGATCAAGCGCAGCACCCTCGGCAGAAGAATGCGGGATCTGGACAGCTTTGATTCTTTGTGCTTCCGCACCTGCGCCTATTATTTTTCCGGCTATGATTATTTCGATTTCCCCGGTCTGTATGCTTCCATTAAGTCGGAAGAAGTGGCAGACTTTATCCGCCGGGTAGTTGTGCCGGAAAGATGCAGTATAAGCCTTATTTACCCAAATCAGGAGGTATGATATGTTTTACGAAAGCTATGATCCCAGCAACTACCAGGGAATTTCTTTCCCCGGTGTGGGCTTGGAAGTGAACCCGGACAGGGTTCTGCAGATCGGCTCTTTTTCCATTCACTATTACGGTCTGATCATCGCCATCGGCCTTGCTTTGGCGGTTATCTATGGTCTGCGCAGAAGAAAGACCTTCGGTCTGACAGAGGATCACATTTTGGACGGCGCCCTGCTGATCGTTCCCTTTGCCATCATTTGCGCCCGGCTTTACTACTGCGCCTTCTCCTGGGATAGCTTCAAGGACGATCCCATTTCTATGCTGTATATCTGGAATGGCGGTCTTGCTATCTACGGTGGCGTGATCGGTGCGGCTTTGGGCATTGTGGTTTACTGCAAAGTAAGAAAAATCAGCCTGGGTGCCACATTGGACCTGGTGGCGTTGGGCTTTTTGATCGGTCAGGCCATCGGTCGCTGGGGCAACTTTATGAACAGAGAAGCCTTTGGCGCTCCCGTTTCTGAAAATTACTTCCTTGCTATGGGTCTTTTCAACCGGTATTTAGGGGAGTATCAGTACTTCCATCCCACTTTCCTGTATGAGTCTTTGTGGAATGTGGTGGGCTTTGTGGCGCTCCATTTCCTTTCCAAGAAGCGGCAGTATGACGGACAGATCGCCCTTGGCTATGTGGCCTGGTACGGTCTGGGTCGTGCCATGGTGGAAGGTCTGCGGACGGACAGCCTTTGGTGGGGCCCCTTCCGGGTCAGCCAGCTTTTGGCAGCGGTCAGCTGCATTGGGGCTGTGGCGGTGCTTTTGGTGCAGGCCTTCCGTGTCCACGACAGGGCAAATCTCTTTGTAAACCGGGTGGCTGCCAAGGCGGCTGCGGAAGCCAAAGAAGCAGAAGTTGTGACAGAAGAACCTGCGGAAGAAACCCCGGCAGAAGAACCTACAGAGGAATAAAGAAAAAGAGGTGCGTTGGCACCTCTTTTTTTACACCTCATCCGTCAAAAATCAGAGATTTTTGCCACCTTCTCCTCAAGGAGAAGGCTTTGGGTGCGGTGGGTAATTATCCATTATCCATTATCAATTATCCATTATTTAGACACTCCCCCCGTCACCTTCGGTGACACCCCCCTCATAAATGCGGGGGGCAAGGGGTGCGGAGACAAGGGAGGCTTTGGGGGAGGCTTGGTTTGGCATTTATTTTTGCGAAAATAGGGAAAATAGAGGTTGAAATTTCGGGGGTAGTGTGATAAAGTATATTTGTATCGATATGGGCGGAGTATGCCCATTTGACGATACACTCAAATCCCCCTCGTAAGGAGAATGCATATGCCCCATACCATTGCAGTTGCCGGCAAGGGCGGCGTGGGTAAGACCACCACCTGCGGCATGCTGATCGATTATCTCTGCGCCAAGGGACAAGGCCCTGTCCTTGTGGTAGACGCAGATGCCAATGCCAACTTAAATGAAGTGCTGGGCGTGGAAGCGCAGACAAGCCTGGGTGAGATCCGGGAAGAGATGGCACAGGCCGAACTGAAAGGCTCCATTCCTGCGGGAATGACCAAGGCAGATTACGCTGATTTTAAGTTCAGCTCTGCCATTATTGAAGAAGATGACTTTGATATGCTGATCATGGGCAGAACCCAGGGCAAAGGCTGCTATTGCTATGTCAATGGCGTGCTGAAAACCCAGGTGGACAAGTATGCCAAGAATTACAAGTATATCGTCATGGATAACGAAGCAGGCCTTGAGCATGTGGCTCGTGGCACCCTTCCCAAGGTAGACACCATGCTTCTCATTTCCGATTGCTCCCGTCGGGGTATTCAGGCGGTGGCCCGCATTGCGGAAATGGTGAAGGAAATGGAATTAAAGCCCGGTCGTATGGGTCTTATCGTCAACCGCGCCCCCGGCGGTCAGCTGGATGATGGCGTGAAGGCGGAGATCGAAAAGCACGGCCTTGACCTTTTGGGCGTGCTTCCCCAGGATGAAGGCGTTTACCGCTGCGATTGCGACGGTCAGCCCTCTGCCAAGCTGCCCGGCAACAACCCCGTTAAATTAGCCCTGAAGGACATTATGAAGTCCATAGGGTTATAAATAAAAAAGAAATTATTTTATTGAGGAGGCTTTTTCTTATGTCTTTCGCACCCAAGACGCAGCCCTTCAGCGGTAAGATCAATACCGTGACCCTGGGTACCGGCGACAATGCCGTTACACTCGGTGGCCTGAATGTGCTGCCCTTCTACACCTTCGATGCTCCCATCGAACATGCACCCAAGATCGGCGTGGAAATTTCCGACGCTGCCAGCTCCTGGGATGTGCCCGGTATCGTAGACTTCTACGCCGGCTGCACCACTATGGCTGACTACGCTAAGAAGGCCGAGACCATGGACGGCGCAGATTTCATCTGCCTGAACTTCGAGTCTGCTGACCCCAACGGCGCTAACCGCTCTACTGCTGACTGCGTTGCTGACGCTAAGGCTGTTGCTGAAGTGGTTACCAAGCCTATCGTGATCATGGGCTGCAAGCACCTGGAAAAGGACGCTGAGCTGTTCTCCGCCATCGCTGAGGCTCTGTCCGGCAAGAACGTGCTGTTCATGTCCGCTAAGAACGAAAACTACAAGACCGTAGGCGCTTCCGTTGCCCTGGCTAACGGCCAGAAGGTGGGCGCTGAAACCGCTGACGATATCAACCTGGCTAAGCAGCTGAACATCATGCTGAAGGGCCTGAATGTGCCTGCTGAATCCATCGTGATGAACATCGGCACCGCCGCTGTTGGCTATGGCTTTGAGTACGTCGCTTCCACTCTGGACCGTGTTCGTGCTGCTGCTCTGGCTCAGTCCGATGCTGACCTGCAGATGCCCATCATCGCTCCCGTATCCACCGAAACCTGGGGCGTGAAGGAATCCACCGCTTCCGAAGAGGACGAACCCGCTTGGGGCTGCCGTGAAGAGCGTGGCATCGGCATGGAAGTTTCTACTGCCGCCGCTAACCTGACCGGTGGCGCTGACGCTGTTATTATGCGTCACCCCGCAGCAGTTGCCACCATCAAGAAGTTCATTGCTGAACTGATCTAAGCAGAAGGAGGATACATACAATGGCATTAAAAGGTCTTGATATTTTTAAGCTGTCTCCTAAGAAGAACTGTAAGGAGTGCGGCAGCCCCACCTGTATGGCTTTCTGCATGAAGGTGGCTCAGGGCGCTGTGGAAATCGACAAGTGCCCCTACTTCTCTGACGACGCTAAGGCTATGCTCAACGAGCAGACCGCTCCTCCCATGAAGACCATCTCTGTGGGCGAGCACAAGCTGGGCGGTGAAACCGTTCTGTTCCGTCACGAGAAGACCCTGGTGAACAAGAATCTGTACGCTGTTTCCGTTTGCACCTGCATGGACGAAGCTACTGTTGATGCAAAGCTTGCTGACCTGCAGAAGGTAGACTACGAGCGTATCGGTGAAAGAATGTATGTGGAATTCGTTCAGGTTTCCAACTGCCAGAACGATCCCGCTACCTACGCAGCTCTCGTTAAGAAGGCTGCTGCTACCGGCCGCAGCCTGGTGCTGGAGTGCTGGGATGTAGAGTGCGCTAAGGCTGCTCTGGAAGTTTGCGGCAAGGACGTAATCCTGGACGGCGCTACCCCCGCTAACTGGGAAGCTATGAACGCTGTTGCCACCGCTGCTGGTGTTGCTCTGGGCGTTTGGGCTGAAAACATTTCCGACCTGTACGACACCGTGAAGAAGCTGGAAGCTGCCGGCAACAAGAACCTGGTTCTGGACGTCACCGGCAAGACCGCTAAGGAAACCCTGGCTAACGCTGTTCTGGTGCGCCGCACCGCTATCAAGGATGGCGACCGTTCCTTCGGCTACCCCTCCATCGTTAACCTGGCTAAGATCGCTAAGGGCGATGATCGTCTGCAGACCGCTTACGCTTCCATGTTCACTGAGAAGTACGCTTCCATCATTGTCATGAGCGGTATGTCCTATGCTCAGGCTCTGCCTCTGTACGGCCTGCGTCAGAACATCTACACCGATCCTCAGAAGCCCATGAAGGTGGAAAGCAAGCTCTACCCCCTGAACGGCGCTGACGAGAATGCTCCCGTGGCTCTGACCGTTGACTTCGCTCTGACCTACTTCCTGGTCTCCGGCGAACTGGAGCGCTCCAACACCCCCGTGAACCTGCTGATCTCCGACGCTTCCGGTATGTCCGTTCTGACTGCCTGGGCTGCCGGTAAGTTCTCCTCCTCCACCATCAAGAAGACCTTCGAAGAGCTGGACATCGAGAACAAGATCAAGAACCGCACCCTGATCATCCCCGGCAAGGTTGCCGTTATGAAGGGCGAAATTCAGGAAAAGCTCCCCGGCTGGAACGTTGTTGTCGGTCCTCTGGAAGCTGTTCAGCTGCCCAAGTACATGAAGGACAAGGAATACGAAGCTGCTGCTAAGGCTGCCGCTGCTGAAAATGCTGCAAAGGCTGCTACCGCTGCTACCGTGGAAGTGAAGGAACTTAGCTTCGACGAGCTGCTGGCTACCAAGGTGCCCGCTATCGAAGTCAAGTCCTGGGATACCCAGTACAAGGGCTACAACCCCGAATCCTCCACCTTCGTTACCATCGGCGAACGCATCCACTGCATCGCTCCTTCTATCCGCAAGGCTATGGACGAGCGTGATCCCGAGCCCATTCTGCAGCGTGCTTACGAGCAGATCAAGGCCGGCGCTACTTATCTGGACGTCAACATCGGACCTGCTGAAAAGGACGGTCCCGAAAGAATGATGTGGGCTGTCAAGCTGCTGCAGGAGAACTTCAACAA
>JBGVHZ010000037.1:0-21537 GCA_045122735.1 Faecousia sp.
ATAGCTTCCGAAAATTTCCTCAATCAGATACTTTTTGACCCAGGAATCCAGGTCGATATATTCCAGCCATTGTGTCTCATCCTCCGACAGGATTGCATGCTCCATGGCCTGAATTTTCTTCTTCAGTGCTCCGATGTCAGCACTTTCCCGAACCTGAAGGTACTGTCCGCTTTCTGTTACAAAATAAGGGATGGTATCCTCCTCTATCCGGATATCCCGGTCCATAGAGAAAATGCTTCCATCCGGGGAAAGGTCTGCTCTCTGGGGGTCCAGCTCAATCCGTTCTGCCAGCAGGTACAGTCCGGCATAGGTTCCATTCAGATAGACTTCCGTCCACCGGGTTTCAGGCGTATACGCAAGCCCCGCCTGGGCTGCAAAATCATAAACAATTTTATTTCGCAGGCCTGAGCTGTCCAGTGCATCAGCCAGCAGAATCCACTTCTTGGCACTGCCCATCTGCAGCAG
Organism: Faecousia sp.; assembly: GCA_045122735.1. GTDB lineage: Bacteria > Bacillota > Clostridia > Oscillospirales > Oscillospiraceae > Faecousia. The sequence goes on from JBGVHZ010000037.1 coordinate 466, forward strand.
ATCCGCTTTCTCCGTCAGTTCCAGGCTGTATGGTCTTTTTTCATGAACCACCCAGGTGCTGTTTCCCCGACCTTTGATAGAACTGACACTGCCTCTGTAATTGAGCATGCCCGCTTCATCATAAATCTCTGCGGAAGCCCGCTCTGCATTACCCTTTTCCTCGTGAATATAGTTCATACTTCCGGACTGGGTATCCAGATACATGGTTGCGGTACCTGCGGAAGGAAGGAAAATCAGCGTTCCTTCGTAAGCAGTACCGTCGTGCTCCCACGCAAGTGTATACGTTTTATTCCACTGCAGCTGGCTGCACCGGAGGGGGAGTGCCATCCCCTCCAGTGTAACACTGTCCTCTTCGTTGGCCTGAAGCACCGTCTGTTCCAGCGAGACATGGCCCGGCAGAAAAGCATAGAACCGGCTCCAATCCTCTGTCCATACATCCAGTGTTCTCGTTCCGGTGTCTGTTGCAACCTGAACAGACAGCATCTGTTCTGACCCGGATGCTGCGGGCTGTATTTTAACTGCCATCACAAGAACAGCCAGCAGAATTGCCGCAGAAAACAGTGCAATTCCGAATTTTCCTTTTTTCATGTGATACTCCTGCACGTTTAAATATCTATAGTTTTTTACATGATATCATAATCCTGCAGGGTTTACAACCCTTTCCGAGGCATAGAAAAAAGCCCCGAAGCTTAGCTTCGGGGCTTTGAAGTGACAATTAGTCAGCGACGTAGGGCAGCAGGGCGATCTGACGTGCGCGCTTGATAGCGGTGGTCAGGTCACGCTGGTGAGCAGCACAGGTACCAGTGGTACGGCGGGGCAGGATCTTGCCACGCTCGGACAGGAAACGGCGGAGCTTTGCAGTGTCCTTGTAATCGATGCTGGTCACTTTGTCCACGCAGAAAGCGCATACCTTCTTGCGCTTGCGGGGACGAACACGCTGTTCGTTAGCCATGGGAGTACCTCCTTCGTAACATTGTAGAAAAGTTCAAAATTAATTAGAAGGGCAGCTGAGCGTCATCATCATCCAACATTGCAAAGTCGGATGCGGAAGACTGGCTGGGGGCAGAATAGCCACCGAAGCTTGCAGGAGCGCTGTAAGCGCTGCCGCTGTCGCCATCGCGCTTGCTGTCGCCGAAGTAGACATTGTCTGCTACGATCTCAGCGGTGCGACGCTTGTTGCCGTCCTTATCGGTCCAGGAACGAATCTGGAGCCGGCCGGATACCACTGCCATACGACCCTTGGTGAAATACTTGGAGACAAATTCTCCGGTCTGACGCCAAGCGACACAGTCAATGAAATCCGTTTCCTTTTCGCCGCCATCCTTGGGGGAGAAATCGCGATCCACTGCAACAGTGAAAGATGCGACTGCGACTCCGCTGCCGGTGCGACGCAATTCAGGATCCCGGGTCAAACGACCCATGATAGTAATATGGTTGAGCATGAGTGTACCTCCTTACTCTTCCACTGCGGTGGTCAGGCAGCGCAGGACGCCTTCGGTGATCTTCATCACACGCTCCAGCTCTGCGGGGAATGCGGGCTTGGACTCAAAGTTCATCAGAACATAGTAGCCTTCAGCCAGGTCGTTGACCAGGTATGCCATACGACGCTTGCCCCACAGGTCAATGTTGGTCAGAGTACCCTCCGCCTCCACCATTGCCTTGAACTTTTCCACAAGTGCGTTGATGCCCTCTTCGCCCTGAGCAGGGTCGATGATGTAGAGCACTTCGTACTTACCGGTGATCTTAGCCATGTTGTTTGCACCTCCTTTTGGACGTTAGGCCTCCGGTCTCGCCGGAAGCAAGGATATGTCTGCATTCGCAGACCAGAGTATTATATAGGCTTTTTCCTGAAAAGTCAATTATTTTTTATACTTTTTCTTGCAAAATCCGCAAAAACAGGGCCCCCTGATGGAGGCCCCAATTTTTATTTAGCAGCAGCCGCAGTTGTTATCGCAGCCACAACGATCGTTCTGATAGGTGTTGCCGCCGCACAGACCGTTATTGCCACAGCCGCAGAACAGGATCAGCAGGATGATGATCCAGCACATATTCCCACCGCAGAAACCATTGTTACACATAATAAATACCTCCAAGATTTGTTGGCGACTTGGTCGCCTCATTCCAAGGTATTCCGCTCTGCATTTTTTGTGAAAATAAAAAGGGGTCCGCAGACCCCTTTATTTCAGTTCCCATACCTTCACCTGGCTGGCTTTTTCATAAAGCCGCAGGTAGCTTTCGTATCGGCTCTTTTCAATTTTTCCTTCTTCCATCGCCTGACGGATGCCACAGCCCGGCTCTTGGCGGTGGGTGCAATCATGGAATTGACAGCCACCCATATAAGCGCCAAATTCCCGGAAGGCATACTGGAGGTTTTCCTTCAGGATCACATCCATCTGGTCTGTATCAAAGGAAGAGAAACCGGGAGTATCTGCCACATAGGTATTTTCCCCTAAGCAGTAAAGCTCCACATGGCGGGTGGTATGCCGTCCACGCCCCAGCTTCTCGGAAACCTCTCCGGTGGGAAGGGACAGCTCCGGGCAAAGGGCATTGAGCATACTGCTTTTTCCTACGCCCGTATTGCCGGTAAAGGCGGTAAATTTTCCATCGATCAGCTTACGTAGTTCCTCTACCCCCTGCCCTGTTTGAGCGCTGGCCAGGATCACAGAAAATCCGGCATTTTTATAGATCCGCTCCAGATCAATGGCAGGGTCCAGATCGCACTTGTTCAGACACAGATAGACTTCCACATCCTGATCGCCGGCAATTGCCGCCACCCGGTCGATCAGATAAGGCTCTGTCACCGGGTTTACATTGGCGGCAAAAACCACCAATGCATCCATATTAGCTACCGCAGGGCGAATAAAGCGATTTTTCCGGGGGAGGATCTTTTCCACCATTCCCCTTCCCTGCTCCACGGTAATTTCAACAAGATCACCGGTAAGAGGAGATTGGTTGCCTTTACGCAGAATACCTCTGCCCCGACAGGTAATGATGCCCGAGGGGGTCTGCACATCGTAAAAGCCGCTTAAAGAGCGTACGATCCGCCCTTGTTCCTTTTTAACCATTCAGTTCCCTCATTGCGCAGGATCAATAACATCCTGGTTTCCAGCGGGCGTAGGCTCCGGTGTGGGTTCCGGCGTAGGCGGTGTAGTCTCCACAGGCTTGGGGCCCTTGGAAATCTCCAAAACTACAATGGTTTCTGTGGAAACCAAACCGTTGGCGCTGGGGTTTTGACTCACCACAATGCCTGCTTCCCGGCTATTATACACCTCATTGATCACAGGCTCCGGGAATCCCCTGCTTGTCAAAATGCTCTTAGCTGTTTCCAGATCCTTACCGATCAGAAGAGGCATTGCAACAGACACAGGGCCTTCAGGACCCTGATCAGGCGTGCCAGCCACTTCCAGCTCGATCACCGTGTCATTGAGGATCGTTGTGCCGGCATCCACAGATTGGAAAAGAACTGTGCCTTCTATTTCCAGGCTTTCCACCACTGTAATCGTAGGCTGAGGGAAGCCCATTTTGCTTAATTCATAGATCGCTTCATCCCGGCTGTAGCCTACCAGACCGGGCATCAGCACTTCCTCAGGATCGGGGATGCCGCTGCCTATACTGATGACGATCTTATCCCCTTCCTTCAGTTTGGTGCCGGCAATAGGAGAGGTCGCCAAAACAATACCCTTTTGCTTTTCGTCACTGGCAATTTCCGCAATGGTGATTTCCAAGCCCAAGGTTTCCTTCAGTTCCTTCATGGCATCTTCTGCGTAGCTCTTACGCTTACTGACCACATCCGGCATGGTATAGGTCACCACGATCACTTCCGGGCCTTTGCTGATATTGACCTTAATCACAGTTCCCGCATTTACCTTGGATCCGGCAGTTACATCCTGGGAGACGATTTTGCCTTCTTCATAGGTCTCGTGGAAAACATACTCTCCAACAACGATCTTTACATCGTCATAATTGGGCAATTGGTCGTAATATTTCCCCTTCAGGGTAGGCACATCCACCATCCGCTGTAAGCCGGAGCCAACATTCTTCACAACCGTCCAGATCAGCGCACCCAAAAGGGCAAGAATGATCAGACCGCACATAATAATTGCTACGATCGCAACGGGAGAAGCACGGCCGGATTTCTTAGAACCGGAAGTTTGACTCTTGCTTTCTGCCTGCCGGATGGGACGGGGTTTTGCCGGAGCAGAGGCAGGCTTTGCGGGGGCTGCCTTCGGTGTCCGTTCCTGTCTGCGGGGCATAGGATCCAGCACCAGGGCAGGTTTGCGAAGCTTCATTGCCTCATCCACCGCAGGAGTGCTGTAGTGGAACAGGATCTCCGGGTCTTTCCGGAATTCGTCCATATCCGTCAGCATCTGGGTAGCAGACACATAACGGTTTTCGATCTCATGAGCCATGGCACGAAGAATGATCTGCTCCATACCACGGGGAATATTGGGATTCAGGGTGGAAGGTGCCACTGCACCGCCATTGATATGCTGAATGGCAACAGAAACGGGAGATTCGCCCTCATAGGGAGGACGACCGGCCATCATTTCATACATAACAACGCCCAAAGAATAGATATCGGAACGGTTATCCACCCGGCCGCCCTTTGCCTGTTCAGGGGAAATATAGTGAACAGAGCCCAGCGCTTCCTTGGTGAGGGTATTGCCTTCGGACATCATACGGGCAATGCCAAAGTCAGCTACCTTAACCGCGCCATTCTTCAGCACCATCACATTATGGGGCTTGATATCCCGGTGGACTACGCCACGGCTGTGGGCGTGTTCCAGCGCCTTTGCGATCTGAATGGCAAAATGGAGGGTCTCCTTCCAGTTCAGTGTGCCCTTCTTTTCCATATACTGCTTCAGGGTAATACCTTCGATCAGTTCCATTACGATATAATCCACATCTCCGGAAAGAGAAGTAGACACATCGTAAACCGCCACAATGTTGGGATGGCTAAGCATCGCAACAGCCTGGCTCTCTCCGTGGAAGCGATCCCGGAATTCTTTATCGCCCAGGAAGTCATCCTTCAGGACTTTAATTGCTACCAACCGGTTTAAGCGGTGGCAACGGGCCTTATAAACAACCGCCATACCGCCGGAACCGATCACTTCCAAAATTTCGTATCGGTTATCCAGCAAACGGCCTATGTATTTATCCATACGCTTCTCCTTTACACGCTGACCAAAATACAGGTCACGTTATCGGGGGCTCCCCGCTTTTTGGCAATTTCCAAAAGCCGCACGCAGCAGTCATCGGCCTGTCCGCCGTGGACCACCTCAAAGAGGATCTCTTGGTCGTCCAAAAGGTTTGTAAGACCGTCACTGCAAAGCAGCAGATAATCGCCTTTTTCCAGCTTTACGGGGAAAATATCGCAAATAACAGCAGGTTCTGTGCCTACTGCTCTGGTGATCAGGTTCTTGCTGGGGTTTACCTTTGCCTGCTCCGGAGTGATCTCACCCCGATCCACCATCATTTGCACCAGGGAATGGTCCTGGGTGATTTGGGTAATGCCATCGGGATTGATCCGGTAAGCACGGCTGTCGCCCACATTTACAACCACGCACTTTTTAGGTTGCACGATCGCTGCCACCAAAGTGGTGCCCATGCCGGAAAATTCCGGGAACTGCTGAGCCTGATCGTAAACGGTAAAGTTGGCGGTTTTCACCGCATTATGGAGGGCAGAACGGAACTTTTCACTTTCCAAGTCGCCATTCCAGGCGTCCTTCATTTCCTGAGTAAACATATCGCAGGCCAAAGTGCTGGCTACATTGCCGGATTTGGCACCGCCCATTCCGTCACAGACTACACACAAAAGGGTGTTCTTATCCAGTTGTTCCATTGCGCACATATCCTGATTGGCATTGCGTACGCATCCCATATCGGTCAAATACCAGTATTGCATACCGATCACTCCTTTCCCTGAGATTGGGTGTATTTTCTGCGAAGCTGTCCACAGGAGGCGTCAATATCGCCGCCCAAGCTTCGCCGTACTGTGGCAGGGATCCCCGCATCCTCCAGCAGCTTCTGGAAACGGCTGATGGCCTGTTTGCTGCTGGGTTTCAGAGGACTTTCCTCCACATGGTTAAGCGGAATCAAATTCATATGGGCACCCATGCCCTTCAGCTTCTGTATCAGTTCCTTTGCCGCCTCAGGTGTGTCATTTACACCGTCGATCATAGCATATTCAAAGGAGATCCGGCGCCCGGTTTTCTGATAATACCGGCGGCAGGCATCCAAAAGAGCATCCACCGGATATGCCTTATTCACCGGCATAATGGTATTACGAATGGTATCATTGGGGGCATGCAGAGAAACAGAAAGAGTCAGCTGCAGTTTCTCTTCTGCCAGCTTGTCGATCTTCGGCACAAGGCCGCAGGTGGAGAGGCTAATGTGCCGCATAGAAATATTCATGCCCAGTTCGCTGTTTACAAGATGCAAAAAGCGAAGCACATTATCGTAATTGTCAAGAGGTTCTCCGATGCCCATCAGCACAATATGGGAAATCGGCAAACCGGAGTCGATTTGGGTGAACATTACCTGCTCCAGCATTTCCCGGGGCTCCAGCCGACGGACAAGACCGCCCAGCGTAGAAGCGCAGAAGGCACAACCCATGGCACAGCCCACCTCTGTGGAAATGCAGACCGTGTTGCCGTAATGATAGCGCATCAGTACAGTTTCTACGCAGTTTCCATCAGAAAGCATCCAAAGATATTTAATTGTGCCGTCTTTTTGGGACTCCTGCTTGCGAACCACCTTCGGGGGCAAGAGGGGATATTTTTCATCCAATGCATCCCGCAGACTTTGGGGCAGGTTGGTCATTTCCCCGCAAGAAGTGACACCCTTATGTAACCAGGTGAACACCTGCTTTGCACGGAAAGCAGGCTGATTCAGTTCCTTTAACACCGAAGAGAGTTCCTCCAGGGTCATTGACCGTAAATGTTCTTTCATTCTTTTCTCCTGAGCCGGCTGATAAAGAAGCCGTCTGTATCAAATTCTCCGGTAAGTAAGGTGAGCATACCGGTTGTATTTTCCGGAAAAGCTTCCGGAAGTGTCAGTTTTTCCAAGTAAAAGTCAGGGTTTTTCTGCAAGAAACTTTCTACAACTTCCTCATTTTCTCTGGGAAGAAGTGTACAGGTAGAGTACAAAAGCGTACCGCCCGGCTTTACATATCTGGACTGGTTCTGCAAAATTGCACTTTGCAATGCAGGCAATGTTTCCATTTCTTTCGGGTCTTTATAGCGGATATCCGGTTTTTTGCGGATAATGCCGTAACCGGAGCAGGGCACATCGGCAATGACCACATCCATTTTGTTTTCCCACTGGGGGCAAAACACTTCCGCCTCCTGCCGGCAAGCGGTCAGATTAGAAATACCCAATCGCTCAGCGCCCTTTTGGATCAAGGGGATCTTATGGTCGTGGATATCGCAGGATTGGATTTTTCCCGTTCCTTTCAGCACCATTGCCGCTGCAAAGCTTTTACCACCGGGGGCGCTGCAGCAATCCAAAACATTGGCATTTTGGGGGATCTGGGCGCACAAAACGCTAAGCTTTGCCGCCGGATCCTGCACATAATAAAGACCCTTTTGGAAGCTTTCCAGCCCTTCCAGGTTGCCTGTGGAAGAAAGCACCAAGCAGTTTTCCATCCAGCCGTGGGGAGTTGCTTCCACCCCTTCATCGGTAAGGATTTTGGTCAGTTCCACCTGCGTGGTTTTCAGGGTGTTTACCTGCACAACTGTTTGAGGTGCGCCATTATTGGCTTCCAGCATCTTTTCAACTCGCTGGCTGCCGTAGGCTTTGATCAGCAGATCGATCAGCGCTTGGGGGTGGCTGTACCGATCCTGCAAGGTAGTAGGCTGCTTCAGCTCCTCTGCCCTTCTGACCGCATTTCGCAAAACACCGTTCACAAGACCCGGTGCAAAGGGTTGCTTTTTGCAATTTTTCTTGGCAAGAGCCACCGATTCATTCACAGCCGCACTGGCAGGAATTTTATCGGAAAGGTAAAGCTGATATAAACCCAAATGGAGAATATCCCGGATCACCGGGTGCAGGTCTTTCAGTTTACCTGTCAGCAGCTGCGCAAGGTAAAAATCCAGCTTCAGCCGATTCTGCAAAACACCGTAGCAAAGCCGGGTCGCCAGTGCCGCCTCCCGGCGGTCCAGCCCATCCTGCTGCAAATAGGTTTTCAGCACACTATTGGACCAAGCCCCTTCTTTGCGGCAGGCGATCAGCACCCGCAAAGCCGTCTGTCTTGCTCCCATTTCAGCTCTCCAAAGGATGACCACGGAAATAATCCACCGCTGCCATCCGCTTGCCGCCTTCTGCCTGTAAGGAGCGGATCTCCACCGCACCTTCTGCGCAGGCAATCAGAAGGCCGGTCTTGGTAAGACCCAAAATTTGTCCGGGCTCACCCTTGCCTTCTGCGATCACCGTTTCGTGAATTTTCATATTCTTGCCGCCGATGCAGGTGGTCGCCACAGGCCAGGGGTGCAGACCACGCACCTGGTTGTGTACCTGCTGAGCGGTTTTTGTAAAATCAATGGGACACATGGATTTATCCAGCATAGGAGCATAGCACACAAGACTTTCATCCTGTGCAACACCCTTTGCTTCGCCCTTTTCTACCTTGGAAAGAGTACTGCTCAAAAGCTCTGCGCCCAGAACAGCCAACCGGTCTAACAGCATACCGGCAGTTTCATTGGGGTCAATGGGGGTCTTTGCCACATCGATCACATCACCGGCATCCATTTCCCGGCACAGATACATGGCGCTGACACCTGTTTCCTGGAGGCCATCCAATACAGCCCACTGGTAAGGAGCAGAGCCTCTGTACTTGGGAAGCAGACTTGCATGGATGTTGATAAAGCCCAGAGGGGCAACATCCAGCACCTTTTGGGGTAAAATCCGTCCGTAGGCCACAACTGCCACCACATCCGGCTTCAGATCTGCAAGCTCCCTGACTGTTTCTTCCTCCCGGAAATTTTCCGGCTGAAAAACAGGCAAGTTATGCTCCAAAGCCACTTCCTTCACAGGGGAAGGAAACAGCTTCATGCCCCGGTTTTTCGGGCGGTCCGGCTGGGTATACACGCCCACTACCTGGAAGCCGTCAGCCAATATTCTCTTCAGGCAGGTAGCCGCAATATCCGGTGTGCCCATAAAAACCACGCGCATAAAATTATTCCTCCATCAGTTCCTCTTCTGTCAGGAACCGTTCCATAATTTCCGTGTAAAGAATGCCATCCAAGTGATCCAGCTCATGGCAGAAGCAACGGGCGATCAGCTCTTCTCCTTCTGCTTCATACCAATTGCCCATTCGATCCTGGGCCCGGACTTTTGCATAGTAGGGCCGCTTTACAAGGCCGTATTTACCAGGAACGCTGAGACAGCCCTCCGGTCCTTCCTGTTCCCCATCGGTTTCCACCAATGTGGGATTGATCAGTTCAAGGATCTCCTCTCCGGTATCCACCAGCACCACCCGGCGCAAAATACCCACCTGAGGCGCTGCAAGGCCAACACCGCCAGAGTCAACCAAGGTCTCAGCCATGTCGTCCAGCAGCTTGTGAAGTTTCTTGTCAAAGGTTTCCACTTCCTTGCAGGTCTTATGCAAGGCAGGTTCTTTATCCGTAAGTATTTTTCTAAGTCCCATAGTTAACCTCTTATTCGTATCCGTTGATGTCTGCAAATACGCTGACACCACGATTTTCTTTATCTTGGGCAAATTGCCGCAGCATATGGGCAATCAGCAACCGCAGCTGCTTGTCCGCCTTGCACCGCAGGGTCAGTCGGTAACGGAAATTGTAGTTGATCTTCGGCACCGGGCAAGGAGCTGGGCCAAGCAGGCTCCAGTTTTGTCCGCCCCAAGGGGCTTCCTGCAAACACTTTTGCAGGGAAGATGCAAATTTGGTACTGCCATGCAGCACCCTTCCCTCCTCCTGACCGGTAAAGGTCAAATGTATCAAATCACCGAAGGGAGGTAAATTCTGCAGCTGCCGCAAAGCAATTTCCATTTCATAAAAGCCATCGTAATCCTGACGGGATGCCAGGGTAATCACCTTGTGTTCCGGCGCATAAGTCTGAATGACCGCTTTGCCTTCCTGCTGACCCCGGCCGGCTCTGCCAACCACCTGGGTAAGCATATTGAAGGTAGTCTCTGCCGCCCGGTAACTATCACTATACAGGCTCAAATCTCCATCCAGTACACCCACCAGCGTTACATTGGGCATATCCAAGCCCTTTGCCACCATTTGGGTGCCTACCAGTACAGGAATATTCTCCTGCCGGAAGCGGTTTAAAATGACTTCGTGGGTGTTCACCGCGTTGACGGTGTCCGCATCCATTCTTGCCACTTCCCTACCGGGGAACAACTCCAGCAATTCCTGCTCCACTTTCTGGGTGCCGGAACCTACTTGTTTCATAGGGCCGCCGCAAGTAGGGCATCTGTCCGTCACCTGCTGAGAATGACCGCAGTAGTGGCACATCAGCCGATTGTTGGCACTGTGGTAGGTCAGCCTTGCGCTGCAGCGGGGACATTCCGGACTTTCCCGGCAATCCACACATACAAGAGCCCGGCTGTTGCCACGACGGTTCAGAAACAGTATGCTCTGTTGACCCTTTTCCGTGGTCAGGCCAATGGCATCCTGCAAGGTGTAGCTGACAGATGCATCATTGCCTCGCTCCAATTCCCGTCGCATATCCACAATTTCCACCTTGGGAAGGCTTCTGCCGCCATACCGGTGCTTCATCGTGTATAAGCTATAGTCGCCCTTTTGGGCGTGGTACATAGTTTCCACACTGGGGGTAGCAGACCCCAGCAAAACCAAGGCCTTTTCTTTCACACCCCGCCACAGCGCCACTTCTTTGGCATTGTATCGGGGATTGTTTTCTGATTTATAAGAATGTTCCTGTTCCTCATCCAAAATGATAAGACCCAGGTTTTTGCAAGGGGCAAACACCGCAGAACGGGTGCCTACCACCACTTTGGCTTCACCGCTGCGAACCCGTTTCCACTGGTCGTAGCGTTCTGTAGCAGGCAAGCTGCTATGCAGGACAGCCACATTCGGGCCAAACCAAGCAGCCATCAATCCCAAAAGTTGGGGGGTCAATGCAATTTCCGGCACAAGCAAGATCGCCTGTTTTTCTCTTTCCAGGCAGGCCTGGATCAGGCGGATATAAACCGCCGTCTTTCCGGAACCGGTAACACCGTGCAAAAGCGCCGCACCCGGTTGGGGGGCGATCAGTTGATCGTAAAGTCCCTTAAAAGCAGCACCTTGCTCCTCGTTGAGTTCCATTTCCGGGTCAATTTTTGCAGGAACGATTTCCCGGCAGCGAAGGACCGGTTTTTCACTCAATGCCACATAGCCCAATTCTGCCAGCCGCCGCAAAGTACCGGGTTTTGCACCGGTAAAGTAGCAAATTTCTTTTACAGAAGCGCTGCCGATACTGCAAAGCAGCTCCAGCACATTCTTCTGCTGAATGGCGCTTTTGGGGCGCTTGGTAGCATATTCCAAAGCCTCTTCTGCAGAAGAAGCCAAGGTCGCCACCTGCTCCGTTTTATCCCCGGTTTTCCGGACAAAGTCCTTGTCGCCGGTGATCCACTTCTTTTTCAGAAGATAAGAGATGGCTTTCTCAAATTCTTCCTCCGTGGTCAGCTTCCGTAAGGAAGCTCCATCCCAAGTACCGCCCGCCTCCAAAATGGCTTCCAGCAGCTTTTGCGCCACCGGATTGCGGCAAGGCTTTTCCTGCCAGGAGCGGTCTTCTGCGAGTCGGTAGGTTTCTTTTACCTGAAACCACAGACCTGCCGGAAGCATAGAGCGAACCGCTTCATAGAAGGTGCAGAAATATCTTTCCCGCATAAAGGCGGCTAAACGGAGCATGGTTTCGTCTACCAAAGGAATTTCATCCAGCACCGTTTCAATAGATTTCAGGGCTTCTTCCCGGTAGGGTTCTACGGCAAGCACCACGCCTTCGCACAGCCGGTTGCCCCGGCCAAAGGGCACGATGACCCGCATGCCGCTTTCCAGGTGCATCCCCTGGGGAACAAAGTAGGAGTAGGGCTTGTCAATGGCAAAATTCGCCGCACTGACAGCAACTTTTGCGATCATAAAGCCCCTCCTCTCCGTCTTTGTTTTTTCTTACTTGGTGTACTCTTCCTTCAGGCCGGCAGTGAGCTTGCCTTCTGCCACTTCCCAAATAGCCAGGGTTACAGGCTTTTCAGGCAGTTCTTCCTGATATTCTTCGGCTTCAGCGGCAATCTGTCTTGCACGCTGTGCAACCACGTTTACCAACAGGTAACGGCTGTCAACATTCTTCAGCAAATCTGCAACAGGGGGGTAAAGCATAATAAGTTCCTCCAATTTTTAATCCGCCACATGGGCGATAATATTCAGAATTTCCCGGGCGCAATCATCTACCCGGTCATTTACAACGATATAATCGTAGACCTTGCTCTGTTCCATTTCCCAGGCAACGCGGGCCTGTCGGATCTTGATCTGATCCTCATCCGTATCGCCACGACCCCGGAGGCGCTGCTCCAGAATCTCCATAGAGGGAGGTGCGATAAAGATCAGCACTGCATCCGGGCGAACCTTACGGACATTGAATGCACCATTGGGCTCAATATCCAAAATCACATTGCCACGGGCAAGCTTTTCTTCCAGCTGGTCTATGGGTGTACCGTAGTAATTGTCCATATGGGCGTCATATTCAATAAACGCCTTCTTTTCAATCATATCCAGGAAGGTGTCCTTGGAAACAAAATAATAGCTCACTGCTTCCTTCTCACCGGGGCGAGGGGATCGGGTAGTAGCCGATACAGAAAACAGCAGGTCTTCTCTTTGGGCCATCACCTGGCTAAGTACGGTGCTTTTGCCCACACCGGATGCACCGGAAATCACAAACAATTTTCCCTTACCCATTGTTCTCCTCCTCCGGTAAACCAGCCAGTGCCTGAGGAGTCAGGGCGGACAAGATCACATGGTCTGTATCCATCAGGATCACCGACCGGGTCTTTCTGCCGTAGGATGCATCGATCAGCATTCCCCGTTCCTTTGCCTCCTGCACCACACGCTTAATGGGCGCAGATTCCGGCTCTAATACGGACAGCACTCTGCCTGCGGCAATCATACTGCCAAATCCTATATTAATCAGTTTCATACAAGCCTCTTACTCAATGTTCTGTGTCTGTTCCCGGATCTTCTCCAGTTCTGCTTTGATATCTACCACGATCCGGGCCAGTTTCACATCGGTACACTTGGAGCCGATGGTATTGGCTTCCCGGTTCATTTCCTGAAGCAGGAAATCCAGCTTTCTGCCGATAGCACCGCCACCGGTGAGCATGGTTTCCATCTGCTTCAGGTGGCTGCGCAGACGAACCGTTTCTTCATCCACTGCAACCTTGTCCGCAAAAATGGCGGCTTCGGTGAGAATTCTGCTCTCGTCGATCGCTGTATTTTCCAGCACTTCCCGGAGTTTATTCTCCAATCTTGCCCGGTAGTCGATAACGGTTTGAGTATTTCCGGCTTCTACCTGAGAAACCAGTTCCAAAATAGCCTGTCCTCTTGTACGCAGATCCTTATCAAGGGCCTGTCCTTCCGTGGTACGCATAGCATCGTAGTTGGAAAGGGCGCCGTTTACCACTGCCATCAAATCGCCCAGCAGTTCATCTTCATCCACCTGAGGCTTTTCTACGGAGAATACCTCCGGCAGACGGGACAGGGTGGAAACGCTGATATCATCCTTCACACCGCACTCGGTAACCATCTGCCGCATAGCGGTCAGATAACCTTCCACCACGGTCTTGTTAAGGGTTACCTGTGCTTCTTCTCCGCCCTCGGTACGCAAGGTGATAAACACATCCACCTTGCCACGGGAAACAGTTGCCTTCACAGCCTGCTTCACAGCTTCTTCCGCAAAGGTCAACATTCTGGGAAGTCTTACAGAACAATCCAGGTAACGATTATTGACGGAACGAAGCTCCACGGTAAATTCCCGGCCATTTCGTGTTTCCACATTGCGGCCGTAACCGGTCATACTTTTAATCTGTGCCATAATTTCCTCTTTTCTATTCCTGACCGGTAACGCCCAGAGCCGCAGAAACGGTATAGCTACCGATAGCGCCCACATTGGCAAACCGACCGTTGAATGCAAACAGCACCGGCACCTGAGAGTAGATGCCACTGGAGAGGCCTGCGAAATCGGCAAAAGCCGTCACATCCTCAGAAGTAAGCTTATCTATCACATTTTTCGGCCCACGGAAAGTGACTTGCAACACTTCCGTATAAATGTCCGCTTGCAAATTATTGGTATTCTTGGGGTAGATGTTCCGAACAGGCAGGCGAACCGTTGCAAGATCATTTACTGTAACAGTAACCGTGATCTTATCCACGCCGGTCAAATTGCTGATGCCTGCAGGCAATACCACTGTCCGTTCAAATCTGGCAGTATCCATTACCTGAGAAAGATCGATAGGTTCAAGCTTCAGCTCTGTGAGATCAGCAAGGTTTTCTTCGCTGCCGGATACCCGGAGGGTCTTGTGGCTCAGAACCACTGTGCAATGGTCCTTGGTTGCACCGCCACCAGCAATCAATTCCACAGTTACGGGAATTTCCTTGCCCCGCTGTACCATCACATCTACTTTTACCTGCTCTTTATCTTCGAGCTCCTCGCTGACGACAAATTCCTCGTCCACAATTTGACCGTTTGCATCATAGTACTTAAAGGGCATTTCCTTGGAAATGGGCTCTTTCACACCGGTCAGATCGATCTCCACCTTTGCAGAGGTGATCTGCTCTATCTTTGCCTTGGGACCGGAAATGTGCAACTGGGGAACGCTGAACACAGCGCTGGAGATCATATAGCCTTCTTCCCGCTCACCCACAAACAAAGGCTCCACGGAAATGACTTTTTCAGAGTATTCCCAGACATCCAGTTCGATGTAGTCAGGATTTCGGCTCACAACCGTAATAGCGTTATTCGGCACATTACCGGGATAAGTGATGGTGTAGTTTAACTGCACCTGCTGATTGGGGTCGTATTCCTGAATGTTTTTCGCATCTACCTTGACCATGATATTTTCGTTGGTCAGCTTGATCAGGTCTGTACGGTTGCCGGAAAGCTTCAAATGTACAACAGGCGTCTGCTCCGGATTCAGCATCATACCCTTTTCTTTCAGCACATTTTCGTTGTCCACTTTTACATACACATCGAAGGTAGCTTCAGAGTCAGGGCTGACAACGGTGATCACATACAGCCAAAGGCTGAAGGCTGCCAGTACGGAAAGCAGAACCGTAATGAGTTTTCTTTTCATTTCTGCTTGCCTCCCTTGTCATTTATGTGAAGTTTCTGACGCAGCTTTACCACCAGATTTTCATTCTGCTGAGCCTGCTCGTGGCAAAGCTCATTCCGCAAAAGCCGCTCCAATGTCTTGGGGGCCAGGTGGCGCTTCAGGATACCGCCCACAGCAACGGAAATAACTCCGGTTTCTTCGGATACGATCACCACCACAGCGTCGGTGGCTTCGCTCATACCCACACCGGCACGGTGACGGGTACCCAGGTCTGCGTGGAGCCGTTCGCTTTCAGAAAGGGGAAGCACACAGCCTGCAGCGGTGATCCGGTCATTCTGGATGATCATCGCACCGTCGTGCAAAGATGCCTTGGGGAAGAAAATGTTGCGGATCAGCTGCTCAGATACTTGGGCATCCAGCAAAGTGCCGGTCTTATAATACTCATCCAGATGGCTGGTACGGCCAAAGACGATCAGTGCGCCGACCTTCTCTTCACTCATCACTTCGCAGGCCTGAACTGTCTGCTGAATGATGGGGATCATCAAATCGTTTTCTTCCTCAGGATCAAACAGCCGCTTCCATTTCATGTTGCTCAAATGGTCGATCATACGGCGCAGTTCCGGCTGGAAAAGCACCACGATGGCAATAAGGCCTACCTGGGACAGCTGAGAAAGTATGAAATTCAGCGTATGCATTTTCAAAACGCCCGTCAGCCAAATGATCAGCAGCAACGCTACTACCACCTTGGCAATACGGGAAGAACCGGTAGACCGGAACAGCGGCACCAACCAGTAGATCAAAAATGCAACCACGATTATATCCAGGATGTCTGACCATCCCATGATCGTTATCTGTTTCCATAGGGCTTGCAGAGTTTCCATAAAGCCATCCCCCATTCACGAGTTTCGTATGCCATCTGCGCAGATGGCATACCTATCCTATTATCCGTTCCATTATAACGGATTTTGGCGATGATATCAATAGGAAATCAGAATTTTTTTAGATTTGAATGGGTGATTTTTCCAGTATTTCCAACAGTTTTTCCCTCTGCCAAGCTGTGTTGTCCCAGCCAAAACTGATGCGGACCGTTCCTGTGTCCAAAGTACCTGCGCTTTCGTGGGCAAAGGGGGCACAGTGAAGCCCTGCACGAACGCAAATCCCATTGCAGGCAAGATACTCTGCCAGCTCTTCACAGTCCCCATTAGGCACAAAAGACACCGTACCTAACTGATGCTCTCCGGTAAACACACGGTAGCCTAGCGTTTCCAAACCCCGGGCGCAATATTTTGCCTGACGCTGCTCTTTTGCAAGGATATTCTCAAACCCCCTTGCCTTCACTGCCCGGATCCCTGCCTCCAACCCCGCAATTCCCGGTACATTGACCGTGCCTGCCTCCCCCACATCGGGAAGAAAATCCGGCATATTTTGCTCCCGGGACATACTTCCTGTACCTCCGTAAATGAGGGGCTTGGGGGGATTTTGGCACAGGAGAATGCCTGTTCCCTGAGGGCCCAAAAGGCCTTTGTGCCCCGGCATTGCAATAAAATCCGCCTGCAGTTTTCCCATATCGAGGGGTAAAATACCGGCGCCTTGGGCGGCATCCAGCACAAAAGGGACTCCGTAAGTTCTGCACAGGGCGGAAAGCTCCTCCACCGGTAAAATATAGCCAAACACATTGGAAGCCATGGTAAAAACCGCCAGATCCTGTCCATGGCGCAAGGCACTTTCAAATTCCTCCAGCGTATCTTGCCAATCAAAAAGCGTTCTGCCTGCCACTGTGATCTTCGCCCCTAATGCGTGTAAAGGTCGGGTCACTGCATTGTGTTCAAAACCGGAGATCACCGCCCGTCCACCGGGCTTCAGCAGGCTAAAAATTGCTGTATTCAAACCCTGCGTGCAGTTGCCGGTAAACAGCACTTGTTCCGGTTGGCAACCGAAGAAGGAAGATGCAGTATTTCGGCAGCTAAGCACCCGTTTTGCCCCTTCCATCGCAGGCTTATGCCCACCCCGCCCGGGATTGGCGCAGGTTTTTAAGGCCTGCGCCATGGCATCACTTACAGCTCTCGGTTTGGGAAAGGAAGTGGCACCGTGGTCAAAATAGATCATAGGCTTACCTCCTCCGCATTTCCCTTTTCCGGCTGATAATAGACTTTTTGGAATGGAATTTTGGCACTGCGAAGCAAAGAAACTGCATCCAGCACACGCTCTTTTGAAAGCCGCAAACTGTAGCCGCACCCCTTATCCTGTAGCCATCCGGGGGTACGCCGCAAGGTGCAGGAAATCTGTCCCCTACGCAAAAGGGCCTCACCTCTTTGGGCAGGGGTAATCGAACGGAAAGTGATCAGATATACTTCCATAAAAATACCTCCCGGGTCAGTTTATGCCCGGGAGGTCAGATTGTGCCGTATTCTGTTAGATCCGCTCTAAAATGCAAACGCTGTGGCAGGCAATGCCGGAGCCATCTCCGGTAAAGCCCAAATGTTCTTCCGTGGTGGCCTTCACATTCACCCGATCCGTTTCCACACCCAAAATACCTGCAAGATTTGCTTGCATCTGGGGAATGTAATCTTTTAGCTTGGGAGCTTGGGCAATGACTGTAACATCAATGTTGCCCACACGATAACCTGCAGCATTTAATTTCTGCGCGACGCAGGAAAGGAGTTTTAAGGAGGAAATGCCCTTATACTGCGGGTCAGTATCCGGAAAATGGCGGCCGATATCCCCCATCCCGGCAGCGCCCAGAAGGGCATCCATTACTGCATGGGTCAGCACATCTGCGTCAGAGTGACCCAAAAGGCCTTTCTCATAGGGAATCTGCACGCCACCTAAAATCAGAGCCCGTTCGGTCACCAAGCGGTGCACATCATAACCATGTCCAATTCTCATTGCCGTTCCTCCCATAGCATCTGCGCCACTTTCAAATCCATAGGCGTAGTGATTTTTATATTGCTCTCCTGTCCGTCTACCAGATACACAGGAATGCCCATTCTCTCTAAAGCAGAGCAATCATCTGTAATCGCTGCACCATCCTTAATGGCTTGGGTAAGTGCAGTAAAAAGGTCTGGCAGGCAGAACACCTGCGGAGTTTGAACTGCCCGAAGAGAACTGCGGTCAGGTGTGCCATAAACCCAGTGATTTTGCACATTTTTAATGGTATCCTTTACAGCAATTGCAGGTGCAGCTGCACCGTGGAAATCCGCTGCAGAAACGGTTTTTACAATCAATTCAGGAGTGATCAGCGGTCTTGCGCCATCGTGAATAGCCGCAAGCTCCACCTTTTTAGAAAGTGCCTGTAGTCCACACAGGACGGACTGTACACGATCAGCGCCACCAACAACGACAGCCTTTACTTTGGCATAAGGCGCTGCAAGATCCGCTATTCTTTCAAGCAGATCCTGCCGGGTAACAATGACGATCTCTTCAATAGCAGGACAGTTTTGGAATGCTTTTACCGTCTGCACGATCACCGGTTCGCCACCCAAAAGTGCCAACGCCTTGTCAATACCTTCCATCCGGGAAGCACTGCCGGCAGCAACGATCACCGCGCCGCAGTATTTGCCGCTATATGCAGTTTGGGGTTTATTAGCAGCCATACTCAGAGCTCCTTTATCAGTTTCTTAAAGTAATTGCCCCGCTCCATAAAGTTCTTAAACTGGTCAAAAGCAGCGCTGGCAGGGCTCATCAGCACGATGTCCCCTTCTTTTGCCATTTGTACTGCCTTGTTTACTGCATCAGTAAAATCAGAACAATCCACAATTTTAGGCTTGCCTGCAGTATAACCGGGGGTCTGCTCTACCGCCTGCCGGATTTGAGGACCGGTTACACCGTTGACAAAAAGTACTTTTACCTTTTCACAGATCTCCGGTCCAAGCACATCATAGGGAATATGTTTGTCATAACCACCTGCGATCAACAAGACCTTTTGGTTAAAGCTCTTCAGACCTGCAATCGTGCGGCTGGGAGAAGAAGCGATGGAATCATTATAATACTTTACACCATCGACAATACGCACAAGTTCGATTCTGTGTTCCACACCGCCAAAATTGGCAGCAACATGGCGAATGGCATCGTCACTTGCAATGCCCTGAAGTGCTGCGATGGCTGCCATATAGTTTTCCACATTGTGAACGCCGGGAAGCAAAATAGTAGTGGTGTCCAGTACCGGCGTTTCGTCACGGAAAATCATATTTTCTTTCAGATACACACCCTTTTCCAGGCTTTTCTGTCTGGAAAAGTATCTTGTTTCACTTACACCATCAAAGGCATTTGTAATAGAATTATCGCCATTGAGAACCAAAACATCTCCCGGCTTTTGATACCGGTAGAGGTTTTGCTTTGCCCAAATATACTCCTCCATATCCTTATGTACATCCAGATGGTTGGGCGCTAAATTGGTGATCACAGCTACATGGGGGCTGAGAGTCATATCCATCAGCTGGAAGGAGCTGAGCTCCACAACTGCCCAATGCTCTTTTTCCATTTGGGGAACAGAGGAAAGCAAGGGCGTGCCAATATTGCCGCCCAGCCAAACGGTCTTGCCATCGGCCTTCAAAATTTCAGAAATCAAGGTGGTGGTAGTGGTCTTGCCGTCAGAGCCGGTAACTGCCAGCAGATTACAGGGGCAAAGTTCAAAGAACACCTGCATTTCGCTGGTGACCTTAGCGCCGCTTTCCCGAAGTTTTTTAAGCGCCGGGATATCCGGATGCATACCGGGAGTGCGGAAAACAAGGTCTGCCTGCAGATCTTCCAGATAGTTCTCCCCTACCTTCAGCTTGCAGCCCAAGCTTTCCAGTTCCAGAACCTCAGTATCCAGTTTTTCTCTGGGAGTGCGATCACAACCGGTGACCGTACAGCCATAGGACAGAAGCAGACGGACAAGGGGGCGATTGCTCACACCCAGACCCATCACAAGTATATTTTTCCCTTTCATGGATTGAAAATAGGTATCAAAAGCGGTTTGCATACAGATCCCTCGCTAATTATAGTTATATATAGTATAGCCTTTTTCCCCTGTTTTTGCAACCTATTTTGTTTGTTCTCCCTTCGGTCCGATCAGTAAAGGGTCGGCCATAGCCTTGTCCGATAGGGTACAACAAAAAACAGGGCCTTCATTCGGAGCATAGCCGTCTATATACCCTTCATTAAACAACTCCGCGATGATCTCATACTTGTATTCATAAATCCCTTCGTGCAGCTCGATACACACTTCCCTGCTTTTAAGCAATTCGCTCTCCATTTTTAACAGGAATAGGGTGTATTCTGTAAATCCTCTCATTTCAACACCTTCAAAGCTTCTCTTTTGATTATGCTTTAATTCTCATAAGCATATCTTCTAAGTATATTTTAATACTCTTTGTCAAGATAATATAAATATATCAAAAAGAGAGGTGAGACCTTTGGACGCTACTGAGAAAAAGCCTATAACAATCAAAAGGAGAAGTGACGATGGTTATAGAGTTGTAACCATCCGGATTCCGGAAGGAGTTTTGAAAGAACTGGATCGGCTTGCAGGAGAAGCTAACTGCTCTCGCAATGAGATCGTGAACGTGATTTTGGAACACGGCATTAAAAATGTAGAAATTGATTAGCACCCTTAAGGGGAGAGCCAATGGCTCTCCCCTTTTTTGTTTGACTTTTTATTCTCTTTACTGTAAAATAGGCTTTGCGACCGGGTTGGACAGCCGCGGCCGGATGCCGAAAGGCACCGGGTGAGGAAAGTCCGGGCTTCACAGGGCAAGGATAACGGGTAACGCCCGCCGAGGGTGACCTCAGGACAAGTGCAACAGAGA
>JBGVHZ010000038.1:0-3347 GCA_045122735.1 Faecousia sp.
TGCTGCGATTGATTCACCAGAAACGACCTCATAGTATGTCTTAGCAACGTAATAACCTCTGTCCTTCACTATCCTGTCCAGGATTGCTTCGTGACGCTTCAATGTTTCCTCTACACTGAGTTCTGCATAATCCCGGTCAAAACGTGACTTACGAAGGTATTTTACATATTGCTCCATACGGGGGCCTCCTTTCTGGCTTTATTATATTGGTTGGACTGGCACACCGTCAACGATGCGGCAGACGCCAAATTATGGGAAATGCCGCAGCTTCATTACTGCGGCATAGGTCTTTCATCTTTATTCTGTGCGGCTTCTACCGCCATCGTCCTTCTCTTGTAAGAGTCGCTGACGATCTGATTCACACGGGAGATACATCCCTGGGAAGGACTGCTGCAAAAAGTATCATGGATGCGAACAGTCATTTTATTAGTTTTGATTTCCGTTGCAATCATAAGCTATCCTTTCCGCAAGTAAATAGCCTTGCTGATAGTAGTTTTGTCAAATGTAAAGGAAATTATTCTCAGTAAAAGGAAAAGCAGCCGCACCGTTTCATTTGGGCTGATGTAACATACAGGAAAACTCAGTGCGGCTGCTCTTAATTCAGTTTTGTGTGATACACGTCATATTTGCCACGCCCCCTGACGTTGGGGATATTACCGGTCGCCCTGGCGGGCAGTCATAACTCCGCAGCGTCGTTTTTCTCGTGCGCCGCAGGGTTCCCCCTCAGTCTATGGGAGGTCGTGAGAAAGTAGCGTTAGCCCCTGTGCTGTCATGGCGAACCGGATTTGCCACTTCCGGGTCTAAGGCTCCGGTGGTCGCTCTTGCAGCTTGTGATTTACCACCTCCTTCAAGCTGCCGTCCTTGCGTCGTGCCTTATGTCGCTATCACACAGGTTTTGTACCAGCAATACCGTGTATTCACTTTTCAAGGTGCCTGAAGGACGAGAAATTGTCCCCTTCACTGTGTAGGCATCGAGAAAGGCAAATTGTTAAGTGGTTCGCAAAAATTTTTTTATTTTATTCATTTGCTGAGTGATTGCACTTCGGGACACACCACGTAACCGTGCGACCTCTGCTTGTGTATATCCTTCCATTGCGATCATTGTTATCAGCTCCAAGTCATTAAAACTAAGAGAACGAAGCCTTTCATACAGAGCTTCGTCCTCAATGTATTCGACCCAGGCAAATCGATCTGTCGATTGGTTCTCATCGAAGAACACTGATAATGCAGCAAACTTCCGGAACAGAACAGATTTCTCATCATCGTCATATCCTTCCGGATCGGGCAGTGACTGCGTATGATTTTCGTAGACCCTTCGGCTACAAAACCAGCCCCAATCAAATGCCTTCATTTTCTCAATGGATTCTTCGTCCATACCGGCGGCTTCATATTCGGCACGGAGCTTCTCCCATTCCTTATCAAATTTTCTTTTTTCTGTTAGATAATAAAAGCCCATTGCGCTCTCCTTTACTGATTGGTTTTCTTTTGGGGAAACCAACCAGCGGGAGGGCTACGGCACCGGCACATACCGGCGCAGGGCATAAAAAAAGGGAGGAAACTTTCGCTTAATGCAAAAGCTCCCTCCCGGAGTGTGTGATCTGGAAACACAAAAAAATCCCCCGTCGCTATGATCTAAGGCAAAATGCTTTTGCCTAAGAACCATAGTTCAGGGAGATATTTCAAAGATTTTTATGGCTTAGTTGTCCATTAGAAACGGGTCAAAAATATTTATATACCGTTTTTGGGGATTAGACGGGCATTAGATGAAAAAATTCGCATTAGATGGGCATTAGATAGCCCATTACTGCTACCAATCAGCCTTCAATCCCTTCAAAAGTTCGATCAATTCATCGTACTCTTCACTTGTCAAATCGATCCTTGCCCTCTCAACCTCGCTTTTCGCCAGTTCGATTGTACTCATCTTGTACATAGCATAAATCAGCCAATAACGAGCCTTTACATTGCCCGGTTCAATATCCAGGGCATGAGTAGCATACTGATGAACACCGGCATAATCTTCCGCTTCCGCCAATTTAGCCAGCAATTCATTAACTGCACCGATGTACCGTAAGCTATAATGGTTTGCCGTATTTATCAGCCAAGGCTCAGAGCTGGCACGTTTGTAAACTGCACCACGGTAGATCGATACTGCTTGCTTCAACAGTTCAACTTTGCGGACAAGAGAAAGGGTACTTTGTACGGCATCACAACATCTATCAAATTGCTGTAAGTCCGTAATAATGCGTAAGTTCGGATTCAGCCGGTATCCATTCAAGGTAGTTTCAATCAGCTGATGCTCGGATACAAGAGAAAACGTCTGTCTGAACCGGTAGATTAGTCCACGCAAGCTGTTGATCTGTGCATCAGGATCTGCGTCCTCTTCCGGCCACAGAGCTTCTACAATATCCAATGCAGGATGGATACTCTTTCGATGCAGAATCAGATAGGTCAGTAATCGGCAAATCTTAGGCGATTTGAAATCCGCTTCTCTCAGGACACCTTGGGATGTGTATATCTCCAAACTATCAAAGAGATTCACGATTATGTCCTTGTCATTCTCGATGGCATCCGGAGAAAGAGATGTTCTTGCACTCTCGATCATCTTCATCTGATTCATGGCATTCAGCATAACATAGGCGAGGTTTTGGAGCATACTTGTATGCTGAACATATTTTGTTGGGTTTCGGAGAACAAGAAAACCTATTGGTCTTGGCTTGAATGGAGCTGCCAAAATGCTTTTTGCGCCAACACGGTTATATACGTTATACTCTCTTGGCGCAGTTTTTTTGACCTCATTTATATCAGGGATTATAATTGCCCCATTTTCCTGCATAACACGTATCCAGGTTCGCATCGGCTCTGCGGCTTCAAATTCGCCCAGCAGTTCCATGGTCTTGTCGGATACTGCAGGATTGTACCACATGGACGGAGTCCATATTCCCAAATCAAGATCAACTTCCAAAATACCGCACCAGTCAGCGCCATAAAACTCGCAAGCTGTTTTCATGGTATTCTGAGCAATCTCAACGGGATCGTCACTTTCATGTAAATGGGATTCCAGAACACGTAAGGTCTTTTCAAGTGCTTTGCAGTATTCGATATACTGTTGCTCATCTTCACTATCTGGCTCTGGAACAACCTCTTTCTTCTTAATAAATGCACCCTTCAAAAAATCAAGCATTTCCACTATCTCCTTTCCCGTAAAAGCAAAAACTGCCAGACCATATCCACGGCCTGACAGCTTGAGAATCCAAAAGAATTGCAACTGGCTGCCATTTTACAGGCCCTTTAGTTTTGCGTCGCTGGCTTTCGCCAGCTTTGCCCAATTATCTTTCAGCAAATTATAC
>JBGVHZ010000039.1:0-12401 GCA_045122735.1 Faecousia sp.
TTGCGCAGCAAGCCTTTTAACACCTCATCCGTCAAAAATCAGAGATTTTTGCCACCTTCCCCTCAAAGGGGAAGGCTTTGTTAGAAATCGTTTCTTTATCCTGCTTTTTGACGATTGGCGGCTTTTTTGACACTCTGAAAATAAAGGCACCGCTTGCGGTGCCTTTATTTTATGCTTTCCAGACAGCTTTGATAATATCCTTGATCTTGGGCGTCGTTCCATACATCAAAACACCCACACGGTAGATCTTCGCGGAAAGGACTCCAACACCAATGGTAGAACCAATAAGGATCGCAATGGAAGCCCCGATCTCATACCAAGGCACAGTGCTCATGGCAATTCTTGTAAACATGGACATTGGCGAAGTAAAGGGAATGTAAGAGCAAACCAGCATAAGCGTGTTATCGACCTCTCCAGAGCTCATAGAGGTCATTACGACCACAAACGCAATGATGAAGAGCATTGTGATCGGCATAACCGAAGTATTGATGTCCTCCAGCTTTGAGGCAGTGGAACCAACTGCACCAAACATAAAAGCATAGATAAGAAACCCGAGAATAAAGAACACCAGCATATACACAAGAAGCTCAGGCGGGATATTAAAAATGGAATCAATAACCATATTATTGTCCCAGTAAGACTTGTTGAGGTTATAGAACAGAAGAGCTGCCCCAAACACAGCGACAAGCTGAATGAGGCCCGCGAGGCAGGATGCAATAACTTTGCCAAACATCATAGAAGTAGGCTTTGCGCTGGTAATAAGAACCTCCATGGCACGGGAACTCTTTTCTGTTGCTACATTGGTCGCTACCATTTGTCCGTACAGCAGGATCACCATGTACAAAGCAAAAATCATAATATAGGTGTAGAAGAAATTCTGCATTTGATCCTTGCCCAGGCTCTCTACATCTCCGGTGATCTGAATGCGCGTGACCTCACTGGCCTGCTCGGCTGTCATGCCGCCGCTGATCATTGCATTCATTTGATAGATCTGCTGTAGAACCTCCGTAGCAATTTCCGTGTTCATATCATACATTTGGTAATTGTCCACGTAATATGTGAAGGAAGTAGGGCCGGTCATAACAATGGCGCAGGCGGCGTCCCGGGATGCAATTTTGCCTTTTACACTATCTGTATCTTCGTTGGTGCTTTGTACGTTATAATCCGTAAAGGCAGCAGCAAAGGTCTGGCGCACCATTTCCGCCCGTGCCGGATCTTCTGCTTTAACAAGCATCACAGGGAGATCCACAGGTGTGCTGCCAGGCTCACCGCTGTCAAATGCGGCAGAAATACGGGGTAAACACATAACAGCGGCAATCAGTACCACAAGAAAAATCGTAACGCCCACAAACACCTTGTTTTTAAAATAATACTTGAGCTCAAATTTAAGTATTTTCCCAAACTGCTTCATTGCTTAGTCCTCCTTTGCCTCATCGCCTGCATACTCCACAAAGATATCATTGAGGGAAGGCTCAAAGACCTTTACCTCGTCAATATCGTATTTTTCTACAAGGCGCGTCATTATTGCTTTCTTTTCGGAGGGGGCAGCTAAACGAATCATTAAGTCGCCGTTTTCCATAACCGCACAGGAAGAACCAAAATCAGCAATAATTGCATCAGGACTTTCTGTGCGGACAACCAAACGGTCACGGGGATAGTCACGCTTGATATCATGCAAATCGCCGTGCAAAGCAACAACACCGTTATTAAGAATGGCGATGCTGTCACAGAATTCTTCTATGTAGCTCATTTGATGGCTGGAGAACAAAACGATCTTGCCCTTTGCGATCTGCTCTTTGACCACATCCTTTAAGAGCATTGCATTCACTGGGTCCAGACCGGAGAACGGCTCATCCAGGATAACAATATCAGGATCGTGGGCAAGCGCTGTAATAAGCTGGATCTTCTGCTGATTGCCCTTAGAGAGTGTGTCAAGCCGCTTGCTGCGGTACTCGGTCATGCCAAGTCTTTCAAGCCAATAGTCAATAGACTGCACAGCTGCTTTACGGCTCATACCCTTTAGTTCCGCAAAATATGTAAGTTGGTCAATAATGATCTTTTTAGGATAAAGACCTCTTTCTTCGGGAAGATAGCCGATGCCGATTTTGTTGTAATCGATTGGTTGGCCGTCGATCAGCACCTCACCGCTGTTTGCGGGAAACACATCCATCAAGATTCGGATAGATGTGGTCTTGCCGGCACCGTTTCTGCCAAGCAGTCCGAAGGCTTTACCTCCTTCAGCTTTGAATGATACTCCGGTGAGGACTTTCTTCTCACCAAAGGATTTTTCTATGTTTCTGAGTTCTAAAATCATTTTGCATCAGACTCCTTAAATTTCAAGTTAATAGCACCGATACCACCACTAACCTCAATACTGTTATTACCCTTACCTTGTACCCTGATATTGGAAACGCTTGCACCGTCAACGGTGATATTGCCAATACCTTTTTCAATATCAAGCTTATAATCGTCCTTATTACCAATTACAGTTATATTAGATTCTCCAACGCCTAAATCAAAATCGCATTCACCCGTAAGCGCAGAGGTAAGATTAAACTGCCCCACGCCCATCTCCAAATCAAGATTATGAAGTGCGCCACCAGATATAGTGATCTTTCCTGCACCGCCTTCAATGTCAACCGCAGTAGTGGCAATAAGCGTTTCAATTATTACTTCGCCTGCGCCGAGCTCAAAGTTCATTGTGCCGGCCGACAAGTGATCTACTGTCAATCTTCCAGCACCGGTTGTGATATCTGCTTTTTCAAATACGGTATCTACAGGAACATATAAGGTCAGCACGGCTCCCGTATAAGTACTCCCAAACTTCTTTGTTTCTTTGATGGTCAGAACACCGTTTTTATCCTCAACGGTAAGGTGCTTCAAATTACTTTCAACCGAGAGGCTTTCGCCTTGCTTGATGGTAAAGTCAGCAGCATTAATCTTTACTTCAAGGCTCTGTATATCCGATGATACAGCATAAGTTTTAATATCTTCGGTTACAGCATCGCCGCCGAAAAATCCGCCAAACAACCCAAACATACTTAAAAGCCCTCCGATAATGCTAACTGTCAGAAAGATAGCAAACGCCATTGCCAAATACTTAATTACTTTTTGTGCTGTTGTCATTTAATTTCAACGCCTCCAAACATACAGGTGCCGCTTATGTAAATCGTAGGAGCGTCCTTATGTGCGGCAGTTTTATTGGAAGTACCGCCAAAGATACAGTTGGAGCTCACTTTTACATTGACGTTATTGGGAACGAAAATATCAATACCGCCAAAGATAGCCGATACTTGAATGGCACAGTCTTTTTCGATAATAGCATTTTTAAGGTCACAATCCACACCGCCAAAGACGGCAGTTAATTCAGCACCTTCAAATACTTCGTTATCATATTTAATGTCACAACCGGAGAAAACGGCACAGCCCGATTTTAAGGTTTTACCTTCCAACTTGAGCTTTTTCATAATTTCATTGGTCTTGTTACCGAACAATCCGACCATTACCATTTTCAAACCGATGATTACAATGATTGCCGGAACAAGCAATTTCCACAGCATTGAAAAACTAAGGATATCCTGGCAACACAGAAGTAAGAATACACCGATCACAATGCCGATGATATTGCCGGTCTTTTCTCGTTCTGTGAACAAACCGATGGCGCAGGGGACAATAATAAATAACGTCCACCAGCCGTCAAAGAAAAGATTAATATCCATTATGTTAAATACATTCAGTGCCAAAACCACACCTACGGCAATCAATACGATACCCCATAAAATACTACTTGCTTTTTTCATTGCTTTTCCTCTTTTCTATAAATAAAAAGTGCGTGACCGAAGCCACGCACCGAAAAACGCAAACTCCGATTGTCGCCAAACAAATCTCAAGTAATGATAGATTTCCTACACAATAACCTGATGGAATTCGCGCTTTTACCAAATTCACATAGTTATTGTGTCACAAAAGGGTATAGCTACCCCTTTGTATGAAAATTTACTATCATTATCTAAATATGAAATTTGTTTGGCGATGGATATTATAGCATATTTCGTCTAAAAGTAAAGTATTTTTGCAAAAGGCAACCGGCCTTTTAGCCTTAGTGATGGTGGTGGTGATGGGTATGGGCTACCGGCTTGCAGCAGGTGTCCTCACAATGCTCGTACCGGCTTTCCAGCTCCACGGTCACATGAGTGATGCCGTGTTCAGACAGTTCTTCCTTGATGGCCTGCTTCACAGCGCCATATTCTCCTGTTACCACAGCGTGTAACGTGGCACTATGGCGATACCCATCCATGCTCCAAATATGCAAATGGTGGATGCTTTCTACGCAGGGAATTTCCTCCAAATGATGGGTAATTTCCTCCGGGTCGATGCCTTCCGGTGTTTTCTCCAGGAACACATCTCCCACGGCCTTCAGATTTTTAAGGGCATGGAAGCCGATAAACACTGCCAAGGCAAGGCTGAGGGCCGGGTCTAAGAACCACCAATCCGTAAAGCGCATCACAACTGCGCCCACAAGGACAGCTGCCCAGCCAAGCACATCTTCCAGCATATGCAGATTGATGGCTCTTTGGTTTAACGAGCCCTCTCCGGAAGTAAACCAGACCGCCGCAAAATTCACCGCAAAGCCGACGACCGCTACAAAAAGCATACCGGTATAGTCCACCGACTGGGGAGCAAAAAAGCGACAAATGGCGCTATAGGCTACAAAGACCGAGCCGCAGAGCAGGAGCACCGATTGGATCGTGCCGCCCAAAACGGAATAGCGGTAATAGCCGTAGGTGTATTTTTTATCCGGTCCTTTTTGGCTAAGCCGTTCCAGCCCAAGAGAAAGGCCTATGCTGATAGCATCCCCCAAATCGTGAAGGGCATCGGAAGAAATGGCAATGCTGCCCGTAAAAATGCCGCCCACAAACTCGAAAACCGAGAACACAAAGTTCAAAAGAAAGGCAATCCACAGTTTCTTATTCTTTTTCATACAGTCTCCTTGCTTTTTCCTGCTTTTGCAGTACAATATAGTTATTATCGAACAAGTTGTTCAGTAATATCATAGCAAATAGACCATCTGTGGCAACATACAAATGCCCCTTCTTATTTGCTACGGAACAATTTTCCAAAAATGTACGGAGGTTATTATGGACAGAAGGCAACGCAAATCCAGACAGGCCATCTTTCAGGCCTTTACTGCACTCCTGGCGGAAAAGGATTTTTCCCATATCACCGTGGAGCAGATCATTCAGAAAGCCGATGTGGGCAGAGCCACCTTTTATGCCCATTTCGAAACAAAGGAATATTTGCTCAGGGAGCTTTGCAGAGAGCTGTTTTGCCATATTTTTGATGCCGTAAATCACCGGGAGCATACCCATATTTTTTCCTGCAATGCCCCGGACTCTGTCTTTTTGCATCTGTTTCAGCACCTGCAGAAAAACGACAACGGTATTTTACAGCTTCTTTCCTGCCAAAGCGGAGAGCTGTTTATGGACTATTTTAAAGAAGGGCTTCGGGAATTGGTCATAAACCAGCAGGAACTGTTTGCCCACAGAAAGCACCCTTCACTTCCGGAGGATTTCTGGGAAGACCATATCGTAGCCACCTTTGTGCAGACTCTGCGCTGGTGGATCAAGGGCGGCCTTCACCATTCACCCGAAGCCATAACAGAATTTTTTTATCTGTCTGTCTGATCACACTGTTCTTTTTTGACATCATTGTGAAATTATGTCACATTCCTGGGTGTACAACCTCAAAAGTGCCTGCTATAGTAAATATAGAATCTACACAGGAGGATCGGTTATGTCCAAAACACAAGATCTATATAAACACGCGAAAAAGCGTATCCCCGGCGGCGTACAGCTACTTAGCAAAAGTCCGGAGCAGTTTGCCCCCGGTCAGTGGCCTGCCTATTATTCCAAAGCCCAAGGCTGTGAAGTCTGGGATCTAGACGGCAATCACTATTATGATATGACCACCAACGGCATTGGTGCCTGCCTTTTGGGCTTTGCCGATCCGGATGTGACCAAAGCGGTGGTAGAGTGCGTACAAAACGGCTCTATGTGTACCCTGAACAGCCCCAACGAAGTGAAGCTGGCAGATAAATTATGCGAAATGCATCCCTGGGCAGAATCTGTCCGCTTTGCCCGTACCGGCGGCGAGACCTGTGCTGTCGCTATTCGTATTGCCCGTGCCACCACCGGCAGAGATCTGGTGCTGATCTGCGGCTATCACGGCTGGAGCGACTGGTACTTAGCTGCCAATTTGAACAACGCCACCGGTCTGGATGACCTGCTCCTTCCCGGTCTGAAGCCTGCAGGTGTTCCCAAAGCCCTTACAGGCACTACCCTGACCTGCGTATATGAGGACTACGAAACCTTTGATAAGATCATTGCAGAGTATGGCGATCGTTTGGCCTGCGTCATTATGGAACCCTACCGCCATGTGCTGCCCGACGGCAAGTTCCTTCGCCATGTGCGGCAGGCAATGGACAAGTGCGGCGGCCTGCTGATCTTTGATGAGATCACCATTGGTTTCCGCCTTTGCTACGGCGGTGCCCATAAGCTGGTGGATGTACAGCCGGATATTGCCACCTTTGCCAAGGCTTTGGGCAACGGTCACCCCATCGGTGCCATCATCGGCACCAAGAAAGCTATGGAAGGCGCCCACAATTCCTTCATCAGTTCCACCTACTGGACAGAGTCTGTGGGCTTTACTGCCGCATTGGCGACCCTTGAGAAGATGGAAAAAGTAAAGATCTGGGAGCGTGTTGCCCGGGTAGGTTCCATTGTACAGAAGGATTGGCTGGACGCGGCTGAGCGTCACGGTCTGAAGATCCACTGCTCCGGTGTTCCCTGTCTTGCCCACTTTGATTTCCAGGAAAACAAGAAGGAACTGAAGACCCTCTACACCGTGCTGATGCTGAAGGAAGGCTTCCTTGGAAATACTGCTATTTATCCCACACTGGCACACACCGACGAAGTGCTTGCAAAGTACCGTGTGGCCATTGACAAGGTCTTTGCCCAGATCGCTGAAATCCAAAAAGGTGGTGTAGCAGCCATCAAAGATGCCATCGGCGGGCCTGTATGCCTCAGCGGTTTCGCCCGGCTTTTAGACTAAAATCAAAGAAGTGCCGCGGGAAAGCGGCACTTCTTTTCGTTATTTGACAATCCCTTCTATTTGCTGTATGATAACAAAAATTTTTCCTTCCTGAAAGAAGATATACAAATGAAACGGAATGCTTTTTTTGCCGGCGTAAAGGCCGGAATGCCGGTGTGCATCGGCTATTTTTCCGTCAGCTTTGGCTTTGGCGCAATGGCCATTGCCCAGGGACTTACCATTTGGGAGTCTATTTTGATCTCCGCCTCCAATTTGACCAGTGCCGGGCAGTTTGCAGGCCTGACAGTGATCGCTGCCGGTGCTGCCCTTTTGGAGATGATCCTCACCCAGCTGGTGATCAACAGCCGCTATGCCCTGATGAGCCTTGCCCTTGGACAGCGGCTTGGCCCCTGCGTAGGTACCGGAAAACGGCTTCTGATGGCCTTTTTTAATACGGACGAAGTATTTGCTTTGGGAATGTCTCAAGGCAGGCAACTGACCCCCGGCTTCTTTGTGGGAGCCGGTACC
This sequence comes from Faecousia sp., assembly GCA_045122735.1. Taxonomy (GTDB): domain Bacteria; phylum Bacillota; class Clostridia; order Oscillospirales; family Oscillospiraceae; genus Faecousia. The sequence continues at coordinate 7,618 of JBGVHZ010000039.1, forward strand.
ATTGCCGCCATCGGCTGGGTTGCCGGTACAGCTATGGGTTCTGTTGCTGGGTCACTTCTGCCCCTTTCTGTACGGGCTGCTTTGGGTGTCATGCTTTACGGTATGTTTATTGCCATTGTTGTGCCCCAGGCGCGGCAGGAAAAGCCGATTCTTGTATGTGTTTTGCTGGCGCTTGTTTTCAGCTGCTTATTCCAATGGGTACCGGTTCTTCATCAGGTGTCTGCCGGACTTGCCATCGTAATTTGCACCGTTGCGGCAGCCACCATCTGTGCCGTTTTGTTCCCCGTAGAAGAGGAGGGCGCAGCATGAATACTTATATTTACATTTTCGTGATGGCCGTTACTACCTATCTGATTCGCGCCATCCCTCTGACCCTGCTGAAAAAGCCTATCCAAAACCGCTTTTTGCGGTCATTTCTCCACTATGTTCCCACTGCCTGTCTGGCGGCTATGACCTTCCCGGCCATTTTGTACGCTACGGAAAATATGGTCAGCGGTGCCATTGGTCTGGCCGTCGGCATCCTGCTTTCTTTGAAAAAGAACAGCCTGATTCTGGTGGCAACTGCTAGCTCCGCCGCCGTATTCCTTGTGGATCAACTGTTCCGGTTATTATAACAACGAGGGGATGCTATGAGATATCGAAACGAACTTACTCTGGATGGGCAAAAGATTCTCCTGCAGACAGACCTTTCCCATGTATCTCAAAAAACTTCCTGGGATGCACAGCGTCACTGTCATCCTGCCTTCGAAGTGCATATTATTCTTTCCGGGCATTGTCAGATAGAAGCTGAGCAAGCAACCCTTTCCTTGGCGGCAGGACAGTGCCTGCTGATCCCTCCGGGAAAGTACCATCGACCCCTTTCCTATTCCCGGGATTTCTCCCGATTTTCCCTGATTTTTTCTCCGGAGCCGATATTGCGGCATAATCTTTTGCGCCTATTCCCAGGCTATACGCCCTTCTCTCTCAACACAGAGACCGCCCGGTTCTGTAAGGAGATCCTCCTGGAAAGCAGCACCGAAAATCCTTATAAGGCAGAGCGAACGCAGGCCCTTGTCACCTTGTTGATGGTGGAACTTTTTCGGCAGTGGCAGGTGCCAAACAAGCAAGTCACTCCAAGTCTGCCTGCAACCGATTTGGAGCGATTCGCCGTGATTGATGACTTTTTTGAAAAGCACTTTGCTGACAGCGCCGGAGAGAATGACCTTGCCGGTCTTCTCCACCTCTCCAAAAGGCAGCTTGCCCGGGTGCTGGATAAACACTATGGTATGACCTTCCGGCAAAAGCAGCTTGGCGCCAGAATGGACCGGGCTGCCTGGTTGCTTCGTTCCACCAAAGAAACTGTCAGCCATATCGCAGGTGCGGTCGGTTACACTTCTGAATCCGCTTTTTTTCAGGTCTTTCGCAAATACTTCGGTATGACACCCCAACAGTATCGCCTGCAAAACAAATAATAAATGCCCTCCGGTTTCGACCGGAGGGCATTTCAGTCTGTCAAAAACAAGTTTTTTGACAGACTGGCAGGGGTCACTAAAGCCGCCAAGGCAAGCAACTCGACCCCGAAGTGGGAGCGATGGGAGCGCTGCCGGTGGCAGATGAAGCGACCTGAGCGAGTGGCTGCGGTCGGGGAACGAGGAAGCCGCTTCGTCGGCAACGAGGGCACCGGGCACCGCAACAGAAATGTGGATACTCGAGAGGGGAGAGTTGCGCAGTAAGTCAAAATGCCTTGCGCAGCAAGCTTTTTTGCCCCACATCCGTCGCCTCTTGCGAGCCGACACCTTCTCCCCGGGGAGAAGGCTTTTGGGGTACGTCAAACGAATTGCTTGCATTTTGACGATTGGCGGCTTTTTTGACACTCTGTAATGCCCTCCGGTTTTGACCGGAGGGCATTAAGCTTATACTTCCTTTTCTGTTAGTGCGCAGATCACACGAAGGGCAATTTCCAGGCCGGGGATCAGGGAAGGCTTTTCGATCCATTCTTCCCGGGTGTGAACACCGTGCCAGCTGCAGATGCCCACTGCCACAGCAGGAATGCCCAAAGAGTGGGGAATGTTGCAATCGGTGGATGCCATAGTCATTCTGACCGGTGCATTCAGCACCTCTTCGCTGACAGAGCGGCAAAGCTTTACCAGCTTTTCCAGCCGGACAGGATCTATATCCTTTCCGCAGGGACGATCACCCACCAGCTTCACTTCCACCTGCACATCCTTCTTTTCGCCCTGGCGGAAAATTTCCATAAACCGTTCCTTCATAATTTCCAAACATTGGTCCTTATTGGACCGGTACTCACAAAGCATGGTTGCTTCCTGGGCGATGGTGTTAACGGAAGTGCCACCGTTCACAATGCCCACATTATAGGTGGTTTGACCGCCTTCTTCCGTGGGTGCGGAAATGGCATAGATCTTGGTGATCATTTCTGCCAGCTCATTAAGGGCATTGGGTTTGCCGAAGTCAGAGCGGGAGTGGCCGCCGGGAGTGCGGACCGTCACCTGATAGCGGTGAGAGCCCACAGACTCTGCATGCATGGTGTAAAGACCGCTGTCAAAGCTGACAAAGCGGGAAATACGGCCTGCGTAATCCTTAAATAACTGACGGGTACCCTTCAGGTCGCCCAACCCCTCTTCGCAGGAATTGCAGACCATCAAAAGGCCCTTTTCCGGGCAGATTTTTTGCTCCAGCAGATACTTGGCAGACAGCAGGATCATGACCACCGCAATGGTGTCATCTCCAACGCCGGGGCAGTGGATGCTGTCGCCCCGATCCTCGTAGGGCATAGGTTCCAGGTCAGGGAATACCGTATCCGTATGGGCGGCGATCACAGAAATTTCATTGCTCCCTTCGCAGTTGATGGGATAAATTACATTCAAAGCATCGTCGATATAGACGCCCCTTGCGCCAACGCCTTCCAGCCAGTTTTTGCAGTATTCAGCCCGTTTCTGCTCATGATGGGAGGGGGCGGGAATGGCGCATAATTCCTTCAGAGTGCGGAGCATCAGCTCCTTATTTTCTTCAACGAATGTCTTCCAGGTCGTCATGGAGATCATCCTTTCTATTTGTTTTTTCTTTATTATAGCATGGTTTTCTCCTTTGTAAATGGGCAGATCTTCTCCTCTACAGACCCCTTTTTATTGACAAAATCCAATTCTGCAAGTATATTTATTGTTACTTTCCTTTGGAGTTGTTTTTATGAATTGGGATTTTACATTGGCAAACTATGGGCCTGTTTGGGCATTTCTTGCCCAGCTGGGTCTTTTGCTGCTGTTTTTGATGCTAGGTAATATTTTCCGGCGCACCATACCGCTGTTTCGCAAGTGCTTAATTCCTTCTGCCCTTTTGGGCGGCGGATTGCTGCTGATCGTGAATATTATCTGCAAGCAGTTCGGTGTTGTTTTGGTGGACAACCGGCTGATGCAGACCACCACCTATCACTGCCTTGCCATCGGCTTTGCCGCTATGTCACTGAAAACAGAAAAAAGCACCCACAAAACCAACCGGACCCAAGTTTTGGAATTTGGCGCTCTGCAAGGCGGCTGCTATATGCTGCAGGCCTTTACCGGTCTTGCCATTACCATCGTCTTATTCTTGCTTACCCGCTACAGCAGCCAGATCACTTCCTATATCTGCGGTCTGATCCTGCCTTTGGCTTACGGACAGGGCCCCGGTAATGCCCTCAGCTGGGATATCAACTTCACCAACACCCCTGCCGCCCAGTTTGCGGGCAACGGCAGCTTTGGTCTTTCCCTGGCTTCCATCGGCTTTGTGGTTGCATCTGTGTTTGGTGTGCTGCACATCAACATCAGCAGAAGGCGGGGACTTCTGACCCTGCGCAAGTCCGCTCCTGTAGAAGAACCTATGATGCAGGCAGAGGAAGATGAAATTCCCGACAGCGAATCTGTAGATAAATTCACTCTGCAGGCAGGCTTTGTGGCACTGGCTTATGCCCTGGCCTTTGGCTTTATGTGCCTTTTGGGTGTACTTTCCGACTTTACCAATAGTATCGCCTGGGGTTTTAACTTCCTGTGGGCATCCCTGGCAGCTATGCTGATCAAGCTTGTGGTCAAAAACCTGCGCAACCGCAAATTGATGCACCGGGTCTACATCAGTAACTATCAAATGGACCGGATCTCCGGCTTCTCCTTTGACCTGATGATCGTGGCAGGCGTTGCCGCCATCGAGATCAACCATATTAGAAATTACATTCTTCCGGTGGTCATTTTGAGTGCGGTTGGCGCTCTTGCCACCTATACCTATGTCCGGAAGGCCTCCATGGAATGCTTTAAGGGCTTCCACCACGAGCTGTTTTTGATGTGCTTTGGCACCATGACCGGCACCGCTTCCAACGGTGTGATCCTGATGAAGCAGATCGACCCGGGTCTGCGCACCCCCACCTCCAGCCTGTACATCCTTAGTAACTTCCCTGCTATGGTGATGGTGGCGCCGCTTCTGTTTTTGCTTGGATTTGCGGCCCAATCCCTGAACCACGCCATTTTGGCCTGCTGCATTTTCTTTGTGCTGTGGCTGCTTTATACCATTTTCCTCTTCCGCAGAAAGATTTTCAAAAAGCATTTTGCGGATAGGCCTGTAATAGAATGGTCAGAAGAGGACATCTGATCGGTAATATTTAAGCGCTCACCAAATTGGTGAGCGCTTTTCGTTTGTTAGAAAGGTTTCCTAAACTTGTTCGGATTCGGGATTCGCTTGCATTTTATTATAGTGGGATCGTCCTCTTCGAATCCCTCATCCTCAACTAAAAAATCCCGGCCGCAAATGCGGTCGGGATTTTGGCA
>JBGVHZ010000040.1:0-19295 GCA_045122735.1 Faecousia sp.
CTTACTTCGTTTCCAAGAACACCTGCGTGGAAGATGAGAAGCTGATCAGCGAGCTGAAGGCGCTGGGCTCCTGCGTCATCGCACTGGGCTGCATCACCGAAGGCATCGAGAAGCTGGCAGACGTGTCCTACAAGACCGATATCTGCGAATGTGCCAACCTGCCCGAACTGATCATCCCCCTGCAGTACTTTGGCTGTCATCTGGCAGTTGCCAAGGGCTATGACCCCGATGCACCCCAGAACCTGTCCAAGGCAATTATCCTGTAAAGGACACAAATCTTGTATGTTAATGTCTAAAAGGCATTGCAGAAATAACAATCAAAAGGAGAATGAAACAATGAAAAAGTTGCTTGCTATGGTCCTGGCACTGGTTATGGTGCTGTCCCTGGCTGCTTGCGGCGGCAAGGCCGAAGCTCCCGCTGCTGCTCCCGAAGCACCCAAGGCTGAGACTCCCGCTGCTCCCGCTGAGACTCCCGCAGAAACTCCCGCAGAAACTCCTGCAGAGACTCCTGCAGAGACCCCTGCAGAGACTCCTGCTGACACTCCTGCAGATACCCCTGCTGCCCCCGTTGCAGGCGGCTCTGCTGACTTCGACACCATCGTAACCACTAACGCCAATGGTGACTCTTCTTATAACAAGACTTTCACTACCGCTAACGGCTGGACGGTTACAAATTCCGCAATTCAGACCGGTGGCGCTACCGTAATGAACCCCCAGTACCCTGTTATTGGACCCAATAATACTTTTAAAGCGGTTTGTCTCAACGGTAAGACCAGCGCATTCGGCAAGCTGACTTCTCCCACCCTCACTACCGGTATTTCCAAGCTTACCATCAACTACACCAAGGTGTTCACTGACACGGATCTTTCCGTGACCGTCACCGTGAAGGATGCAGCCGGCAATACCTATACCCATGTTATTGAGAAGCGTAGCATCGATAAGAACGAAAAGTATGTTGTTTATACCGATGAGTGGACACTGGACACTCCCGTGGTGGGTGAGTTCACCATCGAGGTCGTAAATAACTGTCCGTCTAACAGCACCAGCAACAAGGACCGCATGACGATCCTGTCCCTGGTTTGGGAAGGCGCAGCTTCTCACACCCACGAGTACACTTCTACCACCACCGCAACCTGTACCGAAGCAGGTGTTACCACCTATACCTGTGAATGTGGCGACACCTACACTGAAGAAGTAGAAAAGCTGGGTCACATTGATGAAAACCTGGACATCGAATGTGACAGAGAAGGCTGCACCGCCAAGGTTGCGCCTCCTGCAGATTCCCTGCTTTCCAACTTCACAGCAAACCGCCTCGGTTCCTTGCTTTCCGTAGATTGCGCTTATTATGTTGAAGGCGTGATCGTAGAAGTTCTGGATCAGAAGAACGGCATTTTCCTTATTGATGACGGCACCGGTGAGAAGTTCTACTTCAGACTTCCCAAGAATGCAGACGGTGTTCTCCATGCAAGCTGGGAAATCAAGCTCACCACAGGTGACAAGGTTAGCGTTTACGGCAAGATCAATAAGTACACCACCTCCTCCGCACCCAACGGTCAGTTCTGGCCCGCAATGCAATCCCCCGTGGCAACGCTCCTTGAGCAGCATGCCCACGACTTCACTGCTGTTCCCGCAACCTGCAGCAAGCCCGCTTACTGTGCTTGCGGACAGAGCCATGGTGAGCCTCTTGGCTGCGCAGATGCCAACGGCGACTCCCTGTGTGACGATTGCGGCAAGAATGTTAAATACGTTTACGAGTATGTAGAGATCAGAACCGACAATAATAGCGGTGTGGTTGATACGACCGCAGGTACTTACACTTGGGGTAGCGATAACTTTGGCGTGCAGGTAACAAAGGGTACCTCCACCCAGCTTTATACCACCTCTAAGGATCATATGAGACTGTATAAGGGCAACAACCTTGTTCTTTCCAGCGAAAACGGCAAAGCAGTCAAGATGATCGTTGTTTACCTGACAAACGCAACACAGATTGGTAACTTTGAAAAGTTCATTACAGGCTATACCTACACCACAGATGCAGAAGCTTTTACCGTTACTGTAGAAGTTGATTTCGCTGACAAGCTTACACTTACTAACACAGGCTCTACAACCCAGATCAAGGGTGTAGAATTTGGTTATGAAAAGCCCGGCGTAACTCCCGAGCCCACTCCCGAGGCAACTCCTGAAGTGACTCCCGAACCTACCCCCGAGGAAACCGATCCTCCTGCAGTGCCTACCGATCTGACGATTACTTTTAATAGCACCTCCAAGCGTACGCAGTACAACACCTCTATTCAGGTTTGGGTAGAAAACGGTATTACCGTTACCAACAATAAGGGTGCTTCCACCTCCAATGTTGGCGACTACTCCAATCCTGCCCGTTTCTACAAGAGCTCTGATCTGACCGTCGAGTGTGGTTCCCCCATGACTAAAATTGTTTTTGTGGGTGCCGGCGAATCTAAGTATAAGACCGTTATCAAAGATGCCCTGGTTGCTGCTGGTTATACCTGCACGGTAAACGGCAATAACTACACCGTCACATTTGCTGAGCCCGTAGATTCCTTCTCCTTTAAGCTCTCTGCCGGCCAGGCTCGTATGTCCAGCATCACTGTAACCGCTCTGGTTGGCGGTGCTTCTGAGCCCGAGTCTACTCCCGGTGCTACTCCCGAGCCCACTCCCGATGACACCGATGCTCCTGTCCCCCCCGCACCCCAGACTCCCGCTGAGATCGTAGATGCCGCTTATGCACTGACCGGCAGCGAAACGCTGGATAATGTGACCCTGACCGGTAAGATCATCACTGTAAACGATCCCTACAGCACCCAGTACGGCAATGTGACTGTTACCATCGTCGTAGAGGGCAAGACCGATAAGCCCATTATGTGCTTCCGCATGAAGGGCACCGGCGCAGATGTGATTGCTGAAGGCTACACCATCACCGTAACCGGTAACATCAAGAACTACAACGGCACTATCGAATTCGATACCGGCTGCAGCCTGGATTCCTATCAGGAAGGCACCCTTGAGGGCGCTGATATGACTCCCGAGCAGATCGTTGATGCTGCTTACGAGCTGGCTGTCGGTGGACAGTTGGCTGGCAGAAAGACTCTGACCGGCGTGATCACTGAAGTGAACAGCGCTTACGATTCCAGCTATGGCAATGTTACCGTTACCATCGTTGTAGCAGGCAAGGAAGATAAGCCCATCGAATGCTTCCGCATGAAGGGCACCGGTGCTGACTTGATCGCTGTTGGCGATACCATCACCGTTTCCGGCGTTATCAAGAACTACAACGGTAAGGTAGAATTCGACACCGGCTGCAGCCTGGATTCCTATGTGAAGGCTGAGTCCTCCAACCCCGGCGGCACTGTAACTCCTTCCGGTGACCATGTGGAGCCCTCCGCTGTTACCCCTACCTACAAGAGCAATGGTGACTACAGAAACATCATCGTTAACTACGGTATCCGTGGCGATGTGGCTACCTCCCTGTCTCCCAATGCAAAGGCTTTCTACACCGGCACCAACACCTATGTAGAACTGTCTAAGCTGGCTGGCAGCTCCACCCTCAGCTCCGTTCCTCAGAGCAGCCTGTATACTGCCCTGAAGACCCTGATGGTCAGCAAGCACACCAAGCAGACCACCTACGGTCAGGTTCGTTACCTGCTGGGCTTTACTGACTGTGAAAAGACTAACAGTGCAAATCTGTCCCTGTTTTACAGCGGTGAGTCTGTTTCCTCCACCTGGGACGAGGGTGCTACCTATAACCGGGAGCATGTCTGGCCCAAGAGCCATACAACGCAGACCTCTGTCAGCAATAACGGCACCACCGGTGTTAGCACCGACATTATGACCCTCCGTCCGGAATCTCAGAGCAACAACTCTTCCCGCAGCAACACCGCCTTCGGCTCCGGCAGCGGTTACTACTATCCCAACCTCAGCAGCAAGTATGACCTCCGCGGCGACTGTGCCCGTACAGTGCTGTACACCTATGTTCGTTGGAATCAGACCAACCTGACTGATGCCATCGAGAGTGTTGACCTGCTCCTGTCCTGGATCCAGGCTGACCCTGTTGACTCCTGGGAACTGGCCCGTAACGACTCCGTTGAGTCCATTACCGGCACCCGTAACGTCTTCGTTGACTATCCCGAACTGGCCTACATCCTGTTCGGCCGCAGCGTTCCTGCAGGTTTGATCACTCCCTCCGCAGCCTAATTTCCTAAATAAAAAAGAGACACCGCAAGGTGTCTCTTTTTTGTTGGTCAAAATGGGCAGGGGCGCATTATTGATTGTTCCGGATCATCGCCATACCGGGGGCGGTAATGGCAAGGCGGCTCACCGCATACAAAAGCTTGGCGCACTGGCCACGGGTCAAAGGCTCTTCTGCGCCCAAAGAAAGTCCCTGCTCGTGCATAACCGCCAGGGCATCCATTGCCCAATCGGGAGCGGCATCCTCACTGAAGGTGGCCACCACTTCCTCCTTTACCTCCAAAGAAAGGGCGCTTTGCACAGCCACCGCCGCCTGGGCGCCGGTAACAGCAGCATCAAAATTGCCGCTTTCTTCCTGGGGCCACTGGGAGATCAGACCGGAGCGCAGGGCAGCACCCAAATAAGGACGGAGCCACTGGGGCGCATTTTCCGGCAAAGCGTTGCCGGTTTCCTCCTTCAGATCCAGTGTCTTTACCAGCATGGCGATAAATTCCCCCTGGCTCACAGGCTTATCCGGCTGAAAACGCTCCTCGCCCCCAATGCTTTCTGCGGCAAAAATGCCGGATGCCCGCATCCACTCTGCCTGGAACTGGCAATCCATACCGGCAGTATCCGCATAGCGTTTGCCGTCCGTAGGCTTAAGAATTTGAATGACCACCGTAGCTTCCCGGGAAACATTCCCTGCGGGGTCAGTAGCGGTATAGGTGAAGGAGTCCACACCCACCTTGTTTTTCTTGGGGGTGTAGGTGAATGTGCCGTCCTCAGAAACGGTCACGCTGCCCCGTTTTGGCTGACGCAAAACGGTGTAGGTCAGAGCCTTGCCCTCCGGGTCAAAGGCCTTCAGCTTTTCTTCCCGGGGCAGATTTTTGTAGGTTTCGATGGCCACATCCTCTGCCACCGGGGCCTTATCCTCCTTGCCACGGATGGTCAGCTCCATGGTGGCGGTAGTGTCTACCCGGTTTTCATAAATAGGCAAAAATTCCACCACAGCCTGGGCATCCTCCCGGGTCAGCACAGGCAAAAAGGTCATAGCCGCCACCTGATCAGCGGACAAAATATCCCCCTCCATCAGCACCCGGTTACCCAAAAGCATTGTACCCACGGAAGGGTCGGGAAGGGATGTGATGCAAATACCCTGCAGACCTTCCTGGGTGGAAAAGTCCTGGGTGGTGAAGCAGTATACCTGGTCACTCTCCGTTTCCTGGGCAAAAGCAGGCAGAGCCAGCGCACAGAAAAGGCAAAGAGCCAGTAAAATAGAAAGAAGCTTGTTTTTCATCTGTATTCCTCCTGTTTGGTTGTCGCAGGTAGTGTTTGCCAAAGAGGGGAAATTATGCATCGTATTTGACATCAAGATCAAATCCATATATAATGAAGGCAGAAAAAGAAGAGGAGTGTTTCTTATGAAAAAGCTGCTTGCTATTATATTGACCCTTCTGCTGCTTATCAGCCTGAGTGCCTGCGGTGAAGCGCCCAAGGCGGAGGGCTGGTATTCTGAAGATGGCATTGCTATCACCCAGGAGCAGGTGCAAAAGATCGTCAACAGCGAATTTACCGCACCGAAAAACATCATTTTGATCATCGGCGACGGTATGGCACCCAACGATATCACCCTGGCAGAAAAGTACGCAGAGGGTGTGTATGAATTCGGCACAGTGCTGAACCAGATCCCCAATCACGGCCTGGCGACCACCCATTCTGCCGATGCGGAAGTGACCGACTCTGCCGCCTCCGGCACAGCCCTTTCCACCGGTGTTAAGACCAATAACGGCTATATCGGCAAGGACACAGAGGGCAACGACCTGAAGACTATGGCAGAGCGTGCCAGAGAAGCAGGCAAAAAGGTGGGCATCATCACCGATGAAGACCTGTCCGGCGCTACGCCTACAGCCTTTGTGGTACATAACATCTCCCGCAGCAATGATGCGGAACTTTGCAATTCCATGGTGGCTTTTGGCCCGGAAGTGCTGATGTGCAAAAACTACAGCGATGTGGATGTGTGCCTTACAGAAGAAAACCGGGAGCTGGTGAAAAATAATTATATTGTGGCAAAGCGATTTGCCAGCTTCAAAGAGGTGCTGGGTACAGACCCGGATTGCGAAAAGTCCTTTTTCGGCAACCTGAACGGCTACAGCACAAAAGCTTCCGATAATCTTGCCCAGTGCGCCCAGGTGGCATTTAAGCGGCTGCAGAATGAAAATGGCTTCTTCCTGATGATCGAAAGCGCAGGTACAGATAAGTATGGACATAATGGTACGATCAATGGCAAGCTTGCCAGCGTGGTGACTTTGGATCGTACTGTGGCAGCAGCCCTGCTGTTTATGGAAGAAAACCCCGACACGCTGCTGATCATCACCTCTGACCACGAAACCGGAGGTATGCGCATTCCTGAGGAAGGGGAAAATCTGTTTACCGCTATGACGCTCAACGAGCATACGGCCACCCCCGTCCGGGTGTTTGCCGTGGGCCAGGGTGCAGAATATTTTAAGGATAAAACCGTGGACAATACGGACATCGCTAAATTTATCATCAACGCTATTGAAGGCGCATAAACCCAAGGAGGATTCTTTATGAACATCTATGAAGTATATCCCGCATCCGAAAACGGCCCCCAGTGGGAGAGCCTGCCTAAGGCAGAAATTTCCAATGTGCAGTGGATCGACGCTCCCGGCATTCAGGCCTGGGCCCAGCTGTGCTATGACCAGGAATATCTGTATGTCCGCCTGGAAGCTGTGGAGGAGCATATCCTGGCTCGCTACACCGGTGACAATGACCCTGTTTGCAATGACTCCTGCCTGGAATTTTTTTTCGCTTCCCGGGAAGAAGGCATCCGCTATTTCAACATGGAAGTAAATCCCAACGGCGCCTGCTATTTTGGCTACGGCAAGCTGCGCCATGAGCGTTGCCGCCTGCTGGGCAAGAAGCTGGGCGAGCGGTTCAACATCCGTCCTTTCAAAACGGAAAAGGGCTGGGGTGTAGAATATGCACTGCCTGTGTGGTTTTTGGAGATCTACTGTCCGGACTTTGCCCTCTACCCCGGCAAGAAGCTGCGGGCAAACTTTTTCAAGTGTGCCGAAGAATCTGCAACACCTCACTTTATGACCTGGAGCAAGGTGGAAAAGGAAGAACCCGATTTCCATCAGCCCGGCTACTTTGGCCAGCTGATCTTCAAGTAAGATGGTTAAAACAAGTCCTCTTTCTCTTCTTCCCGGCTACGGGCTGAAGTTTTTGGCGGCAACGCTGATGGTGGTGGATCATATCGGCGTGATCTTCTTTCCGGATGTGCTGATCTGGCGGCAGATCGGCCGGCTCAGTATGCCTATTTTTGCCTATCTGATTGCAGAAAGCTGTTATTATACCCATAGTCCCTTGATCTATTTGTGCAGGCTTCTTGCTTGCCTTGCGGTGTGTCAGGTGGGCAACTACGTAGGCACAGGCAGCTATGATATCTGCATTATAGGCACATTTTTTCTGGGTGCATCCCTGCTTTTCTGCCTGCAAAACGCAAAATCCGCCTTCTTTTCCCAAAAACTGGAAAAGGGCTTCCTGTGGAGCGTGCTTTTTGCCTTGGGAATTGCAATTACATATTATGTAAACCAAAAGATCTATATTGATTACGGCTTCTGGGGCTGTATGCTGCCGGTGTTTGCAGGGGCATGCTATATGCCGAAAAACGCCCCGGAACATCTTAAAAGGTGGCACAACAAATGGGTGAGCCTTTTGTGCTTTGCCGTTGGTCTAAGCCTGCTTATCCTGTTTGACGATTATGCCGAGGTGCAGGTCTACTGCCTGTTGGCGCTTCCCTTGCTTTCCCTTTATTCCGGCAAGCGGGGCAAATGGAAGCTGCGGTATTTCTTCTACCTGTTCTACCCCATTCATTTGGCGGTCCTGGAAGGCATTTACCAGTTGGTGATGATGTATGCATAAAAAAAGATACGCAGATTATCTGCTGTTGGCGCTGTGGGGAACGGTCATTTTCCTGTATTTCCTCACCGGGCGAATGATGCCCGAAAACGGTCGCCATTTGATTTGGTGCAAGCTGGATGCCTATTTGCCTTTTTTACCTGTTTTTGCCATTCCCTATGTGGCTTGGTATGTGGTGCAAGCTTTCACTGCCTGGTACTGCTTCCAAAAGGACAGAAAAGTATTCCGGAAGCTTGTGGGCTACATCCTGTTTGTCTATGCCGTCGCCATTTCTGTGTACATTCTCTATCCTACAGCCATCGATTTCCGCCCGGAGCTCACAGGAAAGGATATTTTTTCCAAAATCGTAGGGCTGATCTACCGAATGGATAACCCTACCAATGTGTTTCCTTCCTTACATGTGCTGGTGGCGGTGGGCTGTGCCTTTGCCCAATGCAAAGCCAAAAAGCTGGGAAAACCCATCCTTTGCATCCTTTGGTGGGTAATCGCCCTTTCCATCTGCGCCTCTACCGTGCTAGTAAAACAGCATTCCGTGCTGGATATTTTCGCAGCGATACCCGTATGCTGTGCCGGCTGGTTTTTGTTCTTTCGTAAATAAAAAGGAGCCTTGGGAAACCCCCAAGGCTCTTTCTTATTTGGTGCTTAAATATTCTTCTGCATGGTGGGCGGCCACTGCACCATCGGCAACGGCGGTCACCACCTGCCGCAGCGCTTTGGTGCGCACATCGCCAACAGCGTACACACCGGGAATGCCGGTGCAGGTGTCCTCTCCCGCCACGATATAGCCGGCATTGTCCAGCTCCAGCTGGGAGGCGAACAGCTCCGTGTTGGGAATTCTGCCAACGCTGACGAAAACGCCTTCACAGGCAAAGTTCTCTTCCTCACCGGTCTTTGTGTTTTTCAGCACGATGCCGGTGACTTTCTTTTCGTGGAGGATCTTTTCCACAGTACAGTTCCAGTGAAGCACCACATTTTCAGCCTTTTCGATAGGCTCGTGGTAAATTTTTGTAGCCCGAAGGCTGTCACGCCGGTGTACCAGATGGACTTCTTTGCAGATACGGGAAAGAAGCAGGGTATCTGCCGCCGCCGTATCGCCGCCACCGACCACGACCACTGTCTTGCCCCGGTAGAACATACCGTCGCAGGCGGCGCAGTAGGCAACGCCCCGGTTTACCAATTCCTTTTCTTCGGGAAGCCCCAAAGGACGGGGATTTGCACCGGTTGCCAAAATGACAGCCTTGGCAAAAATCACATCCTTATCGGTCTGCAGCTTCTTAGGCTCGGCCAGCAGATCTGCCTCCCGAACTTCTGCATAAATGGTCTCCGCTCCAAAGCGGTGGGCCTGAGATTGCATCTTTTCCGCCAAAGAGTAGCCATCAATTCCTTCCGGGAAACCGGGATAATTGTCGATTTGATGGGTCAGCGCCATCTGTCCGCCGGCAGAAAGACGCTCCAAGACCGCCACCTTCAGCCCGGCACGGGCGCCATATAATGCGGCGGTGTAGCCGCCGGGGCCACCGCCTAAAATTACGAGATCAAAATTCTTTTCCATAGTCTTAGCTTATCCTGAAATTTTTGTTTCATACGCCCCGTCCAAAACAAACATGGGAGTCAAATGGGGGCGGTTAAATACCTGCTCAAACCGGGCGCACTTTACCAAAAATGCATAGTACACGGGAAGGCCGCAGTTATATAAGCTTTCCGTGTTACCCATACCCTTTGCCAAAATCATATCCGCGTTTTGAAGAAGGATTCTTGCCTTTTCGCTGATTTGGTGCAAGGGTGTGCCGCCCACACAAAGACCGCTGTCCTCTACCGGGAAGGGGATGCCCACAATGTCCGCATCCTTTCGAAGGGCGTCGTTGTTGGCAGGACCGCCACGAACCAAAAAGGTAATGTTTATCTCCGGGTAGAAACGGTGGATGGTTTCTGCCAGCACCCGGTCAAACACCACTTCTCCTGCGTTGTCTGTGATCAGCACAAAGGACTTGGCAGTTTTTAATTCCTGCAAAAATCTGTCATAATGGGGGCCGGAAAGATCATAGTTTTCTGCCTGCTCTAGCATCTTTTCCAGATCTTCAAACCGGACTTTTCCTGCCAACGCCGCAAAATCCAGGTAATTGCCCAAAATGGACAGCTGCAAGGCCGCATAAACGGGGTCTTTTGCTTTTTCGATCTGGGCATAGATCTTGGGAAGCCGCTCCATAGCAAAGGCGTTGGAGGCTACCTTTTCTTCCCGGTAACGGTCTCCCTCCAGACCGTAAAGGTCTGTATACAGCTTGGTAACCGCCGGGCCGATCTGGCAGGAATCTGCCCCTTCCGGCAGGGAAAGAAAGGCTTCCATCAGCCCTTTTGCAAATTTTGTTGCGGTTTCGTCATCTCCCAAAGGACGGGCAGCATCCACATGCCGCTTCATCAGGCACTGGGCGCAAATGCTGTTCATAGGAATGGGCATAGGCTTACTCCTCGTTCAGGTGCTTGCGGATGCGCCATTCGATCATATCCAGAGCAACCACATTCTTGCCGCCCTCCGGCACAATAATATCCGCATGCTTTTTGCTGGGTTCCACATACAGCTCGTGCATGGGCTTTACGGTCTGCTGCCACTGCTTCAGCACGGATTCCATAGATCTGCCCCGTTTGTTCACATCCCGCTTGATCCGTCGGCAAAGACGGATGTCTGCATCCGTATCCACGAAGATCTTTACATCCATCAGATCCCGCAGCTCTTTGTTCTCGAAGATCAAAATGCCTTCCACGATGATGACCCGTTCCGGCACGATCTTTGTGGTTTCGTTGCTGCGGTTATGTACGGTGAAGTCGTACACCGGGCAATCTACGCGAAAGCCCCGGCGCAGCTCTCCCAGCTGATAGACCATCAGGCTGGTGTCAAAGGCTTCCGGCTCGTCGTAGTTTAATAGGCACCGTTCGTCGTAGGTCATATCGTCGTGGCGCTTATAATAGTTGTCGTGGCTGAGCACCGTTACCTGCTCTCCCAAACGGGCGATCAGGTTCTTCATCAGGGTGGTTTTGCCGCTGCCGCTGCCGCCTGCAATGCCGATTACCAAGATATTATCCATGTTGTGCCTCCTCCGTTTCTTTCAAAAGCGCATTGGATAGGGCCAAAATCCGATCGCAACCCAAACTGTTTTCTATCTCTACAGACCCGGGGCCTTCTGCCAGAAGTTCCCTTTCTGCAAGAAGGGCCTTACAGTGCCTAGCAGTGCCTTCGCCCCCGTCAAAGAGGGAAATGTCGCCCAGAACCCGGCGTATTGCCTTTTTCACAAAGGGATAGTGGGTGCAGCCCAGCACCAAACCGTCCAATTTCCCCTTATGGGAAGAAAGAAGCTTCTCCAAAAGGGCATCCATTTCCGGGCTGTCGGCTTTGCCCTGTTCCACCAGCTCCACAACACCGGGGGCGGGAATGGGGATAAATTCTGTTTGGGGGTATTGCGCCAAAAGGGCGTGGAGCTTTTCTTCCCGAAGGGTGACCTCTGTCGCCATAACGCCGACCCGGCCACCGGGGAAACGCTCTGCCGCCGGCTTCACAGCAGGCTCAATGCCCACCACCACAAGGCCGGGGTATTGCTGCCGCAAGGTGCGGATGGCGGCTGCCGTTGCAGTATTGCAGGCAACTACCAGGGCTTTCAGCCCCCGGCTCGCCAAATGGGCTGCAGCCTGCAAGGAAAGGGCTTTCACTTCCTGGGTGGTTTTAATACCGTAGGGCGCATTGGCGGAGTCCCCAAAATACAGGAACTTCTCTCCGGGCATCTGGGCAACCAGCTCCCGAAGCACGCTGATGCCTCCAACACCGGAGTCAAAAACGCCGATATACATTTGGGTTTCCATCCAATCCCCCCTTTTTTTCATTCTATCAAAATAAGAGTTTTCATGCAACCCGGGATCACAATTCGTAGAGCTTTCGCAGGTTGGGACCCGGCTGCTGAGGCTTATAGGTCACAGAGCCGATAGGCTTGCCGGAAATACCGTAGGTGGGGTGGTAGCCGAAAAGGTTGATGTAGCGGTGCAGATCATCCTTTTCATCTTCCATGGCCTGCATGACCGCCACCGTTGCCAGCACATCATCCACCGCCCGGTGGGAGTTGACCACTTTCCCCGTAAGACCGTAGACCTCAATGGCGTTGCACAGCTTGTGGGGAAATGCCTTCCGGTCTTTGTAGGTGGTGTAAAGATCCAGCTTGTCCTTCCCCTTCAAAATCGTGGGATCACCGTTACGCAGCAGTAAGTAGAAAAGGAAAGAAAGGTCAAAATGGGCATTGTAGGCTAATAGCAGGGTGTTTCCTGCGATCATTCGGGCAATATCCTGGCAAACCTGTGTCTTGGAAATGCCCCGGCTTACGATATCCATATCCGTAATGCCCGTCAGCTTTACGATCTCCGGGGGAACGGAGCTACCGGGGGAGAGGGTGATCAGCTCGTCGTACTCTTCCGTCACCACCACTTGTCCGTTCTTCCGTTCCAAGGTCACTGCCGCAAATTCGATGATCTCATCCCGGGCATAGTCCAGACCGGTGGTTTCCGTATCAAACAGAAACAGCTTGTCGTATTTTGCAAAAAGGCTGTCTAATTGTGCCATATGTTTCCCTCTTATTCTACCGTCAGTTCTATCGCTCTTTTGAATTTGCTTTTGTGTTCCGGGGTGAGGCCGTATTCTCTTGCCAGAGCAAAGGAAAAGACCTCTGCGGTATCAATTGCGCCGCCCTTGTGTTCGATCTCCACTTCCAAAAGGGGCAGTTCCTTGCCGCCGCCGGATAAAATACCTTTGTCCAGGGCCAGTTCTACAGTGGCATCCTCCAGGGAAATAGCGGCCGCCAACCGGGTGAATTTTGCGCCGCATACTGCCACAAGGCTTTCCGGAGCAGGCAAGCCTGCAAGTTTACATAATTCCAGAGCGGCATCTTGGATGCTTCCGCTTTCTAATTCCCATTCTGCCCGTCCTCTTTCGGCAGGGGTCTTCAGAGTGCAGATGCACTTGCCGTTTTCCAAACGGGTCCTGAGAGTACAGCGCCGGGAAGAGAAGAACCGCTCCGGCGTGTCATAGTAAGTCGTTTCCATTTGGATGGGGAAAAGTGCTTCTTCGTATGCTTCTTTCAAGGCAGAAAATGCCTTTTCCGTGGCGGCAAATTTCCATTCCAATTCCGTAGCCATTCCTTTTCCCCTTTCCTTTTTTGCTTATTATACAACGCATTTACCATTCCTGCAACAATCTTTCCTGGAAAACCCCCTTCGACAAAAAATTTCTTCCTAGTATGGTAGGATTTAGGCATGAACAGGGAGGTTGATACATATGATGACCACATTGCAATCCCTTGCCCAGAAGGCGGGGGTACGGGTGCGAACCTGGGGGTTAAAACCGGAAGTCCATCTTTTGGTGGAGGCATTGGGGTATATAAGCGGCGGCTTTTTTCTAAGTGCCGCCCAGTTATCCGGAGAATATTTACCCCTGAGTATGGCATTTTTGTTAGCTTGCCGTGGCTACGGAGCGCTTCTTGCCGCCAGTGGCAGTTTGCTGGGCTATTTGGCTTTTTGGGGAACTGCTTGCCAGCAGGCCTATTTTTGGATCGTCCTTGCCTTGCCGGTGGCCCTTTTGCTGGCTGACAGACGGATCTTGCAGCAAATGCCCCTGCTTCTTTGCACCACTGCTGCTGCCATTGTGGCGGCTTCCGGGGTGGCCTTTCAGCAGCTGGGGCTGGAAAGCGGAAGTGTGGGTATTTACCTATTAAGAATTGCCCTGGCTTTGGGTGCGACCCGGCTTTTGGGGCTGGTGATGCAGGGCAGAAACCCCATGCTTGATTGGATGGCAGGGGCGTTAGGGGTCCTTGCCCTCTGCCAGGCTGCCCCCATGCCCTGGCTGAATCCCGGCTTTTTTGCCGCAGGTATGATCGCCTGCAGCGGGGCGTTTCCCGGAGCGGTGCTGGCAGGTCTTGCGTTGGATCTGGGGCAGGTCTGCCCGGTGCCTATGACTGCGGTGATGGCGCTGGGCTATTTGGTGCGGTTTTTGCCCCGCTGCAGCCGGGGACTCCGGGTGGGTGCATTGGGTTTTGTGTACATGTCTGTGATGCTGCTTTTGGATATGTACTATCCCCAGCCTTTGCCGGCACTGGTTTTAGGCGGTCTTGTGGGGGTGTTTTTGCCCCTGCCGGGAAATACCCAACATCGACGGGGCGAAACAGGGGTCGCCCAGGTGCGGCTGGAAATGGCCGCCGGGGTGCTTTCCCAAACCCGTCAATTGTTGATGGAAGTGCAATTGCCGGATGTGGATGAGGATGGCTTGATGCACCGGGCGGCGGAACGGGCCTGCGCCGGGTGCGCCTACCGAAAAACCTGCAAGGATGCCCGGCGGATCAGCCGGCTGCCGGGACTTCTCTTACATAAGAACTTGCTAAGTCCCCAGGAACTGCCCATCGTGTGCCGCCGAAGCGGCAGGTATTTGGCAGAGCTTCACCGGGCCCAGGAACAGCTGCGCTCCATCCGGGCAGACCGGGAGCGGCAAAAGGAATACCGCACAGCTTTGACCCAGCAGTACCGCTTCTTAAGCGACTTTTTGCAGGATGTGTCTGATTCTTTGGGTCGCCGTACGGAATCTGTGACCCGGCAGTATGCCCCAGAAATATCCGTATTCGGCAATCGTCCGGAAGCAGATAACGGGGATAGATGCGCCTACTTTGCAGGCACAGGCAGCAAATACTATGTGCTTTTGTGTGACGGTATGGGTACAGGAATGGGGGCTGTCCGGGAAGGACAGGCTGCGGTGCAGATCCTGAGCCGCCTGCTGGGAGCAGGCTTTCCCGCCCAACACGCCCTCAGAAGCCTGAATAGCCTTTGCGCCCTTCGTGACAGAGCCGGGGCGGTGACCGTAGACCTGGCAGAAATTTACCTGGATACCGGCAGAGTTACCTTGTATAAATGGGGGGCAGCCCCCTCCTACTTCCTGACCCGGGAGGGAGCAGAACGGATTGGACAGCCCGGACCACCTCCGGGACTTTCCCTGGAAGGCACAAAGGAGGAAACGGAGCATTTCTCCCTGAAACGGGGACAGTGGCTGATCCTTACCAGTGACGGAGTGGACAGCACGGAAGCCCTGGCCTGTTGCCGGGCCAGCAAAGAAGAAAGCGTTGCCGAGCTGGCCACCCGGATTCTGCACAGTGGACAAACCGACAGCACCGACGACGCCACCGTAGTCATCATCCGGCTTTCAGATCCCGGATAAAAGGTCTATTTTGTCCACGCCTGCATAGGCTTGTAACACAATGATCAGGGGGGCGTAAAGAATGAAACGAACCGTTTGTTATGTGTTACTCATTTGCTTGCTTTTAGGGGTGGTTCCCGGGGCTGCCCGGGCGGTGGATATGGACTTGCCTGTGAAAAGCGCCATTTTGATGGATGTGGCCACGGGAACGATCCTCTATGAGCAGGATGCCCACACCCCCCTTGCCCCGGCAAGCGTTACAAAAGTAATGACCATGCTACTCATTATGGAAGCCATTGACAGTGGAGCCATCGGCTGGCAGGATATGGTCACCGCTTCGGAAAGTGCCGCCGCCAAGGGTGGCAGCCAGATCTACCTGAAGGTGGGAGAGCAGATGTCTGTTGCGGATATGGTGAAGGCCATCGCTGTGTCCTCTGCCAACGATTGCGCCTGTGCCATGGCAGAGCATATTGCAGGCAGCGAAGCCGCCTTCGTGGAGAAAATGAACAGCCGGGCAAAGGAACTGGGCATGAACGATACCCATTTCGTCAACTGCACCGGTCTTGACGACGATGCTGCCGCCGCAGACCATAAAACCTCCGCCCACGATATCGGGGTGATGTCCCGGGAACTGCTGAAAAACCACCCGGATATTAAAAAGTACACCACCATTTGGATGGATACCCTGCGAAACGGCACATTTGGTCTTTCCAACACCAATAAAATGGTCCGCTTCTATCCCGGTGCAACAGGGTTAAAGACCGGCTTTACCTCCAAAGCAGGCTACTGCCTTTCGTCCTCCGCCCAGCGGGATGGGATGGAGTTGGTGGCGGTGGTGATGGGGGCAAAGACCTCTGCAGAACGGTTTTCCGCTTGCAAATCCTTGCTGGATTACGGCTTTTCCACCTATGCTTTGGTGACCCCACAGGTGGAGCAAATGTCTGTTCCTGTAAAATTGGGAACGGCGGACAGTGTTACCGCAGAGCCTGCAGAAGACCCCACCCTGCTTATGGAAAAGGCCCAAAAAAATATGGTCACCACCGAGATACAGCTGGATGAAAGCGTTAATGCCCCGGTGAGCAGGGGGCAGAAATTGGGAACGCTCACCGTAAAAGCCGGAGAATATGTGTTAAAGCAGATCCCGTTGGTTGCCAAAGAAGGGGTCGGAAGGCTTACCTTTGGGCAGATCTGGAGCAGAATTCTGCAGGTGCTGACAATGTCCGCAAAAAAGTGAGGAAACGCCGCATTTTTTTCTTGCACATAAAAAAAGATGGATGTATAATAAAGCATACAAATTTTGTGCTTTGGAGGAAAATCTATGTCTTGTGATGTGCGGCCCGCTTCTATGGAGCGGATTGTAAACGAATCCCTGGCAAAGGCCTTTATTGACGAGCAGGTAGCCCTGATCCGTGAGCAGGTTGGGGATAAGAAGGTTCTGCTGGCGCTTTCCGGTGGTGTGGACTCTTCTGTAGTTGCTGCCCTGCTGATCAAGGCTATCGGCAAGCAGCTGGTCTGTGTCCATGTAAACCACGGCCTGATGCGCAAGAATGAGTCTGAAGGCGTTATCAAGATGTTCAAGGAAGGTATGGATGCCAACCTCATTTATGTGGACGCTACCGACCATTTCTTGGGTCTGCTGGCCGGCGTTTCCGATCCTGAACGGAAGCGGAAGATCATCGGCAAGGAATTCATCACCGTGTTTGCCGAAGAGGCTCGCAAGCTGGAGGGTATTTCCTTCCTGGCACAGGGTACCATCTACCCCGACATTCTGGAATCTATGAAGGCTGCCGAAGGCAAGAAGGCCGTCAAGTCCCACCACAATGTGGGCGGCCTGCCGGAAGACCTGCAGTTTGAGTTGGTTGAGCCTATCAAGCTGCTCTTTAAGGACGAAGTCCGTGTGGTTGGCGAAGCTCTGGGTCTGCCCCATAGCATGGTTTATCGTCAGCCCTTCCCCGGCCCCGGTCTGGGCGTGCGCTGCCTGGGCGCTATCACCCGTGACCGCCTGGAAGCCCTCCGGGAAGCCGATGCCATTTTGCGTGAAGAGTTCGATAAGTGCGGCCTGGCAGAAAAGGTCTGGCAGTACTTTATTGCCGTGCCGGATATCAAGAGCGTTGGCGTGAAGGACGAAAGCCGCTACGAAGGCTGGCCTGCCATCATTCGTGCGGTAAACACCAAGGATGCTATGTCCGCCACCATCGAGGAGATCCCCTACGAGATCCTCCATAAGATCACCTACCGGATCACCCACGAGGTAGAGGGCATCAACCGTGTCCTGCTGGACCTGACCCCCAAGCCCATCGGCACAATAGAGTGGGAATAATCCTACACACCTGAAAAACCCTTATTTCAAGGGCTTTTGCAGTTCTCGTTTCGCTATTGACAGCCAAAAACAAGATGCTCTGCTTTTTACGGCAGAGCATCTTTTAGTTTATGTTTCTATTGTGGGGTATTCAGCAATGATTATTGATGGTTCATACTTATAAAACCAATCTGCATTTTCCGTATGAACAGGAATTGTTGTTTTAGGTGATGTTGATTCAACTGTTTTTCAATAGTAATGCTATCTGTATGGCCGCTTGTATGAAGGATGTGAACCTTCACACCCTTAGATGTCATCCAGTCAGGAAACTCCTTCATTTCAGGTTGTTCCATATAACCCTTCCACATTCCATAGAATAAGACACCGCCTCCAAAACTAACAAGGTCGTTTAATTTTGCAAGATAGTTTTTCATTGATTGTCTTATGCACATCAGAAAAGTAGTTTTAGCGATTTCGTATTTACCTATTTTTACGGAGTTAAACTGCTGTAATTGCTGGTACTGTTTATCGCCGCTCTTACGGGCCGGAAAATCACGTTCATACTGCAGTGCTTCCCGTTTGGTTGCAAAACCTCTTTTGGTGACCCATTTGATTTTGCCGCTCCAGTTTCTGTGCTTAAATTTGACAGTCCAGGTATTTGACTGCGGCGATCGAAAGGATCTTGTTCTCCCACTGTTGGGTGACCACCAGCTCTACAACGCTTCTGTGGTGCTCTCTGTTTTGAATCCTTGTACTCCATGGGCTCCATCCGGGATACCTATGTTGCGATTTGCAACAAGTAATACAACAAAAGCTCTCCCTTCCGAGGGAGAGCTTTTCAAATTGCAACGCCGCCCCCTATGCCCAAGGGACGGCATTACAAAGCGAGATTTAATCAGAAAGAAAAGTCAAGAGGCAGCATATGGGGGGCTTGCAGAATTCTTTCGCTGGGTGTATACTAATTGTGAGGATATCACAGAAATGGTAAGATTTCTCTGCTATTATAAATACATCAAGGGGGGCACGATTATGTGGTTGATTCTGGCTCTGGCATCTTCCGTTTTTGCGGCACTTACTTCCATACTGGCCAAGATCGGTATTAACGGCGTCAATTCCAATCTGGCTACCGCAATCCGAACCTTTGTGGTTTTGCTCATGTCCTGGGGAATGGTGTTCCTCACCAATACGCAAAGCGGCATTCTGGAGATCTCCAAGAAAAGCTGGATTTTTTTGATTCTGTCCGGTTTGGCTACCGGTGCTTCCTGGTTATGCTATTATAAGGCTCTGCAGCTTGGGGAAGCTTCCAAAGTGGTGCCTATTGATAAACTGAGCGTCGTGATCACGATGATCCTGGCCGCGGTTTTGCTGCACGAGCAGTTTACGCCCAAGTCTATTATCGGCTGCGTATTGATCGCAGTCGGTACGCTCCTGATGGTTCTCTAATCTACATATTGTTGTTGAGGTAATAGTTTATGAAACATTCTGCGTATATTCAAAAAGTTCTGGGCCGAGAGATTTTGGACTCTCGTGGTAATCCCACTGTAGAAGTGGATGTGTTTTTAGATGATGGCGTCATGGGCCGCGCCTCTGTGCCCTCCGGTGCTTCTACCGGCGCTTTTGAAGCATATGAGCTTCGAGATACCGACTCTCCCAGATACCTGG
>JBGVHZ010000041.1:0-18997 GCA_045122735.1 Faecousia sp.
TCCCGAGCCCATTCTGCAGCGTGCTTACGAGCAGATCAAGGCCGGCGCTACTTATCTGGACGTCAACATCGGACCTGCTGAAAAGGACGGTCCCGAAAGAATGATGTGGGCTGTCAAGCTGCTGCAGGAGAACTTCAACAATGTTCCTCTGGCTCTGGACACCGCCAACATGAAGGCTATCGAAGCCGGTATCAAGGTATATAACCGTACCAACGGTAAGCCCATCGTCAACTCCGCTGACGCCGGCTCCCGTATCGGTTACATCGACCTGGCTGCTGCCAACGATGCAATCTGTATCGCTCTGTGTTCCGCTGACGGTATCGCCAAGGACAACGAAGAGCGTATGATGCACTGCGACAACATGCTGGAGCGCGGCCTGAGCCTGGGTATGGAAGCTACCGACCTGTGGTTCGACCCCCTGTTCCTGGTTGTTAAGGGCATGCAGGATAAGCAGATGGAAGTTCTGGAAGCCATCAAGATGTTCTCCGACAAGGGCCTGAAGTCCACCGGTGGTCTGTCCAACAACTCCAACGGCGCTCCCAAGAACGTTCGTCCCATCATGGACTCCGCTCTGGTTGCAATGTGCATGATGCAGGGTCTGACCTCTGCCATCGTCAACCCCAACGACCTGCGACTGATGGAGACCATCAAGTCCTGCGATATCTTCAAGAACCACGTTCTGTACTCCGACTCTTATCTCGACCTGTAAGCGGTGAGCTGAGGAAAGAACACTTTTCCCCGCAAATCAAGGCTGGGAGGGAATCTCCCTCCCTGCCACTTTGCTTATTTGGCAGAAAAATAAGCCTTCCCCTTGAGGGGAAGGGGGACCGCGTTAGCGGTGGATGAGGTGTAATTAAACGCATTAACACCTCATCAGTCACCTGCGGTGACAGCTTCTCCTCAAGGAGAAGCCTTTGGAACTTAATAAAAGACAAAATCAGGTGCATATATGAACTCTCTTTATAATTCTAAACTGACCGGAAACGCAAAAACGCTACGGAAGAATATGACAAAAGAGGAAAGGCACCTTTGGTATGATTTTCTAAAGCAGTTACCCGTGACGGTACATCGGCAAAAAACAATAGGCAACTATATCGTTGATTTCTATATTGCGGAAGCGAAGCTTGTAATTGAATTAGATGGCTCGCAGCATTTTGAGGAAGAAGGGCAGAAGATGGATGAAAGCCGGGATGCTTTTTTGAAGTCCCAGGGTTTGACCATTCTTCGGTATGCCAATTCCCATATCAATCAGAATTTTCAGGGTGTTTGCCAAAATATTTGGGAGCATCTGTTCGGTGAGGTTTGACACCTCATCCGTCAGCCCTTCGGGCTGCCACCTTCCCCTCAAGGGGAGCGATGGGAGCGCCGCCGGTGGCGGGAGGAGCGACCTGAGCGAGTGGCAGCGGTCAGCGAGGGACGAAGGGGCTTTAGCACCGAGGACATTCGCTGGGCACCGCAACAGGAGAAGGCCTTGGGTGCGGTGGTGTTTTCAGTTAGGATGAATGAGGTATGGACATGAATAAGAAACTTATGGGTAAGACCTTTGCCATCCTGGGGGATAGCTATTCCACCTTTGAAGGGTGGATCCCGGAGGAAAACAATTTCTATTATCCCCGGCCGGAATCGGTTGATGATGTGCTGTCTGTGGAGCAGACCTGGTGGCATCTGCTGATGACCCGGCTGGAAATGAAGCTTTTGCTGAACGATTCCTTCTCCGGTGCTACCGTTTGCACCCAAGTCCGGGAAAAGCACACAAGAGCTGCCTGCTATGCCCAAAGAGTGAACCATTCTTTTGCAGAAATTCCCGGTCAGCCGGACTATATTTTCCTCTTTGGCGGCACCAACGATCACTGGATGGACAGAGTTCATGGAAAGGTGAAATTCGGTCGCTGGAACGAAGAGGATCTGAAGCAGGCCATTCCTGCTTACTGCTATGTCCTTTCTCGTTTGAAGAAGAATTACCCCAATGCCCAAATTATCTCTATTATCAACACCGAGCTGCACCCGGAAATTGTGAAGGGTTGGGTGCTGGCGGCAGAGCATTATGGGGCAAAGACCGTAGCCCTTGCGGATATTTGCAAGCAAAACGGCCATCCCACGGCGCTGGGAATGGCGCAAATTGCAGACCAGGTAGAGGCTGTTTTGCTGGATAAATAATCAACCTTATGGATAATTATGCAGTTATGCGGCAGGATGCGGTGGATCGCTTCCTGACCTATGAAGTAGAAAATTTACTGAAAAACCCCGGTGTGTCATCCTGGGAAAAGGGCGTGCAGACCACCTTCTTTTCTCTGCCTGTCCATTTGGATCGCACCACGGGAAGTATCGTTTTGATAGAGGGAGAAAAAGAGATAGAGTGCGATTTTTCTCCCACTTTGAGTATTTTAGACTATGTTTGCGACCGGAAATCTTCCGCAATTGCCGCAAATGTATTTTGCCCGGTGACCAGTTTGCCCGGGGTTTTTGTGGGCGGCAGCGGCCTTGTGATGAAAAACGGGGCGTTGGAACAGCGTATTCAGCAAGATCCGGCAGCTTTTCAAAAGGCTTGCGAAAGTCTTGGAGGCGTGGCTACCGGGGCAGGGGATATGGGCTATCGGCTGCATATTTTCCCAGACCTTTGTATGGAACTGAAGTTCTACTTTGCAGATGAGGACTTCCCCCCACAGCTGACCTTTTTGTGGGATAAGAACATTTTGCAGTTTGTCCGCTATGAAACGGTGTACTACATCGCCGGCTGCCTAACAAGAGAACTTCGTTCTCTAATGGATAATGGATAATGGGGAGCTATGGGCGCGGAGGAAAGAGGGGCAAGGACAATCCCTCCGAGTCGCCTTGCGGCGACCCACCTCCCTTTACACAAGGGAGGCTTTGGGACGGAGGAACATTATCCATTATCAATTATCAATTATCCATTAAATAGACCCCACATCCGTCAAAAATCTGCGATTTTTGACTGGGGGAGAGAATAACTACCCCTCCGGCTCTTCGAGCCACCTCCC
The DNA here is from genome assembly GCA_045122735.1 of Faecousia sp. Taxonomy (GTDB): domain Bacteria; phylum Bacillota; class Clostridia; order Oscillospirales; family Oscillospiraceae; genus Faecousia. The sequence goes on from JBGVHZ010000041.1 coordinate 3,000, forward strand.
CTGACAAGGGGAGGCATGGGTGCGGTGGAACATTATCCATTATCCATTATCCATTATTCAGACACTCCCCCCGTCACCTTCGGTGACACCCCCCTCATAAATGCGGGGGGGCAAGGGGTGCGGTGGGCATTATCCATTATCCATTATCAATTATCCATTAAATAGACCCCACATCCGTCAGCCCTACGGGCTGCCACCTTCTCCCCAAGGAGAAGGCTTTACTTAGGTTATTATTTGTTTTCGTATATTCAGCCTGCGGGCTCTATATAAAAACTTTTTTGGAGGAAAGACTATGAGCGTATTAACCGATCTGATCTATGGTGGCTCCAATGCAGTTGCTGGCTTGACCGAAGGCGCTGTGAATGATGCCATCGCCAAGTATGGCCCCGACAAGGAAATTGCATTCCCCGATACTGCCTATTGCTTCCCTACCATTTATGCCGCTACCGGCGTGAAGGTAAAGACTCTGGGTGATCTGCCTGCTTGCGTAGGCGTTCTGAAGAGCCTGATCACCAACCAGGAGGATCTGGGTCAAGCCCTGAATGCAGGTCTTGCTACTGCCGTTGGCGCTGAAATTCTGGAAGGCCTGAAATATGTAGAAGGCGGCAATCCCTATGAAAATGAATCCGGCATCGGCTTCGTGCCTGACCCCATCATCCGCTCCCTGGGCGTTCCCCTGGTTACCGGCGACATCCCCGGTGTGGCTGTTGTGCTGGGCAAGGCGGACAAGGCTGAAGATGTGGCTGCTGTTGTGAAGGACTATCAGTCCAAGGGCATCATGACCTTTATGGTTGGTGATGTGATCGAGCAGTGCGCTGAAGCCGGCGTGAAGATGGGTCTTGAATTCCGTGTGATCCCTCTGGGTCACGATGTGACTTCCGTTATTCACGTTGTCACCGTTGCTATCCGTGCAGCACTGATCTTCGGTAATGTACAGCCCGGCAATCTGGCTGGTCTTTTGGACTACACCAAGAACCGTGTGCCTGCTTTCGTCAACACCTTTGGTGCGATCGACGCTGTTGTGGTTTCTGCAGGCGCAGGCGCTATCGCTCTGGGCTTCCCCGTTGTTGTGGATATCGACCTGGGTGAAAATCAGGTTCCCGGTGCGCTGGAATCCGTTTGCGATCACGCCAACACCGTTAAGAAGTCTTTGGAGCTGCGGAACATCAAGATCAAGGTCAAGGAGCTGCCCATTCCTGTGGCATTTGCTGCTGCCTTTGAAGGTGAAATTATCCGTAAGGCTGATATGCACAACGAATTCTGGTCCTCCAAGAACCCCACTGCCGAGCTGGTTGTGATGCGGGAAATGAACGAAGTGGAAGATCACAAGATCACGATTGTTGGTCCTGATCTGGACGAAGCCAAGGATCTGGCGCTGGCTACTTATGTAGAGGTTGCCGGCAAGAAGATGCAGGTGGACTTTGAAAGCGTTATCGAGCGGAAATTCCACGCTTGGTTTAACTACATGGAAGGCGTGATGCACACCGGTCAGCGCAATCAGGTGCGTATCCGTGTTTCCAATGCTGCTTATGAAGCCGGTCTGCGGCTGAAGGACTTTGCGGAAGTTCTGTATGTGATGATCATGGACGAATTCGACGCTGTTGTTGACAAGTGCCAGATCACCCTGATCACCGAGCCCACCGAGGCCGGCAAGTTCCGTGACGAAGTGGCTATGCCCCGTTACGCCCAGAGAGATGACCGTCTGGCTTCCATGACCGACGAGGCTGTGGATCGCTACTACACCTGCATCCTCTGCCAGTCCTTCGCACCTGCCCACTGCTGCGTGGTCACTCCCGAGCGTTTGGGTCTGTGCGGCGCTGTTTCCTGGCTGGATGCCAAGGCAACCAACGAGCTGGATCCCAACGGTCCTTGCCAGCCCATCTTCAAGGAAGGTCTGCTGGACGAGCGCACCGGTCGTTTTGAAAGCGTTAATAAGGCCATCGCCGATGCTACCCACGGCGCTGTGGAAAATGTGACTCTGTACTCCATTCTGGAAGATCCCATGACCTCCTGCGGCTGCTTCGAGTGCATCTGCGGTATCGAGGCTGTTTCCAATGGCGTTATCGTTGTCAACCGGGAATACAAGGGTATGACTCCTGCGGGTATGACCTTCGGCGAGCTGGCTTCCTGCACCGGCGGCGGTGTACAGACCCCCGGCTTTATGGGTCACGGCCGTCACTTCATCGCTTCCAAGAAGTTTATGGCTGCGGAAGGCGGTATCGAGCGTATCGTTTGGATGCCCAAGGAGCTGAAGGACGATGTGGCTGAGCGGCTGAACAAGACCGCTTTTGAGCTGTACGGCATTGAGAACTTCTGCGATATGGTGGCGGATGAAACTGTTACCTGCGATGCAGAGGAACTGATCGCATGGCTGACCGAAAAGGGTCACCCTGTACTGGGTATGGAACCCTTAATGTAAAATTTACTTATAAAAGGCGGAGCCGAAAGGCTCCGCCTTTTTGCTTGTCTTTGCCTCCCTCCTGACCTCTGAGGGGGGAGGGACAATCCCTCCGGCTCTTCGAGCCACCTCCCTTTACACAAGGGAGGCTTTGGTGCGGTGGTCATTATCGATTATCCATTATCCATTATCAATTATCCATTATCCGTACACCTCATCAGTCAAAAATCAGAGATTTTTGCCAGCTTCTCCTCAAGGAGAAGCCTTTATTTTGTAGACAAGGGGCGTGGAAAATGTTATAATGTATGCAACTATGGAAAAAGTGAGGTATTTTGTATGCCCAAGGTGATATTTCAGATCGAAGGGGCGGCGGAGGTTGCCGTAGAATGCAATGTGGGGGACAACCTTTTGGAGCTGGCCCGTCGCAGCAATGTGGCCATTGATGCGCCCTGCTCCGGCAACGGCTCTTGCGGCAAGTGCCGTGTAAAAATGGTGTCCGGTGAGGTGGAGACCATTCCTTCCCGTCACATCACTGCCGATGAATTTGAGGCCGGCTGGCGCTTAAGCTGCAACTGCAAGGTACTTTCCGACTGCGTGGTATTTGTGCCGGACATTGCTTCTGCCTATCAATCCCGGATGAAAACTGCTGACCTGAGCAGCCCCAAGGAAGTGGCGATTTTTGAAGCCGCACAGGAGGACCTGAAGGCAAGAGGTATTGAACTGACCAACGGCTATCGCAGTGTGGTGGTAAGTATGGACGAGCCTTCCCTGGATGACACCATGCCGGACAATGAGCGGCTGACTTGGGCGCTGACCGCTGAGCTGGGCGTTGAAAAGGTGGAGATTCCTTTCTGCGTGATGGTGCGGCTTGCATCTACTTTGCGTGCCAACAACTTTACCGTTTGCGTAAAGGGTGAACTGAAAGAGAACACCTTTACCTGTATGGAAATCACCTCCCCGGAGGACACCAAGCTCGTTGGCTGTGCCATTGACATTGGTACAACCACGGTGACCATGGTACTGACCGATCTGGAAAACGGCAAGATTCTTGCCAAGGGTTCTTCCGGCAACGGACAGATCCGTTATGGTGCGGATGTTATTAACAGAATTATTCAGCAGGGCAGAGACGGCGGCAAGAAGAAGCTCCAGGATGCCATTGTGAAGGAGACCCTGAACCCCATTATTGCAAAGCTTTGTCAGACTGCAGGCATCAAGGCAACCGCTATTTTGCGGCTGTGTGTAGCGGCAAACACCACCATGAACCACCTGCTGGTGGGCGTGGATGCAGAGCCGGTGCGTATGGAGCCTTACATTCCCAGTTTCTTTGGCTGGGAGGGGCTGAAGGCCGGGGATCTGCGGCTGCCTGCCAACCCCCTTGCACCTGTGATCATTGCCCCCAACATCGGCTCTTATGTGGGCGGTGACATCACGGCAGGTACTTTGGCCACCGGTCTGTGGGACAAGGACGAGATGGGTCTTTTCATCGACCTTGGCACCAATGGCGAAATCGTGTTCGGCAACCGGGACTTTATGATGAGCTGTGCCTGCTCTGCAGGCCCTGCCTTTGAAGGTGGCGACATCTCCTGCGGTATGCGTGCCACCGATGGCGCTATCGAAGCTTGTGTTATTGACAAAAATACTATGGAGCCTACTCTCACCATCGTGGGTGAAAGCGGACAGAAGCCGGTGGGCATTTGCGGCAGTGGTATTATTGACATCATTTCTGAACTGTTCCGCTGTGGCATTATCAATGCCAAGGGTCTGTTCGTCAGAGAAGGGGCTCGGGTGGGCAGAGATGCCCACGGCATGGGTCGGTACATTTTGGCTACCGCTGAGAAGTCGGAGACCGGTCGGGAAATTTCCATCAATGAAGTGGATATTGACAACTTTATCCGTGCCAAGGGTGCGATTTTCTCCGCCATCGACACCATGCTAAATGCGGTGGATATGACCGTGGAGATGATCGACAAGGTCTATGTGGCCGGCGGCATCGGCTCCGGCATCAATATGAAAAACTCTGTGAACATCGGTATGCTGCCGGATGTGGAATTAGAGAAGTACGAATACATCGGCAACTCTTCTCTCACCGGTGCGTACACTATGGTTTTGAGCGACCAGGCGGTGGCAAAATGCACCGAGCTGGGGGCAAATATGACCTATCTGGAGCTTTCCACCCATCCCGGGTATATGGACAGCTTCGTGGCGGCCTGTTTCCTGCCCCACACCGATGCAAGACTGTTCCCCAATTCTGTACAGGAGTAAGCTATGGAGATTGAAAACAACAAGGAGCAAGTGCCTTTTGAATATTATGAGGAGCTGTTCTCCAAGGCTGACCCAGCGGAAATTGCAGGTCGGCTGGGGGAAGTGAGCTGGGATGGAAGTGCCTTTACGGTGGGACTTCTTAACCGGAAGTTTGCCATTTCCCATCCTAAGTATGAGATCCGGGCGCTGGATGGGGGGAAACTGCCCCCTCTGCCAACGCAGACATTTCTGTTACGGTACTTATTGGAAGGCAAAGCATTGTCTGCCAATGGCCGCTGGCTCACCTTCCGGGAGATGCCCTGGGGAGAATTGTACATCAAGCCCTATACCGGCAGAGTGCTGACCCGTGCGGCCTTTACCTTGGGTACGAGAGTGGAAGCCTTTAAGAAGGCGGCTCAGGAAATGGGCGCCCAGGAAGTAAAGTCCGGGGATGCTGGCTTTTTGTTCCCGCTGGTGGGGGAGTACGCTATGCAGATCCTTATCTGGGAGGGGGACGAGGAGTTTCCCCCCAGCGCACAGGTGCTGTACTCTGACAACTTTGCCGAGGGCTTTGCCGCTGAAGACCGGGTGGTTGCCGGGGATATTCTCATTGGCACGATTAAATCTCATATGTAAGAAAAGAGGCTCCTACGGGAGCCTCTTTTTAATTGATAATGGATAATTGATAATGGATAATGAGGAGCGATGGGAGCGGAGGGAAGGGGGCAAGGACAATCCCTCCGGCTCTTCGAGCCACCTCCCTTTACACAAGGGAGGCTTTGGTGCGGAGGAACATTATCCATTATCAATTATCCATTATCCATTATCCGTACACCTCATCAGTCAAAAATCAGAGATTTTTGCCAGCTTCTCCTTGAGGAGAAGCCTTTGGTGCGGAGGGAAGAGGGAGGTTTTGGGGTTGTGGATAAGTGGGGGGAGTTTTCCACAGGGTTTTGCACATTTTTTATAAATCATCAGGTGGGAAAAAAGTGGGAAGATTTTTCTGTTTGGATGTGCTAGGATGGTAGTGTCAGAAATGGCAAATAACACATTCAAAGGAGAAAACATTATGGAAAGAAAACAGTTCACTTTTTATCGGTCTTTTTTTGAAAGCATCGAAAATCTGCGGACAAAAAAAGAAAAAGCAGAAGCCTACCGCATCATCTGCGACTACGCCCTCAACGGCAAAGAGCCGGAGCAAAGTGCCATAACCCCAATGGTGGCAATGCTTTTTGAGATCGTGCGGCCTGTGCTGGACACCGCCCACAAACGAGCCCAGCTGGCGAAAAAATTAAGCGATCAGAAACAGTTGCAAGCTGATATCTTACCGCCGGTGGAGGTGCAAGTATAAGTGAAAGTAAAAGAGAAAGTAAAAGATAAAGATATAGATATAAACATAGGTATAGAGAAAAATTAGGGCTTGATGGGATGGGGCTTGTGGAAAAGCGGTTTCGTCAGAGCCTGTTTTTTTATCCTTTCTGCATAAGAATCCTTCCTGACCGTATACTTCCATAGGGGGGATGGGATGAAGAAAAATCTTATGTTTTATGCTTTGGTGATGGCTTGTTTACTGGCGGTGTTGCTTGTACCCTTTGACCGGGAAGAAGCCATACAGACCGCTTCCTGGGGGTTGCATTTTTCCGGGGAAGGACAGCCACCCCAGGGAACGGAGGATGCCCAGCGGCTGAAAAAGCTGGATGGGGCGTATATGGGAGATCCTACCCAAAAGGTTTTATATCTTACCTTTGATGCAGGCTATGAAAACGGCAACACGGAAAAAATACTGGATATTTTGAAGAAGCATCAGGTGCCGGCGGCCTTCTTTTTGGTTGGAAATTATATGGAAAAAAACAAGGACCTGGTGCGGCGGATGGTGGAAGAAGGTCACATTGTGGGCAATCACACCATGCATCATCCGGATATGCGAAAGAAGGATCAGGCCGGCTTTGCAAAGGAATTAAAGGATTTGGAGGAGCTGTTCCGGGAAATTACGGGGAAGGAAATGCCCAAGTATTACCGTCCGCCCCAGGGACTTTACAGCCAGGAAAATTTGGAATTTGCCCAAAAAATGGGGTATAAGACGGTATTTTGGAGCCTTGCTTATGCAGATTGGGACAACAACAAGCAACCAACAAAAGCGTATGCTTTTTCCAAATTGCTTCCCCGGATACACAACGGGGCGGTACTGCTTCTGCACAGCACCTCCAAGACCAATGGGGAGATTTTGGAGGAGCTTCTGACCCGGTACAAGGAAATGGGCTACACTTTTGCCTCTTTGGATGGGTTGTTTTCCTGAAGAATTTATGCTATACTCAAGAAAAAAAGGAGGGGTAGCATGCGGAAAAAGCTGATGATCGCCATTATGGCGGTGCTGATATTGGTCTTTGGCTTTTCTGCCTACAATGTGGGCAAGATCTTATGGGACAACTATCAGGTGAAAAAGACCTATGAGAGTCTGCAGACCCAATATGTGACCATTCTGCCCACCCAGGCACCCACCAAGGGGGAAGATCCCTCTGCCCCCGTGACTCCGGAGGTACAGCCTCCCAAGATGGCGGTGGACTTTGAAGCCCTCCGGCAGGTGAACAAGGAAGTGGTAGGCTGGCTCTACTGTGAGGATACCTACATCCACTATCCGGTGGTACAGGGAAGGGACAATGTAAAATATGTCCGCACCGGCTTCAATGGGAGCTGGCTCATTTCCGGCACGCTCTTTGTGGATTTTCGCAACGGGAAGCTGGGACAGGACAAAAATTACATCATCTACGGCCACAATATGAAGACCGACCGGATGTTCGGCTCTTTGCTTAAGTACAAAGAGCAGGACTACTATGAAAAGCACAAGACCCTTTTGTATCTGACTCCGGAGGGGGATTATCTGCTGGAGGCGGTGGCAGGGCGGATCGTGGACGAGGAGGAGATCCTCTATACCCCCAATCCGGATCCGGCAGCCTATGAGGCTTTTTTGGAAAGCATGCTGCGAAATTCCACCTTTGATTCCGGCATTTCCATAACCCAGGAGGATAAGTTTATCGTTTTGTCCACCTGCTCCCAGGAAAAAGAGACCACCCGGTATGTGCTTCTTTGCAAGTACACCCTGATAGAAGATTGAACCTACGCCCGGATGCAAACGCATCCGGGTTCTTTTTTGGGAGCGATGGGAGCGCCGCCAAAGGCCCCCTCTGAGGAGGGGGCTGGCAAAACCGAAGGTTTTGACTGGAGGAGAGAATAACTACCCCTCCGGCTCTTCGAGCCACCTCCCCTGACAAGGGGAGGCATGGGTGCGGTGGGTAATTATCCATTATCCATTATCCAGGCACTCCCCCCGTCACCTTCGGTGACACCCCCCTCATAAATGCGGGGGGCAAGGGGTGCAGGAGCGCAAAAGGTTGTGCATAAATTTGACAAAAAGTATGGAAAAATTTTGTACAAATGTGGAGAAGGGAAATGGAAAAAAGCGTTGACAGCACAAGGGTTTTCATGTTATAGTGATTATGAGAAACTGGAAATATCTGTTTTGTGTATTTAAGAATCATTCTTACCTAGCAAGGCTTCCTTGCCGGGCGGGAGATGGCGCTTTTACAGTTTTCATAAACAAAAGGAGGAATGTCCTATGACATACAAAAAAACCCTGGGCAGCCGGCTGGCAAGTTTGTTCCTTGTGCTGGCCATGGTGCTGACCATGCTTCCTGTTACCGGAATGAAGGCTTCTGCCGAAATTAAGGCAGAGGAGATCATCACCCAGGTGGCAGACCCTTCTACCCTGGATGGGTACAAGGATTATTTTGGTCTGAACGGACAGCTGAACACCCAAAATGCAGGCGGTGTTTGGCTGGATAAGTCCGTTCTAACGGAAAGTGCTTTTGCAGGCATCACAAAGGACGATGAGAAGGGCTTTTTGATTGCCCTTTCCACCATGGCGGCCAATATGAGCGTTGTGGGTATGTCCTATGTGCCTACGGACTCTGTGCTGATCTTGGATGTCAGCGGCTCTATGAATGCAGGTGATAACGATGTGGCGGAGGAACTGGTGGAGGCTGCCAATACCAGCATCGCCACCTTGCTAGGGGCAAACAAGCACAACCGGATCAGCGTGGTGCTCTATTCCGGCTCCAGCTCCAGCTCTACCAACAGCAACGCCGCCATCACCCTGCTTCCTCTGGGTCGGTACACCACCGGCGCAGATGGGCTGTATCTGACCTACAGCTCCAGAGGCGGTGAGTACATCGGCATCGACACAGATGTGGTTTACGAAAATAGCACCCAAAAGCCTACCTCTCAGAGAAAGCAGGTCACCGGTGCGACCTACATCCAGAAGGGCGTTTTGGGTGCGCTGAATCAGTTTTTGGCAGAGAGCAACTCTGTGACCGTGAACGATCCTTCTGCAGGTCTGCTGCGCCGCAAGCCCGTTATGGTGCTGATGAGTGACGGCGCGCCCACTTTGGGTGACACCGATTTTACAAATCCCGGTCAGTATGATCTGGGCAACGGCAAGTCTACCAGCTCCGCTTTGAGCTTTGTGACCCAACTGAGCCTTGCTTATGCACGGGTGCAGATCGAAGAAAAGTACGGCACAGAGCCTTTGTTCTACACCCTGGGTCTGGCTGTGGGCAGGGATGCCAATGCTACCAGCGTTTTGGATCCTGCCAATTCTTCCACCGCCATCAATAACTTCTGGAGACAGTATCAGGCTGCCCGTGTGGGCGGCGAAGTGATCGTGCAGAGCGGCAGCGGCTATTTTGACAGTGACCTGACCGTTACCAAGATCGCTGACGAGCTGGACAAAAACTATGTGGACAAGTACTTTGAAGCCGATGGCAACGACCTGGCCGGGGCTTTAAAGGATGCCTTCCAGGATGTTGTGGACAATATTCAGATCCAATCCGGCTATTTCCCCACCCTGATCTCCGAAAGCGAGGAGCTTTCCGGCTATGTTTCCTTTGTGGATCGGCTCGGTCACGGCATGACCGTTACGGACATCAAGGGCATTTTGATCGGCGAGCAGCTGTTCTCCGGCGCTGACCTGGCAAGCAACTTCGTTCCCAGCGGCGGCGCTTTGGGTACGCCCACCAGTCCTTCCGCACTGGGTCGGGAGATGGTGGCTTCTGTTCAGGCTCGTTTGGGCATTGAGAGCATAGATGTGGCAGAGGCTTTGATCGCGCTGGCTTATCAGCACGGTCAGCTCAACTACGAAAATGCAAGCAACTACTCCAACTACATCGGCTGGTACGCCAACGCAGAAGGCAAGTTCTTAGGCTTCTACAATGAAGGCACCACCGTCCTGCCCGAAGCTACCGGCAATAAAGACACCGATCCTGCCTTCGTCATTCGCTCCTACGGCTATCTGGGCAAGGTGGATGAAGCCCATGGCGTTACCAAGTCTGACATGATGTACGCCACCGTGCAGGTTCGCAAGAATCTGAAAAACGGGGATGAGCTCGTCACCTTTGCTGTGCCTGCGGCTTTGATCCCCACCCTTACTTACAATGTGGAGCTGGATGAAAACGGCAAGCTGGACGGTTTGACCACCTCCGGCGCAGAAAAGCCCATCCGTCTTATTTACGAGGTGGCACTGGAAAAGGAGCTGAACCTCTTTAATCTGAAGGAGCAGCTGGGGGAAGACTATCTGTCTGAATCTCACCATGTGGGCGCTGACGGCACGGTCTACCTCTTCACCAATATGTGGGATCACCACAATCTCACCGGCTACGGCACCAACAATACCTACGCTTACTTTAACCCCTCCAGACAGAACGATAAGTACTATTATCTGGAAGATACCCCCATTTATGCTGACCAAAATGGCACGCTGTACTCCGGTGCTTCCCGTCCTTCCGGCACCATGTACCGCCGCTACACCGTGTATGCAAAGAGCGGCAGCAGCCTGACAGAGCGGTTCGTTTACCGGGGGATCTCTGCTGAAGTGCTGGCTACTTCCCAGCGGGCAAATGACAACAGCTGGTATGTCCCCATGGGCGCTGTACAGACCAATCTGGATGGCTACACCGTCTACAAGGGCGGTCTTTCCCAGCCGGATGCCAGCCAGAATAAGACCCAATCTCTGGGTCAGGCGGTGGTTCCCTTTGTGGACACCCAAAATCACAATGTAAACGATGCAGGCTATCAGTTCTATGTGGGCGCTACCCTTGGCAACAACGGTAAGCTCATCGTAAAGCCGGAAACCGGCATCAAGCTGACCAAGCATATGGCAGAGGAAATGAGCGATGTGACCGATGCCTTCCAATTCCAGCTGGAAATGCTCTCCGGAAACGGCAATGCTACCTATCCTGCTATGATGGTTGCCCCCAATGGGGTGGAAACTACCACCCAGGTCACCTTTGCAAACGGCAAGGCTTCTGTGGAGCTGCGCCCCGGCTACACCCTGTACATCGGCGGTATGGCTGCCGGCAACCGGGTGAGAATCACTGAAAAAGCAGATATGAAGTACATCCCCGTGGCCTACGGCCTGGATCAGAACAGTTCTGTGACCCTGACCGATGGCAATCTGGCCGCTGTGGAATTTATCAATGCCGTTCGCGGTCTGGGCAATCTGACCATCACCAAGGAAGTTGTCCATCCTCTGGGCGATGGCTATCAGATCCCTGGGGATAAGGAATTTGTATTCCGTGTGACCCTCACCGGCAATGGCACGGAAAATGCCCAGTTCCGGGCAGAACACACCGGCGGCAACCTGGACAAGGTGACCACCGTTAATGGCGTATTTACCGTCACCCTGGGTGACAACGAAAGCCTGGAGGTCTTTGACCTTCCCGAAGGTACCGGCGTTTTGGTGGAAGAACGGAACCCCGGCGCAGGCTTTACCCCCGTCTTCATGGATAACGGTGTGGCAGGGGATGGCAGAGTGCAGATCGAAGAGAACTACACTGCCACCGTGGTGGTGGTCAATGCCTATGCCCCCGCAGCGGTTGACCCCATTCCTATCAGCGTTTCCGGCACAAAGACCCTCACAGGTCGTGATTGGACGGCAGATGACAAGTTTGAATTCCGCCTTGAAAAGCTGGTGGGGCAGGACAGCTGGCAGCAGCTGGGGCAGAGCCAATTTGCCACCAGCGCACAGCGCAGCTTCACCTTTGACCAGATCTTCGACGACGCTTCCTACACTTCCACAGGTGTCAACTACTACCGGATCGTGGAAGTAGAACCCCAGAGCCCTCTGGGCGGCGTCAGCTACGATAAGACCGTCCACTCCTTTGCGGTGAGCGTTACCGACACGGATATGGATGGCAAGCTGGAAATTTCCGCTGTGCGGACTTCCCGTCCGGAAAGCACCGTCATCACCGGCGATGCTGAAAAGGGCTGGAATGTGACCGCCAACTTCACAAATACCTACTCCGCCACCGGCAGCGCTACGGTCACTGTGGATGTGACCAAGGCCATCGACAATCGGGGCGGCGCAGAAAAGTCCCTGGCTGGCTTCGTTTTCGGCATTTTTGATGCCAATGGGCAGCCGGTGGGGCAGACCCTGACCACCACCGAGCGTGGCTTTGCAAGATTTGCTCTTAACTACACTGCAGCAGATGCAGGGCAAACCTTTACCTACACCCTGAAGGAAGTCCATCCTGCCACCATTCCTGCCGGCTGGGATTACACCGGCAAGGAAATCACCCTGACCGTAAAGGTCACGGACAATGGCGACGGCACTATTTCTGCGGTTATCTATGAGGGTAGCGAAGCACCTGCACAGGCAGGCTCTTCTGTGAGCGCAGAATTTGAGAATATCTATGCCCCTGCAAAGGCTACACTGCCTGTAAACTTCGTGAAAAAGACCGTCAATGGTCAGCTTCCCGGTGACCGGGTGTTTACCTTCCGGGTGGAAGGCAACGGTGTGACCCTCAACGGTTCTAACGATGAAAAGGGCAATGTGACCTTTGACGGTGTGCTGGAATTCACCCAGGTTGGCTCTTACCGGTTCACCATCACCGAGACCAGCCTGGATGGGGCCGGCATCACCACCGACAAGACCCCCTACACCATGCTGGTTACCGTTACCGATGATGAAAAGGGTCAGCTGGTTGCTTCCTATGCTCTGGAAAATGCTGCCGGCAAGGAGCTTCTCATCAACAACACCTACACCGCCCGTCCTGCAGCTTATGCCCTTTCCGGTGAGAAGAACCTGACCGGAAGACCTCTGCTGAACGACGAATTTACCTTCGTGCTGAAGGAAATCTCCGCAAACGGTGCGGCTGTTACCGATCCTGCCACCTACGAAGTAAAGAACTTCCTGGACGGCACTTTCTTCTTCCCCGAGATCGTTTACCGGGAAGAGGGCGTTTATGTCTACGAAGTGACAGAAAAGCAGGCACAGGGTGAAAGCTTCGGCATTACCTATGATCGCAGCGTTTACACTGTGACCGTCACCGTCACCGACAACGGCTTGGGAAGCCTTATTGCAGAGGCTAAGTACGAAAAGGACGGTCAGGCTGCTACAGAGCTGGTGTTCAATAACCGCTATGTGGCAAAGCCCACCTCCGTTACCTTCACCGGTGACAAGGAACTGACCGGCAAGATCAACAACACCCTGGAAGGTGACGAATTCCGGTTCGAGCTTTATAAGTCCGATGCAAGCTGGAATTTGGGCCAACTAAAGGAAACCGTTTCCAACCAAGCAGGCGGCGCTTTCCAGTTTACCAAGATCGATTTTACCTCCGCCAACGACCAGTACTTCATCGTGAAGGAAGTCAATGCAGGGCAGAATATCGATGGCGTTACCTATGACGACACCGAATTCCGTGTCCATGTGGAGGTCATCGACGATTTGAAGGGTCAGCTCCACACCATCGTGAATATCTACGACGGCAACGGCGTTCCCCAGGATTCCATTCAGTTCACCAACATCTATGAGGTCACCGGCACGGATAAGGTGATCCTCTCCGGACAGAAGGTGGTCACCGGCCGTCAGTGGGCGGAAAGTGACGAGTTTACCTTCAGCCTTTACAAGGCTGGCGGCGACTTCTCCTTCGAGCAGGATGGAGAAAACCTGGTGGCCACCAAGGTGGTGGGCTACAACACCCCTAACCACAGCTATCAGATCCAGCTGGATTACACCGCCCAGGATGTGGGCAAGGTGTTCTACTATGTGCTGGTGGAAGAAACCGGAAATATTGCCGGTATGACCTACGATCAGACCGTGTATCACATCACTGTGGCTGTTCGGGATGACAACCAGGGCGGCATTGAGACCCACACCATCGTGGAAAATGCTTCCCTCGATGGGCTGAACTTCATCAATGTTTACGCTGCTGCGCCCACCAAGATCACCATTGAGGGTGAAAAGAACCTGACCGGCAGAGATCTGGTGGAGGGCGAATTTAAGTTCCTGGCCTACGCAGTTGCGGACTTTGGCGCAGAGCTGGCTGGGGAGCCTATGGTGGCTACCCACGATGCAGAGGGCAACTTCGCATTTGCTGTGGAAGCTACCGAAGCCGGCACTTACCGCTTCGTTGTCAAAGAGGATACTTCCGTGGCAGCAAGATTGGTCAGCTTCGACCGCACCGTTTACTATGTAACCGTGGAAGTGACCGACGATGGAAACGGTCAGCTGGTTGCAGGTGACCTGGTGGTCACTTTGGCTGACAGCACCGAGGCTGCAGCAGGCATCGTCTTTAACAATGCTTACAATCCCAACATTCCCCAGACCGGTGACGACACCAACCTGACCCTCTGGCTTGGCCTGATGGTTCTGTGTGTGCTTGCCGCCGCTGCCCTGCTGGTCTTTGAAAAGAAGAGCGCAAAGGCATAAAAGAATAAAAAGAGGCATCGAAAGGTGCCTCTTTTTTATTGAGCAAAGGGGAGTGCTTTGGAGTATGTACTTTCTTTCTCGCAAGAAAGTACCAAAGAGCGCCCGGGAACCTTCCGTATGGTTCCCGGACTCTCCAGACGGCCAAAGGGCCTAACCGTCCCTTTGGAATCCCCGAAACATTTTGCTGTGGGCTAAAAGCTTTTGGCGGTTGGGTTTTTCTATCTCATCAGGTGGGAAAAAAGTGGGAAGATTTTTTCGTAAAAGTGTGGTATAATGCTATCATCAGAAATGGGCAAGGGGACGGGTGCTGAAAGGCAAGACCGTCCCTTTATTTGTACCCCACATCCGTCAGCCCTGCGGGCTGCCACCTTCTCCCCGGGGGGAGCGATGGGAGCGCCGCCGGTGGCGGGAGGAGCGACCTGAGCGAGTGGCAGCGGACACGAACTTGCCCGCTGCCAGTGGCAGAGTCAAGGGCAAGTGCAGTGTGTGCCGTGGTCGGCAAGAAACGAGCCTGCTTTGACAGGCGAAGTTTCTGCCGGGTACCACAAACGGACAGCGAGGGACGAAGGGGCTTTAGCACCGAGGACATTCGCTGGGCACCGCAACAGGAGAAGGCTTTACACCTCATCAGTCAAAAATCAAAGATTTTTGCCAGCTTCTCCTCAAGGAGAAGCCTTTGGGTTTTTCTATCTCATCAGGTGGGAAAAAAGTGGGAAGATTTTTTTGTAAAAGTGTGGTATAATGCTATCATCAGAAATGGGCAAGGGGAGAAAGCAATCATGCTTACAGAAACAAATTTTAAGGAATACGACTGTGTGGAGCTGCTTACGGACAGGGAGCAGTATGGCAAGGCCGGCGTATACAAAAGTATGCAGGGCTGGATATGCCATGAGGTTTGTGTAGAGGGGTATGCTCTGGTGGAGTTTCCCTTATATGGAGAAGCCGGAATTGTCGCAACGATAGATGTAGCTACGAAGGATCTGCAGAAGATTCCGGATTGGAACGCATGGGTGAATGAAAGAATAAAGGCAGAACATGAAAAACTGCGTTGACCCGCAATTTACGGATGGACATTCCTCCCTCAGTATCCCCCAGTCTTTTTGCTACGCAAAAATCCAGCCCCCTTTAGGCAAGGGGGCCGATGCGGGGGCAAGGGGTGCGGGGGAAGAAGAGGAAGGAGAACAATCCCTCCGGCTCTTCGAGCCACCTCCCTTTACACAAGGGAGGCTTTGGTGCGGAGGAACATTATCCATTATCAATTATCAATTATCCATTATCCATACACCTCATCAGTCAAAAATCAAAGATTTTTGCCAGCTTCTCCTCAAGGAGAAGCCTTTGGGTGCGGCAAGGAATTGTCTATTTACTATCTCATCAGGTGGGATAAAAGTGGGAAGATTTTTTCTTAAAAGTGTGGTATAATGCTATCATCAGAAATGGGCAAGGGGACGGGTGCTGTGAAGTGCCCCCTGTCAAGTAGACAGTGAAAAAAGCAAAAGAATATTTTGTTGGAGATGGTCTCTGTGAAAGCAGAGGCCATCTTTTTATGCGGCAGCATAGAACTCCATAGGCGTCATGCAGCGCAGCCGTTTTTGGTAT
>JBGVHZ010000042.1:0-25417 GCA_045122735.1 Faecousia sp.
ATATAGCCGTCACAACCGGCAATAAAGCCGCAAACCTCATGCCCTTGACCCTTTAACAGCTGCTCCATAGCCTGGGTTTCATATTGATTGACCTTGCATCCCAAGGTGTAAAATCCAAATTTCATCCAAATAACCGCCTATATGGAAATTTCTCTTATTATACACCATAAAATGCTGTTTGTATAGTCTTGGGCAAGGGGGACTTTGGTCATTTTGATGAAAAAACTTCCAAATAAGCTTGAATAACTCTTGCCTTTTGTGGATTATTGCTTTATAATAAACTTAATTTGAGCAAGGAGGCGATAGGCGTGGGAGAATTGATCGGCGTTCTGTCCGGTAAGGGCGGCACAGGAAAAACCTCTCTTTGCGCCGGTATTGCCACCGCACTTGCCAAAGATGGCTGCAGAGTGCTTTGCATTGATTGCGATGTGGGTCTGCGGAATTTGGACATTGCTTTGGGTATCAGTGATATTGGCGCTTTGTCCTTTTTGGACATTTGCAGCGGCAATTATACTTTTGACCAGGCAACGGTCCATCCGGAGTATCCCAGCCTCCATTTTTTGACAGCGCCTGTCAATTGCCATACCGATGCCATTGATCCGGCAGAATTCTCTAAAATGTTGACCTCTGCCCGGCAAAAATACCAATACATATTCCTGGATGCTCCTGCTGGTATTGAAGCAGGCTTCCGTCTGGCAGCCCAGTTTGCCGACCGTATCCTTTTGGTCACCGGGCCTGACCCGGCAGCGATCCGGGATGCCACCCGTGCCTCTCAAGTGCTGGAAGCAATGGGTAAGCAGAATGTGCGGCTGATCGTGAACCGCATAAACCCCAAGACCCTTCAGGCTATGGGCCTGACGGTAGATGACATTATGGACCAGGCAGGACGGCCCTTGCTGGGCATCGTGCCGGAAGATGGACAAGTCATTCTTGCCGCTGCTTTCAAAAAGCCCCTGCTGAAAGCCACCAAGCGTGGTGCGGCCGGCGCTTGCAAGCGGATCGCAAGGCGGATCCAGGGCTTCTCCCAGCCCCTACATTTATAGAAAGAAGGAGTGAGTGCTGTGAATATTGCATTTTTAGCACACGATAAGAAAAAGGAACTGATGGTTCAGTTTTGCACTGCTTACAAGAGCGTGCTCATTAAGCATAATCTGTTCGCCACCGCTACCACCGGTCGGCTGATCGCAGACAATACAGGTCTGCCTATTACCCTGCTTCTTTCTCATAAGCAGGGCGGTCACCAGCAGATCAATGCCCGTATCGCTTATAACGAGATCGACTTGGTGCTGCTGTTCACTGATCCCAACAACAAAGAGCCTTGGGATGACACCCAAATGATCGAGACCATTCGCCATTGCGATAAGCACAATGTGCCTATTGCCACCAACCTTGCCAGCGCAGAAATGGCAATTATGGGCCTGCAAAGAGGCGATCTGGATTGGAGAGAAATGCTCCACAATAAAACACGCTACTAATTACCATACATATTGCCCGCCGGTGGCGGGCAATTTTCCAAGAAAGGATATGTGAAGATGGAAAGAATCAAACCCCGTACGCTGTCCGGCTTTATGGAGCTGCTCCCTTCCAAGCAGGCCGGCTTTGAGCGTATGATGGAAACACTTCGTAAAACATACAGCCTTTATGGCTTTGCTGCTTTGGATACCCCTGTTATTGAGGATGCTCAGATCCTTCTGGCAAAGGGCGGCGGCGAAACAGAAAAGCAGATCTACCGTTTCCAAAAGGGTGACAGTGATCTGGCGCTCCGTTTTGACCTGACAGTGCCGCTGGCCAAGTATGTGGCGCTGCATTATAACGATTTGGTGTTCCCCTTCCGCCGCTATCAGATCAGCAAGGTCTACCGTGGCGAACGGGCACAGAGAGGCCGCTTCCGTGAGTTCTATCAGGCAGACATTGATATCATCGGTGACGGCAAGCTGGACATTATGAATGAGGCGGAAATCCCTGCCATTATCTATCGAGTGTTCCGTGGCTTTGGCCTGGAACGGTTCCAGATCCGGGTAAATAACCGGAAGATCCTCAATGGTTTCTATGCTATGATGGGTCTTTCTGAAAAGAGCGGCGACATTATGCGCACCGTGGATAAGCTGGATAAGATCGGCCAAGATAAGGTGAAGACCATTCTGACAACAGATTGCGGTCTTTCTGAAACAGAAGCTGATGAGATCCTGAAGTTTATCGCCATTCGTGGCACTAACGCACAGGTGCTGGAGGCCTTGGAAGGCTACAAGGGCAGAGATGAAGTTTTTGACCTGGGCCTTGAAGAGCTTTATGCGGTTACCCGGAACTTGGGCGCTTTTGGCGTGCCGGAAGCTAACCTTGCAGTGGACCTGACCATTGCAAGAGGCTTGGACTACTATACCGGCACAGTTTATGAAACCACGCTGCTGGATCATCCGGAGATCGGCTCTGTCTGCTCCGGTGGCCGCTATGACAATCTGGCTGGTTACTACACCGATAAGGCTCTGCCCGGTGTGGGTATTTCCATCGGCCTGACCCGTCTTTTCTATGTACTGGATGAACAGGGACTTCTGAATCCCAACCTGCCCAGCGCTCCTGCAGATGCCCTGGTTCTGCCTATGACTGAGGATCTGACTTCTGCCATTTCTCTGGCAGAGACTCTTCGTCAGCAGGGCGTAAGAGTGCAGCTGTATGCTGAAAAGAAGAAGTTTAAGCAGAAGATGAGCTATGCAGACAAGCTGGGCGTACCCTATGCCATTTTGCTGGGTGAGGATGAGATCGCCCAGGGCGTATGCACGGTGAAGGATATGCGTACAGGCAATCAGGTGAGTGCTTCTGCTACTGAAGCAGCTGCTCTTATTTTGCAGAGCCTTGCAGATTGCGGCCCCATTATTTTGGAGGGCTGATGGAAGAAAAATTTGTAAAAGCCTGGGAGAAGGCACGGGAAGAAGCAGGAAAACTGGGTGTTCGTTTTCGCCCGGATACCTTGAGCCTGTCCCTTGCCCAAAAGCAGCTTTCCGGTCATCGGGACAGTGACGGCTTTGGTGCGTTGGCGCAAAAAGGAAGATTGGATCTTTCTTTGGAAGCCTTGGCGATCAGCAAAGCCCACACCGCTCTTTTTACCGACGAGCAGGCAAATACCGCACTTATGCGGTTGCTGGAGGCAGGCTATACCTTTTAACAACGACCCGGAACCATTGCTGGTTCCGGGTTTTCCATTTGTAGGGAAAAGTATAAAATTTTTTGGAATTTTCTTTTAACAGGGTAGAACACAGAAGGAAATTGTGTTATAATGAGCAAAAGTATGCGTATAACCACTACGAAAAGACGGAGAGATCAGTATGTTGGAAATTTTGGCACCTGCCGGTTCTATGGATGCCCTTCGGGCGGCGGTTCAAAACGGCGCCCATGCGGTATATTTAGGCTGTGGTAAGTTCAATGCCCGGCAAGGAGCAAAGAACTTTACCCCGGAAACCCTGGCAGAAGCGGTAAAATACTGTCATGTGCGTGGTGTTGCCGTGCATCTGACCCTGAATACCCTGGTATCGGATAAAGAGACCGGGGATATTGCTGCGCTCATCCGTCACGCCGCAAAGTGCGGCGTCGATGCCTTCATTGTACAGGATCTTGGTGTGATCTCTATGTGTCAGCAGATCGCCCCCCATATTCCCCTTCATGGCTCTACCCAAATGAGCATCCACTCTTTGGCAGGCGTGCAGCTGTGCAGTGCCTGGGGTCTTTCCCGGGTGGTTTTGAGCCGGGAACTGAGCCGGGATGAGATCCGATATATTTGTCAGAATTCCCCTATTGAAATCGAAGTGTTTGGCCATGGCGCTCTTTGTATGTGCTATTCCGGCCAGTGCTATCTGTCAGCGGCCATTGGTGGTCGTTCCGGCAACCGGGGTCGTTGCGCCCAGCCTTGCCGGCAGAGTTACGGCTACGGCCGTCACCAAAATGACAGCTATCCTTTAAGTTTGAAGGATAACTGCCTGGTTACTTATCTGCAGGAACTGGAGAGAATGGGTGTAAAATCCCTGAAATTGGAAGGCCGTATGAAGCGGCCTGAGTATGTGGCGGCAGTTACCGGTGTGTATCGGCAGGCAGCGAACGGCAATCCTGTCACCCAGGATATGATGCAGCAGCTCCATACCGCTTTCAACCGCCAGGGCTTTACTGACGGTTACTATACCGGTAAGCTGGGGCAGGGAATGTTTGGCGTCCGGGAAGAGAAGGATGAAAACGCCCAATGGCTGAAGCAGATGCGGCAGACCTATGAGGCAACAGAGCAATTCCTGGTGCCCATTCGTTTTGAAGTCCATGTAAAGCCGGAAGAGTCCGTTTTAACCGTTTTTGATGAGCAGGGAAGATCCTGCACTGTCCGCGGTCCTGTGCCGGAAGCGGCAAGGCTGAAGGAACTGACGGCGGAAGAGCTGGCAAACCGTCTGGAAAAGACCGGCGGAACACCCTATCTTTGCCGTCAGGTAAAGGTGAATTTGGCGCCGGGACTTGTCCTTTCCGCATCTGCGATTAACGCTATGCGCCGGGATGCGCTGAACCAGCTGACCGCTTTGCGGGGCAGACAGGAAGATGTAAAGCTGGGCAAGTCTGCTAAGCCGGCTATGTATTCCGGTGAACGCAGCCAGCCTGTCTATACGGTCCAGGTTACTACCCGGGAGCAGATCACAGCAAAATTGCTGAAAATGAAGCCTGCGGTTTTGTATGTGCCGTTGCACATCCTGGCAGCAGATCTGCAGTTTACCCAGGAGCTTGCAAGACGGGTAAAGGTCTGCGCTGTCCTGCCCAGAATCATCCACGATGGAGAAGTAAACGGCCTGCAGCAAAACTTGCGACTGGTGAAGGCTTCCGGTGTTCGGGAAGCACTGGTGGGCAATTTGGGTCACCTTGTGCCTGTACGGGAGTGCGGCATGGCGATCCGGGGCGACTTTGGCCTGAATCTATTTAACTCCATTGCTGTGAATATGGCAAAACAGATGGAGCTTCGCTCTGCCTGCCTCAGCTTTGAAATGACCCTTCCCCAAATGCGGGATGTGAGCAAAGCCGTTCCTTGTGAGATCTTTGCCTATGGCAGACTTCCTCTGATGGTAACGGAAAACTGCCTGATCCGTTCCCGTACCGGTAGCTGTACCTGTCACCTGTCCGGCACCAGGCTGACGGACAAGACCGGGGCAGACTTCCCGGTGATCAAGGACGGCAGCAGCTGTAGAAGTGTGCTGCTGAACGGCAAAAAATTAAACTGGCTGGATCGGGCCTACGATTTGTATCGCTTGGGCCTTTGGGCGGTCCGGCTCTACTTTACCACGGAAAATCCCAACGAAGTGGATCAGGTGCTGGCAAGCTGTGACAATCCCCAGCCCTTTGACCCCGGTACATCCACAAGAGGCTTGTACCTGCGAGGACTTGATTGAAAGGAACCCAAAGTATGGAACTGGTTTTGGCATCCCAATCACCCCGGCGAAAGGAATTGCTGACCCTTTTGGGTCATCCCTTCCGGGTACAGGTGGCATCTGTGGATGAAACAATGGAAGATCTGCCCATTGAGCAGGCGATTGCCCGGCTTAGTTACCGGAAGGCTGCTGCGATTGGAGCAGATGCAGACCAAATCGTGATTGGTGCTGATACTGTAGTGGTTTTGGACGGAAGGGTGCTGGGGAAGCCGGCAGATGCAGCAGATGCAGTAAGAATGCTGCAAAGCCTGTCCGGAAAGACCCACCAGGTGATGACCGGTGTTTGCGTCTTAAAAGGGGAGAAGGTACTGACCCATACGGAAGTGACAGAGGTGACTTTCCGCCCCCTGACTGACCGGGAGATCCGGGACTATGTTGCAACCAAAGAGCCTATGGACAAAGCGGGCGCTTACGGCATCCAGGGTGGTGCTGCCCGGTTTGTGGAAGGCATTCGGGGAGATTACTACACGGTAATGGGCCTTCCCGTTTGCAGATTGGGCCTTATGCTGGAAAAACTTATGGAGGAAACACAATGAAGCATTATTTTTCCACCCGTGTGAGGGCGGTTTTGATCGCATCTGTGCTGTTAGTGGTGGTAATGGCCATCTTGGGCAGTATGATCAAGACAGATGTGGGCAGTAATGTGGTACAGGGCATACTCAGCCCTCTGCGAGCCGGTGTCAGCAAGCTGACAGACGGTGCAGAGCAGCTTTACAGCTATATGTTCCGGTATGAGGCTGTGGCGGCGGAGAACGAAGCGCTGAAGCAGCAGATCGCCAAAATGGAAAACGATGCCCGCCGTGCGGACTCCGTGACCCGTGAAAATGAACGGCTCAGAGCCCTGCTGCAGCTGAAGGAAGCCAATGAAGATTATGTGCTGCTGGATGCCTATGTAATTGGCAGAAGCTCTGTGGATTGGAAGAACAATATTACAATCAACAAGGGAACAAATGCCGGCATTGAAAAAGATATGTGTGCCATCACCGCAAATGGTGAATTGGTAGGCCTTGTCAGCGAAGTGGGTCCCAACTATGCAGTGATCAAAACGGTGTTGGATCCCTCCTTGGAGATCCGGGCCACCATTTCCTCTTCCGGTGACAGCGGCATGGTCAAGGGTGGCTATTCTGTGAATGCGGCCACCAAGCTGCGTATGAGCCATTTGGCAGTTTCCGCTTTCCCCCATAACTATGACCAGGTGGTGTCCACCGGTTCTACCTACTATCCCCGGAATTTGATTTTGGGCTATGTGATCGATGCCGGCCACGAAGAAACCGGTGTTGCAAAGTATGCCATTTTGGAGCCTGCGGTCAATATTGGCGTTTTGGAGCAGGTATTTGTTATTTTGGATTACGAGGCTGAGTAAGCTATGAAAAAAGAACGCAGTTTTAGACCGGATAAGGTGGGTACCACCATCCTGCACAAACTGTATATTTCCCCGAGCCAGCGAAAGACGATCCTTAAATGGAGCCTTTACAGCCTGATGCTGGTGTTGATCAGTGTTATTCAGGATGTTATGCTCAGTAATGTCCGCGTTTTGGGTGCTACAACAGAGCTGGTGCCCTGCGGTATTTTCCTGATCTGCATTTTGGAAGGCGCAGAGGGCGGTTCTGTTTTCACATTGCTCGCTGCTTGGATCTATCTGTATACCGGCACCCCGGCTGGCCCTTACTGCATCGTGTTTATCACAATGCTTGGCATCGGCATGAGTATCTTCCGCCAGACCTATCTGCAGCGGGGCTTCGGCTCAGCTGTTTTGTGTGTAAGCATCTGTATGATCCTTTACGAAATGGCGGTTTTTGGTATTGGTCTGTTCTTGGGAGAAACCTATCCCTATAGAGTTCTGGGCTTTCTGGTAACTGCGCTGGGCAGTGTACTGGCAGTTCCCGTTTTATACCCTGTATTTTTGCGGATACAGGCAATAGGAGGAGAAATATGGAGAGAGTAATCCGCAGACGGACGCTTCTTGTGGTTGTCGGTTTTCTGCTGATTATGGTGTTCTATGGTTTCAAACTGTATGATATGCAGATCTTGGACCCGGACAGTTACGCCAATAACCAAAGCACCTTTACCACCTATACCCGTGTGAAAGCCGCCCGTGGCGATATACTGGATAGTAACGGCAATGTGCTTGTGGGCAACCGTACCAGCTTTAACCTGGAACTGAATCACTATGTGCTTCTCAGCTCCAGCGGTACAAACGATCATATTTACCGGCTTGTAAAGCAGTGTAAGGAATTGGGCATCAAGTATAGTGAGAGCTTCCCCATTACGGCAGAGCGTCCCTTTACCTATACGCTGAATCAGCAGTCTTCCACCAAGCAAAGCTACTATCAGTCATACCTCAAATATATCGGTGGTTTGGACTCGGATATTACCGCCCCGGTGCTGATCCAGCGCCTTCGGGATATCTACGGCTTTCCTGATGAGTGGACCGATGAAGAGGCAAGAGCGGTAATCGGTATCCGCTATGAGATGGCGCTGCGTAACTGTGTCGGCACCCTTCCCAACTATGTATTTTTGTACGATGCCAGCGAAGATGAGCTGGGTGCCGTAGCGGAATTGGGCGTACCCGGTATGAACGTGGAAGAATCCACCGTCCGGGAATATGCCACCGACTATGCGGCCCATATTTTGGGTCATGTTGGTAAGATCAACGCAAGCCAGTGGGAGCATTATAAGAATGTAGAAGGCTATTCCATGGATGCGGACATTGGTCAAAGCGGCCTGGAAGCTGCTTATGAATCCTACCTTCACGGTGTGGACGGCCTCCGGGAAGATACGGTGGCTATGGACGGCACATTGGTTTCCCGTCGTTGGATCCGGGAGCCGAAGGCCGGCGCAAACGTGAAGATCACCATTGATCTGAGCCTGCAGCGGGCGGCGGAAGACGAAATGGCTCGCCTGGCAGAAGACTTAAAGACCAACTATAAAGTCGGCGACGGCGGCGATGTGGAAGGTATGGCAGTGGTAGCGATGGATGTGCAGACCGGTCAGGTGCTGGTTTGCGGCAGCTATCCCACTTACGATCCGGAGCTGTTCCATGTTACCTATAATGAATTGGTTGCAGACCCTCTGCGCCCCACCTATAACCGGGCATTGCTGCAGATCTATCCTCCCGGATCTACCTTTAAAGTAGCGGTGTCTATTGCAGCTATTGATAACGGTTTTGTGGCTGCAGAAGAGGAGATCGAAGATAAGGGTATCTTTACAAAGTTAAAAGGCCTTTCCGTTTCCTGTTTGAACTATGTAAAGTACGGTCAGCTCCACTACCATGTGAATACTTCTCAGGCGATCCGTGTGTCCTGTAACTACTATTATTACGAACTTGGCTACCGGATGAACGACAATTTTGCCGCTGTGGATAAGACCGCCAAGGCGTTAGGCTTAGGCGAGCCTACCGGCATTGAACTGTTTGAGTACACCGGCTATCGTGCCGGCCCGGAAACCAAGAATAAGCTCTACACCGGTAACAATAAGTATTGGTCCAAGAGTGACCAGGTGCTGGCTGCCATCGGTCAGTCTGATAACCGGTTTACCCCCATGCAGCTTTGTACCTATGCAGCGGCACTGGCAAATAAGGGTACGCGCTATAAGGCAACCCTGCTGAATCGAATCGAGTCTGCGGACTACCGCACCAAGCTGTTGGAAAGCAGCACCGGTGTTATGTCCCAGCTGGAGATCAGTGACTTTGCTTACCAGGCCTGCCTGAAGGGTATGATCGATTGTTCTCATACCTTGGGCGGCACAGCCTACAGCGTATTTAAGGGCTATCCGATCAAGGTTGCATCCAAGACCGGTACTGCAGAACACGATCAGATCGGCAGAACCAACAATGGTGCATTTATCTGCTTTGCCCCTGCGGAAAATCCCCGGATCGCCATTGCCGTGTACGGCGAATACACCGGCTCCGGTGGTAGACTTGCCAATGTGGCAAAGGCCATTATGGATGTGTACTTCTCCACAGAGCTGGAAAACGATGTGCCCACCTATGAAAACAAAGTAAGCTAAAAAACAAGGCACACTTCCCAAGGAAGTGTGCCTTTTTCTTATCTTTGTTATCTGTGTTCTCCAAGATAGAACAGCGCCAATGTGCCGGGACCGGAGTGAGAGCCGATGACTGCGCCGGTGTAATAAATGAAGACTTCCTTTACACCATAAGATTCCTTTACCAGTTTTGCCAAATACTCTGCGTCTTCGATGCAATCGCCGTGGCAAATAAACACGGTGTCATTTTTGCCGGGAAGGGCAGTTTCTCCCATCTTTTTGGCAAGGGCTTCCACAGAAGCCTTTCTGCCACGGACCTTGCCTACATTGATCAGGTGACCCTCATCATCCACATGGAGAACGGGCTTGATCTGCAGCATCGTGCCGACCAGTGCGGTGGCAGCGCTGACTCGACCGCCCCGCTTCAGGTACATCAGGTCATCCACAGTGAACCAATGGCACAGGTTTTGTTTGGTTTCTTCACACCATTTGTGCAGCTCCTCCAGGGAAAGACCCGCATCTCTTTGCTTGCAGGCGTAGTAGACCAAAAGGCCCTGACCCAAGGATGCGCACAGCGTATCTACGACCAATACCTTACGATCGGGATAGACCTCCATCAGCTCCTGGGCAGCAATATAAGCGCTTTGATAGGTGGTGGACAGGCCGGAGGAAAAGGCCATCACGAGGGCATCCTGGCCGTTCTGCAGCACAGGCTCGATCACGGCCTTCCAGCCTTCGGGATTAACAGCACTGGTCTGGGTGGTAGCGCCCTTGCGAAGACCGGCATACATATCCTGCAGCCACTTTTCTTTATAGGAATTATAAGCTTTACCGTTAAAGTTCACGGTCAGACGAACGTAATCAAGATTCAGCTCTTCATACATCTTCTCGGGGAAGTCGCAGCAGCTGTCGGTGACAATGCGATAGGACATAGGGAACACTCCTTTGGAATAATTGGGGGAACCCCCCGTTTCAATGAGATTATTTTACCGCAAAACGGGAAAAACACCACCCACCGGCCGGAGAAAAGCCAAAGTAGAGCCCTCTCTACAGGAGAATATAGCCACTCTACTCCCGGTAGAGTGGCTATAAAGGACCCTCACGTACTTTTGTACGCGAGGGTTCACATTGTTTTGGCATCTTTATCGCCCTTTGATTTTGGCGTATTTATTTTTCTCTTTCCATAAGCGGGGGAAGGTGAGCATCAGTAGGCAGGCCCAAAGGAAGATGCTGATAAAGCCGTAGGGCAGGCAGTGCATGGGGGTCGCAACGAGAATATAAATCTGATTTAAGGTGTTACCCACGGCTTCAGAGGCATACACAGCGGCAATGTTGGCAATCATAAATGCAAGCGTCAGCGCAAGGCTTACGATGCTGATGACACGGATTTGCACAAGGTACTTTTTTTGACCTTCCTTCAATCCTTCCAGCACCAAAAGCACCGGCGGCACGAAGAACAGCACGGCAAAGAGACCCTGGAAGATCTGCAGAACCAAAATATCTTCATATAAGGTGCCAAGGCCTACGCAGATAATATATACAAACAGCCAAAGAAGATAGATGCATTTTTGCTTCATATGGGACGCTCCTCTACTTGGGAATAGCTATATTTTACCCCAATTTACGGAAAATGGCAAGGGTAAACTGGCTATGGCCAAAAAATACTGGACACGAAGGAGAGATAATGGTATAATATGATAATCAAAGAGGGGAGGACCAAATATATGAAATGTCCTTTTTGCGGAGATCAGGAAAGCAAGGTTGTAGACTCTCGTCACAGCGATGACGGCCTCAGCATTCGCCGCCGCCGTGAGTGCCTTGTTTGCCAAAAAAGATTCACTACCTATGAGATCGTGGAAAGCCTGCCTGTTATCGTTGTAAAGCGGGATGGCTCCCATCAGGGCTTCGACCGGAATAAGATCCTCAATTCCATGGTTCGTGCTTTCGATAAGCGGCAGGTAGATATGGCAGACCTGGATCGCATCACCACTGAAATTGAACAAACCATTCAAAATACTTTGGAACGGGAAGTAACCACCGACCGGATCGGTCAAATGGTTATGGAACGTATCAAGCCCCTCGACGAAGTGGCATACATCCGTTTTGCATCTGTGTACCGCCGTTTCCAGGACGTGCAGAGTTTTATTTCGGAAATCAATAAGTTCTTGGAGGAACAGTAATGAGGGTAATGTTTTCACCCGCAGATAATTTCGGCGTCTATGACCTGCTGCCGGAGATGGGCGGTTTTCTGGGAGACATTCGCTTCTATCTTTGCCTGTTTTTGCTGCTTGTGCCAGTTATCATGGTGATCATGGGCGCTCTTCGCTTCTTCCGGCCTGCCGCGGAAGCCAACCACTCTGTGGGCTACCGCACCTTCTTTGGCATGGGCAGTGTCTACGCCTGGCGTGTGACCCAATGGGTCAGCGGCGTTGTGTTTTTGGGCGTGGGCGGTTTGCTTTTGCTGCTGGCGATCATTCAGTGCTTTGTGATGGGCGGCAAAGAAGTGGGCGATGCCGTTACCAATATGTACACCTGGCTGATCGTGGAAGGCGTTGGCCTGATCCTTTCTATCGTAGCGGTGGAAGTTGTGATCGGCCTGCAGTTTGATAAAAACGGCAACCTGCGTCCCGGCAGAAAGTTCTTCTTCCTTTCCTATGTACCTTACCGTCAACCCAAGGTGGTGGAAGTGAAGGAAGAGCCTGTACAGGATATTCCGGAGGAACCTGAAGAGGAAGAACCCCAGCTTTCTGATCAGGATCTTTTCACCCAGGAAAACTTCTTCGACTTTGATGCGCTTTTGGCAAATGACTCTGTCCCTACAGAAAATCCCAAGAATAAAGAATAACAGAAGGTCCGCCGGGGGGCGGACCTTTTTGCATAAGGATAACACCCCGGATCTTCCGGGGTGTTATCTTTATTTCAGGCCGCCTTTTTTCACATACTCTGCCAAAAGATCGCGGGCAAATACTTCTTCTTCGTAGCGGGCGATCTCCGTCAGCCGGTTGGGGGCATATTGGGAAGTGTAGCTGTCCACTACCACATAGTAGGTGCCGTTGGGGTCAATGTTCTTTTTAAGCTGTTCACCATAGCTGCCGTAACCGATATAATAACGGTCGTTATCGGTGTTAAAGAAGCGGTTACGCAGATCCTTGCCCTTGATGGAGCAGAGAACTAAGTTGTTATCAAAGGGTAGGATGGAATAGAGCATTTTGTAGGTGATTTTTCCCGCATTTAAGTAGCCGGGAGAGCGCAGCTGGAAGAAACCGCCGCCCAAAGCGATGTCATAGTCATCGCCCCAAAGCTCTACGCCTTTCTCATAGTAAAGATCGGCAGCAAGCTGGCAGATAAAGCGGCCATTCCGGCTTGTCTTGTTGGTACCCAGAAGCTCCTCGCCCTTATCGACCTGGTCGGCATACTTTTCCATCAGTTCATCTACTACCGGGTGGTCTTCGTAGCCTAAATAGGTGCTTGTGGACACCAGCTCTGCGGTCTGCACTTTGCTCTTGCCGTTTGCGACATTGATGGCGATCTCCACATGGGTAATGCCGTCGTTATCACCGCCGCCCTGCAGGTGGTATACGCCGTGGGTATCTTTCTGCACATATTTCTGGTGGGTGTGACCTTCGAAAACAAGGTCTATGTAACCATCAGACAGGGAAGGATCGTAGTAAGACTTCATCTGATTATCAGAAACGGTGACGGATTTGCTGCTGGAGTTGCCGTCGTGGAGCAGATAGACGATAAAGTCCGCACCCTTTTCCCGAAGGGCTTCCGACTCTGCCTTCACAAGACGGGTCAGATCGCTGCCTGTGAGGAAGTACACATCTTCCACCTTTTCAGCGGAGATGGAGGAGTAGCAATCGCCGATGGCACCGATGATGCCGATCTGCACCTGCCCCAGATCCACCATAGTGGAGCTTTCGCAGTAGGAAGCCTGTTGGTTGGTTTGCGCATCATAGACATTGATAGCAAGCAGCGGAAATTGTGCCAAAGCTTCATTTGCAACAACCGGCTCTTCGCCCCAATCGTATTCGTGGTTGCCCAATGCCATGGCCGCAAAGCCCATCCGGTTCATCCAATCGGTCATGATCAGGCCCTGGGTCAAATTGGACTCAGAAGCACCCTGCCACATATCACCGGTACTTAAAAAGATGGCGTGTTCATCCTGATCCCGGGAGTCTTCCAGGTAAGAACTCAGTTCGTCAAGACCCGGATGGGTGGAAGCGTCATTCAGCTTGCCGTGAATGTCATTGAGGGTATAGAAGTCCACAAAGACAAACAGCAGGGCGTTACAGACATCGCAGAAACCATCGTTGGCCTCATCCGTATGTCCTTGGGAGCAGTCGGGTGTTTGGACTTTCTGCCCGGCCCCACAGGCGGACAGAAGCAGGCAAAGTGCCAGCAGCAGACAAAGTTTTTTCAAGCAAATAATCCCCTTTTCTATTTTCGAATAGAGTGCAAGAGGGTCACTAAAGACACCAAGACAAACAAAACGAACCCGTAGCGTACATAGGTACGTGAGGGTTTGTTTTGTGCAGTAAGTCGAAATGCCTTGCGAAGCAAGCGTTTACCCCTCATCCGTCAAAAATCAGAGATTTTTGCCACCTTCCCCCCAGGGGGAAGGCTTTGGGGTGCTACAATTTACTTTCTTGCATTTCGATGGTTGGTGGCTTTTTTGACGCTCTGCGGTCTATTCTAATATCTCTTGGAGCTGTGCCACTGCCTCTGCATAGGTGTCGAAACGCACCACATAGTCGCACAGGGCGGCATTTTTTTCTTCATAGTCAATGGCGGTAAGCCGATTGACCTTATCCTCTATGGAGGAGTTCTTCCGCAGGATATTTGCCATCAGCGCCTTTTTGTCACGCTTGATATAAATGGTGGTCACATTCTTAAAATAGGTCTTCAAAGACATAGCACCGCAAATATCCATAGTGGTCATAACTCGCTTGCCACGGGAGAGGATCTTCTCCACATCTCCCTTTTTTGAGCCGTAGCCGTGACCGGCATACATGGTGGACTGGAGTATTTCACCATTATCGCACATATTCCGGAAATCTTCAAGAGAAACATAGGTATACCACTGATTTTCTTCCACAGCGGTGGGGTCTTTGGTGGTGTAGCTGCCCAGCTTTTCAAAGGAACTGTTTTGGGCAAGGAAACGGGCGGCAATTTTGGATTTACCGCTGCCGGAAGGGCCTACCAGAACCACGATTTCCGTATCTTCCGGGGCAAGGCCGCCGGGCTTGGCAGAGTAGCTTTCTGCAATGACTTCCACGATCTTCAAAAATTCTTCGTAGTGGTTTACCGCCAGCATACCGGTTGCTTCCTGATTCCAGGGCCGGCGCATCAAAATGGGATACTTGGCGTTGGAGCTAAGAATATTGTGCATGGCATCGTCAAAGAGGATATCCGTGTGGATATTCTCCTTCCGGGCGCCCATATAAATGTGGTCGGCAGGAATTTCCGGGAACTCCTCCATGATCCGTTGAGCACGAATGCCCATAAACTGAGGCGGAACGGCGGTGCAGATGAACACCTCGGTCATTTGGCTCAGTTTGCGGACAAATTCCTTTGCGCCCTCATAGACGGGCTGGGTACGGTAGAACTCCGGGTCGCTGAAATAGGGATAGATGCTGTCGGCACGGGTGCCAACTTTTCCCCAGCGATCCTTTTCATAAATGGTCAGAGGGGGATCGAATTTATATTTTTCGTTGGCAAGACGAATGGCATAGGAAGTGCATTCCATCAAAATGTCGTCCACATCCAAAGCGGTGGAAAGTCTGTATTTTCTATTCATATGGTTACCTCTCATTCTTAAAATATTGGCGAAGGGGGAATTTGTCGGTAAAGCAGAGCCGTTTTTCAAAGCAGGTTGCCCAAAAACGGATCAAGGTGCCGTAGAACAGGGCGCACAGGACAGTGCCAATGCCGATACCCTGAATATCTGTGAAAAAGGCGAGGCTTAAAAGCAGGGCAAGAACTAAGCTTGCACAGTCGTATATGGTTTTGACCCGGTGAATGGGCTTATCCAGCTTCTCTGCCAGTTCTTTCACAAACATCTCATAGGCTGCCGGGGGCAGATAGCTGGCAAACAGAAGGGCAATAGAGAAGGTGCAAAAAGCTACGCCCAGCACATAGGCGGCAATTTGCAGGAAAATATTTACGGGCAGCAAGGAGGTCAGCAGCATCGAACCGTCCAAAAGCAGACCGTAGAGAATGGCGGCGGCAAAGGACAAAAGGTAAGAAAGCTTTGCTTTTCGCAGAAGAAGGGTCAGTAGTAGCAGGATCACTGCCTGCATCACATATTCTGCCACGCCAAAACCAAAGAAGGGAAAGAATTGGGATAGAAACAGATGTAAAATGTAAGCCGGGGCAACAACCATGGAAATGCCAAACCCACCGTAAGCGGTAAGGGCAGTGCCCAGTGCAAGAAGAAACAGACCGATAAAATAGGCTGCCTCGGTATAGAAAACAGGTTTTTTCATAAATACCTCTTATAACAAATATGGCAGCTTGCCGTGTTTGATACAGAAACACGGAAAGCTGCCTATGTTAGTATTATACAAGATATTGAGCAAAATGCAAGAATTTTTTGTAAGGCGCAAGTTACTGCTGCGGGATGTCAGGACAAGGAGGCGTAAACCACCTGGGGATAGGGGGTGGGATTGCAGTTTGTTTTGCTGTCAAATACGCCGCCGCCGGTCACATTGCCGAAGGTCTCGCCCCAGCCACCATAGTAGTTTAAATATTGGGTGAAGTCGTTGTAATGGTTGTGGGTATAGAAAACAAATACTTCTGTTTGCTCAATGATGCCGTTGCCGTTCAGATCCTCTCTGGTGTAAACCAGCCGGGCAGCGCCCCGGGTGATGGATTTGCCGTTGTTATAGAACTTGGGGGCATAGCCGGGGGTAGTAGTACCGGTGGTGCCGATGTCCATTTCATAGTAGCGAAGACCCGCTCCGTTGCCGGGAAGCTCCGGCTCATAGGGGTATTTTCTGGGATCATTTTTGTACCAGGAATGGTTTAGGCGCAGATGCTGTCCCCAAATACTTTCCGTGGGCTTTCCGCTCTTTTTGGAGGTGTAGTTGGCAGGCAGCTCCTCGTCACCGCCGAAGGCGTACATGTAGGCGGCAACTTCTTCCAATGTAATATAGGCGCCGCCCTTGTAGATACGCATTACTTCGTTGCCATCTGCATCGGTGACGATATAGGTGTTGCCGTCATCGGTGTAGCGACTTTCGGTGTTGTGGATATAGAGCCCAGCCTCCATAGGACGGTCGTCAGCCCGGCGTACTTCCTGCCCGGGCACTTCCAGAGAACCGGAGAGAAAGCCGTGCAGGGAGCGATAGAGAGCGTCCTGAAGGCTGGCGGCAGGGGTATAGTTGGCATAGAATTCTTCCGCAGTGACATCCGTATAAGGGTCGGAAAGAAGAGGCTCTGTGGGCTGAGGCCCGACCGCTTTCGGCGTGCAGCCGCTGAGCAGGATGAAAATAAGCAGAATAGAAGCGATAATCCGTTTCATAAGATCCCTCGAAAAGTTTTTCTTTATTGTATAATACAGACGGGAAAAATGCAACAAAAACGGATAGGCCACTGACCGGCAGGTCAGTGGCCTAAATCAACAAAAGGAAAAAGATATGTGTACTGGGAATCATTTCCTACGGTTACGGGTGCTATTTTTTATAGAACACCTCAGTTGTGCCATAGTCTGTATCCGTCAGGGTTAGTTTGCTGCCGCTGACTTTGAATTTATAGCGGATCACTTTAGAATAGCTGTAGATCGAGTTCTCTGTTTTGATCTCCACCTCGTCACCGTCTACCATGTAAGTAAAATCGATTGTATTACGGCCGTCGGAAATATAGCCGTTTTTACTGTCAGAGAAGGTGATAGAGCTGCCATCGTTGGCAACCCAAGTACCCCTAAGCTTCATAGAGCCACAACTTTTTACAAGAAAGATGATGCCAACGACAATGGCGGCTAAGATTAAAATTTTCTTCCAGGAAAATTTCCCTTTAGCGGGTGTTTGGCTTGCGCTGGATGCTTGCTTAGGAGCGGAACCGCTTGCCTGGGTGTTAACAGGGGAAGAATAGGAGGTTTGGGAGGTTCCTCCTTGGGAGAGCGGTTGGTATTCGGGATTATCCAAGCCGCAGTTTGGACAAACTTTAGAACGGATAGGTACATTTCTTCCACAACGCTTACAATTCATATTTTACCAGTTCTCCTTATTTCAATTAGCTTTAAACGGTTTCTGTATTTTTCTCTTTTTTTGCTTCTTTTCTGCTTGCTACGATCAGAATAATGGCACCGATCAGGGCGATTGCTTCAACAGCAATGGTAGCATATTGAGTTGTGCCAAACTGGGAGGCATCGGCGAAGTTGATCATATTGCCGAGAATTACATCTGCAATGAAGGTTGCAACGACCAGTACGATGCCTGCGAGCAACATACAAGCGCTTCTTTTCATAATGTGATACTCCTTTTTGCAATATCTTTTTTGTGATAATACTTAGCCGGCAGCACCTTTTCTTTCCAGAAAGGTTACCGTGTTGTTTGTAGTCGCAGTGATGTGGCCCAGGGTCTTGCTGCCCCGCTCTGCTTTCCACTTAATGCAAATATCCTCACCGTCGGCAATACCGGTCAGCACGCCCTCAAAACGGGTTTTGGAATTGTTGGTAATGAACACCGGGACTTCAAAGTGTTTTTCGTTTGTTTGGAAGGTGATGCTTCCTCCGTCTGCAAGTGGTCTGGGTCTGCCGTTTAGAATAAGCAGAAAGGTAATTGTATCGCGAATCGACGGGTTATGCTCCCGCTCTATAGTGATGCAATAATCGTGAGAAAATGGTTCACAAGGTGTTTCCTTTGAAACGGGCATATTCATTCCCCCTATGTAACAATATAATTGAAACTTATCATATTTCTTTTAGAAAATCAACCTTTGTAATGCAATCCGGCGGTTATTTTTTGCCTTGGACAAAAAGACATCGGCTTCGGTGCGGTTTTGGAAAACATAGATGGTTTTATGGGAATATTTTTGGAGCAATTCCAGCACTTGGGGGCGATTTTCTTTATAAAAGTTTTGGATGTATTCCAGAAATTCTGTGTCTTCTTCCGTTTCCACCCAGGGCATATCAGGCCGGGGTTTTCCTTGCCGGTCCTTCACCCCTTGCAGGCAAATATCTGCCGGATAATCGAGGAAAAAGACAGTATCACATTCTTGCATCCGCAGCTCCATGGTGGAACTGTAATTGCCGTCTATGAGCCAGGCATCTTTTTGCAGGACTTCTGACAGCCTTTCTATGAACACAGACCGCTCCACAGTTGTTTTGTCAGCATTCCAGTAGAGCATATCCAAATGGGTGAGGGGGAGACCGGTGATTTGAGAAAGCGCCCGGGAAAAGGTGCTTTTGCCGCTGCCGGGACAGCCGATGACTATAACTTTCTGCATAGACTCACTCCTTTTGTGCCTTTCAGTATAACATACCGAAGAGCAAATGAAAAGAATTTTACAAAAACCGTCACTTTTTGCAAGGAATGCTTGCTATTACAAGGGGTTTGTGATATGGTATGCAAGGCAAAAACGGAGGAATAGAGAATGAACATCAAAGGCTATAAAGTGAACTTTTTAGGCGACAGTATCACAGAGGGTATTGGCGTTGAAGATATAGAAAATTGCCGGGTGGATAATCGGCTGAAGAAGCTGTGCGACTTGGCGGCGGTGAATAACTACAGTGTCAGCGGCACCCGTTTGGCTCACCAGATCCATCCTACCGATAAGCCCCATTACGATCTTTGCTTCTGCGGTCGGGCTTTCAATATGGATCATACTGCAGATATGGTGATCGTTTACGGTGGCGTGAACGACTATTTCCACGGGGATGCACCTTTTGGCGAAAAAGGGGATACCACCCCCGCTACCTATTGCGGCGGCATCTGGTTTCTGATGAATTTTCTGCGACAGACCTATGGAGAAAAGCCTGTGATCTTTCTCACACCGGCCCGCACCTTCCTGCGCAAGCAGGTGGACGACCGGATCGTTTCTACCCATTATCGAAAGCTCCCCGGCGGCAAGCCCCTGATTGCCTATGCAGATGCGATTTTGGAAATTGCCAGGGAATTTAACATTCCGGTGCTGGATCTTTACCGTGACCTGGGAATTGACCCCCACGATGAGGCGCAGTTTGACACCTACACCACCGACGGTTTGCACCTGAACGATGCGGGGCATTGCCTGCTTGCCCAGCGCCTGAAGGACTTTATCGATGCACTGTAATATAGAAAATCCCCACCGGATACCCGGTGGGGATAATTCATTCAGCACTTGTTTCAGCAATAGTGAGAAAATTCTCCCAAGCCGTTTGGATTTGCTCCGGTATGGGAACATTGCGGTCTTGCAATGTGGTAAAAATAAGCGGAATCGTGTGCCTGTGTTGGTACCATTCGTTTCGCCACATACACGTGCGCAAGAGCCCCAATAACTCTATAGAGGAATACCGTTCTATGTAACTTTGTACTGAATGCGCCCTTTCTGCTTCCATCACAGAGCCCCCTCTGATTTATAGAATATCCCAAATTGGGATATTCTGATTATACCGATGTGGGATAATGAAGTCAAGAGAAAGGGGGGATTCTATGCGCCTGAAAGAATTGCGGCAGAAGAAGGGGCTGACACAGCTGCGGCTTGCCACAGAACTGAACACCACACAAAATACCATAAGCCGATATGAAACCGGAGAACATGAGCCGGGGATTGCGGAGCTTATCAAAATTGCAGATTACTTCAATGTTTCCGTAGATTATCTTTTGGGGCGTACAGATGACCCCAAAATACAGAAATAATGAAATCCCCACCGGATATCCGGTGGGGATATGTGTTTATAGGGGTTATTTTTGATACAGCTTGGGGAAGGTTCGTTTATCCGGCTTGTACAGAAATCCGTACAGACTTGCAGCTACAAGACCGATGAGGATAAAAACCGCCCACAGCAGCTTGTAGTTACTTTGGGTGGCGATCAGCAGAAAGCTGATCAGGTATTGGGTCAGGGAGGAGAAGGCGGAATGCACCACCGTAGAGATGCCGCCCACCCGACCTCTGTGGGATGCCGGAACACGACGGGAGGTGTAGGGATTGTTGCCCAGCACGGTGATCACTTCGCCCAAGGTGAAGACGAACATACCCACGAAGAGCATGGCGGTGGCGGTCTGGATGGAGAAGAAGGCAATACCGGAAACAAATAACAGCAGGCCCAAAACCGTTTTGGGAATTTCCGCAAACTTTTTGAGAAGAACAGTAAAAATGGGTGTAAATAAAATCACCACAAAGCCGTTGAGGGAGTTAAGGTAGCCGTATATGGTAGCGCCGGCTTCTCCCATGGCATCTTTTAGCTGCAAAGGCAGCAGGATGCCCACCAGATTGGAGGGCATGGAGGCAAAGCAGCCAAGCAGAAGCATATAGATTAGCACAGGCCGCTGCCGAAGCACCGTCAGCACAGAGATCTTTTCGTCGATGGGGAGTTCATACTCGCTGTAGCTTTCCTTCATCGCCTCCGCATCCTGAGAAACGGCGTTTTGGGGATGTACAAAGAAAATGATCAGCACCGTGGAAACGAGAATTGCCAGACCGTTGATACAGAAGGCAAGCCGCAGGAAATTTTCAAACAGCATACCTGCCACGCTGGCACCCACAATGAAGCCCAGATTAAAGCCTAAGTAGGATAGGGAATAGGCTTTCACACGCTGTTTAGAGGTGGAGTAATCTGCGTTCAAGGCATCATAAGCCGGCGACTCAATGGTTTGGAAAAGGCCTGCAAGGAATAAGATCACGGCGGTGCCAAGCGTCAGGGGCAGAATGGCTGCCAGGAAGTAAAAGCTGATGGTCAGAAAGTCAAAGATGATAATAATGTTTTTTCGGCTGAAGCGGTCTGCCAGCTTGCCGCCTAAGAGGGCGGCGGGGAAGGAGAGGACAGAGGCGGTTGCGATCAGCAATGTGGATGTGCCGTCGGATAGCCCCAGCTTTGTTGTAAGGAAAAAGGTGAGCATGGGCCAAACGAAAGAACCCATGGCCGTAACCAGCTTGCCGATAAAGAGAATGTAGATCTCTTTTTTCAGCCCGGCATACTGGGAAAACAGTTGCTTCATATCATAACTCCTAAGGATGTGCTTTTTTGAAATAGATGGTGTGGATCCCGCTGCCGCGGTGGTTTTCCAGGACCTTTATGGTTTGAAAGCCGAAGCCTTGCAGGATCTTAATGTGGGCAAGGTTGGTTGACCAGGTTCTGGTGAACACATTGGCCGTTTTATATTCTGAAAAGAGGGCAGAATACAGTGCCTTTGTGACCCCTTTTCCTCGTGCCTCCGGACTTACCACAAGGGTGGAGATGTAAATGTTGGGAAGCTCGTTTTGGGGAATTTCGGCGCAGGTGTAGTTTTCTTTGTAAGAAACGAATGCGATCAGTTTGCCATTTTCAAAAGCGGCGGCAAATCGTTGGGCCTTTAACTGCTCGAAATACGGATGGATGCCATTGGCATTTTGGGCGCTTCCGCAAAGCTCCTGCTGGGTAGAGGAGCTGCGGGAAGACAAGGACGGCACAAACTCCTTGTCCGCAGCGGCTAACAGCTTGTAAGCATCGGGATATATCACTTGCTGCTCCGCTTTTTCCAAAATACGAATTTCCATAAAAACTCCTGAAGGCAGATACTTTTTATCATAGTAACAAAAGCATACTGCAATGTCAATAAAAAGCACCCCGTGGATTGCTCCACGGGGATGTAAATTGGCCCTAGTAGCCTGTGCTGCGATCAGCAAAAGTGGGAAATTATTTCCTATTGTCTTCCTTGGGCGTTTTTGCCTTGAAATAGTCTATAAATATGTGATCTGCTAAGACATCTCTACCGCCGTTTTTAAGCCATTCTATATGTGCAAGTGCATCTTCTTTGGTTATAGGTCGCATCTTTGTAGTAGGGGATTGTTGGTCTTTACACATATTTTTCACCTCTTGTATGTATTCCTTTAAGTAAAATCGGCATTTTTGCAAGAGCAACATACCTCTCTGCTGGATTCTTGTACTTTTGCAGAGTTTCCAAAGTGTTGAGCAACTCGAATGGTTCAATTCTATGTTTCTTAAAGATATACGCTGCCTGCTCACAACTCATACGGTGTATAAGTTCGATAACAACCTCGCCATTTTCGATGTACGCCGTTGTATCCGCGTGCTTTCGCCACGCTTCGATACAGTAAGTAACATCAAAATTAGCGGAGGCAATTTTGAAGCATTTGTTCTCGGTGATTAGCGTCTCATCAGAGGAAAGAATGCTTTTAAGGTATTCGTAAAAAGATAGGGTTTGCTCCTTCAATGAATGAGTATGATTTTTGGCAAGCGAAATGACATATGCATAGCAGGGTTTGTTATCAACGAGACGGTGTTGTATCTTCCGCAGTCTATATACGGTATCGATATTTTGCAGTATGCTTTCATTGATTTTTTGAACCCGACTTTTCTCCTTGGGTTTATATACATATTCGTTCATCTTTCTCACCTCTTGATAGTATTATAACACACCATCTGTCCAATAAAAAGGACTTTGCATAAAAAATCCGCCCGATTTCTCGGGCGGATAGTTTTGTTTTATAAAGTCAGCAATTATTTGCTTTCTTTAATTGCAGCCTGTGGTGCTATCAGCAAAAGAGGAAAATTTATATTTCACTTGTTCTTGTGCTGTTGTAAATAATCCCAGATTGTATTGAAATCCTTCTTGTGCTTGAAGGAAAACTTGAATTCTTTTCCTTCGTTGTTTATAACTTTCAAGCCGCCGCCAGGAAAATATGTGTATTTATCAACAAGAGAAATATTTTCAAGAGGAATCATAATATGGTCTGCGGTTGCAGCATTCATTGCACCAAAAGCCAAATATGATGTGGCTGATTTATTCCATATCAAAGCAGCATCCGTTAACGTCAAATCTCCATATCCATTAAAAACATAAGTTACTCTTGCTTTAATAATTATTTGTGTTCCCATTGCATTCATAATAACACCTCCTATTTTTATTATAACGATAATCAAAATAATTTCAATAGATTATAGAAAAAGACCTCGCCAAGATATTGGCGAGGTCTTAAAATCTGCTTTATAAACCTAATTACTTAGATTCCTTGATGGCAGCCTGTGGTGCTATCGGCAAAAGAGGGAAATTTGGTCGTTATTTTTCACCCCAAATTGCGAGGACTGTTCCGTTGGATTTAATAATTACATCATATGCTCCGCCCTTCAAAAAGGGAGCAATGTGATATGTACGCACATAGTATACATCGTTGGCTTCGTCGTATTGGACACTACAGCCCATCCATTCAAAAAGGCCGCCTTCGGAATTTTCAAAGCGTTCAGCTATTGCCGTCTTACCTACTTTTGCAGCAGATTTAAAGTCGGTAATTTCACCATAATTTTTATCTGTTTGAAAATGTTCGTTTTGGATATGCTCTGCAAATTCATCAACAGAAAAATCCCCCGTATCTTTGGGTGTGGTTGAAATGAAATATAGTGAGAAAAAAATAACAAGAACTGCAAGGATTATGCTGCCAGAAATTATGATTGCTTTTTTCATATTTATCCCCTCCTTAAAATAATTATAGCATATCGTAAAGCAAATGCAATAGATACACAAAAATCCCCACCAATTTCTCGGTGGGGATAGTTTGCTTTATAAAGTCAGCAATTACTTGCTTTCCAATATTAGTGATATTCCGCTTTGCGGAGTGATATTTTTGCTATGCAAAAGTGATATTGAAACGCCTCTATTTGCATACTCCATATTTTTTCACAATCACTTACATTTGCTCTAACCAATCTCATAATAAATCCTCGTCAAATTCAAGTATTTCTAACTGTTCTACCTATTGGAATATGTTGGTTTAATGCTTTTGCATATATTCGAGGAATTCTTTTGTTTTGGACCAATATTTAATGCCCCAGTTTTCAAAATTCCATTCATCCATGTATAGATTACATTCATAATCGATATAAAAAATGGCCCCATTCGCAACCACGAAATTGGTCGGAAAGTAATCTATATTTAATCCAGCGGAATAAACCATCTGTGCCATTTCCCGCACTTGTACGATGTACGAATCATCCATAGCGTCATCTTTCACTAATTCGTATATCGTTGGTCCATCGATATACTCTTTTACGATTCTTTCGTTCTCAATATCGACATCCAACATTCGAGGCAATCGGATTCCAGTTTGCAACAGCCTGTTATAATCATTGATTTCCGCTTCAATTTTGTTTCCAAAGGAATAATATTCGCATGGTTCGTGGTGAATCTGTTTCAACACATATTGGCATCCATTCTCTTCTACCAGATAGGAATATCCGCCTTTCCCGTGTCCCAACAACCGCACAACCGTATACGGCTTTTGATTTACAAAAATTGTATCTTGCATCTGTTTGCCTCCGCCAAATTGGAATTTATCTAACTGTTTAGTCGTCAACAAATTCTTCTACATACTCTTCGTAGGTATCCGTGCCTACTTCGTAACTCTTATATGCTGTAATGCCCAGAGCAACCAAGAGCAGCTGTCCTGCGATGATAATGGCAAGAATGATGCCAATGGTTTTCCATATTTTGCGGCTGCGGTTATTTTTCACAACCAACTGCTCATTAATTCTGGATAGCTGCTCTGCGATGACATCTATGTTTTCGTTTTGATTAATAGGTGCGCCTAACAATTGGCTAACATTGACCTCAAACACTTCAGCTATTCTCTGAAGCATTTCTGCGTCTGGTACAGAAAGACCTTTTTCCCATTTAGATACCGTTTGCCGAACCACATTTAATCTGATTGCTAATTCATCTTGTGTGAGTCCTTTTGTTTTACGCAAGGCTTTAATATTTTCGTTAAGCATAATTGTACCTCCTTGTTTTGGTATGCTTTTATTTTGCCACAGAGGCACAGTTGCTGCAAGCAACGCAAGTTAACATTGGTAT
>JBGVHZ010000043.1:0-13910 GCA_045122735.1 Faecousia sp.
AGATTGACTTTGTAGAACTGGGTAAGAAGATCTGGACTGACAAGGACTATGTCTTTATCAGTATGCCTGAGGCCTTTGTCGGCAAGGAATTTGTCAAGGCTTCCTACGGTGCGGAAAACCAGACGGTGGACGTGACCGTACAGAAATCCGGTTATGTCTACGTTTTGACCAACACCTATAAGACCTCCAATTCTCAGGCGGAAACGCTGGATGGCATGAACTATACCAAGCTGGATATGGCCGGCTGGAAGTTCTGTGATTTCACCGGATCCTCTTCCTATATCTGGGTCTATGAGAAGTATGTGGAAGCAGGGGAGACCCTGAAGCTGGGGCAGTGGAGCGTGGTCATTGCCTCCGAGTCCAGACTGAATCTGGATTCGGATTCCAGCAAGGCGGCAGACAGTTCCATGGCAGTTTTGAAGCCTGCTGAAGGCGCTTCCGTGGGCAATATGGAACTTGGCGCAAAGGCATTTGCGGATAAGAACTATACCTTTGCAGAGATGCCCTATTGGCTGGCAGGTAAGAACTATATCCTGGGCAACTACGGCAAGGGTTCCGCAACTGCTGTCCGCGGCGGATATGTTTATATGCTGACCAATACGGGCAACAGCGGTAAGCGTGTCTCCTATCTGGAAAGCAACGGTTACACCAAGGTCAATGTGCCTGCCTTTACCGCATTTACTGGGGGCAGCTTCGGTGACTATGAATTCGTGGTCTACAGAAAGAGCATTGCCGAAAACGAGACGGTTTCCTGGCCCTCCTGGGCAGTTCCTGTCTTCTCCGGTGATCTGGTGCTGGCAGATAATCTGGCGAAGCTGACACCTGACTATAACACCACCGTGGCAGCAAAGTATGATCAGAATGTCAGACTGTTCGACAACAGAACCTACTACGCCTCCGGTGACAGACTGGAAGCGCTGCACGGTAAGAGCTACCTGCATTCCGGTTTTGAAGAGGGCGCTACCGGTACCGTTACCACGGCCGGCACCGTCTATGTGCAGATTCCGGTCAGAAACAGCAATGAGTCCTATAAGCAGCTGGAAGCAGATTTGATTGCGGCCGGCTATACACCCGTGCCCTACCGACTTTTCAGAAACAACAAGGGTCTACCCGGAAAGAGTTTGGGCTACGCACAGAAGCTGTATCAGAAGGAAGTGGAAGTCGGTGAAACTGTCCACTTCGGTCAGTACAATCTGGTCTACTTCGATACGCTTAGCGAGGAAGAGTACTATGTAATGCCTTCCGTGACCATTCCTGCATATATCGTCAACAACCCCAAGGTTTACGGTCCGTCCGATGATCTGTATACTTACGATCCTTCTGACCGAAACTGGCAGGGCTGTCCCGTTATCACTACGACAAAGGGACCCAACGGCGGTACCCGTATGTGGGCCGCATGGTTCACCGGTGGCGAGGATGAACTGGGTAAGGGCAACATGGCAGTGCTGCTCTACAGCGATGACAACGGCCAGACCTGGGTCGATCCTGCCGTTGCGATTGTCCATCCTGATGTTACCGCATCTGTCACCAAGCCTCAGCTCTGGACACTGGATGACGGCACTCTGTGGGTTTCCTGGACACAGCATACGGTTGTTGGCAATGCTGTCGGCTTTGACGGCAGAATGGGTACCTGGGCTGCGGTTTGCAAGAATCCCTGGGCATCCATGGATGAATGGCAGTGGACAACACCTACCCGTCTGTTTGAAGGTCGCGGCAACGGTAAGATCACCGTTCTGAACAGAGGACTGACGAACGAGGAATGGCTGACAACTGCCTTTGACTGGATTGATAGAAATTACTCCAAGGTTTACTCCTCTACCGACAGAGGTCAGACCTGGACCTTCAAGGGTAAGGCAGAAGTTACAGGCAGTACCTACAATAATGCTATTCTTGTAGAACGTCAGGATGGAAGTCTATGGATGCTGCTGCGCCAGTTGGAGGGCAATATGAAGGAAAGCTTCTCCTATGACGGCGGCAAGACCTGGACCAATGCAACCGTATCCAATATTGCGCACCCCAACTCCGCAATCTATGTAGGATGGACCAGCAGTGGAAAGCTGTTAATGATCAACCATAAGGACTTTAGCGGAAGAAATAATCTGACTGCCTTCCTGTCTGAGGACGGCGGCAAGACCTGGCCCCATACGCTGTTGCTGGATGCACGTTCCGGTGTCAGCT
This sequence comes from Faecousia sp., assembly GCA_045122735.1. Taxonomy (GTDB): domain Bacteria; phylum Bacillota; class Clostridia; order Oscillospirales; family Oscillospiraceae; genus Faecousia. Next base: position 2,179 of record JBGVHZ010000043.1, read on the forward strand.
ATCCCGATGTGATTGAGGACAATGGCACATTCTATGTGGTCTATGACTATGACCGCTTCAACACCGGCCGTATGTACATGGCTAAGATCACCGAGGCTGACATCAAGGCGGGTCAGCTGGTGAGCGATGGCTCTTATCTGAAGCATCAGTTCAGCTCCATGGGCATCCATGGTCCTCAGGTAAATGAGGGTGTCCAGAAGATCAATCTGTCCGGCATGGAGGCGACGGCAAGTTCCACCGGTTCTCCTGCATGGGATGCCTTTGACGGCAATGCCGGTACCCGCTGGTGCGCAACCGATGCGGCTGTGCCTCAGTGGCTGATGATTGACCTGAAGGCCGTTTACGATCTGGATGCAGTTAAGATAATCTTTGAACAGGAGTCTGACTGGAACTACAAGGTAGAGGTTTCTCTGGATGGAAACGAGTGGAGCGTATACAGTGATCCTGATGCGCAGAAGCTCAGCGATGTGACGATCAATCAACAGGCGAAGGCCAGATATGTCCGGCTGACGGTGGAATCCACAACCGGCGGAGCATGGGCAAGCGTCTGGGAGATGGAGCTTTACGGAAAACTTGCAGAGCCTGAGATCGCAACGACAGATGATCCCGATCCCGATCCTGTTGCTGAATGAGAATAATGGAATCCTGACCTTGTGTATCCTTTCAAATCAGGATATACTGGCGTTGAACTGAGTTTTCCAAATATTCACGGAAACCGGGCTGCCGCGAATCACAGTATTCACGGCAGCCCTTTTCAGTTGAGGTGTGAAACAGCTATGAAAATGAAATTTGCATCTGGCGGCGTGACCGCACAGCCGGATCCCTTCGTCTGTCCCATTCCCGGGGGATGGGCTATGTACGTGACTAACAAGAACGGAATTGCCGCTTATCAGAGTGTAGATCCCTTCGGAGAATGGGTATACAAAGGACTTGTATGTAAAAAAGATAATTGCCACGAATACTGGGCACCCTGTATGTATGAGGAAAATGGCTGGTATTACCTGTATTTTTCCTGTATGCCTGTAGGGGCAGAAGTGGCCAATCAGTGGTTGCATGTGGCAAGATCCCGCAATCCTTTCGGCCCCTTTGAGGAAATGAAGTGTCTCTTTGATCGCTTTTCCATTGATGCCCATGTTGTAAGAACTGCTGCAGGACTGTATTTGTGGTATGCAGCAGATCGGGTGGATTGCGATCGCGTGGGAACACGCATATTTGTGGAGCGGATGCTGGATCCTATGACGCCTGCAGGCGGCCCTGTAGAGGTGGTGCAACCCAGTTTCGATCAGGAGATTTTCCAGAGAGACCGTTATCAGCCCGGCCAGCACTGGCACACTATTGAAGGACCCTTCTGGCTTCAGGTGGGAGATTGGCAGTATGTGATGTATAGCGGTGCCTGTTATGAAAATGAGACTTATCACATCGGCTATGCTTCCGCGCCGGCGGGTCAGAAGGATTTGACGAAGGTATGCTTTACGAAGCATACAAACAATGGTCAGTTTGATCCTCTCATGACCCGCAATGCTGTGGAGGAAGGTGTCGGACACCACAGTGTTATCTGTAAGGATGGCGTTTACTATGCGGTATACCACGCAAGAGATCTGACATCAGATCCGGAACAAAAGGGCGACCTGCGGACAGCACGTATCTGCAAACTTTGCTTTGACAATGGTCTGATCCGGACAGAACCCGTGGAAAACGGGCTGTAAATACGAAAAACAGTCAGCCTTTCGGCTGACTGTTTTTATCTGTTGGGCAGGAACAAACCCGTTTACATGGCAGATACCGGGGAGCATCTGCCATGCACTATAATTTCAGAAAAGAACACCACCCATTTGGGTGGTGTTCTTTTTGTTGGACGAAGAAGGCTACCCGTGCAAAGTATAAGATTTCTTTTCCTTGCTGACAGACCACTTTTTTGTTATAATGCAAAAGAGGTGATACTTATGGCAGAACCTTCTGTACGGCTTTGTGGAAATAAAATTGCCGTATTTTCCGATATTCACTCCAACTATTATGCCTTGCAGGCCTGCTACGATGATGCCTGCAGGGAAGGGGCAGATTGCTTCGTTTTTCTTGGGGACTATGTTTCCGGTCTGGCAGAGCCGGCAAAAAGCTTGGATCTGGTGTATAAAATCCGGAAAGAATACCCCACGGTGTGCATTCGGGGTAACCGGGAGCGGTATATGATGGATCATAAGCAGGGCCTTTCCTGCCTTCGTGATAATTTGCACGACGGCTCCTATCTGTTTACCTACAACCAATTAAGAGAAAAGGATCACGCCTTTTTTGAGAGCATTCCTTTTTATGATGTTATTGAAATTAACGGCACGGTTTTTGAGATCGCCCACGCTTCCAAGGATTCTGATCGCTTCTTTTTTGAACAGGGAGAGCCCCAGATCGCAGAGGTCTTTGCCTCTATGACCGCATCCTATCTGCTGACAGGCCACACCCATAAGCCTTATTTGCTGACCCAAGGGGACAAAACCATTATCAATCCCGGGTCTGTGGGAATGGCGGTGGGGGAGGATCCCCTTCCGCAATATGTCCTTCTGGATGTGAAGGATGGAGAGGTTGCCTGCCAGTTCCGGAAGGTCACCTATGATTTTGAAGCGATGATCCACAACCAGTTTGCCAGCGGTTTGGTGGATTTTGCAAAATACTGGGCTCTCAGTGATCTGTACCACGCTGTCACCGGCATACAGTATACGAAATTACTTCTACTGAAGGTTTACCCCTATGCGAACACCCATCCGGATGCTTTTACCGATGAAGAGGTTTGGCGGAAATTTGCCCTGGAATTGGGACTTCGTTTTACGGAAGAAGAAATACTGGATTTTGCGAAAAAGCAGGGACTAGTTTAGAAAAAACACCACCCGTCGGGTGGTGTTTTTGCTTTAGCCGAAGGCTTTGGTCACTTCTTTCAGCAGCTTGCGGATATGCAGGTGCTGGGGGCATTCCTTTTTTGCTGATTATAGGCATCCGCCCTGTGCAACCGCTCTTGCATTTATTCTTGTCGCGCAGTAAAATCTATATTATTTTTCACTTCATCGTAATAAAAAAGAAGCCATAATTCGTCTAATAGGTGAAAGGAGGCGATAGGCCGTGACAAATGAGTTATTCACTCAGCGTGTGGAAGCTGCAAAGGAAAAGCTCTACAAAACCGCTATGCTCTATATGGGTAGCCACACGGATGCCATGGATGTGCTGGACGAAGCGATCTACAAAGCCTGGTGTTCCAAAAACAAACTTCGGCAGGAACAGTATTTTGACACATGGATCACTCGTATCCTCATTAACGAATGTCACAATGAACTGCGCCGGCAGAAGCGAATGTGCCCTATTGATGAACTTCCGGAAGCAGTAGCGGAAGCTTACGACCATTTGCCGCTGAAGGAGGCCATTGGGCGGCTGCCGAAGGAACTGAAGGATGTAATTATCCTGCGGTACTTTTCCGGCTTCACTTTGGCGGAAACGGCCCAAATGTTGAAGATCCCTCAGGGAACAGCGGCATCCAGACAACGCAAAGCGTTGCAGCTATTACGGTTGGAATTAGACGAGGAGGTGTCCGTATGAACCGTAACGAAGAATTTTTTGAACTGCTAACCGATTTGGAAAAGAATGCTCCTGATTTATCTGCATCTGTGCGGAAAGCAAAAGACAGACGAAGCAGATCTGTGTTTTTGTATCGCCCTCTGGCGGGTGTTGCAGCCTGCCTTGCTCTCTTTGTGCTGCTGGTCAATGTTTCCGCACCGGTAGCCAAAGCTTGCGCCAATGTACCCATTTTGAAGCAGCTGGTTGAGGTGGCAACTTTCTCCCGCTCTCTTTCTGATGCTGTGGAGAACGATTATGTGCAGCCTTCGGATATGGTCCAGGAAAAGGATGGCATTACTGCCAAGATCGAGTATTTCATCGTGGACGAAAAGCAAGTCAATATCTTCTACCGATTGGAAGCGGAAGAATATAAAGCTATGTATGTGCAGGCCGGAGTGCTGAATAAGGATGGTGTTCAAGAGGCTTGTTTAGTAAGGACACCCATCAATGATGTGCCCAATGCAGAACTCCGTCTTATCACTATAGACTATTATGACAACAGGGTACCCGATAGCGTACAGCTGGAAATACTGGCATATCAGCTCCAAGATGATTACCAGGAAAATGCGCAGCCCTTGGCAGAGTTCGTTTTCCAGTTGGAATTCAATGCGGAAAATATGGCCAAGGCTATCGTATACCCCGTCAACGAAACGGTGGTGCTGGACGGTCAGCGGATCACCGTTACGGATATTGCGGTATATCCTACCCATCTGCGGGTGAATACCGTGGGCGCAGCAGATAACACGGCCTGGCTGGAAGGTTTGGATTTCTTCATCGAAACGGAGAAGGGGCGGTTTGAAACCGGCGCAGGCGGTATTCTTTCAACCGGCAAGAAAGAAGGATATATGTCTTTCAGGGCAGACAGCACCTATTTCTATGAAGCGAAGGAAATAAGGCTTATCATTACCGGTGCCCGGTGGCTCAGTAAGGACATGGAAAAGGTTAAGATCGACCTGAAAACCGGGCAAGCCGACAATCTGCCTGAGGGTGTTTCACTGATGCCTATAGGTGCAGAAAACGCCATGAGTCCCGTTATGCTCCACGTCTGCTGGGATTGGGATGATAGCCAGCGCATGATGCTGAGCATGGTGTATGAGGATGCCGAAGGGGAGCTGTGTGAAGCTTCTGTGGGTGCCAGAAACTGCCGGGAGCATAAGGGCAATTGCTGGCACGAATGGCTGGAGCTTAAAGACTATCCCTATGACAATATCCGGATTCGCCTGACCTATACCCATGGCTGGAAAGCGGCGGAACCCATCGTAGTCACTGTCCAATAAACAAATAAGGAAGCCTGGGACGAACACTTCGTCTCAGGCTTTTATGCTTAGTCAAAGGCTTTGGTCACTTCTTTCAGCAGCTTGCGGATATGCAGGTGCTGAGGGCATTCTTTTTCACATTGGCCGCATTCGATGCAGGCATCGGCCTTCACAGGCAGGGCGGCATAATCTGCTTCCGGCTGACCCTCTTCTTTGTGCTTTTGGTTCAGCAGAGCAAAGATCTCGGGAATGGGAATGCCGGCAGGGCAGCCGTCCACGCAGTAGCGGCAGGCGGTGCAGGGGATACGGTGCTGTGCCTGATAGAGGGTGCGCACCTGATTGATGATTTTATGTTCTTCTTCGCTGAGAGGAACAAACTCGGTCATAAAGGAAAGGTTATCTTCTATCTGTGCCATATCGCTCATACCGGAAAGCACCATGGCAACGCCCTCGAAGCCGGCGGCATAGCGGATGGCATAGCTTGCGGGGCTGGCGCTCATCAGTTCCAATGCTTCCCGGGGCAGGTTCACCAAGCTGCCGCCCTTTACAGGCTCCATGATCAGCACAGGCTTACCGTGCTTGCGGCAGACCTCATAGCACTTGCGGCTTTCCACCCGGGGGTCTTCGTAGTCTGCATAGTTAAACTGGATCTGCACAAATTCCATTTCCGGGTGCCGGGTCAGGAATTCGTCCAGGAATGCTGCACTGTCGTGGAAGGAAAAGCCCAAATGACGGATTTTCCCCTGTGCCTTCAGCTCCTTGGCGATCTCGTAAGAACGAGTCCTCGTGTAGAGCTCATCCCGCTTTGCGCTGACAGCGTGAAGCAGGTAAAAATCAAAATAGTCTACGCCGCAGGCTTCCAGCTGATTTTGGAAGAAGGGGAGGATCTCCTCTTCTGTGTCAAAGCAGCCACCGGAAAGCTTGTTTGCCAGCACATAGCTTTCCCGGGGATAACGATTTACAAGGCACTCCCGGATAGCCAGCTCGCTTTTGCCCTGAATGTAGGGGTGGGCGGTGTCAAAATAGTTAAAGCCGGCGGCTAAAAAGGCATCCACCATCTTGGTGGTCAGAGGGATATCCACCTCTTCGCCCACCATAGGCAGCCGCATCATGCCAAAACCAAAATTCTTCTTTACTTCAGGAAAATAGGTGTTCATAAAGCATCCTCCCTGTGTATGCATAATCTATATTTGTATCATAGCATAAAACAGCAAGAATGGCTATCCCGAAATTACAAGGGCGACTTCTTTACAAATCCGGTTGGCTTGTGCTATATTAAAAATGTAAGCATATTTTGATGGGATCGAAAGGAGTGGTTATATGAAATACTGTGTGGAAAATCAACTTGCTTTATTTGAATTTCACGATTCTGTTTTTTCTTTTGTCGGTTTTGAGAACAACAGCCTTTCCTTTTCTGCAGAGCATCTTAATATTCATAAGGATGCAAAGGAAAATCCAAACGATTATGATATGCAGCTTGGCCCTGCGGAAATTATTTTTCATAACATTGAAGTTCTTACATATGAACCGGCACCATTGTGCAAACAGGATGCTGACGGAAATTGGTACACAGCTACCCCTGAAACCCTGCTCATGGAAGAAGCAAAGACACGGTTTTTAAATGATATCCCAGAGGGCTTTACAGTTTACTCCTTTGAAGTTGCCCAAAAGGAGAATAAATACTATGCTGAAATAGTTACTTGTGCCGGTGCTTCCTTCACGGCTACCTTTACTTTCGACAGGGCTACTGTCTCCTGGGATGTGTTTTACAAAAAAGCGTGGTATGAATTCTTTAAAAGATATACCTACCCAATTACCCTTAGCACACCGGAAGGGGAATTAGAAACGAGCGCAACGATTACCTGCCGTGAAAAAGACCCGGACACCGAGGATGAATCTGTACCATATCTTACGGTTTCTGTGGGGGTTACCTATAAAGGCAAAGAGATTTGGGTGCAGGGAACAGACTATTTATGGGTGGATGCCTTTGCAAATTTGGAGAAACGACTGCCTGACGGTGTGGCAATTAAATGCTGCATGACCTGCCGCCATGGAAATATGTGTCCATACGGAAACTGGCCGGGAGAACTTTTTTGCACAAAGGATTTGATCATCGGCTCAAAAGACGACATGATCGATCTGTTTGACAAAGAGGACGAAAACACAATGGATTTGCGAAAAAGAAAAGTAACAGACAGTTGTGGTGAGTATTGCCATCAAAGCTGGGACTATTATACATATAATGATTATTTGTATCATGTTTGAAAATGAAGAACGCCACCCAGCTGGGTGGCGTTTTTTAATTCCAATTTGCTTTTACTTTTTCAATGGCTTCAATGCCGGAAAGGGACAGTTCTTTTGTAATGACGGGGCTGTTTGTTAGACCCTTATTTAAGCAATCAGCGATATGCTCTGCTTCGTAAGAAAGTTCGTATTGGCAAGGGAATTCCAGAGTTTCCTCTTTGCCGTCTATATGGAAGATGACCTTTTGGGCTTTCCAGTAGTTAGGAAGTTCCAGATAGCCCCTTTCTCCAAAGATGCGGCAGGTGTTGTCCAGAACTGCACGGGTGCTGTTTTTGGCGGAGAATAGCACACCTGTTTCCGTTTTGCCTGTGAGAATGTATTGCCATTCCACGCCCTTTTCCATACTGGCTGTGCCGCAGATTTGGGTGATGGCACCAAAGAGCCAATGTATCAGCTGTACCGCATAAATGCCGCTGCTGAGGAGCGGCCCGCCGCCGGCTTCCTTATCGAACATCCAGCCGTTATAAGAGCTGGGGAAGCTGTGGCTTAGCTCCATCATTGTTACCTTACCTAAATCTGCCAATCGCTTTTTGGTTTCCAAAACCGCAGGTAAAAACAGCATCTTTTGGGCTTCCATAAAGAAAAGTCCTTTTTCTTTTGCCAAATCGTAAAGCTCGGCTGTTTGTGCTGATGTAGTGGTGCAGGGCTTTTCGCAGATCACATGCTTGCCTGCCAGCAGAGCCGCCTTTGCCCAAGGGTAATGCTGGGCATTTACATTGGAGATGTAGACGATATTCACCTTTTCATCCTGCAGCAACTGCTCGTGAGAGCCGTAGGCAGTGGGGATTTCCCACTGGGCGGCTTTTTCCTGGGCCTTGGAAAGACTCCGGGAGGAAACTGCCACGATTTCTCCCTTGCCGCAGGCACGGACAGCGGCAATAAACCGGGGCGCTATAGAGGATGTACTTAAAATACCATAGCGAAGTTCCATAAATGCGCTCCTTCCTGATTTATTTCATTATAGCACAGGAAAGCAAAAAAGCAAATGTTGCAAAATATGACAAAGTCTACTATAATCATACCTAAGAGGTGAGCGTATGGAACAGCGTATTTATGATACCTATGTACATCTGTTGGAACGGGAACTGGTGCCTGCTATGGGTTGCACCGAGCCGATTGCGGTGGCCTATGCGGCAGCAGTGGCGACCCGGGAATTAGGTGTTTTACCGGAAACTGTGGATATTTCCGTCAGCGCCAACATTATTAAGAATGTAAAGGGCGTGACCGTCCCCAACACTGGTGGCCTCCACGGCCTGAAGGCGGCAACTGCTGCCGGCATTATCGCCGGTGACCCGGAAAGCAAGCTTTTGGTGATCAGCCAGGTCACCAAGGCGCAGCAGATGCAGATTGCAGAATACTTGAAACAGGCAGATTTCACCGTTCGGGAGTCTGACTCCGGAGCGCTTTTTGACATTTGCATTACCCTCTCCGGTGGCGGACATCAGGCATCCTGCAGGATCGCAGAGGCCCACGCCAATATCGTTTCCATTCGTCGGGACGGAGAAACCCTCTACAGCCGGGAGCTGGGGAACTACGCTCCGGAAACCGCTGAGGATAAGAAATTGCTGACGGTGGAGCAGATCGTGGAATTTGCAGATACCTTGGATGTGGTTGATGTAAAGGCCGTCTTTGACCGGCAGATCGCCTATAATATGGATATTGCGGAAGAGGGTCTTAAAAATAACTATGGCGCCCGGATCGGTCAGGTTCTGCTGAAAAGCCGGGAAAACGATGTGATCACCCGGGCAAAAGCCTATGCGGCTGCAGCTTCTGATGCCCGTATGGGCGGCTGCGATAAGCCGGTGGTCATCAATTCCGGTTCCGGCAACCAGGGCATTACCACTTCCATTCCCGTGGTGATCTACGCCCGGGAGCTGGGCGCAACAGATGAGCAGCTTTACCGTGCTTTGGCTGTTTCCAACTTAGTTACTTTGCACCTGAAGTCCGGTATTGGCCCCCTGAGTGCCTATTGCGGTGCTATCAGCGCAGGCTGCGGCGCTGCTGCCGGTATTACCTACTTGTACGGCGGTAAGTTCCGGGAAGTGGCACACACCATCGTAAATGCCATTGCTATCAACTCCGGTGTGATCTGTGACGGCGCAAAAGCCAGCTGCGCAGCAAAGATCGCTTCTGCAGTGGAAGCAGGCATTCTGGGCATGCAGATGTTCCGTCAGGGCAGCCAGTTCTATGACGGTGACGGTATCGTCAGCAAGGGCGTGGAGAATACCATTCGCAATGTGAGCCAGGTGGCCAGCGAAGGTATGCGCAAAACCGACACAGAAATTATCAAAATTATGCTTTCCTAAAATTAAAAGGCAGCCGAAATGCGGCTGCCTTTTTTGCTATGACAGAATGGGAAAATGTTGTGTGTGCATACTACTCGTAGGAGTGATGGTATGAACACGATTTGGGAAAAGGATGCAAAAATGCCTCAATTTGGGGCTTTGGACGGGAATCTGCGGACAGATGTGCTGGTTATCGGAGGGGGACTTGCTGGCCTGCTTTGCGCCTATTATTTGCAAAAGGCGGGTGTAGACTGTGCCCTCATAGAAGAAAACCGGCTGATGAGCGGTGTCAGCGGCAGAACGACTGCAAAGCTGACTTCCCAGCACGGCCTGATTTATAAGAAATTACTGGACAGGTTCGGCCCGGAGAAAGCACGGCTTTACTATAAGGCCAATGAGGATGCCTTGGGAGCCTTTCGCTCTCTGGCAAAAGAGGGAAAGTTCGATTTTGAAATCCAAAGCAGTTTTCTTTATTCCACCGGCGACTTGCAGAAATTAGAGGAAGAAATGGATGCCTATGAACGGCTGAAGATCCCCGCTCGCTGGCAGCAGGAGCTTCCTCTGCATTTTCCGGTAACGGGGGCGGTGGAGTTTTTGCAGCAGGCCCAGTTCCATCCTATGAAGTTAGCTGCCTTCCTGGCAAAGGATTTGAATGTTTATGAGGACACAAAGGCACTGGCGTTTTTGGGAAACCGGGTGGAAACACCCAAGGGCAGCATCAGCGCAGAAAAAATCATCGTTTCCACCCATTTTCCTTTGTGGAACAAGCACGGGGCGTACTTTTTGAAGCTGTATCAGCAAAGGTCTTATGTGCTGGCATTGAAAACGGAAAATCCCATAGAGGGGATGTATTTGGACTGTGAGGATAACGGCCTATCCGTCCGGGGAGCAGGCCCCTATCTTCTGCTGGGCGGTGGGGGACACCGCACCGGAAAAGAGGGGCTGGGCTGGAAACTGCCGGAACAGGTGGCAAGGAAGTACTACCGGGATGCGCCAATCGTTGCCCGGTGGGCCACCCAGGATTGCATGACCTTAGACGGTATGCCCTATATTGGAAAATACAGCAAAGCCACCCCCAATCTATATGTGGCAACGGGCTTTGGGAAATGGGGGATGAGCAGCTCCATGGTGGCGGCTCGGGTGCTCACAGAGCTGGTGCAGGATAGAAAAGACCCCTACGGCGGCCTGTTTTCTCCCCAAAGAAGTATGCTGTATTCTCAACTTGCAACAAACGGCTTGGAAGCAACCGCTAATCTGCTTCGCTTTAAAGGACCGAGATGCCCCCATATGGGCTGCGCCCTGCATTGGAACAAAGAAGAACATTCCTGGGATTGCGCCTGCCACGGCTCCCGGTTTGACGAAAAGGGGAGGGTGCTTAACAATCCTGCCACCGATAATCTGAAAAAACCACCCCGTAATAGATGAAAAAAGGCACACCCTGCGGTGTGCCTTTGTCATTATCTGTATTTTTTCATATGGGCCTTGATCGCCTGAAAAGAGGTGTCGCTGATGGCGTGCTCTATTTTGCAGGCATCTTCGGCGGCAGTTTCCTTGTCTACGCCCAGCTGCATCAGCAGACCTGTAAGCAAGGTGTGGCGCTCATAGATCTTTCTGGCAACAGCCAAGCCCCTTTCGGTCAGGGTGATATGGCTTTCTGCGTCCACTTCAATATAGCCGTCTTTTCTCAGCAGGCCCATAGCCCGGCTGACACTGGGCTTGGAGTAGCCCATGTATTTGCCCACATCAATGGCGTGGACAGGCTCTCCTTTTTGGGAAAGCACATAGATACTTTCTAAGTACATTTCTCCGGATTCCTGAATGGCCAAGCAAATGCCTCCTTTTTTGAAAGACTGGCTTCATTTTAGCACATAATAGAGGAAAAAGCAACTATGTACTCTGCCACCGGATAGCCGGGGGCAGTGGGGCAATTACTGCATGCCCTGCTCGTAGGCCTCGATCATCTTCTTGACCATCTGGCCGCCCACGGAGCCGACTTCACGGGAAGTCAGGTGACCGTTGTAACCGTTGGTCAGGTTAACGCCAACTTCGCTCGCTGCCTGCATCTTGAAGCGGTCCATGGCTTCACGAGCCTGGGGAACATTGATCTGGTTGTTGTTCTTCATAATGATTTCTCTCCTTTTTTCTTGCCCCGGCACAGACCGGGGCAAGACCTCGGTCTATGTTCGAAGCATTTGTTGGTGGATTTTCCACCGCAATCATAGTTTTGCCCGCACTTCCAAAATTATAATTTGTACTTTTTGGAAATTGAACGGTATCGTTCTAATAAAAAGCGATG
>JBGVHZ010000044.1:0-45536 GCA_045122735.1 Faecousia sp.
TGCCGTCCACCTTGGCGGCATCGTAGTACTGCTTGTTGATACTCTGCAGACCGCCCAGCAGGACCAGGATCTTGAAGGGCAGCGCGTTCCACACAATGTAAACCACCAGGACAACCATATTGGCTTCCCATGTTGAACCGTAGTTGATCCAGTTGATGTGCTCGCCGCCGAAGAATTCAATGATATTGTTGATAATACCCGCGGTAACGACCAGCTCGTTCTCGGTGCCGTAGAAGGAACCGACGATGTTGAACATGGCCGCGAAAACCATGCCGATGGCGATGGAGTTGGTGACGTAAGGCAGGAAGAAGATGGTCTGCAGACCCTTTTGCAGGAACTTGATGGAGTTCAGGGCCACAGCGATCAGCAGTGCCAGCAGGGTGGAGATGGGAACGGTCAGCACACACAGCAGGCAGGTGTTCTTCAGACAGGTCAGGAACTTCTTGTATTCGATGACCTTCTGGAAGTTTCCGATGCCAAACTCAAAGGTTGCGCCGCCTGCTGCCCGCAAGCCGGAATAATTTTCCAGCAAAGACATACGAACGGTGTTAAAGATAGGCCATACGGTAAATACCAGCAGAATTGCAATTGCCGGTGACAGATACAGCCATGCTTTCCATTGCTGTTTGCTATCTACCATATTACTTCACCTCATAACGGATCCGCTCTTCGGTTTCCTTATTGAACAGGAAGAACTTATGGGGCTTCACATTGTAGCGGACGACCTGCGCACCCAGGTCTACCTTGTTGTCTGCATTAATGATGGAACGAATGACGGGGTTGACAGAAGCAGGGTTGGTGGAGACGATGCTCACATCGCGGCCCATAACTTCCACATTGGAAAGGGTGCAGCTCAGCTTGCCGTCGTCGCAAAGCTCAAAGCCTTCGGGACGGATGCCAATGAACACTTCCTGATCTTCCACGCCGGAAACTTCCAGCACCATATCTTCGCCGATGTAAACCTTGCCGTCTTCAACCTTGCCTTCCAGCACGTTGATGGGAGGTGTGCCAAGGAACTTGGCAACGAACAGGTTGGTAGGATCATCGTACACATCCTGGGGCTTGCCTACCTGCTGTACAACACCCAGCTTCATAACCACGATCATATCGGAGATGGACATGGCCTCTTCCTGGTCGTGGGTAACGAAAACGGTGGTGATACCGGTTTCCTTCTGGATGCGGCGGATCTCTTCACGAGTCTGCAGACGAAGTCTTGCGTCCAGGTTGGAAAGGGGCTCGTCCAGCAAAAGAACACGGGGCATCTTTGCCAGCGCACGGGCGATAGCCACACGCTGCTGCTGACCGCCGGACAATTCGTTGGGCTTACGATCCATCAGTTCGTCGATCTGCACCAGCTGGGCAGCTTCCAAAGCCCGCTTGTCCATATCCGCTTTGCTCATCTTGTCAGCACCCTTCAGGTTCTGCAGGGGGAACAGGATGTTCTGCTTTACGGTCATGTGAGGGTACAGTGCGTAGTTCTGGAACACCAGGCCGATGCCGCGGTTTTCCGTAGAAAGCTCGGTCACATCATCGTCACCGAAGAAGATCTTGCCGGAGGTGGGCTTTTGCAGGCCGCTGATCATGTACAGGGTGGTGGACTTACCACAACCGGAAGGGCCAAGCAGGCCGATCAGCTTACCATCGGGGATCTCAAAGGTGAAGTCATTGACAGCGACCACTTCCTTGCCGGCTTTTTTATCCCGGCTGGGGAAGATCTTTGTCAGGTTTTGCAGGACAACTTTCATAAAAATACCTTCCTGTGTTTATTTTTATTTAATAAGGCTGCCGCGCTGCTCGGTCGGCGGCGACCTTCTTTTGATGAGCGATCAGTTCCTCAGTGGAGCTGAAAATGGTTTGGCTTGCCATATCTACCACAACCGTGCCGGCGATGAAATCGTGGATGGCACAATTGTTGCGGCTGAGGATCAGGCACAGTAGCTGTGCCACCGCAAGACCGAAGAGAACAACGGTTCCCAAAAGACCTGCCGTACCCCAGAAGAACATCAGCAGCAAGCATACAGGGATCATGGTCTCTACAGCATACTTGCCCAAAACCGTGCGGGCAAACAGCTGCAGATTATTCATCTTCACGCCGTCGTTACGGATCAGGCAAAGGCCGAAGATCTTCTTGCCAAGGGTCTGTCCGTTTCCAAGGAACAAGGGGATCAGAAGCTCCCAAAGAAGAACCGCCAGCAAAATGCCGCAGGTGGTGATCACCAAAGTCAGGTTCACCATCATGTTGTAAGCCTTCATGGCTTCCTCGTCTGCAATCAGCGCATCATAGGCAGCATCATAGGTTTCTTTTTGCGCTTCGGTCATGGCTTCGTATTCCTGCTGGGAAACATCAAAAACGATGCCGTATTGGGTCTCATATTTGTCATAGGCCTTTTCCAGGGCACGGCTGTAATCGTCATAGCCCAGGAAAGAAGAAAGGGCAGCGCCGCAGCCTACAGCCAGGGTGGCAACCAAAAGCAGGTCGAAGAGCCAGGCCGCAATGCGCTTCCAGAAGTTGGCTTTTTGAATATCATAAATCATATTTTTTTCATAATGCCCCTATCTTTACACATCTCATACATTATAACATAAGTGATTTTATTTTTCTACATAAATTACGGAAAAAATCGGGAAATTTCTTCGTCTTTTTGCCGAATTTTCCAGTGCAGATTTTGGGTATTTTGGCATAGGCGGAAAACTTGAAAATCCCTGCGGCAAAAACCGCAGGGATTTGGAAAGTTCTGGAAATAAATTACTTCTCGTTCTTATAGATTTCCTTGAAGTACTTGTAGGTATCCACCTTCAGTTCGCCGCAGGCAGCCTCATCGCAGGCAACGATGCCATCGGGGTGCAGCTGCAGAGCGCTGATGGTCCAGGCGTGGTCAACACCACCCTCTACGCAGTGGCGCAGAGCACGGGCCTTATTGTGGCCGGAGATCAGCAGAAGCACCTGCTTGGAATCGCAAACGGTGCCAACGCCAACGGACAGAGCGGTCTTGGGAACCTTGTTGGGATCGTTATCGAAGAAGCGGGAGTTGACGATCAGGGTATCCTCGGTCAGGGCGCGGATGCCGGTACGGGAAACCAAAGAGGTGAAGGGCTCATTGAAAGCAATGTGGCCGTCCACACCGCTGCCGCCCAGGAACAGGTCGATACCGCCGCAGGCAGCGATCTTCTCTTCGTAACGGGCGCACTCGCCTTCCAGATCCTCAGCCATACCGTTGAGAATGTTGATGTTTTCAGCAGGAATGTCGATATGGTTGAAGAAGTTATCGTGCATGAAGTACCAATAGCTCTGGTCGTGCTCACGGGGCAGACCCACATATTCGTCCATATTGAAGGTGATCACATTCTTGAAGGACACCTTGCCTGCCTTGTTCATTTCGATGAGCCGTCTGTACACGCCCAGAGGGGAAGAGCCGGTGGGCAGACCCAGCACGAAGGGGCGGTTTTCCTTGTGGTTATTGATGGCATCGGCAATATGCTCTGCAGCCCAGGCGCACATTGCTTCGTAATCGTTTTTAATAATAAGTTTCATAACAAACACACTCCATTTTAGGCTGAAGCCGGGAATCCCCACACTTCGCAGCTTCTATTATACCGATTGTTTCGCCATTTGTCTATAGAAAAAACCGCCTCTTTTACCAAAGAAGCGGTTTTGTTGCTTATTTATCTGCGTACAGGGGGTCGATCTGCTTCAGCTCTTTGTAGGAGTCGATCTCTACGATGTCGCTGGCTGTACATTCCCGGATAGAGATCTTATAATTTTCCTTCTTGTAGTGCATAGGCACCTGCTCCCAGTAGCGTTCCTTGCCGCCGGGGCTGCGGAAAACCTCCTCCAGGTCATTGGCAAGCTTGGTGCCTGCCTCTGCATCCCAGTAGGAAATGCCCACCAGCTGATGGCAATTTGTGCCACCCAGGGCTTCCTTGGTGATAATGCCGTTCTTATCGGTGAACAGGCACCAGTCGTCGGACACTTCCACAGGAATGCCCATAAAGTTGGAGGAATACTCGTACTTACGGATCAGCTTGGGATTGGAAAGCACCAAATCGGCTTCCAGCACATAGGCATTCTGCATCAAGTAGCGGGCAACCAGGGCGGAGGAAATGTTATTTGCCTCGTTGTAGATGGGGTTTTCCATAAATTTGATCATGGGATACTTATAAAGCAGCTGATCAAACTGCTCGCCCAGATAGCCTCTGACGATAATCACTTCCGGAATGCCGGCAGCTACTACCGCATCCAGCAGGGTATCGATCATACGGGTGCCGTGGACACGAACCAGGGGCTTGGGGGTATTGAAGGTCAGGGGTACCATCCGGGAGCCGAAGCCGGCAGCCAGAAAAATGGCCCGCTTTACCCGGTAAGGCTCCAAAGCCTCCACACCGGCAGGGGTGATCCGACCGTTGGCGATCAGGCCTTCATCGGTCAGCTTCTTCACGATCTTATTGACAGAGCCTACGGAAAAGCCCAGCTCTGCCGTGATCTGTCTTTGGGTAAGTGCTTCTTCGCTCTGCTCCAAGAGGGTCAGCACAGCAAATTCTTTCTTTTGCATTTTCTTTCTCCTTATTCTTCGATAGCATCAAACTGCTTACCGCGCAGTAAATAGAACAGTACACCCAGAACGATCCAGACGATCAGCATAATGTAAGATTCGTCCACAAAATGAACGCCCTCCAGACCGGGGATGGGGATCAGCTGCAGGACCATAAACATAAGGGAGAACATGGCGCCGATCACAGCCATAACCTTTACCAAAGGCTTCTTTTCCTGGCTGCGCTTCAGGGTCACCAGGGTAGAAAGGCAGGTAAAGCCAAAACCGATGGAAGCGCCGATGGCGGACATATCCACGAACCAGCCCAGGGCTTCTCTGCCCAGAACAGGACCGGAAAGGGAGATGGCCATACAGAAGAACATGGCATTTCTGGGCACGCCGTACTTGCTGTCCAGCTTGCCGAAGAACTTGGGCAGGTAGCCATCCTTGCTCATAGAGTACATCAGACGGGAGGATGCCATATAGAAGCCCATAATACCGGAAAGGACAGCGCAGGAAACCGCAATGCCCACCAAAATCTTACCGGGGGTGCCAAGCAGATATTCTGCTGCAGCCAGCAGCAGCCAGGGGGTGGATTCTGCTTCCACGATCAGCTCAGGCCAGTTGGAGAGGGCAGCAGCCGCAATGGTGTTATTTGCAGTGTACACAAATGCGCCAAAAGCGATGGCAACGATCATAATGAAGCTGACTTTTTTGTAGGAGAATTTGAATTCTTCTGCAGCCTGGGGGATGGTATCAAAGCCCACGAAGGCCCAGGGTGCGATGGCAAAGGTGGCCAAAATAGAGGACAAAATGCCCGCTCTGCCGCCCTTGGCAAACTGATCGATGCTCTGATAGGTGCCATTGGTCATAGCTTCCACCGCACCGGACTTATCAAAGCCCCAGATGGGTGCCATATTTTCAATGTTGGTCTTGGAAGAAATCAGCGCAGCAATGGTCAGGGTCAGCACGGAGGTGACCAAAAGACCTGCCAGCACAGTGGAAACATAGCCGGCCTTCTTCACGCCGATCAGATTCAAAACGCCAAATAGGATCAATATGGCCGACGCCAGCAATATTTCGCCTAAATAGACCTGGAAGCCGGCTATGGAATAGGAAAAGCCGAATTTCAAGATGTTGGCTGTGCCGTCCAGACCGTCCACGATCAGGCCGATGGCGGTGGAGTTCATAGGCACATTGGTCAGGTAGGCCGCAACTAAGAACCAGCCGCAGATGTAGGCAGGGATCTTGCCGAAGCAGGCCTTGGTAAAGGTAAATTCACCGCCGGCCTTGGGGTACTTAGGCACCATATAGGCATAGCTGAAGGCGATGATCACCATAACCAGTGCGCCCAGGATCATAGCAATGGCAGTGCCTGCTACACCGGAATTGGGCAGAAACTTTTTGCCGGGGTTAATGAAAGAGCCCCAGCCGATGATACAGCCAAAAGCAATGGCCCAAACGCTCAGAGGATTGAGCTGTTTTTGCAGGGTGGGTTTGTTTTCCATATTGTTTTCCTCCTTGTGTTCACAAATTCAAGGTTCGCATCGAGCAAAAAAGACATTTTGCCGGGAAACCGGAAAATATTTCTGCATTTTCTGTTCGTTATGTTCAGCCTAAAAGTTCATTGAAGTGAAAAATGAACATTGTTTGCTCATTATAGCACCCTGTTTTCCACTTGTCAACGGGTATTGCACAAAAAAGAAAGGACACCTCAAAAGAGGTGTCCTAAAGTGTTTAATTTTGGGCGATATATCTTGCAACATGGACGCCACTGGCAGAGGCATGGGACAGAGAATGGGTAATGCCGCTGCCGTCACCGATGATGTAAAGGCCCTTATACCGGGTCTCCAGCTTTTCGCTGACTTCCACTTCCATATTGTAGAACTTCACTTCCACGCCGTAAAGGAGGGTATCATCGTTGGCGGTGCCGGGGGCAACCTTATCCAGGGCATAGATCATTTCGATGATGCCATCCAAAAGCCGCTTGGGAAGCACCAGGCTCAGATCGCCAGGGGTTGCATTGAGGGTGGGGGTGATGAAGGCCTCCTCGATGCGGTTGGGGGTAGAGCGGCGACCCCGAATAAGATCGCCAAACCGCTGGACGATCACACCGCCGCCCAGCATATTGGAAAGGCGGGCAATGGATTCACCGTAACCGTTGGAGTCCTTGAAGGGCTCGGAAAAATGCTTGGCAACCAGCAGGGCAAAGTTGGTGTTTTCCGTCTGCTTTGCCGGGTCTTCATAACTGTGGCCGTTGACAGTGATGATGCCGTTGGTGTTCTCATTGACCACTGCGCCCTTGGGGTTCATACAGAAGGTGCGCACCAGATCACCGTACTTTTGGGTGCGGTAAACGATCTTGCTTTCGTAAAGCTCATCGGTCAGGTGGGCAAACACAGGGGCAGGCAGCTCCACACGCACACCGATATCCACACGGTTAGACTTGGTGGGAATATCCAGCTCCTTGCAGACCCGTTCCATCCACTTGCTGCCGATACGGCCTACAGAAACGATACATTTTTCGCAGGTATAGGTCTTTTCACCGCAGATCACAGCATAGCCATCGTCGGTGACCTCAATATGGTCTACAGGGGTATTGAAGAAGAATTCTGCCTTATCCTTCAGGTGGTTATAGAGGTTTTCCAGCACCACATAGTTGATATCCGTACCCAAGTGGCGAACGGATGCGTCCAAAAGGTGCAAGTCATTCTGCATACAAAGGGTCTTGAACCGGGAGCCGGCAGTGGTGTAAAGCTTTGTGCCTTCGCCGCCGTAGCGCAGGTTGATTTCATCCACATAATGCATCAGTTCCAGAGCTTTTTTCTTGCCGATATAGGAATACAAGGTGCCACCAAAGTCGTTGGTAATGTTATACTTGCCGTCGGAAAAAGCGCCTGCGCCGCCAAAACCGCTCATAATGGAGCAGGATTTGCAGCTGATGCAGGATTTTACTTTCTCTCCATCAATGGGGCAATGGCGGCGGTTAAGGGGATGGCCTGCTTCAAAGACCGCCACCTTTAATTCCGGGCGCTGCTCCAACAGTTCATAGGCAGCAAAAATGCCGCCGGGTCCTGCACCCACAATAATCACATCATATTTCATAGTCTTTCATTCCTTAAGCTTCTGTTTCCGGGCGCATTTCCCGTTCCATCAAATGCAGAACTTCTGTTCTGGGGTCAGCGCCCTTGTTTACCACCGCATTGACTGCGGTCACAATGGGCATTTCCACGCCGTATTTTTCCATCAAGATCATAGCTGCATTCAGAGCGTGGATGCCTTCTACCACCATACCCACCTGCTTTACCGCTTCCTGGGGAGCAACACCCTGACCCAAAAGCATACCGCAGCGGTTATTCCGGCTGTGGATACTGGTGGCGGTAACGATCAAATCGCCAATGCCGGCAAGACCGTAGAAAGTGGCTTCCTGGCAGCCCATGGCTCTGCCCAAACGGACGATCTCTGCCATGCCACGGGTGATGAGGGCAGCCTTGGCATTGTCACCAAAGCCCAGACCCAGCGCAATGCCGGAGCCAAGGGCCATAACATTCTTTAGTGCGCCGCAAAGCTCCACGCCCAAAATATCCGGGTTGGTGTACACACGCATACAAGTGCCGGCGAAGATCGCCTGCACCTGATGGGCAGCATCCATATCCCGGCAGGCGGAAACAATGGTGGTAGGCATATCCTTTGCCACCTCTTCTGCGTGGGTAGGGCCGGAAAGGGCAACGATCCTGGCATCAAGACCCTTTAATTCGTCCTCGATAATTTGGGACATGGTCATAAGGGTGTCTGCTTCAATGCCCTTTGCCACATCCACGATCAGCTGACCGGGAGCAATATAAGGGGCAGCCTTTCGTGCCGTAGAGCGGACAAACACAGAAGGAACTGCAAATAAAAGAAGGTCTTTTTCCTTGCAAAGTTCCGCTAAATCCTTGGTAAATCTAATTTCTGCAGGAATTTCCATTCCGGGCAGATTGGGGTGCTTTCGAGTGCGTGAAAACTCCTCTACTTCCTGCTCCAGAGCAGACCATATAGTAACTTGGTGACCGTTTTTGCAGAGCATTCTGGCCAAAGCCATGCCCCAGGTACCGGCACCCAATACACCGATTTTTTTCATACTTTCCCTCCAAAATACAGGGGTAATGTAGTCATACATAGTCATTATACCGCCAAACCCTGTAAAAATCAAGCAAAACAGAGCAGCGCAAAAGAGAGAGGGCGAAAACCCTCTCTCTTTTATTTAGCATATACTACACAATTTGATACAATGCAACGCAGTTCGCCCGAGCGTTGCATTCGTTAAACGGCTGAGTTTTGCTGCTTTGGAATATTTAGTATACTGATCCTTTGTTTTCTCAACAAGAATACATAGGCACCAAGGGAAACGATGCTGTCAAAAGCATTTCCGATACCAAAAAGCAGTGCAATCCCGGTCAGCGTAGGCACCCAAATACCGGTGACGTACAAAACAAAAGCAATGCCGTAATAGACGGTATTGGTAACCACCGACTCAAAGAGCATATAATTGGTTTTTCCAAGACCGTAGAAGGTGGCATCGAATACATTCTGCACTGCATACAAAACATAAAAAACAATGAGAAGCCTCACCAGCGAGAATAATTTTTCCACATCCGTAAAACCGAGAATATGCGTCATAAACGGTTTCCAAAGAGGGATGGAGATAAACCAAAAAACGCAAATGCCTGCAGTGATACTGAAATACCCCAGCGTGTTTTGCCGGAGGTTGTCTTTGTTGGTCGCAATCTCCTGTTTTATAAGTTCACCCAACTGAATCACCGGCAAAAGCAGCCAACCCCAAATAAAATTGTTGGCTACCCAATAAGTACCTTGCTCGCTGACCACATTGACCATTCGAGCGATCATCACCATATAGGCAACATTGCGGACAAGGGATTCAATCGCCGATAAGCCGCCGACTTTCAAAAATTCCTTCGCCCAGGAAAAACTCCATTTTTCTCTTTTGAAAATTCGAATTTCCTCTTTCTCGAGCAAGAGAAGGGAAACGGCAAGCAGCAATGCATTCACGATGATATTGGAATATCCAATGCCATTTACACCTAAATTTGCCGATATGGGCAAGCCGGAAACAAGGAATGTATCTGTAACAAGACATAGTATCAGCCGCGCACCGGTAAGCAGATATAGATATTTGCGCTTATTCATTGTTACCAGTGCGACAAGGACAAACTGTGTCAGCACCATGAAGATATTGGCGATGCTTTCAATGCGTATGTATGACACAGAGTCGGCAATGATAGTAGAATCAGCAGCCATCAGTATGAGTAACTGCTTGGCAAAGACAAAAACAACTGCAGATAAGACAGCATACACTACAAAGGAAATCAGCATTCCTGTGCGGACACAATTTGCAAATTCTTTCTTGTTGTATTTTACTTTTCCCACAAAGTAAAACAAGGGTAAAATAATCGCTTCATTTAATATTTCGTAAAGCAGATTCACCCAGGAAAGCTGCCCGGCAATGGAATAGGACCATTCTCCCGGCAGTTGTCCGAGAAAAAACACCCGGACAGTATTGTAGATCGTAGGCGCAAAGCCCAGGATCAGGAGCGCGAAATACAGCTTGTAGTTTACATTGCGAAGTGACAGTTTCAGCTTAGAAAGCATAAGAATGTCTCCTTTTTGAATTTGTAAAGACAGATGCTTTGGGTTATACACTGTTCTGCAAATTTAATCATCATACTCCGGATAGTCAGGCGCCCAGTCAGGCCAAATAAATGGCTTATTTCTTCGCTGTGGTTTTTGATTTACTTGGTAGGCTTTGTTGTTTGGATTCAACTGTTTTAAACGATTGTGCATATTGGTCTGATATGCTTTGTTGTTCGGGTTGTTCTGGTTTGCCCAGTCGTCAAGTTGTTTTTTTGTGTGCGTTTTGCCTGAAATTTTTCCCATTGTTATACTCCTTGTCAAGATCTAAAATTTTCAAGCAAAAAGCGACAAAAAAGCACCTGCAACCGAGGGTGCAGATGCCAAAAAAAGTGACAATTGCCCCAGTCAGTGACCAAGGTGCACGACAATAAGTCGGGTTACCGCAAATTTTGTCAGGTTTGCGGTAAGAACTCCCCATCGCCAAAAAGCAGATGCTCAAAGTCGCTATTTACTTAGAAATATTATACCATAACAGTTCATTGTGTCAAGAAAAACCGACCCTTAATGACACGAATTGTATCAATAAGGGTCGGCTAAGTGGTACGGGCGACAAGACTTGAACTTGCACGGAAATCCATTGGAACCTAAATCCAACGTGTCTGCCAATTCCACCACGCCCGCATTTATTAAGTTGCTCACCGGCGGCGCTCCCATCGCTCCCCACGCCCGCATGCCTTGCTATTCTATCACGGAGAAAATGAAAAGTCAACGGAGCAGTTTTTCCTATCTTCTTGCTTTTTCTTTTGCGTATGCTACAATGGGTGCAAAGGGGGCGAAGATATGGTATTTTTGGAAACGGAAAGGTTATGTCTTAGAAATGTAAAGCCGGAAGACACTGCCACGATCTATGATTATCGGAACAACGACCTTTGCGCACGGTATCAGCGGGGGCAAACCAAGGACTATGACGGCATTGTTACTTTGGTGGAAAAGCGGAAAACCGATGTGTTGTCCACGGAAAACAACTGCTTTGTTGCGGTGGCGGACAAAGAAACCGACGAATTAATAGGAGAAATCGTGGTGATACCAAATGACGGCACCATCAGTTTAGGCTACACCTTTAGCTATAAGCATCACCGGAAAGGCTATGCTTTTGAAGCACTTTCGGCTCTTATCGCCTTACTTCACAGCCGTTACCCCGGTTGGGATTTCATCTCTTTCACAGACCGGGAAAATACCGCAAGCCGGGCTTTACTTACCAAGTTAGGTTACAAAGATCTGGGTTACATCCTCAAAATGGACTCCCAGGTGTATGGAAAGTACACCACCGCCGAAACGGATGCGGAAATCGCCCAAGCCACAGAAAAATAGAAGAAACCGCCCCCTGTGCAAGGGGGCGGTTTGCTGTATTTTCTTACTTTTTCTTCGGAGTGTGTTACAGGGGGCATAAAGGGGGAAGCAGATGAACTGTTGGGAGACATCATGGTGATGTCCAATAAAGGCAGGCTCCGTTTAGGCTATAGATCAATTGTTTTTTGCTTTTGTGTAGCAAACAATTTTCTATTTGCCGTTATTCCGCAGGATATCCTCCCCCGTCTTGTCCCTTCTTTGGCGCAATTGGAATATTACTGATAACAAAATGAACAGTTTGGCAGTCTCTCACTCGCTTTCTTGTTCACTTTACAATAATTTTACATCAATTTTGAACATTTCCTCTTGATTTACTCTCGTAAAGGTGCTACTATTTGCTTGGCTTTTGCAAAAGTGCTACAATTCAATCATATTTTCATCGTTGATGGTACGTGGACACCACGCCCGCGAACCCCACCCAGGAGGTTTTACTATGAATAAGTCAATTATGCACCGCTTTATCTTGTTTCTTTTCCTTTTTGCCTTGCTTTTGCCTTGCCTTTCCGGCTGTGAAAAAAATAAGGAAACCGTTTTGATCTACACCAGTTCAGAAGACTTTAAAATTGAGTACATGACTGAAGTTCTGTCTGAGCGTTTCCCCGAATACGACATCGTTATTGAATATATCTCCACCGGCAATCACGCTGCCAAGCTTCTTTCCGAAGGAAAGGACACCGACTGCGACATCACCCACAACTTGGAGTACACCTATCTGTCCCAGTTGGACGAAAAAGGCTATCTGGCTGACCTGTCCGGTTACGACAAGAGCATCTACTGTGACGACACCGTGGAAAGCCAGAATTACATCGTGGAGATCCGCAGCAGCGGTGCCGTCATTCTGAATTTGGATGTGCTGGCCCGGAAGAACCTTCCCGAGCCCACCAGTTACCAAGATCTTCTGGATCCCATGTATAAAAATCTGATCTCTATGCCCAACCCCAAGTCCTCCAGTACAGGCTATATTTTCTTAAAGAGCCTTGTAAACGCCTGGGGAGAAGAAAAAGCACTCCAATATTTTGATGCCCTTTCCGAAAATGTGCTGCAATTCACCACTTCCGGCTCCGGCCCGGTAAATGCGCTGATTCAGGAAGAGGTGGCCATCGGCCTTGGAATGCTCGCCCAGGGCGTACGGGAGATCAATAACGGCAGCAATCTGAAGCTGGTGTTCTTTGAAGAAGGCGCACCCTTTACGCTGGCCGGTCAAGCCATCATAAAAGGCAAAGAGACCCGTCCTGCGGTTAAAGAGGTCTTTGATTTTCTGATTAACGAGTATAACTATATGAACAACGAAAAGTTCTTCCCTGAAAAGATCTACAAGGACAAGGACTACACCGTTGAAAACTATCCTGCCTACATTCCTTACGCCAATATGCAGGACAACACAGATGCAGCCAAGCGCGCGCTTCTGGACAAATGGGTACACTAAACTTAGAAAAGGATCATCTTATGAGCAACATCAAACTGGAAATTGAAAATCTGTACATGTCTTACGGAGAAAAGTGCGCCCTGGAAAACACCAATTTTCAGGTATATGACGGGGAATTTCTGTCCATTTTGGGTCCCTCCGGCTGTGGAAAAACAACCCTTCTACGCATTCTCATCGGTCTGTTGGCCCCTACTTCCGGCAGCATCCGCAAAGACGGCACAGACATCACCCACGCACCTCCATCCAAGCGGGGGATGGGCATTGTTTTTCAGAACTATGCCCTTTTTGAAAACATGACCGTGCTGGGCAACGTGGAATACGCCCTGAAGATCCGAAAGGAAAACCGCTCCAGGGCCGCCCGGCAGGAAGTGCGAAAACAAGCATTGGCTATGATCGACCGACTCGGCCTTACAGAGCACAGAAACAAAAAACCTGCCCAGCTTTCCGGTGGTCAGCAGCAGCGGGTAGCCATCGCCCGCACGCTGATTATGAAGCCGGATATCATTCTGTTTGATGAGCCCATGAGTGCCCTGGATGTGGCGACCCGGCTGAGCCTGCGCCAGCAAATTAAGCGCCTGCAGGCAGAGTTCGGTATCACTATGATCTACATCACCCACGACCAGGAAGAAGCCTTTTCTATGTCCGACCGTATCATGGTGATGAAGGAAGCCCGAATCGTACAGATCGGCACGCCGGAAGCCATTATCCAGGCCCCCGCCGACGGGTATGTGCGGGATTTCGTTCTGAGCAATCTGCAGCAAAAGATCGACTCCCTGACCAAATATGTGACACTTTGAGGGCAGGCCTATGATAAGTAAGCGTAAAGCAGCCTTTAGCAAAGCGGATACCACCAAATTTCTGCTGGCCTGCGTGTTTATCCTGCTGGTGTTCGTACCTCTGGCCCGAATGTTCGGCAATATACGCCCGTCCAGCATACAGAAGGTATTTACCGCTCCCACATTTCCCAAGCTGCTGTCCAATTCTCTGGTGGCAGCTGCTCTTTCCACCGGAATTACCGTGTTTTTGGCTTATTTGCTGGCACAGCGGATCGAGCGCACAGATATGCACTGCAAGGAGCTGTTCCGCATTCTGTTTGTACTTCCTATGCTTATTCCTTCTATTTCCCACGGCATGGGCTTAGTGATCCTTTTCGGTAATAACGGCCTTATCACCCGGATTCTCCATTTGGATGGCGGCATCTACGGCCTTTGGGGTATTGTTACCGGCTCGGTACTGTATGCATTTCCGGTGGCCTTTTTAATGCTTTCCGATGTAATGAAGTATGAGGACAGTTCCCCCTATGAAGCCGCCCGGGTACTGGGCATCAGCAGGCACCGGCAGTTTTTCTCCATTACGCTGCCTTATATGCGCAAGCCTATGATCTCTGTTATTTTTGCGGTGTTCACCCTGGTAATTACCGACTATGGTGTGCCTGTGATGGTTGGCGGCAAGTATACCACCATCCCAAAAGTAATGTACGAAGAAGTGATCGGCCTGTTGGACTTTGGCAAGGGCGCAGTTTACGGCGGTCTGCTGTTAATTCCGGCGGTGATTGCCTTTATCGTTGACCTTTTGAATAAGGACAAAGGCAACACCGGCTTTGCTGTAAAACCCTTTGCGCCGGAAAAAGGGAAAGGCAAGCTGGCGGTCAGTTATGCCCTGTGCATCGCTATGGGTATTTTCATTCTGCTCCCGCTGGTTTCCTTTGTCCTGCTAGCCTTTGCAAAGGACTATCCCACCAATCTTTCTTTCACCATGGCCAACATAAACAGGGCCATTCGTCTGAAGGCGGATGATTACCTTCTAAACTCTCTGACGATCGCCCTGTTTGTGTCTGTTTTGGGTGTGGCGATTGCCTTCGTCACCGCCTATATGTCTGCCAGAATGAAGTCTAAACTGTCCCGGTTTTTGCATCTGTCTTCCATTACCTCTGCCGCCATTCCCGGCTTGGTTCTCGGTCTTAGTTATGTGCTGGTGTTCAAAGGCAGTTTTATCTATGGCACTGCCGCCATTTTGGTGATGGTGAATATCGTCCACTTCATTTCCTCGCCTTACCTGATGATGTACAACAGCCTTTCCAAGCTGAATGAGAATCTGGAAGGTGTAGGGCAGACCCTGGGGATTGGCCGGGTGCGAATGATCAAGGATGTGTTCCTGCCCCAATGCAAAGGCACATTAACAGAAATGTTCTCCTATTTCTTTGTCAATTCTATGATGACCATTTCTGCTGTTTCCTTCCTTGCTACCACCGCCAACAAGCCTGTATCGCTGATGATCAACCAGTTTGAAAGCCAAATGCAGCTGGAGTGTGCCGCTGTGGTTTCCCTGGCCATTTTGGTGGCAAACCTGCTGGTCAAGGCCCTGGCCCGGTTGGCAAAAGCCGGGCCTATCCGAAAAAAAGAAAGATAAAACAACAAGGACGACCCATTCAGGGTCGTCCTTGTTAGCGTTTATTTATTCTTTTGGAAGCGGCAGAGGAGGATATAGCCTAAAACCAGCAGGGCGGTCACGCCCACCAAAACGGCATACATGGCAGAAACCTCCACCCGGGTGTCAAACACATACAAATTACAATCCACCACATCCTTAAACCCGGTGATCAGCTCCCCGGGAAGGGACTGGCGCTGCATTTCCTCGAAAACGCCGTCCAGGCAGTGATTGCGAAGCAAAGATGTGCCGTAAGTGCCGGGCAGGAGGCCCAAAACCTTTTGCAGACCTTCCGGAAAACTGGAAATGGGCATATACGCACCACAAATGAAGCCATAAACGGAGCTGACGACAGAGCCAACCGCAGAGGCCTGTCCCTGGGTGGTCAGCTTACAGATCACCAAAGAAGAAAGGCTTGTGCCAAACAGCACCATAATTATCACATCGCCAACCAGCACCAAAATGTGGGAAAGGGTCATATACCAGCCGGTGACATAGAGGTAGAAAAGGCCGGCAACCAGTGCCACAAAGCAAACCACAAAGGTGGAAAAGGCGCAGGAAAGGTAATAAGCCAGGGAAAGGGTGCCGCTCTTCACGGGAGAAACGGTCAGATCCTTGTATGCACCGGAGGATTTATCCTGCACCATCAAAAGATTGGAGCAGAAAGCCACCGTCACACAGCAAACTGCCAGCAAAGAAGACAGCAATTGTCCACCCACCAGGCCGTTCATCAGGCTATCCTCGATGGTGATCCCTTCCGGCACGGCCATCAGGAAAGAGTCTTTATAGACCTTTCCCAAAAACACGGAATACAGCACCAGCAGAATGAGGGGTGTGATCAGGGAAGTGAAGAACAGACCCTTATCTTTGAAGAAAAGTTTGGTATTCCGCTTAAAAAGGGCAGAAAACTGGGTCATTTTCCTTCCTCTCCTTCCATTTTCTTACCGGTGGCGGCTAAGAACACATCGTCCATTTTGCCCTTGGTGATCTCAAAATCCTTAAAAAGTTCCGGGTTTTTGACGATCAGCTCCGTGGCCTGGGCGGTATTTTCCACGCTTAGCCGGAAGCCGTCACGCACTACGGTATAGGGTCTGCCCAAAGCCTGTATTGCTTCTTCCGGCTGGCCGTAAAGGGTGATGAAATCCCCGGTGTAGGCATTTTTCAGGGAAAGGGTCGTACCCTCCGCCACGATCTGTCCGTGATCCAGGATCACCACGAAATCTGCTTCTGCCGCCTCTTCCATATAGTGGGTGGTGAGGAACACCGTCAGGTTTTCCTGCTGGCGCAAGGAAGAGATCACATCCCACAAAAGCTTCCGGGTTTGGGGGTCAAGACCGGTGGTAGGCTCATCCAAAATCAGAATTTTCGGCTTGTGCAGGAGGGCTCTTGCGATATCTATTCTCCGCCGCTGACCGCCGGAAAGCTTGCCGATGACCCGGTTTAATAGGTCAGAAAAGTCCAAAAGTTCAGAAAGCTCGGCAAGTCTGTCCCGGAAGGCCTTACCGGTGATGCCATAGAGGGCGGCTCTGCTTTGCAGGCATTCTTTTACCGTCAAAGAACCGTCCAAAACAGAGTTCTGGAACACCACGCCCAGAGCCGTTTTTGCATCAGCGGAGGCTTTTTCCGCATTTTCTCCGCAAATAAAAACTTCTCCTGCGTCCTTCTGCAGGTGGCCGCAGATAATGGAAATAGTGGTGGATTTGCCCGCACCGTTTTCACCCAAAAAGGCAAACAGTTCTCCCGTTTTTACCCGGAAGGACAAATCATTGACCGCCTTTACCTCTCCAAAGGCTTTATATAAATGTTTGATCTCAATACTATACATAAGGATCCCTCTTTGCTTTGATGTATCTATATGATAGCACACCCAGTTTTCTTGTCAAGGCAACCATCCTCTTCGGTATTTTGGCAGCCATCAACGGCAAAAGCGGCAGGCAAACGCCTGCCGCTTTTCATTTTATTGGGGGAGCTTGTGCTCCTTGAGGACGGTGCTTCCGGTGTAGAAGTTCCAGTTTTCGGGGTTACGGATGTCCGTGTGGACACTTGCCCACTTATCGGCAATAAAGGTATCGCCATTGTTCACATCAGAACTCCACTGCCGGGAAACCAGAACCAGCTGATCGTGGGCATACTTTTCAGCGCTGTTGATGGGCTTGCCGGTGAAGGGGTTCACAGGATTTTCAATGACATCCTTGGTGGCCAGGGTAGGCACATCGGCATTGGTCATAAATTCTTCGGAGAAGGCAAAGCCGGTGGCGTTAAAGTCCTTTACCATCAGCAGAGGATAGTAGTAGGTGCAGTCTTCCTTCTCGCCGTTGCCCATATCCATGATCATATTGGGGAGCTGCCCTAAGTTATAGCCGTGGTCGGCAACCAGGATGATCTTGGTGTTGTCGTAGACGCCGTTCTGGCGCATATAGTCGAACCACTCGGCCAGCTTCAGCATAGTTGCCATACCTACATGGTATTCGCCCATCTGCTTATCGTTGGTGAACTTCAGCACATTGCCATTGCCGTCGGTGATCTCGGTGCTTCCCAAGCCGTAGTTATTGACAGATTGGGAAGGCACATAATCGGGCATCTGCAGCAGCACAGGAGAGTGGGCTGCTTCGTTGTCCAGGGTCATATAGGTATTGACCTTGTCGGAAGTGATCTGGGTCATTTCCGGCAGCTTCTTCAGCACCTCGTAGCAATCCACGAACCGGCCGTTCATACCGCTGGCCTGGAACATGCTGGCGGCACTCTGGTTAAAGAAGGCGTAATCGGGATTTTCGGTGTATTCCTGATGATAGGTGCCGCTTTCGTACAGATATCTCTGGGTCGCCACAGGCAGGCAGCGCATGAGACCGAATACGAAGAAGTTACGGTAGTTATTGGAAATTTCAGATTGACGCTGCTCCTTGGTCTTGAAGAAGCCCTTGGTGATATAGGTGTCAATTTCCGGATGGTCGTCAAAGATGCTCAGGTCAGGCACCCAGGAGTAGCCTGCGTAGGGAGGATCGCAAACGGTGACTTCGTAGCCATTCTGACTAAACAGAACGGGCAGCACCTTCAGTGCTTCGTCGTTCTTGCTTTCCAGGGATTCCTCGTCCCGCTTGTTCATTTCCACGGGGGTGTATTCATAGCCACCGAAAAGGGCAGGTGCGCCAAAATTGGTGTGGCCGCCGTAGGAAAGGGTATTCACATAGTGGGTAAAGCCGTCGAACTTTTCTGCCAGCTCCGGCTTTTCGTGGATAAAGTAGGGCATATAGTAGCCCAAAGATCTATCCAGCATCACCACGATCACATTCTGTCCGGTTTGGCTCAAACGGAAATTGGGGGCTTCCTCGGTGTCCATATGTTCCATATAGGACTTGACCTGGTTGGTACCCTGAATGATCTTGATGCCATTCCAGACGGTCATAGCGGTAGTACCCATAACGGCGATGGCCAAAATGGAGGCCATAACCTTCTTTTTCTTGGCTGCCAGCCACCAGATGCCCACAAAGACAGCTGCGACAGCGGCCAGATTGATGAGCTTTTCCATACGGGTATAGAAGAAGCCCTTATCGTACTGCAGGTTGGTGGAGATCAGGCCCAAGTTCCAGCCGAAGAACATAAAGTCCACCATGGCCGCAATGGCGGCAATGGCTGCCAGCCGGGAAAGGATCACCTTGCCCTTATCGTTTGCCAGCCAGTAGAACACGGGCAGCCAAATCAGGAAGGTGCCGCAGCTCATAGCGCCGGAGACCAGCAAATAGTTGAGGGGGTTATGGAAAGCATAAATGTCTACAAATTCCTGGGGGGATGCGCCGATGACAGAAGAGGGGATCATCAGGCCGGAAAGCACAGCCAGCACCACGCAGGAAAGGATAAATACCTTCTTATCAGGCTTGGGCGCTTCCACTTCGCCCTTCTTGGACTTGAAGAGGTCCATCACCTTTAATACCAGCAGAGAAATGCCCAAGGTGCAGATGGCGAAAGCGATCTTCAGTACCTTCTTGGGGTTCTTCAGCTTGTAGAAGATGGTCTTTATCAGGCTGAAGAGGTTATTCAGCGTCCAGTAGAACACCAGACAGGAGGGGGAATTATACAAAAATACCAGGAAGAAGGCTGCCATACCGTACAGCTGGATCTTGGTCTTCAGGGGGAAACCCTTCAGGTAGATAGCACTGGACACCACATTGATGGCGGTCATCAGCACAGGCAGCACATTGATGGTGATGCCGGCAATGGTAACAAGGCCATCGGGGCTTGCCAGGTCGGCAATGGGGCCGAACCGGACACCCTCCAGCACATACATACTGGAAAGGAACTGGTAGGCTGCCATAAAGAAGGGGATCTCCAGCAGCAAGGATACAGAACCACGGAGGGCATCGGTGGGCTTATAGTTATTCTGCCGGTAATAAGTCTGCAGGATCATCATCCGCTCGTCACCGGAGAAGGTCTTTTTAATGTGGGTGACCACACGGCTGAGCTTATTTTCCGTATCTCTTGCCTGCTCCTGCATGGCATCGGCTCTGCGGTAAAGGGGCAGAACCAGAATGTTCATAGCAAGGCTCAAGAAGATAATGGCCAGACCCGGGTCATCCAGGAAACGGTAGGCCAGGGAGTAGATAATTTCAAAGACCAGCTTCAGAGGGCCAATGAAAATGGATTGCAAAATAAACCAAAAAGACATATTACCCCTCCTTCTTTTCTGTCAGGGTCGCGAGTTTTTCTTGCAGATAGTCGGCTACGGCCTTGGCGCCTGCCCCTGCATTTGCCCAGGTTTCTGCCTTGGCTTTCTTACGACCCTCGGCATAGCGGGGGTCTTCGATGCAGGTATCGATCAGCTCCTTCAGGCTGTCCATCTTGTCTTCCGTCAGCTCTGCGCCGATATGGGGCAGAATGGTGGTGGTCCACAGAGGCTCGTCCATCCACCAGGCATCATAGGGTCCCAAATCGAAGTTGGGGGTGGTGTAGATGACGGGCTTATCGTAGATCAGGGAGAAGTCAAAGGTAACGCCGGAGAAGTCAGAGATCAGAATATCACTGCGGCGGAGCACTTCAAAGTTATCGCTGTCACGGTTCCACTCCAGCTTGTCGGAATTGGGGAACTTTTCCATCAGCTTGTCCATCAGTTCCTTTTCAGACTTGAAGGACTGGGGGTGGGGACGGACGATCACATGGTAGCCTGTTTCTAAGAGCTTTTCGATGATCTTGCCGCCGTAAACACCAAAAAGGGCGCTGTCACCCCAGGAGGGTGCAAGCAAAACCGTTCTTTCGTGGGGCTCGGCTGCGCCAACACTATCAAGACGGGCAGCCATATCATCCATATAGGGGATACCCACCAGCTTCAGATCCTTGGCAGGCAGCTCCCGCTTTGCTTCCATTTGGCGGATCTGCTTTACCTGATAGTCACCGGAGAGCAAAATGCTGTCGTAGTAGTCGATGCCAAACATACGATACAAAGTGATATCGTTGGGAGCGTGGGGGATATGTACATAGAAGTCCACATCCTTGGAGCGCTTCCACTGATAAACATCCAGACCGGGAGTGGTGGAGAACACCACATTGGCCTTCAAAAAGTTCAGCTTGGTAAAGGCCCGGTTGTCTTCGCCGATAAATTCGGCGGTCATACCGGGAAGCTGGGCAGAAAGAGCAGGATCGTCTTCACTCATGGTGTAATACACCACTTCCTGTCCTCTGGCGCTTAATTCCTTACAAATGGGGGCAAATACCTTCCAGTACTGCTTGCCGTCGGAGAAGATCACCAGGGGGATCTTCTTATCCAGCGCTTCCACCTTGCCGCCACCCAAACGGTAACGCAGCTTGATGAACAGCATCCGTGCAGAATAGAAGGCAGCGCCCAGCACGCCGATCAGAATGGTAAACAGCATACTGCCCGTGCCCGGGTCAATGTAAAATCTCATACTAACACCTCGTCATTTTTTAACAGTAATACGCCAAAAACGGCATATAAGAGCATACAAATACAAATAAGTCCCACACCCAAGGGAGAAAGCTCGCTATGCGCGGTCAGGTTGATAAGCAAATGGCAAAGAAGGCAGGGCCACAGCTTTTTGGTCTTATAAAGCAGACCGCAAAGGGAAAATCCCACGCAAAAGGCTGCCGCCACCTGCAGAATCGTGTAATCTACGGGGTAATTTGCCAAATTCACAAGATGCAAAAGGGCAAAGGCCAAGGAAGAAAGGATGGCTGCTTTGTATTTTCCCCGTTTTTGGAGGGCAGTAAACAAAAAGCCACGGAAGAAGCACTCCTCCGCCACCGCCCCGATGGCAGCATAAATTGCAGACATACCGAAAACAGGAAGGCTGACCGCCAAATTACAGACTGGAAACAGCAGGATCGTAAAAATAACCACCGCCAAATCCAAACGCCCCACTTTCCCATTTTATGTCTAATATAGTATATCACCTTTTTTTCCCTTTTTCAACCGGAAAAACCTACATTTGCAAGGATTGCTTTTATTGACACGGCTTTGGAAAAATGGTATGCTGAAAGGTAGAAATACAGAAAGGGTGTGTCTTATGGAGCAGAACCTGAAACCGGGCATTTACCGCCACTACAAGGGCGGAGAATATGAGCTGATCGGTATGGTCACCCACTCGGAAACTCTGGAAAAAATGGTCCTCTACCGGGCTTTATACGGGGAAAAGGGCTTTTGGGTACGGCCTGCCCATATGTGGTCGGAGACCGTTGAAAAAGATGGTATTTTTATGCGTAGATTCACCTATATTGGAGAGAAAGATAAGAAAAAATGAGTGTAAAAGTTTGTGATTTATACACCGTCCTTGGTGAAAATGTTGGGGAAAAAGTGTGGCAGGAGTACCCCCGCCCCCAAATGAAAAGAGACAGTTTTCTGTGCCTGAACGGCAGGTGGGATTTTGCCGCCAAAAAGGGCAAGACCTTCCCCCGGGAATACAGCGAAAGCATTTTGGTGCCTTTCTGCCCGGAAAGCCTCCTCTCCGGCATCCACGCCCATTATGGGGAGGACACCTATTTATTTTACCAAAGAAGCATCACTCTGCCGGATGGTTTTTTGCAGGGTCGACTGCTTCTGCACTTTGGTGCGGTGGATCAGCAGGTGGAAGTATTCGTAAACGGTCGCATCGTGGGCAAGCACATCGGCGGCTACAACGCCTTTTCCTTGGATATCACCGACGATCACACCCGGGAAATGACCCTGACCTTGCGGATCAAGGACGATCTGCGGGATAAGACCCAGCCCTACGGCAAGCAGACCCTGAAGCGGGGCGGTATGTGGTACACTCCCGTATCCGGTGTGTGGCAATCTGTTTGGCTGGAAAGTGTGCCGGAAAAGCATATTGAAGATATCAAGATCGATGTGACCCTGGAGGAGGCAACCGTTACGGTACTGCCCGCTCTGAACGGTGCTGCGATTTTTGAGGGAAGAGAGTACCCCATTGTAAATGGAAAGGTCACCCTCCGCCCGGAAAACCCGGAACACTGGACGCCGGAAAATCCCAAGCTTTACGAGTTTGCCCTTCGGTGCGGAGAAGATTCCGTCAGCTCCTACTTTGCACTGCGGACTTTGGAAACCAAGGAAATAAACGGCATTCCCCGGCTGTGCCTGAATGGAAAGCCCTACTTTTTCCACGGTGTTTTGGATCAGGGCTACTGGCCTGACGGCATCTACACCCCTGCCAGTGAAAAGGCATTTGAGCAGGATATTTTGGAAATGAAAAAGCTGGGCTTTAACACCCTGCGCAAGCATATCAAGGTAGAACCGGAGGCATTCTATTATGCCTGCGACCGGCTGGGTATGATCGTTTTCCAGGATATGGTGAACAACAGCCACTATAGCTTCCTTAAGGATACGGCGCTGCCCACCATTGGCATCCAAAAGAAAAACGATCTTCGCAGCCACAAGAACCTTGCTTCCCGGAAGGCCTTTTACGAATGTATGGATGCCACCGTCAAGCAGCTAAAAAATCACCCCTGTATCTGCTACTGGACCATTTTCAACGAAGGTTGGGGGCAATTCTGCGCCGATGCGGCCTATGAACGGCTGAAAAGTATGGATGAAAGCCGATTTATCGACAGTACCTCCGGCTGGTTCAGAGGGAAAGCCACCGATGTGGAGAGCCTGCACATTTACTTTGGCTCTTTTAAAAAGCTGAAAGCAGGGGGCAAGCCCTTAGTTCTTAGTGAGTGCGGCGGCTACTGCTACCCGGTGGAGGAGCACATTTTCTGTCCCTCCAAGGCCTATGGCTACCGGATGTGCAAGGATCTTGACAAGTTCCGTTCCGATCTGGAAAGCCTTTACCGGGATACCATCGTTCCGGCGGCTCAAAAGGGACTTTGCGCCTGCATTCTGACCCAGATCTCCGATGTGGAAGAGGAGATCAACGGCTTACTTACCTACGACCGGAAGATCTGCAAGGCAGATCTGCAGGCTATGCGCCACCTGGCCGCAGAACTGAAAAACGCAGTGGAGGAGTAATATGGCAAACCTGAAATATGTGTTTAAGCGCCTGTTTCATATGAACTACGGCGCAATGCTGAAAAAGATCAACAGTATC
The DNA here is from genome assembly GCA_045122735.1 of Faecousia sp. Taxonomy (GTDB): domain Bacteria; phylum Bacillota; class Clostridia; order Oscillospirales; family Oscillospiraceae; genus Faecousia. The sequence continues at coordinate 23,952 of JBGVHZ010000044.1, forward strand.
CATAAGAAAACCGGAAAATCCCGGGTCTTTATCTTCCGGGATATGAAGGATTGCGCCGTAAAGTACGGAGCAGGCTATATGGATTACGATCTTTTTGAAATGTACAACATGAATGATGCCCAGCGGGACACCTGCTTGACCCGTGGCAGAAACGATGCCCTTGTAAAGAAGTACAACGATCCTGCCTATGCGGGGGTGTTTATTAGCAAATTAGACTTCAACCAGCGGTTTGCCAAGTATGTCCGACGGGATTTTGTGGCGGTGAAGGAAGAAAACCGGGAAGAAATTCTTGCCTTTTTGGAAAAGCACTCCGTTTTTGTGGCAAAGCCTGTAGATGGGGCTTGCGGCAAGGGTATTGAGAAGCTGAATTTGGAAGATTTTTCCAGTAAAGAGGCTTGCCTTGACCATCTTTTGGGGATGGGCGGCAATTATGAGCTGGAAGAGCTGCTTTTGCAGCATCCAGATGTGGCCGCCATTTATCCTCACGCCATCAACACCGTCCGGGCGGTGACCATTTTGCAGGATGGGGAACCCCACTTGGTCTGCACCTATTTCCGCATTGGCAACGGCGGCCGCCATGTAGACAACTTCAACAGCGGCGGTATGGTTGTGCCTGTGGACGAGAAGACCGGCACTGTGCTGGACAAGGCCATTGACAAAACCAAGGCCCTTTACGCTACGCATCCCATGACCGGCACACCTATTAAGGGCTTCCGGTTCCCGGATTGGGATAAGGCGATCCAGCTGGTTCACGGCGCTGCCCGGGAGATCCCGCAAATGGCCTATGTGGGCTGGGATATTGCCTTTACCCCCAACGGCCCTTGCCTGGTGGAGGGCAACAACTTCCCCGGACACGATATTTATCAGCTGCCGGAGCACACTCCCGATAAAATCGGCGTGTACCCTAAGTTTAGACCCTACGCTTGATCTAAATGGACAATTGAAAATTGACAATGGACAATGATTTGTACCGGCGCCCTTTTGACGCCTCATTGTCCATTTTCCATTATCCATTGTCCATTAAAAAAGACCTCCCGGTGGGAGGTCTTTTTAATTCATTGTGGCTTCGTTACGGGCGAACAGCTGGGCGATCCGCTCTCTTAAGGCTTGGCTTTCTGCTGTTTGGGCTGTACCAAGGCGTTCGATCCAATATTTGGAGGCTTCCTGGGCTTGCTTCAAAGTTTCCAAATCGCAGCTCAAGTTTGCAACCCGGAAGGCAGGAAGGCCCGATTGTCTTGCCCCGAAGAAATCACCGGGGCCACGAAGGCGCAGGTCTTCTTCCGCAATTTTAAAGCCGTCGTTTGTCTGACAAAAAGCCTTCAGGCGGCTCTTGGTTTGAGGATTCTTATTTTGGCTGAACAGGACGCAGAAGCTTTTATCCTTGCCACGGCCTACCCGTCCTCGCAGCTGGTGAAGCTGGGAAAGGCCGAACCGGTCTGCATCCTCAATGACCATCAAGGTGGCATTTGGCACATCCACGCCCACCTCCACCACGGTGGTTGCCACCAGAATATCTGCTCTTCTATGGGCGAAGGAGCGCATAATTTCTTCTTTTTCCGCGCCCTTCATCTGTCCGTGCAGAAGCGCCACTTTGTAATCGGGGAAGACGGTCTTTTGAAGGGTAGCCGCCCAATCCTCCACCGCTTTCATGCTCTGTCCTTCTTCCAATTCCACCGCCGGGCAGACCACAAAGACCTGATTGCCTGCATCCACATGCTTGCGAATAAAGGCATTCAGCCGGGAACGGTAGCTTTCATCCACTAAGAAGGTGTCAACCGGCTGTCTGCCGGGGGGCAGCTCGTCCAAAATGGACACATCCAGATCGCCGTACATAATGAGCGCCAGGGTTCGGGGAATGGGGGTGGCGGACATGACCAAAATATGGGGGTCTTTGCCCTTTTGGCTCAATGCCGCCCGCTGGGCAACGCCAAAACGGTGCTGCTCGTCAGCGATCACCATATCCAAATTATGAAATTCTGTGGTTTCAGAAAGCAGTGCGTGGGTGCCGATGACCACATGGATCTGGCCTGCGGCGATAGCTTCCCGGAAGAGCCGCTTTTCCTTGGCCTTCATAGAGCCGGTGAGCAGGCAAAGCCGCACACCCAAAGGCTCTAAAAGCTTGCCCAGGGTGAAAAAGTGCTGCTCTGCCAAGATTTCCGTAGGTGCCATAATGGCCACCTGCTTGCCGTTTTGGACAGCCAGCAGCGCCGCTGCCGCTGCAACCATGGTCTTGCCGCTGCCCACATCCCCCTGCACCAGCCGGTTCATAGGCTTGCCGGATCGCAGATCGGCAATGATCTCTTCGATAGCTCTTGTTTGGGCCCCGGTGAGGATAAAGGGAAGTGCTTTATAAAAATGATCCAAATAGGTGCGCTTGTAGGGCTCGACCGCTTTTGTGGCCCTTTTTGCCCGCAAAAGGGAAAGTCCTGCGGAAAATACGAAAAATTCTTCAAAAACCAGCCGTCTTTTTGCCTGCTCCACCTCTTCCCAGGAGGTGGGTGCGTGAATGGCCGCATAGGCACGGCTTGCATCCATAATGCCATAGGCCTTCCTGACTTCCGGAGGCAGGATCTCTGCCGGGGCATCACAAATGGCCATAGCCTGCAAAATGGCTTTTGCCATGGCATTATTGGTCAGGCCTGCAGTAAGAGGGTAGACGGGCAGTATCCGCCGGGTCTGGACAGGTACAGAATGTTCCTGCTCATAAATGGGGTTGATCATACACTGACCGCCCCGATCCTGCCGCAGCATACCATAAAAAACAAAGGTCTCCCCGTATTTCAGCACATCCGCAGAATAATTCTGGTTGAAGAAAATAAGAGGCAGCCGACGATAGCCATCGGACACGGTCACCCGGACGATGTCCAAGCCCTTGCGCACATGCTGGCTTTTGCCTGTATGAATGACGGTGGCACGGAAAGAACCGTTGGTATCCAGCTCCAGATCGTCGATTCGTCCCACCCGTGTGCGGTCCTCATAGGCCCGGGGAAAATGGCAAATAAGATCCTGCAAAGTATAAATGCCTAGTTTTTCAAAAAGCTTTGCCTTTTTGGGGCCAATGCCCTGCAAAAAGGTAATGGGATCACTTAATCTTGCCATTTTGCCACCTCCTATGTCTTATTTATAGTAGTATAGCAGGTTTTTTCCATTTGTGCAATCATTCATCCGCTGCACTTCAAAGCCTCCCTTGTGTAAAGGGAGGTGGCACGGTGCAAACCGTGCCGGAGGGATTGCCAATCCCCCAGTCAAAAATCAAAGATTTTTGACAGCCCCCTTTGCACAAGGGGGCCTTTTCGCAGAGGGCAGTAAAGACGCCAAGACAAGCAAAACGGACCCTACCACCCCAAAGAGGGCAATAAAGCACCCAAGACAAGCAAAACAGACCCGTAGCATACTTTGTGTATGTGAGGGTCTGTTTTGTGCGGTAAGCCAAAAGCCTTGCGCAAGCAAGACTTTTCCTTTTATAAAAAGCAGATATCTATCCCATCCGCTCCGCATTCTATAAACAATACGCCCATTATATAAAACCGCTTTTGGCGTTTGGGTGTTTTAGTGACCTCGCATAAAATGAAAAAACTCCCTTCGGATAGTTCGAAGGGAGATATTTTCAGAGAAATTAGGCCAGCTTGTTCAGCCGCAGGGTCATGCTGCTCTTCTTGCGGGCAGCAGTATTCTTGTGCAGAATACCCTTGATGACAGCCTGGTCAACGATCTTGACAGCGTCCTTGTAAGCTACTTCAGCAGCAGCGCGGTCGCCGCCTTCCAGGGCAGCTTCGTACTTCTTCAGCACGGTCTTCATCTCGGACTTGTTAGCCTTGTTCTTCTCGTAAGCAACTTTGGAACGGATAACATCCTTCTTAGAGGACTTAATGTTGGGCATGATCACACCTCCTGTTTGTAAAATAGCTCATGCGTTTACCCATTATATCCCTTCTTTTCCGGAAAATCAATACCTTTTTTTAAATTTTCTGCGGTTTTCAGAAAATTCCCTTTGTCAGGCTCTAAAAAGCCTTGTCAAGGGGTATTTTTTCTCGTCAAATTTTCCCATTGTTCATTTTATCCATGGGGAAAAAAGTGGAAAAAAGTTGTATTTTGTCGAAAGTTTTTATGTCAACTTAAATGTATAATCCCCCGATTTTCACCCCTTGTGGAAAAACTTGTGGAATGTGGGGAAAACTCTTATCCTGCCTATCTTTTTCCACTTTATCCACAGGTCTTTCCCCCTGCAAAAAAGCTGTATAGCGGTTTGCATAACGCTGTTTTGCCTCCATTTTTTATGGATTATGTCGCATGGTTTTTCTACAAAAAATTGGGGCAATTTTGCCGTAAAAGTTCGACTCATATTCAAATTCGCCGAAAAAACCCGAATGAGCGCCGGGATCGCCCTTCTATTTTTTGTGAAATTTCAACAAAATGTGCTGCGGTATGAATTTCTTCCAAAAGGAGATACTAAAGGAAAATACAAAGGAGGCGCCGATGTGCAGGGAAAAGTAGAACTTTGCGGTGTGAATACCGCCCGATTAAAGGTCTTATCCCAGGAAGAAATGGACAATTTGCTCCTTTTAGCCAATGAAGGAAATGAAAATGCCCGGCAGGAATTGATCGAAGGAAACCTTCGTTTGGTCCTTTCCGTGATCCAGCGTTTTGAAAAACGGGGGGAGAACCCCGATGATCTGTTTCAGGTGGGCTGTATCGGCCTGATGAAGGCCATCTCCAACTTTGACCCCACAAAAGGGGTGCGTTTTTCCACTTATGGGGTGCCCATGATCGCCGGGGAAGTTCGTCGCTACCTGCGAGATAACGCCCCCATCCGTGTTTCCCGGTCTATCCGGGATGTGGCCTATCGGGTCTTGCAGTGCAAGGAGCAGATGCAAACAGATCTGGGTAGAGAGCCCTCTTTGGAAGAGGTGGCGAAAGCCCTTGATTTGGACGAAAGGGAAGTGAGCAGGGCTTTGGATGCGGTCTGCGCTCCGGTGAGCCTTCACGACCCGGTTTATGGGGACAGCACCGACCCTCTAACGGTGATGGATCAGGTGAAGGACAACCGGAACACAGAGGCCGCCTGGATGGAGCATATTGCTCTGCAGGACGCTTTCCGCACCCTTGGACAGCGGGAAAAACAGATCCTCTGCCTGCGATTTTACGACGGCAAAACCCAAATGGAGGTTGCCCAAATGGTGGGCATCTCCCAAGCTCAGGTGTCACGGCTGGAAAAAGGAGCCATTTCTGATTTGCGGAAACGAATACGGGTAGTAAGTTAAATCCGTCGGCCTTGCCGCCAGCATACTTTTCCCGTAGGGAAACATCATTGGGCAAAGCCCACATCATTTATGCAACGCATAACATCATTTGCACGAAGTGCAACATCATTAAAAGGCACACTTCCGAGGAAGTGTGCCTTTTTCTTATTGACCCATGAGGATCTGTGCAAGCTGGGAGTTTTGATCCAGCACAACGGTCTTTTCGTTGCCGGTCAGGCTGGCCTTCAACGCATCCAAAGCAAGCATAAATTCATAGAATTCCTTCTTATCCTTGGTGTTATAGGCCTCTGCCAGCAGGCGCATATACTCTGCTTCGCCCTCTGCGGTGAGCTGGGCGGCCTGGGCTTCTGCGTTGGAGATGGTGATATTCACCTGCTTATCCACTTCGTTGCGGATAATGCTGGCTTCCAAGTTGCCGTCAGCGGTGAACTTTTCAGACATCTGGTTTCTCTGGGAGATCATACGGGTATACACCGCATTCAGGTTGGATTCAGGCAGGTCGAAGCGCTTGATCTTCACATCCAGCACATCGATACCGATGTCCTTGGCCTGCTTTGCCACGGATTCTGCAATGCCTTCGTAGATCTCATTCCGCTTAGCGCCGTCTTCCATATTGATAATATCTGCCTGGGTCAAGCTGCCAAGGGCATTTTTAAGAGCGGTGTAGGTCATGGTGTCCAGACGGCCTTCTGCTTCGGCATCGGTTTCCAGACGCTGATAGAAGGTGATGGGATCGGCGATCTTCCAAAGTACATAGCAGTCCACATTCATATTCTGCTGATCAGAGGTATAGACCTCAGAAGGGGGGATGTCGTAAAGCTGGACAGCCTTGGAAAAGTACTTCACGCCGTCCACAAAGGGGACTTTGAAGTGCAGACCGGGCTGATCCTCCACATTGATGATCTTGGAAAAGCGATTTACAGCCGCATACTGGTCTTCACGAACCACATACAAAGAGCTGCATACCAAAATCACTACCAAAAGAGCGGCAGCAGCTATAAAGATCCATTTTTTCATATTAGTTACCTCCCACCAGCTGCTCCAGGGGCAGAAGCATCTGCATATTGGAGCCGGAACCGGTGTTTACATAGACCTTCACACCGGGCAAAATTTCGGAAAGGGCTTCATAGTACATACGGGAACGGGTAATAGAGGGGTTCAGGGCATATTCTTTGTACATTGCCTCGAAAAGAGCCACCTGCTGCAAAGCTTCATTGATACGCTTCTGCTTCAGGTACTGGGCGTTTTGGATCAGCTTATCCGCAGTTGCCTGGGCTTCCGGCAGCTTGGCGTTCTGGTAAGCCTTTGCCTCATTGATAATGGTTTCTGCCCGCTGCTTGGCGGTTTCCACGGCCTTGAACGCCTCGGTGACTTCCTTTGTAGGGGGCTCTGCGTCCTGAATACGCACATCCACCAGCACAAGGCCGATGTCATATTCCTGCAGGACCTGGGCAACCAGGTTCTTTACCTGGGCCTGAATGCCGGCCTTGCCATCGGTCAGGGTGGCATCCACGGTGGAAGAGCCAACCACATTACGCACCTGGCTCTGGATCAGGTTGCGAAGGACTTCCTTGGGAGCTTCAGAGGCGTACAGATACTTTACAGGATCGGAGATCTTGTATTCCACGAAGAAATCCACATTGACGATGTTATAGTCGCCGGTGATCATAGAGCTTTCGCTCTCTACAGAGGTGCTATTGCCGTTAGAATTGGTGCGGTAGCCCAATTCCAGCTTCTGGAATACGTTTACATCTACCATATGAGCCTGCTGAATGCCAAAGGGCAGCTTGAAATGGACACCTGCGCCGGTCACATCGGTGACCTTGCCGAAGGTGGTGACCACAGCCTGCTGCTTTTCGTCAACGGTGTAGAAGCAGGTCATTGCCCCGATGAACAGGATCAGGGCCAGGGCAGCGATCAAAATGATCTTGCCGTATTTTTTGAAGTCCGCCGGTTCCCACTTGTTGTTTTGGGGCGACCAGCGATAGGATCCGTCAAATGACATAGTTTTTACTCCTTATTATAATAGTATAGTTTGGAGCATTTGCTCCGCTTTTTGCTGCATCTTGGCGGCTAAATAGGCCGTCAGCATAATGGATAGGGCATTTTTGACCCGGACTTTGTCTTCCTGCCGGGCAGGGTTGTAATTTTCCATAGCAGCTGCCAGAATTTTTTCCCTGTCCGTGGACTTCAGAAGGGTATCTGCATCGGCTGCAAGGCTGACAAAGAGGAAATACAGCTGGGTATCTCCAATAATATCGTCCCCTTCGTCGTCCAAGCGCCCGTTCACATAGCCCAAAAGGGCGCAGATCTTATCTAAAGACATACTTCCCTGTAAAGCATGGATGTTTAAAATCCTGCAAAGCTGCTGTAGAGTATAGCGTTTGTTTTTCGGTGGGGTCAGAAAGCCACGCTTTACCCAATTTTGGATGGTGTGCGCCTCCAGACCTGTGATGGCCACCACCTGGGAAAGGGCAATGTCGCCGCCCAAAAACATCCCTTCAAACCTGGCCTGCAGAGAAGCTGCCTCCTCCCTGGGACATTTTAACACCGTGCCGGGTATTATCCATTCCATTCTACCGCCTCCTTTCCGGTATTGTGATTGTATCATATGGTCATATGATTGTCAATAGCAGTTTTGTGACTTTTTTGTAAAGATTTGGCATAAATATTTTTCCCAATACTCTTTACGAATGGAAAATTTTGTTGTACAATAGGAAAGGATATGAGAAAAAGGAGGTATGGGAATGTATTGCTTGCGTTGCGGAAAAGAAACTGCAGACAATAAGGTGTTTTGCAAGTCCTGCCTGGAGTCTATGGAGGAATATCCCGTAAAGCCCGGTCAGCCCATCGTTCTTCCCAGCCGTCCTGCCGTGCAGCCCACCAAAAAGAGCCGGAAGTCCAAGCCTATGAACAACGAAGAGCTGCTGGACAGCCTTCGCAGCCAGCTGCGGTTCACCGGTCGTCTGTGGATGATCACCGCTGGTCTTCTCCTGCTGGCGATCCTTTTGCTGGTGCTACAGTGGAAACACGGCTTGTTTATGCCAATCTAAATGTTTCACGTGAAACATTGTTTTTTGGCGGCTACTAAAAATAGTGTTCCACGTGAAACACTATAATAAACTTATGAAAGGAGAAGCCTATGGGTAAAATATTAGCAGTCGTAAACCAAAAGGGCGGTGTGGGCAAAACCACCACTGCTGTGAATTTGACCGCCGCATTGACGGAAGCCGGAAAACGGGTTCTCCTTTGCGACTTTGACCCTCAGGCCAATGCCACCTCCGGTTTGGGCATTGACAAAAGAAAACTAAAATACAGCGTCTATGACGTGGTTGTGAATGAAACCCCCGCCAAAGATGCCATCTGCCACACCAAATATGGCGATGTGCTGCCTTCTACTGCAGACCTTGCCGGCGCAGCGGTGGAGCTGATTGGTTTCCCCGATGCCAATTTCCGTTTAAAGAACGCACTGGCACAGATCAAAGAGGAATACGATGTGATCTTCATCGATTGCCCGCCATCTCTGGAAATGCTGACTCTGAACGGTCTTTCCGCCGCAGAGGGCATTTTGGTGCCGGTGCAGTGCGAATATTACGCTTTGGAAGGTCTTTCCGACCTGCTGACCACCCTTCGGATGGTAAAGAAGCGGATCAACCCCCAACTGGAGATCTTCGGTGTTGCCCTGACCATGTTTGACGGCAGAACCAATTTCTCCACCCAGGTGGCACAGGAAGTCCGCCGCCATTTCCCCGGAAAGGTCTTTGGACCGGTCATTCCCAGAAATGTGCGTCTGGCGGAAGCCCCCAGCCACGGTCTGCCTGTCACAGCCTACGATAAAATGAGTCGTGGTGCGGTTGCTTACCGGGCAATGGCAGAAGAAATTATCAAAAAACTGTAAGAAGGTGAAGCTATGGCAAGTAATAAAGGCTTAGGCAAGGGTCTTGGCGCGCTGATGGGCGATTTCTATGAAGAGCCTGCCGCCAAAAGTCCCTATCAAATACTTCCCATTCACAAGGTAGAGCCCAATCCGGATCAGCCCCGGCAGGATTTTGACGAGGAAGAGCTGTCCGCATTGGCTTCTTCTATTGCAGAACACGGCATCGTACAGCCTTTGACGGTGCGAAGCCTTGGCACAAGCGGCTATTATCAGATCATTGCCGGTGAACGCCGCTGGAGAGCTGCCCGGATCGCAGGTCTTACAGAAGTGCCTGCTGTCATTATGGAAGCAGACGACAAAAAGACCATGGTTCTTGCCCTGATCGAAAATCTGCAGCGGCAGGACTTAAATCCCGTGGAAGAAGCCCTTGGCTATCAGCGGCTGATGGGCGAATTTGGACTTACCCAGGAGGAAGCCGCTTCCAAGGTGGGAAAATCCCGCCCGGCGGTGGCAAATGCCCTCAGATTACTGGGTCTTGCACCGGAAGTGCTGGAAATGGTACGCTCTGGTAAGCTTTCTGCCGGTCATGCAAGGGCGGTTTTGGTGCTGAAAACCGAAAAAGCCCAGATCGATGCAGCCCAAAAGATTGCCGCACTGGGACTTTCCGTCCGGCAGGCGGAGCTGATGTGCAAAAACTTAGGCAAAGAGCCTGCGCCCATGCCTATGCCCACCTTAAAGGTAGATTATGTGGCTGAATGCGAAAAGAGCTTAAGCAAGCACCTGGGTCGTGGCGTGAAGATCGTCAACGGTAAGCGGAAAGGCCGCTTTGAATTGGAATTTTACGGGCAGGAAGACCTCCAAACTCTTCTGGACGCCCTGATGCAACTGAAAAAGTAAGGGAGATACATTATGTTAGACATTAAACGAATCAAAGAAGATCCTGCGGCTGTGAAAGCCGGCCTGAAGGCCAAGGAAGTGGATTGCGACGCTGTCGTGGATCAAATTCTAGAGATGGACGGCAAAATTCGCAGCCTGAAGACCTCCACCGAGACCAAAACCGCTGAAAAGAACAAGCTGAGCAAGGAAAACGGCAAGCTGTTCGGTCAGAAGAAGGGCGCAGAAAGAAAGGGCGAAGACACCTCCGCCATTGATGCCCAGATCGCTGCCAATTCTGCAGAAAGTGTCCGTCTGGACGAAGCCATCGCAGCCGATGCCCAGGAACTGAAGGAGCTGCAGGTTTCTTTCCGCACTCTGATGCTGAGCCTTCCCAACCTGCCTGACGGTGATCTGCTCCCTGGCGGCAAGGAAAACAACGAGCCTCTGCGCTACATCGGCGAAAAGCCCAGCTTTGACTTTGAGCCCAAGCACCATGTGGATCTTTGCACCAACCTGGGTCTTATCGACTACGAGCGTGGCGTAAAGCTGGCCGGTGCAGGCAACTGGATGTACACCGGCATGGGCGCAAGACTGGAATGGGCGCTGCTGAATTACTTTGTGGATTGCCACATTGCTGACGGCTACGATTTCATCCTGCCTCCCCACATGCTGGAGTACCAGTGCGGTGAAACTGCAGGTCAGTTCCCCAAGTTTGCTGACGAAGTGTACAAGATCGCAAACCCCACTGATGACCGCACTCACTATATGCTGCCCACCGCAGAAGCTGCCCTTTGCTCCATTTACAGAGATGAAATTCTCTCTGAAAGCGATCTTCCCAAGAAGCTCTTTGCTTACACCCCCTGCTTCCGTCGGGAAGCCGGCTCTCACAGAGCCGATGAACGGGGCATGGTTCGTGGCCACCAGTTCAACAAGGTGGAAATGTTCCAGTTCTGCAAGCCGGAAGAGTCTGACGCAGCCTTTGAAGAGCTGGTCACCAAGGCTGAAAACCTTGTAAAGGGTCTTGGATTCCACTTCCGCACTGTAAAGCTGGCTGCAGGCGACTGCTCCGCTTCCATGGCAAGAACCTACGACATTGAGATCCTCATTCCCTCCATGGACGGCTACAAGGAAGTTTCCTCCGTTTCCAACGCAAGGGATTATCAGGCTCGTCGTGGCAACATCCGTTTCCGCAGAGAAGAGACCGGCAAGCCCGAATTCGTTCACACCCTGAACGGCTCCGGCCTGGCAACCTCCCGTATTTTCCCCGCTCTTGTAGAGCAAAACCAGCGAGCCGACGGCTCTATCGTTGTTCCTGAAGTGCTGCGCAAGTATTTGGGTGGCCTTGAAATTATTGAAAAGAAATAAAAGAAAGGAACGTAGCTATGAAAAAGATCAAAAAACCCTCCTGGCTGGAAGACTTTAAGGAATTTGCCGTAAAGGGCAACGCCATGGCACTGGCTGTTGGTACTATTATTGGCGGTGCATTCTCCACCATCACCAAGAGCCTGACCAACGACATCATTATGCCTATCGTCAACATTTTCCTTGGCGGCACCGATTTCACCGAGCTGAAGCTGCAGCTGCCCCGGATCACCCCCGTTTATGAAGAAGTGCTGAACGAGACCACCGGCCTGATGGAGAAGGTAGAAGTTCCCAACTATCTGACCTACGGCAATATGCTCTCCGCCATCATCAACTTCCTGATTTTGGCTCTGGTGGTTTTCTTCCTGGTTCGTGGCCTGAACAAGCTGTCCGAAGTTGGCAAGAAGAAGGAAGAAGCGCCCGTTGAGCCCGAAGCACCCGCTGAGCCTCCTGCACCCTCCAACGAAGAAGTGCTGCTGGCTGAGATCCGTGACCTGCTGAAAAATAAGTAATTTCCAGGGGAAATCCCCTGAATATAAGAATTATGTAAACCGAGGAGAATTGGTATGTTTAAGATCGTTCGTAAAAAAGAACTGAACGCCAATGTAACCCTGATGGACATTGAAGCCCCCTTTATTGCCAAGAAGGCAAAGGCCGGCCAGTTCATCATCTTCCGCATTGACGAAAAGGGTGAGCGTGTTCCCCTAACCATTGCCGGCTACGACCGGGAAAAGGGTACCGTTACCATTATTTTCCAGAAGGTCGGCTTTGCCACCAACGCTCTGGGCGCTCTGAACGAAGGCGACTTCATTCAGGACTTCGTTGGCCCTCTGGGCAAGCCCACCCCCGTGGAAGGCAAAAAGAAGGTTTGTGTGGTTGGCGGCGGTGTTGGCTGCGCCATTGCCCTGCCCTCTGCCCAGGCTTTTAAGGAGGCCGGCGCAGATGTAACCGTTATCGTTGGCTTCCGCAGCAAGGATATTGTGATCCTGGAAGAAGAATTCAAGGCTGTTGCCGACCGTCTGATCCTGATGACCGACGATGGCTCCTACGGCCGTCACGGTCTGGTCACCCAGCCTCTGCAGGAGCTGCTGGAAGCCGGCGAAGTCTTTGACGAAGTGCTGGCCATCGGCCCTGTTCCCATGATGAAGTTCGTCTGCAAGACCACCGAGCCCTTCGGCACCCACACCTCCGTGTCCCTGAACCCCATTATGGTGGACGGCACCGGTATGTGCGGCGGCTGCCGTGTTACCGTAGGCGGCGAAACCAAGTTTGCCTGCGTGGATGGCCCCGAATTCGACGGTCACAAGGTGGACTTTGCCGAACTGATGAACCGCAACAGCGTTTATCGTGGCAGAGAAGCCGAAGTCAGCGAAAAGCACGCCTGCCGCATGGAAGCCATGGGCAAGGAACTGATTAAGTAAGGAGGCGGAAGCTATGGCAAATATGAGTTTGGTCAAGACCCCTATGCCCGAGCAGGAAGCCGCTGTCCGTGCCCGGAATTTTAAGGAAGTCGCTCTGGGTTACACCCCCGAGATGGCTATGGAAGAAGCAAAGCGCTGCCTGGGCTGCAAAAAGCCCAAGTGCGTGGAAGGCTGCCCCGTGAATGTCCGCATCCCCGAATTCATCGGTAAGGTTGCAGAAGGCGATTTCAAGGCTGCCTACGAGATCATCACCTCCACCAATGCACTGCCTGCCCTGTCCGGCCGTGTATGTCCCCAGGAGACCCAGTGTGAAGCACAGTGTGTCCGTGGCATCAAGGGCGAGCCTGTTGCCATTGGCCGTCTGGAGCGTTTTGTGGCTGACTGGTATCGTGAAAACATCAACGAAATGCCCACCAAGGCTGAACCCAACGGCAAGAAGGTTGCTGTGGTCGGCTCCGGCCCTGCAGGTATGACCTGCGCCAGCGACCTGGCTAAGCTGGGCTACGCTGTTACCATGTTTGAAGCTTTACATACTGCCGGCGGCGTGCTGGTTTACGGCATTCCCGAATTCCGTCTGCCCAAGGCCATCGTTGCAAACGAAGTGAAGAAGCTGGAAGCTCAGGGCGTGGAAGTGATGACCAACATGGTTATCGGTCGTGTTCTGACCATCGACGAACTGTTTGAGATGGGCTATGAAGCTGTGTTCGTTGGCTCCGGTGCAGGCCTGCCCATGTTTATGAACATCCCCGGCGAAAGCCTGAAGGGCGTTATGTCCGCCAACGAGTACCTGACCCGTACCAACCTGATGAAGGCCTACGACGAAGCGTACGACACCCCCATCATCCAGAGTAAGGCTGTTGCCGTTGTAGGCGGCGGTAACGTAGCTATGGACGGCGCTCGCTGCGCTATGCGTCTGGGTGCAGAGCATGTTTACATCGTTTACCGCCGTGGCGAGGCTGAAATGCCTGCCCGTAAGGAAGAACAGCACCACGCCAAGGAAGAGGGCATTGAGTTTAAGACTCTGTGCAACCCCGTTGCCATCATCGGTGACGAAAATGGCCGTGTTTGCGGCATGAAGTGCGTCCGTATGGAGCTGGGCGAGCCTGATGCTTCCGGCCGCCGCCGTCCTGTGGAAGTACCTGACAGCGAATTTGTGCTGGATGTGGACACTGTGATCATGGCTCTGGGCACCAGCCCCAACCCCCTGATCCGTTCCACCACTCCGGGCCTTGAAACCAACCGGAAGGGCTGCCTGATCGTAAACGAAGAAGAAATGACCACCCGTGAGGGCGTGTTCGCCGGCGGTGACGCTGTTACCGGTGCGGCAACGGTCATTCTGGCCATGGGCGCCGGCAAGAAGGGCGCTGCTGCCATCCATAAGTTCCTGAATAAGTAAAATAAAAGGCACGCTTTTCAGCGTGCCTTTTATAATGGATAATTGATAATGGAAAATGGATAATTATGGTGTCGGCAAGCCGAAGATCCAAATATGCCTCCCTTATGCAAAGCGAACCCGGAGGGATTGTCATATATCGGCAAGCAAACAATCCCCCAGTCTTTTTGCTCTGCAAAAAGCCAGCCCCCTTTACACAAGGGGGCCTTTTATTCCTCCGGGATATATTCCATAATATCCTCAATACGACAATTTAAGAAGGCACAGATCTTATTTAGTGTCTTGGTTTCCGTATTTTCGTTGGCCTTCAGGCGACGGATCGCTTTATTGTCAAAGCCGCATTGTTCCCGTAGTCTGTAAGTGGTAATATTTCTTTGTTCCATCAGCTTCCAAAGTTTTTCAAAAGAGATCATTTTCGCACCTTTACTTGTTATACGGTTTCTTTACAGATGTGCGGCCTAAGAGATAATCTACGCTGACACCGTAGAAGGTGGCCAGCTTGTCCGCATATTCCAAGGGCAAAGACCGTTCTTCCCTCTCGTATTTGGAATACAGGGATTGATCGCACAGCAGATAGTCAGCCACCTGCTTTTGGGTCAGATCCTTGTCTTCCCGTAAATCCCGAATTCTCAGTTTCATTTACATCACCCTTGTTAGAATACCGCAGGACATATCGTCCTATTGACTTTTTGGACTATATGTCCTAAAATCAATGTATTCTTTCCATTTTGAGGTGATAGTATGACATTTGATAAGGATAAAATTGTATTTGAAGCGCTGCGGAAGGTTTTGCACAATAAAGAGTACAGACGGTTTGGGGAAGCCTTTAAAGCCTGCAGCGAGGATCTTCAAAGGATCTTCCCCTCTATGTCCCAGGAGCAACAGGATATTGTGCAGCTTTATATATATACCCTGACAGATGTGTATACCGCTGCGCTGACCATTTGTACAGAGGAAAGCCATTCCTGATTTTTTTGCAGACGCCTGCTTTTAAAACAGTCTGTTTTCCCTTGGTACAAGCCAGCTTTTGCCATTTTGAAGCTTAAGCCACTACTATACCTATCTTTATATCTCTTTTTATATCTATATTTTTTTCTTTGTCTATATATCGTCCACCCTTTCTTTCCCCATTGCCAGCTTCACTTCTGCTTCCGCCATGCGGCTGAGCATACGGGAGGCTCTTCTTGCTGCGGTGTTCAGCACCGGTCTGGTAAACTCAAAGGCCGTGGCAATATGCATTGGGACATTTTCAAGATCCGGCTCTACACCGTTGAGTGCGTAGTTGCAGATAATGTCGTAGGCATCTGCTTTGTCTTTCTTTGTACGAAGCTTTTGGATTGCCTCGTAAAAAGACCGGTAAAAGGTAAATTGTTTTCTTTCCATGATGATTTCTCCTTTATGTACTTATTTGGGTACTTTTCCCGCTATCAGCATAGCACACCCAATAAGAGAAATCTTCCCGTTTTTTTCCCACCTTATGAAATAGAAGAACCCAACCGCCAAAAGCTGAATATGTAAGTAGATGTACTCCCTATTCAGTACGCAGAATTTATTAATCCTTACGCTCCTTCATAGATCACAAAGCTTGCCTGGCAAGGCTTTTGGCTTACTGCGCAAAAAATGACCCTCATGTACCTATGTACACATCGGGTCTTTTTTGCTTGTCTTGGTTCCTTCTCTTTTCATAAGGGAACCTTATGGAATAGAATGCCCCAAAGGCAGTCCCCACATCCGTCACGGCTTACGCCGTGCCACCTTCTCCCCTTGGAGAAGGCTTTCTTTTTGTCAGGTGGGAATTTTATGGGAAGACTTTTAGGTAAATCTGTGGTATAATGGTATCGTGAAAAAAGAGAAAAGCCTGTCTTGCGACAGGCTTTTTCCATTATTTCATTCGTTTTTCCAGGGTTTTGGCACTGAGGGCGGTGAGGTAGACCCGTTCCAGGCCGTATTCCACCGTCACCACATAGCTTTTTGGCAGATCGTCACAAGGCACAACTCTGCCCTCCTGTTCTGCTTTCTCCAAAAACTGCCGGGTGCGTTTGGAGGTGGTGGTATTATCCAGATCGAAAATTCCTACCACCGCACTGCTTCGCACCGACATATCATTCCCGATGGACAAATACATAGCTGACCTCACTTATTTGCAACGCTTCTGAACTGCTTCATCGATCACAGTGCAGACGCCATAAAAATTGTTATCCACATCCAAATTACAAAAACGGAGTACCGTCAAGCCGTAGCCTTCAAGTGCCTGTGTTCGCTTGCGGTCAGCTTCTTCTGCCGTAGGATCGTAATGCCCACTGCCATCCAGCTCTACCACCAGTTTTGCCTTAAAACAATAGAAATCAACAATATAATTGTCAATGCATTTTTGGCGCTGAAATCTTACCGGATATTCCTTCAAAAAGCAATACCACAGTTTTCTTTCCCAGGGGGTCATCTCTTTCCGTAGTTTTCTTGCAAAATTTACATTAGGATGATTGTAGTGCATTTATGCGGTCTCCATTCTCGCCTCCCTCTTTGAGGGAGGTGGGTGAGCAATAGCGAACCCGGAGGGAGTGTCGCTTCTTTGATAGGAAACTCCCCCAGTCACGGCTAAGCCGTGCCAGCCCCCTCAACGAGGGGGCCGAGGTTATTTGTATTTTTGGCTTTCGGTGACGGCGAGCTGGTCGCAGCGGTTATTATAGGGGTTATCTGCGTGACCCTTCACCCAATGGTAGGATAGTTCGTGCTTTTCTACCAAATTAAGCAGTTTTTCCCACAGATCAGGGTTCAGGGCAGGCTTTTTATCGGCTTTCCGCCAGCCGTTCTTCCGCCAGGATGCCGCCCAACCCTTAGAAAGGCCGTCGATCACATACTTGGAATCAGAATACAGCTCCACACGGCAAGGCTCTTTCAGCGCTTCCAGACCGGAGATCACTGCCAAAAGCTCCATCCGGTTATTGGTGGTATTGGCATCGCCCCCGGAAAGCTCCTTTTCCACCCCGTTATAGCTGAGAATTGCCCCCCAGCCGCCGGGACCGGGATTGCCGGAGCAAGCACCGTCGGTATATAAGGTTACGGTTTTCACGCTTCAGGCTCCTCTGTCTTCTCGATGCGCTCCAGAGCCACCAGCTGGTTGCCCTCTTCCACACGCATAACGATAACACCCTGCACATCCCGCTTATAGATATTGATCTGGGAAGCAGGCACACGGATGATCACACCGCCGTTTTCAATGAGCATAACATCGTCCTGCTCATCCACCACACGGCAGCCGGCAACAAGACCGGTCTTGGGGGTGATGTTATAGTTCTTAAGACCCTTACCGCCACGACCCTGGGCGATCTTTTCTCCGTTGGGGCCGGTACGCAGGTATTCCACCAGCTCTGTGCGCTTGCCGTAGCCCTTTTGGGTCACGGTCAGCAGGGTCTTGCCCTCTTCTGCCTTTTCTGCGCCGATCACATAATCGTCGTCGCTAAGCAGAATGCCACGGACACCGGCTGCATCTCTGCCCATGGGGCGGACATCGTTTTCATTGAAGCAGATGGCCATACCCTGAGCGGTGGCAAGGATAATATTATCGTCACCGCCGGTGCGGATCACATTGATCAGGTGGTCGCCCTCCTCCAAGGTGATGGCACGGATACCGGTCTTTCTCCGGGTTGCCAATGCGGTGAAGGGAATTCTCTTGACAGTACCGCCACGGGTGATCATCATCAGGTACTCATCCTCGTAGAATTCACGGGTCACCACCATTGCGGTAACGGTTTCACCGGGCTCCAAGGGCAGGATATTCACCATGGCGGTGCCACGGGCGGTACGGCTGGCTTCGGGGATCTGGTAGCCCTTTCTGTGGTGGACTCTGCCCAAATCGGTGAAGAACAGCACATGGTCGTGGGTGGAAGCCACCAGCAGACTCTTTACATAGTCCTCATCCTTTAGATTCTGGGCGTTCACACCTCTGCCGCCACGACCCTGGGTGCGGTAGGTGTCAACAGGCATACGCTTCACATAGCCGTGATTACTCAGGGTGAAACAGCAATCTTCCTCTTCGATCAGGTCTTCGATATCGATCTCGTCCTCGATCTCCTGGATCTCGGTCTTCCGTTCGTCGCCGAACTTATCCCGGATCTCCACCAGCTCTTCCCGGAGGACAGCACGGAGCTTGTTTTCGTCAGCCAGCAGCTCGATGTAATAGGCGATCTTTTCCTGCAGCTCCTTGAATTCCGCTTCCAGCTTTTCACGGTCAAGACCCTGCAAAGCTTTCAGACGCATATCCAAAATAGCCTGTGCCTGGATATCATCCAAGCCGAATCGCTCGCAAAGACGCTGCTTTGCATCGTCGTAGGAAGTACGAATGATCCGCACCACTTCGTCGATATTATCCTGGGCGATCAGCAGACCCTCCAACAGGTGGGCTCTTTCCTGGGCTTTCCGGAGGTCATACTGGGTGCGACGAGTCAGCACATCCATCTGGTGTGCCAAATACTCGTCGATGATCTGCCGCAGAGACAGAATACGGGGCTGCTTCTGGTCGTCAACCAATGCCAGCATAATGATGCCGAAGGAGCTTTGCAGAGCGGTCTGCTTAAACAGGTTATTCAGCACCACCTGGGGATTGGCATCCTTCTTCAGTTCGATGACCATCCGCATACCGTTACGGTCGGTCTCGTCACGCAGGTCAGAGATGCCTTCCAGCTTCTTATCCTTCACCTGCTCAGCAATACGCTTGATCAGCTCTCTTTTATTGACCTGATAGGGCAGCTCGGTGACGATAATACGAACTCTGTCCTTATTGAATTCTTCAAATTCCGTTCTGGCACGGACCACCACCTTGCCACGGCCGGTGGCATAGGCGGCACGGATGCCGCTGCGACCCATAATGATACCACCGGTGGGGAAATCCGGGCCGGAGATATGCTCCATCAGGTCGGTCATGGACACTTCCGGGTCATCAATGACGCAAAGGCAGGCATTGATCACTTCCGTCAGGTTGTGGGGCGGGATATTTGTAGCCATACCCACGGCGATACCCGTAGAGCCGTTCACCAGCAAATTGGGGAAACGGCTGGGCAGTACCCGGGGCTCTTTCCGGGATTCGTCGAAGTTGGGATCCCAGTTGACAGTTTCCTTGTCAATATCCCGGAGCATCTGATTGGAAAGCTTAGAAAGTCTTGCCTCGGTGTAACGGTAGGCAGCCGCAGGGTCGCCGTCCACAGAACCGAAGTTACCGTGGCCGTCCACCAGCATATAGCGCATGGAGAAGTCCTGCGCCAGACGGACCATGGCATCGTAAACGGATGCGTCACCGTGGGGGTGGTACTTACCAAGCACATCACCGACGCAGGTAGCGGACTTCTTAAAGGGCTTGTCAGAGGTCAGGCCGCTTTCGTACATAGTATAAAGTATACGGCGGTGGACAGGCTTCAGGCCGTCACGGACATCGGGCAAAGCTCTGCCCACGATGACGCTCATGCCGTACTCAATATAAGCCTGCTCCATTTCCTTTACCAGGTCAGACTGGGTAATGTGCTGCTCCGGGAAACGGATGTCATCCGGCGTATAGGAACGATTGTGTTTTGCCATATTGCGTCACCTCCTTAAATGTCGATATTCACCGCATATTTGGCGTTGCGTTCGATCCATTCTTTTCTGGGTTCTACCTGTTCGCCCATCAGAATGGTGAAAATTTCATCTGCCCGACGGGCATCTTCCAGCGTAATTCTGCGAAGAGTACGGGTGTTGGGGTCCATAGTGGTCTCCCACAGCTCGTGGGGGTCCATTTCGCCAAGGCCCTTAAACCGGGCAATATCCACCTTGGCGCCGGTTTCGCCCCGAAGCTCTGCAGAAACAAGGTCTCTTTCTTCGTCGGAGTAGGCAACACGCTCGGTCTTGCCACGCTTCAGCTTGTAAAGAGGGGGAACGGCAGAGTAAACAAAGCCGTTTTCGATCATAGGCCGCATATAGCGGAAGAAGAAGGTCAGAAGGAGGGTGCGGATATGGGCACCGTCCACATCCGCATCGGACATAATGATGACCTTTTGGTAGCGGAGCTTTTCAATGTCGAAATCTTCGCCGATGCCTGCGCCCAGAGCCACGATGAGAGGATACAGCTTATCGTTGCCGTAGACCTTGTCGGCTCTTGCCTTTTCCACGTTCAGCATCTTACCCCACATAGCCAGGATCGCCTGGAAACGGGAGTCTCTGCCCTGGATGGCAGAGCCGGCAGCGGAGTCACCCTCGACGATGTAAATTTCGCACAAAGAGGGATCTCTTTCATTGCAATCCTGCAATTTATCGGGCATCTGACCGGATTCCAGACCGGTCTTGCGGCGGATGGATTCTCTTGCCTTCCGGGCGGCTTCTCTTGCCCGGTTTGCCATCATAGCCTTTTCCAAAATCAGCTTGGCAATGGCAGGATGCTCTTCAAAGAAGGTGGCAAGCTGCTCGTTTACGATATTGTCAACCAGGGTACGGATATAGGCGTTACCCAGCTTTGCCTTGGTCTGGCCTTCAAACTGGGCATCCGTCAGCTTGACAGAAATGATGGCGGTGATGCCTTCCCGGCAATCTTCGCCGCTTACCTTATCGTCGCCCTTGATGATGCCGTTCTTCATACCGTAGTTATTAAGAACTCTGGTCAGAGCGGTCTTAAAGCCGGTTTCGTGCATACCGCCTTCCGGGGTGCGCACATCGTTGGCAAAGGATTGCAGAGATTCATTAAAGCCATCGTTATACTGGATGGCGATTTCTGCAGAGGCATCCCCCTTGCTGCCAGAAAGATAGATCACATCCTGATGCAGAGGGGTCTTATGCCGGTTGGTCCAGGTGACAAACTCCCGGATACCGCCCTGGTAGCACATGGTTTCACTGACAGGAGTCTCTTCCCGGTCGTCAGTGATAGTAATGGAAAGGCCTGCATTCAGGAAGGCTTCTTCCCGCATACGGTCGTGAAGTACATCATAAGAGTAGATCACATCGTCGAACATCTCGGGATCGGGCTGGAAGGTCACTTCCGTGCCGGTCTTGTCGGTCTTACCCACGATCTTCATTTCCTGGGTGATGTGGCCACGGGCAAACTTCATTTCATAGATATTGCCCTCTTTATGGACACGGACCTGCAGCCACTGGCTGAGGGCATTTACAACGGAGGCACCTACGCCGTGAAGACCGCCGGAGACCTTATAGCCGCCACCGCCGAACTTACCGCCGGCGTGAAGGACCGTAAAGACAACTTCCAGCGCAGGACGGCCGGTCTGTGCCTGCACATCTACAGGGATACCACGGCCATCGTCGGTAACGGTGATGGAGTTACCGGGGTTGATGGTCACGGTGATATGCTTACAGTAGCCAGCCAAGGCTTCGTCAATGGAGTTATCCACGATCTCATATACCAGGTGATGCAGACCGGAA
>JBGVHZ010000045.1:0-38320 GCA_045122735.1 Faecousia sp.
TTGCTGCGCAAGGCTTTTTGACTTACTGCGCAACTCGCCCCCCTCGAGTATCCACATACACTTCGGGGGCGAGTTGCTTGTCTTGTCGGCTTTAGTGACCTCTGCCAGTCTGTCAAAATAAGTTTTTTGACAGACTAAAAATAAAGGCACCGCAAGCGGTGCCTTTATTTTTATATTTATGCCATTTCGATAGCCAGGGGCTTGCCGCCCAGAATGTGGAAGTGCAGGTGGAACACGGTCTGTCCTGCATCCGGGCCGCAGTTGGAGACCACACGGTAGCCACCGGTGAGATTTTCTGCAGCGGCGATCTTGGGGATCACAGAGAAGATGTGGGCAACCACAGCGCTGTTTTCTTCTGTGATACCGTCAACGGAAGAAATGTGAGCCTTGGGGATCACCAAAATGTGGGTGGGTGCCTGGGGCGCAATATCCCGGAAAGCCAGGATCTGATCGTCCTCATATACTTTTGTGCTGGGAATGTCGCCGTTTGCGATCTTACAGAATAAGCAGTCCATAGTGTAACCTCCTTGGTTTTTTTATACTATACCACAGAAAACCCAGAAAAGAAATACTTTCTTTTTGTGCAAGACTATGTTATACTAACTTGGAAATTGACAAAAACAGGGAGAAGTTATGAATAAAAGATATCTGTTTCCCATAATGCTGGCGATTTTTGCTCTGGTGGCGCTGATCGCGTTCTTTCCGCCCCCGGCAGGACCGGCTTCTGCTCCGGATCCTACCCCCACACCCACCATTACAGAAACTCCGGCACCTACACCGCCTCCGGTAACAGCACCCCCTCCCACCAATCCGCTGCCTTCCCCCGAAGCGGGTGTGCTGGAGTCGCCCTATGTGTTCGTGTATAATTCCGGCACGGAGGCTATGTACTATACTTCCGGTGGAGAGGATACCCGGATCGCCCCGGCAAGCATTACAAAGCTTTTGACCGCTTTGGTGGCGCTGGAAGTACTGAAAGAGGACGAGGTCATCACTGTGGGCAGCGAAGTGAGCCTGATTGACCCCAATTCTTCTGTGGCGTATATTGCCAGAGGTCAGAAGCTGCGTGTGGATATGCTGATCGAGGGCTTGCTCCTGCAAAGCGGCAACGATACTGCCTATACTTTGGCAGCAGCCGCAGGCCGGAAGCTGGCAAATAACCCTAATCTGTCTGCAAAGGGCGCTTTGCGGCGGTTCGTGGAACATATGAACTTCCGGGCGTTGGAAATGGGCCTGACAAACACCCACTTTGAAAATCCCGACGGCATTGACGGGGAAGATCATTACACCTGTCTTGCCGACCTGGCAACCGTATCTGTGCTTGCCATGGAAAATGCCACCATCCGTAGATATGTGGGCAAAGCAAAGGATTCTGTGACCTACGAAAGCGGACAGACCATCACCTGGAGCAACACCAACGAATTGCTCCACGCAAGCAGCAAGTATTACTGCGCCGAAGCGGTAGGCCTGAAAACCGGCACCACCACCAAGGCTGGCAACTGCCTGGTTTCCGCATTCCCCAAAGACGGGGGCTATTTGTTCATCGGTGTGCTGGGCGGCGCCAGCTACTACGGCCGCTATAAGGATACCCTTCACTTATACAATCTCTATAAGGACTATAAAGCCTATCCGTAAAACAAGGGAGTGCTGCAAAATTCTGCAGCACTCCCTAAAACTATGCACCCAAATTCTATCGTGCATTTTGCAGCACGCCTTGCCGGCAGGAAGATCAAATGGTAAACCGGAAAACAACACCGGTTTTCGTATTATGCACAGAGCATTTACCTCCATGCAGCTGCACAATATTTTTCGCGATGGCAAGTCCCAGACCTGTGCCATTGCCGTTGCGGGCTTCATCTGTCCGATAGAAACTGTCCCACACTTTGTTGAGCGTTTCCTGGGTCAGCGGTGCGCTGTCGTTTTCGATGCTAAAGGTTGTACCGGAACGGCCGGTTTGTATCTCTACCAAAATACGCCCGCCGGCGGGTGTGTATTTGACAGCATTTGTAGCAAAGTTTTCAATGACCTGTGCGATCCGCGCTTCGTCGGCAGTGACGGTAAACTCTTCTGGGAAGGAAAATGTGATTTTAAGATCCTTTGCCTGGGCGGCCATCTCCAATTTTTCAAAAACAGACCGGGTCAGAGCAATGAGGGAGAAATCATTCCGTGACAGCTTTACCTTACCTGCTTCCAAACGGGACAGCTCCAGCATTTCCAAAACCATGCCGTCGGTGCGCCGTACTTCGGAAAGAATGACATCAATGTATTTGTCCCGCTTGTCTTCGGCAATACGCTCTTTTAATCCCTCCGCATAGCTGCAAATGACCGCCAGCGGTGTTTTCAGTTCATGGGCAAGGTTAGAGGTCATTTGCCGCCGGTTTTGTTCGGCGGTTTTTGCATATTCCAGAGCGGTATTTAAGCGGGCGATCTCATCTTTCTGCAGCTGAAGGCGATCCCAGCATTTGGAAAAACCGTCCTGCAGCAACTGACTTTCCCACCATTTATCTGAAATCGGCGGTGGCAAAGACACCTGATCCTCTGCATTTGCTATGGCGTTCCCAACCGCCTGAACAGGCCGGATCAAATGACGCTTTATGATGAAGCGTACGGCGAGCACCGCTGTTACCGACAGCAGAAGGGTGATCAGATACACAAATCGCAGTTCATTGAAGGCGGTTTGCCATGGATCGCAGTAAACCACACTGACTGTGTAGAAGTGGAGTTTGCATTCCACGCCGTCTGCAAAGCCGTTTTCGCCATGGAAATTGGGGGAAGAATAGAGCTCGTCATTTACCTGAAAGCAATAATTCACGCTGGGAAGGATCATAACGCCGTCGTCAAAGCACTGCATTTGCTGAGGTGCCGATACCAGTCCCAATACCAGCGCCGGTCCAAGTTCGGCAACAAGGGAAGCCGCATTTTCATAAGCGGCACCTTTGTACGAAAATGCAGGAGAGGGTCGATCATAGCAAACATCAAACCGATTTGCGTAAAAGGTAACGGTCTTGCTGTCAGAAAGTGCATCAGAGGTGTCTTCATACATGGTGTGCCAGGGAAGCTTGTGATCTTCCACCACGCCGGAAACAGTATGCTGACCGCCCCCCATTGTGTGTACGGCATCCCAAAATTCGTCTTTGTCAATATATTCGATTTTACGGGCTGTGAACGTGACGCCGTCAAAAGCGCCGGTAAAGCGCAGCGCCGCAGCCTTGAAACGCAGATTACCGCCGCTAACGATTTCTTCCCCTTCCTTTGTGAGCAGCTCTCTGTCAAAGAAGACACGGGCGCTGTTTACGGATAGCTCCTCACGGTTTTGCCACTGCTGGGCAGTCAAGTATTCGAAATAGAAGAAGTCTTTCCAGCTGCATTCCACCAAGTTTCCTTCGGCATCAAAGATCGCCGTGGCGGAATATGCCCTGTTGGTGTTGGGGCGTTTTAGGAATCTGTCGTTCTCGTCGACGATAGATGGAGTGACGGTAAAAGCGTTTGCCCGTCCGCCTTCGGCGACGGCGTCCCAAAAGTCATGGATATCGTAATTTTCATATTCTCCGGAGTTGTCTTTATCCGGCAAAGGGGAAAGGCTCGATGCAAAAGCTTCATAGCCTGACAAGTATCTTGCGGCGGCATATTCGGCGGTAACAGAGGTAAGGCAATAGACCCCAGCACCCCAACCTATGCCCATCACAAGAATAAGCAGCAAAGTGACGGCAGTTAAAGAAGAAATTGGCTTTTTGAAAGTTTTCTTCACGGTCATCCCTCCAATCTATACCCCGCTTTGATGACGGTCTTGATACAGTGGGAATGCTTTCCCAGTTTTTCCCGCAGCCGTTTGATGTGGGTATCTACCGCACGGGCTTCGCCCTCGTAATCATAGCCCCAACACTTCCCCAAGAGCTGTTCACGGCTCATAACCGTATTTTTGTTCTGCATCAGGCATCGAAGAAGGGCGTATTCCTTTGGTGTCAGCGCAATTTCTTTTCTGTCTATGAACACCCTCCTGGTGGAGATCTCAAGGGTGATACCGCTGACCTCCATCCGATCCCCGGCAAGGACGTTTCTTTGGTTGCGCTTGATGAGCGCCATGGTCTTTGCGTACAGAACAGACATGGTGAAGGGCTTTGTCACATAATCATCTGCCCCCGACGCATAACCAAGCAATTTGTCTTCTTCATCAGACAGGGCAGTGAGGAAAATAATGGGCACATCGTTTGTTTTGCGCACAGCCCGGCAGACGGAAAGACCATCCAGCTCCGGCATCATAATGTCCAGCAAAACGGCATCAAATGTGTTCTCGTCAATCAGTTTGAGGGCGTCTGTTCCGTTGCTTGCCGCAACAGGAAGGTCTCCTTTGCTGCAGAAATAGTCGCACAACACCTCCCGCAGCTTGGCTTCATCTTCTACGATCAAAATCCTACTGTTCATACTGCTTTTCCTCCTTTCGCCCCCATTGTACAGTGCCTATTTGTATTCTCTGTGTCATTTTGCCACATCGCCTCTGTTTTTTTATCATATCATACGAATGTAAAATTTTCCACCCTATGTAAATGCCAACCAAAAAGCAAGGGACTGTTACTTAAACAGTCCCTTGCAGATTCTGTGAACAGATCGTTATCCTTCCTGAACGATCACAAAGCCGTCCACCAGATTGGCAGACAGAAGCTTTCCCTGAATGGCAACGGTGCGTTCCATCAGGTCGGTGAGGATGACAGTGTCTTCCTCGCAGGTGATGGCCATCACATTGCGCATCACGATGTTTTCTTCGGTCTTGGTATTTTTATAAACAGTAGAAAGGCACATAGGCGTCTCCTTTATTTCAGGCTTGCCAGCACAGCAGTCAGCCGCAGGTTGCCCTTTTCAAAATCGGAAACAGCGGCCATGACCTGCTCGTAGGCGGGACGGTTGCCGGCCTTGTCCAGCTGTGCGGCCAATTCTGCCAGCTCTCTTGCGTGGGCGGCATTGTGGTTTGCCATGTACTGCATCAGTGCCATCAGCTCTTCCATGGGGGTGTGATTGCAGGTGGAGGCGCAGCCGCTGCAGTTGCCGCTGCAATCGTGGCTGTGATGATGCTCGTGACCTTCACCATGGAGATGGTCGTGCTCATGGGGATGGACATGGTCATGCTCGTGGGCGTGAGCGTGTTCGTGGGTGTGGGTCACACCGTCGTGGGTGTGCTCGTGGGTGTGGGTATGGCTGTGGTCATGGGCGTGATGATCGCCGATATGATTATGATCCAGATGCATAGCAAAATCTCCTTTACTCTTGGTTTCGTTTCTTCATCAGTTCCCGCATGCGCAGGCCGTGATCCAGCTGACGCTTGCGGATACGCAGGGTCTTGGGTGTGCATTCCAGCAGCTCATCGTCTGCCAAGAATTCCAGGCACTGCTCCAAAGAGAAGATCTTGGGGCTTACCAGCCGGAGTGCTTCGTCAGAGCCGGAAGCACGCATATTGGTCAGCTGCTTTTTCTTGCAAACATTGACGGTCATATCCTCGTTTCGGCTGCAGATACCAACTACCATGCCGGCATAAACGGGGGTGCCTGCGCCAATAAACAGAGCGCCACGCTCCTGGGCATTGAAAAGACCGTAGGTGCAGGCTTCACCGGATTCAAAGGCGATCAGGCTGCCGGTAAGACGGCGTTCAATTTCGCCCTTCATAGGCGCATAGGTTTCCAAAACGGAGGACATAATGCCCTCGCCCCGGGTGTCGGTCAGGAATTCGCTCCGGTAGCCGAACAGACCACGGGAGGGAACCAAGAACTCCAGACGGAAGCGGTTGCCCATGGGGGTCATGGAAAGAAGATCACCCTTCCGACGGCCCATCTTTTCGATCACAGAGCCCATGCTTTCTTCCGGCACGTCAGCAACCATCCGTTCAATGGGCTCGCAGATTTTGCCGTCAATCTCCTTGGTCAGCACACGGGGAGTGGATACGGAGAATTCGTAGCCTTCCCGGCGCATGGTCTCCATCAGAATGGAAAGGTGCATTTCACCACGGCCTGCCACATTGAAGGCGTCGGTGCCCTGCTCGGTGACATGGAGGGAAACATCCTTCAGAAGCTCCTTTTCCAGACGGTCACGGAGGTTCCGGGAGGTGACAAACTTGCCTTCTCTGCCTGCAAAGGGAGAATCGTTGACCGCAAAGGTCATTTCGATGGTGGGATCGGAAATTTTCACAAAGGGCAAAGGCTCAATACAATCGGTGGCGCAGAGGGTGCGGCCGATGGTGATGTCTGCCATACCGGAAAGGGCCACGATCTGTCCTGCGGAAGCTTCCTGGATGGGGTTCTTGCCCAGACCGTCGTACTCATAAAGGGCGACCACTTTGCCCTTCTGCTTCATATCCGGGTTGTGGTAGTCGCAAATGGTGACTTCCTGATTCACCTTGATGGTACCCCGTTCTACACGGCCCACGGCGATTCTGCCCACATATTCGTTATAGTCGATGGAAGAAACCAGCAGCTGCAGGGGTGCATCCTTGTCGCCCTGGGGTGCATCGATATAGCGGACGATGGTATCAAAGAGGGGCTCCAAGTTCACGCCGGTATCATCCGGGCCGTAAGCGGCAGTGCCCTGTCTGCCGGAGCAGAAGATGGTGGGAGAATTAAACTGGTCGTCGGTGGCGTTCAGATCCAAAAGAAGCTCCAGAACTTCGTCCATTACTTCGTGGATACGGGCATCGGGCTTGTCGATCTTATTCACAGCCACGATGACCTTATGACCCAGCTCCAAAGCCTTTTGCAGCACGAAACGGGTCTGGGGCATGGGACCTTCTGCGGCGTCAACCAGCAGGATAACGCCGTTGACCATTTTCAGAATACGCTCCACCTCACCGCCAAAGTCGGCGTGACCGGGGGTGTCTACAATGTTGATCTTATAATCCTTGTAACGGACAGCGGTGTTCTTTGCCAGAATGGTAATGCCACGCTCCCGTTCCAGGTCACCGGAGTCCATCACCCGATCCTGGGTGGCCTGGTTTTCCCGGTAGATACCGCCCTGCTTCAGCATCTCGTCTACCAGGGTGGTCTTACCGTGGTCAACGTGGGCGATGATGGCAATATTACGAATATTTTCCTGAGGAATCATATTGTTCGCTCCTTCGTATGAATTCATCTTTTCCAACACTAAAATATATCATAGTATATTTCTAAATGCAAGAATTTTCCCCGTTTTTCTTGACAATATGCTCTTATGGAGTATAATAAAGACACCGCAAAACAAATTAGTCTTCGGGGAGTCGGAAATGCCCGACTGAGAGTGGACCGCCGGTCCTGACCCGCGAACCTGATACGGATCATACCGTCGTAGGGAAAGATGCATAAATGGATACCTTCCTATCGCATTGCACCAAGACGGACTTGCAATGCGGTATTTTTATTAGGAGGTGTCTTTATGACAACAAAAACAAGAAAGTTAACAGAAAGCGCCATGCTGATGGCCGTGGCAGTGGTGCTGGAGCTGGTCTCCAAAATGTTCATTCCGGAGCTGCCCTTCGGCGGACAGCTCACCCTTTGCAGCATGCTTCCCATTGTGCTGATTTCCTACCGGCACGGGGTAAAGTGGGGCCTGTTTTCCGGCTTCTGCTATAGTTTTCTGCAGATGGCACTGGGCGCAAAAACGGTAACGGCCGCCTTCCAGCCCGGCTATTTCGGGGAAGGCACTATGCTGTTCAATGCCTTTTTGATGTGCGCCCTTGACTATGTGGCGGCCTACACCTGTCTGGGTCTGGGCGGCATTTTCCGCAGCAAGCTGGAAAACCGGGGGCTTTCTTTGGCGTTGGGTGGTTTGGTGGCGCTCTTTGCCCGGTATCTTTGCCATGTTCTGTCCGGCTATATCCTTTTCTCCGGCTATGCAGAGTGGTTCTTCACCCAGGATGGCTTCCCTGCCTGGGGCGCAGCCCTGGTAGATGCCCTTAGCCCCCAGATGCTGGGCTTTACCTACAGTGCGGTCTATAACGGTATGTATATGCTGCCGGAAATGGCCATCACCGCCGTCGGTGCGATTTTAATTTCGAAAGTGCCCCTTGTGGCAAGAAAGGTTTCCTAATGCTTACTTTATGCCCAGCGAAAACGGAAGATCTGGATCTATGCGTAGAAATCCTGCGCAGCGGCAGACAGTTCCAAAGGCAGCAGGGCTTTACCCAGTGGACGGATAGCTTTCCCGATCCCAATGTGATCGCAGAGGATATCCAAAAGGGTTGCGGCTTTTTGCTTCTGAAAGATGGTGTCGTGTCAGGGTATCAGTATATCAGTTTGGACGGTGACCCCTCTTATCCCGGGTTGGAAGGAACCTGGCAAAAAGAGGGTTGCTACGGTGTTGTACACCGCATTGCCTTTGCCCCTGCCTTTCGCGGACAAGGACTTTCCAAGCAAGCCTTTGAAATCATCGGGCAGTACTGCAAGGAAAAAGGCGCAAAAAGCCTGCGGATCGACACTCACCCGGATAACAAACGGATGCAGCATGTGCTGGAAAAGGCTGGCTTTTCCTACCGGGGCATCGTGATGCTCCCTGTAGGTCTTCGCTGGGCATACGACAAAACATTATAAAAAGTGGGCATCACTTTGATGCCCACTTTTCTTTCGTAATGGCATAGATCCGAAGAAGGCCATCCTCTTCGTCCTCATATGCGCCGATCTGCTCCATCCCGATAGCTTGTGCCAACCGCCAGGAGGCGGCGTTGCCATCGGTCATATAACTGTAGAGCGTATCATATTCTGTATGGGTAAAGGCCCAATCCCGCACAGCGGTGGCGGCCTCCTTGCCGTAGCCTTGCCGCCAGTAGGGGTGGTGGATATGATAGCCGATCTCCGGAAGCGGCTGACCGTTAATATTCTGCAAAGTCACGCCGCAATCGCCTAAAAGAGCACCCGCTTCCTTACTAATCAGCGCCCACCAGCCGAAGCCTAATTTTTCGTAGTTTTCAAGACTCCAATCGATCCAGCGGTGGACGCCTTTTTCATTGTAAGGCCTGGGGTAATGGGCCATGGTAACCGGGCTGGAAAGGATTTCATAAAGGGCATCAAAATCCTCCGGGGTATATTCCCGCAGAATGAGCCGTTCTGTTTCTAAAATTACCATATAGAGGGCCTCCAACTGTAGAAAATATGTCAAACATGATAAAGTGCCAAAGATTGACAAGAAAAATGCACTAAAAATGCACTATGGTACAATTATATCCATAATTTCCCCCTTGTAAAGAGAGAAATGACCATCAAAATATGTAAAAACGGAGGAAAAGAAAATGAATGCTTATGTAGAGCGCGTAATTGACTATGTACGCAAAAAGCACGGTGATGAGCCGGAGTTCGTGCAGACCGTGGAGGAAGTATTTACCTCCATTGCGCCTATGATCGACAAGCACCCCGAATACGAAAAGGCTGACCTGCTGACCAGAATGGTAGAGCCGGAGCGTATGTTTACCTTCCGTGTTGTCTGGACCGACGACAACGGCCAGACCCATACCAACATTGGCTACCGCTGCCAGTTCAACGGCGCTATTGGCCCCTACAAGGGTGGTCTGCGTTTCCAGGCCAATGTAAACCCCAGTGTTATCAAGTTCCTGGGTTTTGAGCAGACCTTTAAGAACAGCCTGACCGGCCTTCCCATGGGCGGCGGCAAGGGCGGCTCTGACTTCGATCCTGCCGGCAAGTCCGATGCAGAAGTGATGCGTTTTTGCCAGAGCTTTATGACCGCATTGTACCGCTATATTGGACCAGATGTGGACGTTCCCGCCGGTGATATGGGCGTAGGCGGCAGAGAGATCGGCTACCTGTTCGGCCAGTACCGCCGCCTGAAGGGCGTGTGGGAAAACGGCGTGCTCACCGGCAAGGGCTTCTCCTACGGCGGCAGCCTGATCCGTCCCGAAGCCACCGGCTACGGCGCAGTTTACTACCTGCAGGAAGTTTTGAAGCACGAAAACGATTCCATCGAAGGCAAGAAGATCGCCATCTCCGGCTACGGCAATGTGGGCTGGGGCATTATGAAGAAGGCTGCTGAACTGGGTGCA
This sequence comes from Faecousia sp., assembly GCA_045122735.1. GTDB lineage: Bacteria > Bacillota > Clostridia > Oscillospirales > Oscillospiraceae > Faecousia. The sequence continues at coordinate 10,001 of JBGVHZ010000045.1, forward strand.
AAGGTCACCTACTTTGCAGGTCCTGACGGCTATATCCACGATCCCGACGGCGTTACCGGCGAAAAGCTGGACTTCATCCTGGAAATGCGTGCCAAGGATCCCATGCACTGCAAGCCCTATGCTGATAAGTACGGCGTAGAGTTCGTTCCCGGTGAAAAGTGCTGGGGCGTAAAGGATGTAGATATCTATATGCCTGCCGCCACCCAGAACGATGTCCGTATGGAATCTGCAGAAAAGATTGCCGCTTCCGGTGTAAAGTACTACATCGAAGTTGCCAATATGCCCACCACCAACGATGCGCTGGACTTCCTGCGTAAGCAGCCCCATATGATCGTTGCTCCCTCCAAGGCTGTTAACGCCGGCGGTGTTGCCGTTTCCGGTCTGGAAATGAGCCAGAACTCTGAGCGTTTGGTTTGGACTGCTGAAGAAGTGGATGAAAAGCTGAAGGGCATCATGAAGGTCATTCACGCCATGAGCGTGGAAGCTGCCGAGGAATACGGCCTGGGTTACGACCTGGTGGCCGGTGCCAACCTGGCTGGCTTCAAGAAGGTTGCCACTGCTATGATGGAGCAGGGTGCATTCTAAATTACATAGAAAACCGCCCGGGACTCCCGGGCGGTTTTTGCATAAAAGGCTCCCTTGTGCAAAGGGAGCTGTCACTGAAGGTGACTGAGGGATTGCTAAACAATCCTCCCGTCAGCCTGCGGCTGCCACCCTCCTTTGCACAAGGAGGGCTTTATTCTGCATCCATAGTCTGCATTGCCTTTGCTAAGTCACGCATAAAATCAACTTTAAATGCGATGATCCTTTTCTCTGCGAGGACGATGCAGCCTGCGTACTCATCGTCCTCGTTCTCTACGATCCTAAGCTTCAGGTCCATCATGGCTGGTGCTTTCCGAATTTGATATACTTGGATGCAAATCGTGGGATATATGTCATCGTAGGCATCGAATTCTGCGCACCAATCACCGGGGATATTGTATTTGGCAAGGCCTTCTCCCACTGTTCTGCACATGTAATCGCAACCAAATTCGTCCATAACTTTTACCCTTTCCATGCTGCTTTCTCCTATAACTGGTGATATTTTAGAACAATATGTTCAAAATGTCAATAGAACAAATCGTTCTAAGTTATATTGTCCATGGTGATGGTAATGGCTGAAAAATATGAAAGAATCCGCAATTTACGAGAGGATTTAGATCTTACACAGGCAGAAATTGGGCAGCGAATCAATGTTCCCCAAAGAACCTATGCTTATTATGAAAGCGGCAAACGAATGATCCCGCCCCAGGTTTTAGTTGCCTTGGCGCAGCTGCATCATGTGAGCGTTGATTATCTTCTTGGTTTGACGGATCAAAAGGCACCGTATCCCCATAAGAAATAGAGATAATAGGAGTAAGGTTTTTGTTTGAACCTTGCTCCTTTTTTCATGGCATCTGAAAACTTTTCTATTTACATATGGGAAAAATGCAGATAAAATAAGTGGCAGAATGAAAGGGGCGGTGAGGAAATGGTAGAAGTTGTGGCGGCACTGATTTGGGATGGAGATAAGTTCCTGGCTTGCCAGCGGCCGGCAAATAAAGCAAGAGCCCTTCTTTGGGAGTTCGTAGGCGGCAAGGTAGAGCCGGGGGAAACCAAGGAGCAGGCCCTCATCCGGGAGTGCAGGGAAGAACTGGATATTCTTCTTTCTGTGGAAGATGTGTATATGGAGGTCGTCCATCAGTACCCGGATATTCAGGTACATCTGACCCTTTTCAACGCAAAGATCGCAGAGGGAACGCCCAAAATGCTGGAACATAACGATATCCGTTGGGTGCGGCCTTCCGAAATTCCCCAGTATGCCTTTTGTCCTGCGGACGAAGAAATTTTAGAAAAGTTGATGGCGGATTACAGATGAAATTGTTTCTTTCGGCAATTACAAAATACTTGCTTGGTGTTTTGCTGGTAGGCTTCCTTTTATTCCTGCCTGCAGGAAGTCTTTCCTACAGTGGCGGCTGGCTTCTGATGGGCTTGCTGTTTGGCCCTATGCTGCTGGCAGGCCTTGTGATGTTTATAAAATCCCCGGCTTTTCTGGAAAAGCGGCTGGATGCCAAGGAAAAGCAGGCCACTCAAAAGGGCGTGGTGGCTTTTTCGGGCCTGATGTTTATTGGAAGCTTTGTGGTGGCGGGTCTTGATTGGCGGTTTGGCTGGTCAAAGGTATCCTTGCCCGTGACCGGCATAGCATCTGTGCTTTTCTTGGTGGCCTACGGCCTTTACGCAGAAGTGATGCGGGAAAATGCCTATTTGAGCCGCACCATCAAGGTGGAAGAGGGACAAAAAGTGGTGGACACCGGCCTTTACGGCATCGTGCGCCACCCTATGTATTCTGCCACTTTGCTGCTGTTTTTGGCTATGCCTTTGGTGCTGGGCTCCTGGTATGCCCTTATTCCTATGGCGTTCTATCCGGTGATCATTACAGTGCGGCTTCTGGACGAAGAAAAGCTGCTGTCAAAAGAGCTTGATGGCTATGAAGCGTACACAAAAAAGGTGAAATATCGCCTGATCCCCTTTATTTGGTGAGGAAAAGAAAATGAAACTTCGCAGTACTTTAAAAGAATTTACGATCATTACGATTGGCACTATCATCGTAGCGGCCGCCGTGTTCTTCTTTATGATGCCCAGCCATGTATCTGTGGGCAGCGGCGCAGCATTGGCCATGGTGCTGAGCAATTATATTCCTTTGTCCGTTTCTGTCATTACCCTTATAATGAATGTGGGTCTGCTCGTTATCGGCTTTTTGCTGGTTGGACCGGAATTTGGCATCAAGACGGTTTATTGTTCTATTTTGATGCCCCTTATTATGGGCCTTTTTGAGATCCTGTTTCCCAATTTCCAATCTATTACCCAGGATCCCTTCCTGGATGTGGTCTGTTATATCCTGGTGGTGGGCGTAGGTCTTGCCATTTTGTTCCCTCGGAATGCTTCTTCCGGCGGCTTGGACATCGTGGCGAAGATCATGAATAAGTACCTGCGGATGGACCTGGGAAAAGCTATGTCCATTTCCGGCATGCTGGTGGCGCTGTCCTCTGCTTTGTGCTACGACAGCAAGACGGTGGTATTAAGCCTTTTGGGTACATATTTTGGCGGCATCATCGTAGACCATTTCATTTTTGATAACAATATTAAGCGCCGGGTCTGTGTGATCTCTCCTGAGCTGGATGAGATCGTGGACTTTGTTCTTCACCAGCTTCACAGCGGTGCGACCCTTAATGAAATTATCGGCGCTTACGATCATACCCCCAGAACGGAAATGATCACCATTGTGGACAAGCAGGAATTTAAACGCCTGATGAATCATATCCGGGAGGTTGATCCCAACGCCTTCGTGACGGTCTATTCTGTCAGCGAAATGCGTTATCGCCCGAAACAGTAAAATAAGCCGTCGGCAAACTTGCAAGTTAGCCGACGGCTTTTCTTATTTTTGAGAGGGGAAAAGATCCATATCCGTGTGCGGGATGAATTTTGCTGCCTGCATCCGCACGAGAAAATCCGGAACAGACGCAAACTGAACGCAGTAGGTGTTTTCGGCTAAGTCCTTGGCCTCCGCCAAAAGACCGCGATCCAAAAGCAGTTTTCTCGCGCCATCCAAAGAACTGTTTTTCACCAAAGCATATTTCTCCCGGGGCAGATCCGGGAAAATGCCAATGGTGATGGCCGCTTCCAGATCGGAGTGGGCGGGGAACGCACCGGAAAGATACAGATGAGAAACATCCTCCATGGATACCCCTGCGGTTTCCAACAGGCAGTCAATCATGGTATAGGCCGCTGCTTTGGTGTCCAAATACTGATGAATGTCCGTTTGGGAGAAATATAGGGGCGTGCCGGTGGCAGATTCCTCTGCGGTGGCATAGATGGCAGCGCATTCCTTTTCTTCCTCTAAGAAAACGATCGGGCTTGCGGCATCCGGCACCAAAAGACCGGCTCGGTCGATCCAGCCGTTTTTCCGCATCTGGGCAAGCAGATCAATAATGCCGCTGCCGCAAATGCCGATGGGCTTTTGCCCTTCTATGGTGGTGAAGGTCAGCGTATCTTTCTGAATCTTCACCTTGTCGATGGCGCCGGGAGCGGCGCGCATACCGAATTTGCTGATGTAACCTTCCAAAGCAGGGCCTGCTGCACCTGCGCCGGCCATCATCCAGTCTTTATTGCCAATGACCAGTTCGCCGTTGGTGCCAATGTCAAAAAACAAACTGGTTTCTTCTTTTTTGTGAATGCCCAAGGTGATTAGACCGCTGACGATATCGCCGCCCACATAGTTGGATGCGGCAGGGACTATATAGATAAGTCCTTCAAAGGCCATTCCCACTTCCTTGCCCCAGAAAAATCCCGGGTCGGTGGTGACGGGCGCAAAGGGAGAGGCGAACACAGTCCATGCATCCAGCCCCAACAGGAAATGGATCATAGTGGTGTTCCCGGAAATGACCATAATGGGGCACTTTTCAGCACGAATGCCGGTCTTCTCCTCCAAACTTTCCAGTAGTTGCCGGAAGGTCTCCACGGTAGCAAATTGCAAGGACTTTGCATTTTCCTTGCTTTCAAGGGCATAGGTGATCCGGGTGAGGATATCTGTGCCGAAAGCGACTTGACCGTTAACTGCCGAAACCTCCTCGATGATTGCCCCGGAGTTCAGATCCAGCAGCTGCATCACAATGGTGGTAGAGCCGTAATCTACTGCAAGGCCGTAGTGGAAGGCGGTGGTGTTACCGGCTTCCACGTTGGTCACTATCCAGTCAAATTCCCGCTTTACCAAGGTCACGGTGATGTCAAAGCCTGCATTTCGGCAAAGTGGGTACAGCTTGCTTATAACGTCCAGCGGGAAGGTGACATTTTCATAGCCCAAGACCCCTAGGGCCAGAGTGATTCGACGCTGGTCGCTGACCGGCGTTTCTTCGGTGGGCATTTTTAGTTGTAAAAAGACTTTTTCGCTGAAACTGCCCATAAGACACCTTCCTTTCCGTTTTTTGCCATTTTACTCCCAAACTCCCATGTGTTGCGTGATAAATATCACAAATCGGTAGTTGCCACCTATTATACTGCAAGGAGGCACTGTGTGCAAATAGCATTTTGAAGATTATTTTACAAAATATACTGGAAACTGGCAGGCAGATAGAGTATACTTGGGGTTGAAAACAGAAAACAGGTGAACTTATGAAATACGATTTTGACAGTATAGAATTCAAAAATGCTTACCATACAAAAGCACCTCTGGGCGTATTTTGCGGCCGGGAAGGAACACTGTTTCGTCTGTGGGCGCCTACGGCAGAAAAAGCAGAACTTCGCCTATATGCCGCAGGGAACGATCGTCCTGCAGAGAAAACTGTTCCTATGGCGGCAAAGTCCCAGGGACTTTGGGAGTATGAAACCCTGGAAAATTTGGATGGTACCTACTATGACTATGCCCTGTTGGTTGATGGGACGGTTTATGAAACCCCGGACCCCTATGGGGTGGCCTGCGGTGTGAATGGCGTAAGGAGTATGGTGCTGGATCTTTCCCGTACAGACCCTGAAAACTGGGAAAAGGACACCGCCCCTGCCAAACAGCCGGAGCAGATCATCTATGAGCTCCATATCAGGGACTTTTCCTGGGATGTCGCCGGCGGCTTCGATGCGAAAGACCGGGGCAAATACACCGCCTTTACAAAAAACGGCACGACATTGAATGGGGAAGGCCAATTTGCAACAGGCATGGACTATCTGAAGGCGTTGGGTGTTACCCATATTCAGATTTTGCCTATGTATGACTATGGCTCTGTGGACGAAGCCCATCCGGAAAGTGGTTATAACTGGGGCTATGACCCGGTCAATTATAATGTGCCGGAGGGCAGCTATTCTACCGACCCTTACCACGCTGAAGTGCGAGTGCGGGAATTAAAGGAAATGATTGCGGCCCTTCACGCAAATGGCTTCCGAGTGATCATGGATGTGGTGTACAACCACACCTATTCTTTGGATAGCCCCCTGTTTAAGACAGCTCCCTGGTATTTCTATCGGCAAAATCCCGACGGAACGCCCTCCAACGGCTCTGGTTGCGGCAATGATGTGGCATCGGAAAGAAGTATGTGCGCCCGGTACATATTGGACTCTGCCCTTTACTGGGTGGAGCAGTATCACATTGACGGCTTCCGATTTGACCTGATGGGTCTTTTGGACACGGAACTGATGGAAACCCTCCAAAAAGAGTTGGATAACCGCTATGGCGCAGGGGAAAAGCTGGTGTACGGAGAGCCTTGGCGGGCAGGGGACACGGCAGCGAAGAATGTTACGCTCTGTGACAAAAATGCCCTCAAAAAGATCGATGGGAAAATCGGTGCTTTCTGCGATGATACCCGGGATGCGGTGAAGGGCAGCGTGATGGATGCGCAAAGTGTAGGCTTCGTTAATGGCGGCACCATCACCCCGGAGATTCTTAAAAAATGCGTTGCCGGCTGGGCAGGGGAGTATGGCGCTTTCCAAACCCCGGCGCAAACCATTACCTATCTATCCTGCCACGATGATTGGACCTTGTGGGATAAGCTGGTCTACACCATGGACCCCCAAAAGGACTTTGCAGGCTGCAGCGAAGAGATCAAGAAAGCAAACCGCTTGGCAGCCGCCATCTATTTCTCCTGCCAGGGCAGAATTTTTATCCACGCTGGAGAAGAGTTCGGCAGAACAAAGGGCGGCATTAAAAATAGCTATTGCTCCAGCGCAGAAGTCAATCAGCTGGATTGGAAAAGAGCCCGGGAAAATGAAGATCTGGTGGATTACTACCGGGGTCTGATCGCCCTGCGCAAACAGCTTCCCGGCTTGCAGGACAAGTCAGCAAATGCCAAAGACCGGATTTTGGAGGCCTTTGAGGTCGCACCCAACTGTGCAGGGGTTCTTCTTGATAACGGCGGCGAAAACAGCAAGTGGGAAACGCTCCTTCTTTGCTTTAACTGCAGCCAAAAATCTGCAGAGCTTTCTTTGCGGTCGGGGCGTTGGCAGGTGCTTGCTGACGGAGAAAGTGCCTTCCGTTGGAAAGAGGCTCTATATGCAGAAGAAAAGATCCAAATACCGCCCCAAAGCGCCTTGCTTTTAGGGAGATAAAGAAAAGCGGAAGTGATATAATCACTTCCGCTTGCTTTATTTTCTGGAAGGTCCGCAGGAGGACCGTTCGATCAGCTCTGCGTGGAGAAGCAAAGAACTGACCCGCACATTGTTCATTTGGCTTGTAAGGGCGTGGAAGGCACTTCTGCCTAAATTTTCCCGGTCCTGCCGAATGGTGGTAAGAGGGGGGATGGTGTAACGGCAGAGAGGTACATCGTCAAAGCCTAAAATACTGATGTCCTTCGGCACTTGCAGACCCAATTCCCGGCAGTGGACCATCACACTGTGAGCCAGCACATCGTGGCTGCAGACAATGGCAGTGCAGCCTGCATCCAAAAGTCGGGGCAGATGCTGGGTCAGACATTCGCTGACATGGTGGGCGCTGCCGCACATGGAAGTATCCGTCGGTAAGCCGCATTCCATCATAGCCTGCAAAAATGCGTAATACCGCCGCTGATAAATATAGGCGGTCAACTCACTGCTGAGATAACCGATCTTGGTATGCCCCAGGGACTTCAGATGGGAAACAGCCAGATCCATACCTTCCTGGTTATTTGTGCCGATATAGGTGACCTTGGGATTGGAGCTGACATGGTTATCGTAAAGGACGGTGGGGGTTTTGCAGGTTTCAAAATCCTTCATCCAGGGGTCGTCTGTCATGGCAAGACCCAAAAGGAAGCCGCCACAGTAGCCCTTTTCAGCAATATAGGTGTCGTAGGGGGTCTCTAACTGCATGGGAATGGTCAGAGGGATCACATCCACCGCATAGCCGCCGGCTTCTGCCGCCCGACGAAAGCCGCTTACCAGATCATAACCGAAATCTTCAGGCTGAAGATAGGCAATATTTGTAATAAACAGGGCGATTCTGGGAGCGTTTGCCTTTCTTAGTGCCCGGGAGTAGCCCAACTCCAAAGCCTTTTCCATTACCGTTTGCCGGGTGGCTTCGCCCACATCCTTTGCACCGCTGAGCGCTTTGGATACGGTACCTTTGGAAAGCCCCAGCGCCTTGGCGATCTCTTCCATCGTTGCCATAGAAGTACCTCCTGAAAAGTGATTACCCACAGTATAGCATAGGAAGATTGCAAAAAGCAAGACTAAGCACGAAACTTGCGAAAAATTTACGAAACTTTTTTCAAAAATAAAAACGCAAAAGGGTAAAACAACCAAAAGGAAAAGGAAAATGTTGTGTAAATCCTACAGAAATCAAAGGATGTGAGAATAATTCTTGACGGGGAAAAAGGAAACCTCTATACTATTTGCGAATGAAATTTTACGAAATTTATGAAGGTTGTTGCGTAAAGGGGGCGAAAGGAATGGCACAGCAAAACAGACAAGCGAATAGGAGCCGCTGCTTTCTTCTCTGGAACGGCCTGGGCGGCTATTGCAGCCTGTGCGAAGACTTTTCCGTCAACCGGGCAGATGCAGGTGTGCTGGTGGCAGCGGTAAAAGCCCCCAACGAACGAATTACTTTGGTTCACAGCCTTGCAGAGCAGTTGCAGGCGGAAGGAAAAGAAATTTCTCTTTCTCCGGAAATCTGCAATTTAGAGGGCGTTCCCTTTTGGAGATACGAGGCAGAAGGTTTATTGGTGGAGCGCACCTGCGCTATGGCCTACGGGGAAAACACCACGGCGGTGGTTTATCACATCCAAAATGAAAAAGATGTTCCCTGCACCTTCACCGCAACCCCTTATTTGAAGTTTGCGCCTAAGGAAACTGCTCTGGAAGAAAAGAAAGCATTTTTCCTGGAAGGCAACCGGATCACCGCAGAGGGCTATACCTTATATATACATACACAAGGGAAGATCTCTTCCTTTGAAGATTGGCAGAGCTTTTCTTATCCTGCGGATGAGGAAGACGGAAGACCGGCAAAGGGCCTTGCAGGCAGCTGCTGCAAATTATCCATTACCGTGCCGGCAAAGACCAGTGGCAGCATGGAGATCGTATTTTCCACAGAAAAGGCCACCGCTTCTGCCCGGGAAATCTTGGAAGCAGAAGGAAAACGGCTGCAGACGCTGAAAGAGGCCTGCCCCATTTCTGATCCGGTGGCAAAGCGTTTGGCGGTCAGTGCAGACAGCTATATTGCAAGAAGAGATTCCACCAACGGCAAAACCATTCTGGCAGGCTACCCTCTTTTCAGCGATTGGGGCAGAGATACCATGATCGCTCTGCCGGGTCTGTGCCTGTCCACAGGCCGGTATGATGATGCAAAGGACATTTTGCGTACCTTTTTGCTTTATGAAAAGGACGGTCTTGTGCCAAACCTCTTCCCGGAGGGGGGACAAGCCCCCATGTATAACACGGTGGATGCAGCGCTTTTGCTGATCGATGCCATTTGGCAGTACTACGAAAGAACCAAGGATCTTTCCTTTATAAAGGAAGCGTATCCTACCTTGGAACGGATCATCGCAGCTTACCGCCGGGGAACACATCACAACATCGGCATGGACGAGGATTTCCTCATCCACGCAGGAGAAGGCTTCGACCAGGTTACCTGGATGGATGTGCGGATCGATGATGTGTTGCCTACACCCCGTCATGGCAAACCGGTGGAGATCAATGCCTACTGGTACAATGCCCTGAAGAGCATGGCAAGTCTTGCGCCCTTAATGGGAAAAGCGGGAGAAGAATACGAAGACCTTGCCCAAAAGGTAAAGGCCTCCTTTTTGGAAAAAGTCTATATCCCGGAAAAAGGCTATTTAAAAGATGTGCTTTCCGGCACAGATGCGGACGAACAAATAAGGTGTAATCAGGTTTGGGCGCTAGCAATGCCCTTTACCATGCTTCCAAAGGAATGGGAAGAAAAGGTACTGGAAACGGTGAAGACCCATTTGCTGACCCCCTGCGGTTTGCGGACATTATCTCCCCAAGACCCTCAGTACCACGGCTTTTACGGCGGCAGCCAGTTCAAGCGGGATATGGCATACCACCAGGGTACGACCTGGGTGTTCCCTATGGGCGCATATCTGCGTGCCTGCCTGAAGGTTCACGGAGAAGAGGGCGCTAAGCATGTAAAGCAAGCCCTTTCCAATATGGAAGCTATGCTTTATGAAGGCTGCGCCGGTCAACTACCGGAAATTTATGACGGAGATCACCCCCAAAAGGGCAAGGGCTGTTATGCCCAGGCCTGGAGCGTGGGCGAGATCCTCCGGGTGTATGAAGCATTAGAGAAATAATCAAAGAAAGGAAGATATTTATGGAAAGAAATTCCGGCATTTTGCTGTCTGTTTCCAGCTTGCCCTCCAAGTACGGCATCGGCTGCTTTGACAAAAATGCTTACGATTTTGTGGACTGGCTGGCAAAGGCCGGTCAGAAATACTGGCAGATCCTGCCCTTGGGCGCAACAAGCCACGGCGGCGCTTACGACTCTCCTTATCAGGCACTGTCTGCCTTTGCAGGCAACCCTTACTTTATCAGCCTTGACGAACTGAAGAATGAGGGCGTCCTGACCGCTGCCGAATGCAAGGCTGCCCAGGTGGACTCCGGTGCGGCAGTGGACTATGAATGGCTCAATGCCACCCGTCTGCCCCTTCTGCGGAAGGCCTATGAAAGAAGTAATATAAGCGCTGATCCCGATTTTTTGGAATTCTGCCGGGAAAACAGCTGGTGGCTGGAGGACTATGCCCTGTATATGGCAGTGCGCGCCTATTTTAAGGAGCAGAGCCGTACCCAGTGGCCTGAGGACATCCGGAAGCACTATGGCCCGGCATTGGATTACTACCGGGAGAAGCTCTACTTTGAAGTGGAGTTCCACAAGTATTTGCAGTATAAGTTCACCCAGCAGTGGTTTGCCCTGAAGGCCTATGCCAACGAAAAGCATGTGCAGATCGTAGGCGATATTCCCATCTATGTGTCCTTCGACGGGGCAGATGCCTGGGCAAATCCTGAGCTGTTTGAGCTGGATGAAGAGAATGTACCCACCCGGATCGCAGGTGTACCCCCGGATAGCTTCAACGAAGACGGACAGGTGTGGGGCAATCCCCTGTATCGTTGGGACTACCACGCAAAGACCGGCTATCAGTGGTGGGTCACCAGAATGTGGTATAGCTACAAGCTGTATGATGTGGTACGGATCGACCATTTCCGGGGTTTTGACGAGTATTTCACCATTCCTGCAGATACAGGCCTTGCCAAGGACGGCACTTGGGAAAAGGGCCCCGGCATCGCACTTTTCAACGCTCTGAAGGCAAACCTGGGTGAAAAGGGCGTGATCGCAGAGGACTTGGGCTATATGACAGAGTCTGTCCGTGAGCTGGTAAGGGGGACAGGCTATCCCAATATGAAGGTGCTGCAGTTTGCCTTTGATCCTGCGGATGTGGGTGGTGCCAGCGAGTACGCCCCCCATAATTTCAACAACAACTGCTTTATGTACACAGGCACCCACGACAACGAAACCATTCACGGCTGGTTCATGGGAATGTCCAAGGCACAGAAGAAGACCATTCGGGAATACCTTTCCGACAGCTTCACCCCCGATGAAGAAATGTGGCGCAAGCTGGTGGACGTTTCTATGATGTCTGTGGCAAAGACCTGTATCATTCCTCTTCAGGATTGGCTGGGCCTTGGAAATCACGCCAGAATGAATACCCCCGGCACCGTGGAAAACAACTGGACCTGGCGCCTGCTTCCCGGTATGCTCACCGCAAAATTAGGCAAGGAAGTGCTGACCGTTACGAAACGTTTCGGAAGAGCAAACTGGGATGCGCTTAACGCTCTGGCAGAACAGAAGAAAGCCGCAAAAATGGATAAAGTATAGGCTTCCGTCGGAAAAATTGTATGAAACATACAAAAATTGCCAGTCATTTTTTGTACTTTCGATTGTTGACGAAGCTCTATGCGAAATGATATAATCAATACGATGCTTGCATTTACGAAATTACGAAACAAAGTTTCGTAGGTTTCGCAAGCAGCTATAACCGGCATCAACGGAAAAAATCCGTGATAGCATATACGAAATATTTTTTTGGAGGAACTAATAATGAAGAAAATTGTTGCATTGCTGCTGGCTTGCATGATGATCGTCGGCCTGTTCGCAGGCTGTGGCGAAAAGCCTGCCACCGGCAACGAAGGCACCTCTGGCGGCGAAACCGCTAAGCCCGAGGCAATCACCCTGAAGGTTTGGGGCCCCTCTGAGGACCAGGCCAACGAAAACAGCTTCCTGCAGACCGCTTGTAAGAAGTTCGCAGAAGCCAACAAGGACAAGTGGACCATCACCTTTGAGTACGGCGTTTGCTCCGAAGGCGACGCTGGCACCAACGTGACCCAGGACCCCTCTGCCGCTGCTGACGTTTACATGTTCGCAAACGACCAGCTGGGCAAGCTGATCCAGGCTGGCGCTATCGCCAAGCTGGGCGGTGCTGCTCTGGAGCAGGTTAAGAACAGCAACTCCGAAACCATGATCAAGTCCGTTTCCGATGCTGAAGGCAATGTCTACGGCGTTCCCTTCACCGGCAACACCTGGTTCATGTACTACGACAGCTCCAAGCTGACTGCTGACGACATCAAGTCCCTGGATGTCATGATGGCTAAGGGCACTGTTGCCTTCCCCCTGACCAACACCTGGTACGTTCCCTCTTTCTACTACGCTAACGGCGGCACCATGTTCGGTGATGGCACCGACGGCGCTGCAGGCATCAACTTCGGCGGCGAAGCAGGTGCTGCAGTTACCACCTACATTGCTAACGCTGTTGCTTCCGGCAAGCTGATCGACGACGCTTCCGGCGCTGGCCTGGACGGCTTCCGTAAGGGCACTGTTGTTGCTATGTTCTCCGGCACTTGGGACGCTAACGGCGTTAAGGAAGCTCTGGGCGAAAACTACGCTGCTGCTCAGCTGCCCTCCATCACCATTAATGGCGAGCAGAAGCAGATGAAGTCCTTCTCCGGTTCCAAGGCTCTGGGTGTGAACCCCCACTCCAAGAACCCCGCTGCTGCTGTAGCTCTGGCTGCATGGCTGGGCTCTGCTGAAATGCAGGCTCTGCACTTCGACCTGCGTGACGGCGGTGTTGTTCCCTGCGACACCTCCCTGCTGGCCGATCCCAAGTTCTCCAGCAACCCCGCTGCTGTTGCTCAGAACGACACCATCGCTAACACTTCCGTTCTGCAGCCCTCCATCCCCGAGATGGGCGACTACTGGAACAACGCTGCTTCCATGGGCACTGGCCTGGCTAACGGCGAAGTTACCGCTGCTAACGCTGCTGAATCCACCGAAAAGTGGAACAACGCTATCAACGGCAAGGGCGGTCTGTAATTTATTAAAGATCCCGTCTTAGATGCGAAATCTGGTGGCGGCCGGAGAATTCTGGCCGCCACCCTTTGGCTAACACAGCGAAAACTTAACGAGGTTGGATTATGGAAGGAGACAGTAAAATGTCCAAGACATTGGAAAAAACTTCCAAGCTGAATAAACCAAAGCAGGCCTCCTTACTGTCTGCTTTGCGTAATGGTGGACCCGTGGTTTGGCTTTCCTGCCTGATCATGGGCTTTGGCAATCTTATGGCAGGTCAGTTTATTAAGGGCCTGCTGCTTCTTGCCGTGGAAGCAGCCTTTGTGGTGTTTATGCTTCTGCCCCAAGGTGGCATCTACTATTTGAAAATGCTTCCCAGTCTGGGTTGGAGACCTATGACGGAAGTGTATAACGAGAACCTGGGTATTTACGAATATGTACCCGGTCACGTTTCTCAGACTATTCTGCTTTACGGCGTAGCCTGTATCTTTGTCATCATCGCATTTTTGCTTGTGTGGCAGTATTCTGTTCGCAGCGGCTATAAGGCGCTCAGCCTGCGCCGTGCCGGCAAGAAGCCCAATTCCATTCTGCAGGATATTAAGTCCTTGTTCGATGAGAATACCCACAAGCTCTTTATGACACTGCCTACCCTTTGCTTGGTGGTATTTACTATTCTGCCCATTATTTACATGATGTGCATGGCCTTTACCAACTACTCCAAGGAAGGCGACCATCTGATCCTCTTTGATTGGGTGGGCTTTAAGAACTTTGGCGCACTCTTTAATCCCAACTCTTCCATTGGCAGCCAGTTCGGCAGCGTTTTGGGTTGGACACTGATTTGGGCAATTCTGGCAACTGTATCCAATTTCTTCTTTGGTACCATTATGGCCCTGATCATCAACAAAAAGGGCATCCGGTTTAAGGGCCTGTGGAGAACCTGTTTCTCTCTGACCATCGCCATTCCCCAGTTCGTTTCCTTGATGGTCATTCGCTCCATGCTGCAGCCCCAGGGCATTATCAATGAAATGCTCTTAAATGCCGGCTTGATCTCTCAAAGATTACCCTTCCTCACAAATGCCACCTGGGCCCGTGTGCTGGTGCTGGTGATCAATCTGTGGGTGGGTATTCCCTACACAATTATGCAAGTTACAGGTGTTTTGCAGAACATTCCTGCGGAGCAGTACGAAGCCGCCAGAATCGACGGTGCAAACGTGTTCCAGGTATTCCGCAAAATTACCCTGCCTTATATGCTGTTCGTGCTGACACCTTACCTTATCACCCAGTTTACAGGTAATATCAATAACTTTAATATTATTTACCTGCTCACAAGAGGCGAACCGGTAAGCGTTGGCAATTCCGCCGGTGCCACGGACCTTTTGGTCACCTGGCTGTACAAGCTGTCTGTTGACCAGCAAAAGTTCAATTTGGGTGCGGTCATCGGCATCTTTACGTTTATCGTTCTGTCTGTGGTATCCCTCGTTACCTACCGCAGCAGTAAATCCTACAAAGATGAGGAGGGCTTCAAATAATGAAAACACCAAAACCGGGCTCTCTGAAAAGAAGAAGAATTGCGGGAAATGCAGTTACCTATGTGTTCCTGATCATCATGAGCATCATTTGGCTGCTGCCCTTCTTCTGGCTGGTAATGCAATCCTTCCGTGACGGCAGAGGCCAGTTTATCAGCACCTTCCTTCCCACCAAGTATACCTTCAAAAACTATGTGGCGCTGTTCACGGAATTTGAGGTTATGAACTTCCCCCGGATGTTCGGCAATACCTTTATCATTGCCTGTTGTTCCTGCTTGATCTCCACCACCTTCGTGCTGTGCGTATCCTACTGCACCAGCCGCCTGAAGTGGAAGATGCGTAAGCCTTATATGAACATGGCGATGATCCTGAACCTGTTCCCCGGTTTCATGACCATGGTGGCAGTGTACTTCATTCTGAAGGCCATCGGTATGACCGAAGGCGATATGATCCCCATTGCCCTGATTATCGTCTTCTCTGCAGGCGCAGGTACAGGCTTCTATGTGATGAAGGGCTACATGGATACCATTCCCAAGAGCTTGGATGAAGCTGCCTATCTGGATGGCGCTACCAAGTTCCAGACCTTCACCAAGATCACCCTGCCCCTGTGCAAGCCCATGATCGTGTATCAGCTGATCACTTCCTTTATGGGTCCCTGGGTGGACTTCGTCTTTGCAAAGGTCATCGTTCGTACCAACGCCAAGTATTTCACCGTTTCCATCGGCCTTTGGAGCATGCTGGAAAAGGAATATGTGGACCTGTGGTTCGTCCGCTTCTGCGCCGGCGCTGTGCTGGTGTCCATTCCCATTTCCATTCTGTTTATCTTTACCCAAAAGTTCTATCAGGAAGCTATGAGTGGCTCCGTGAAGGGATAATTCTATGAAATTAAAGACCGTTTTGTGTCTTCTTCTGTGCCTTTCGTTGCTTGTTGGCTGTAAACCAAACGCCCCCGAATCTTCGGGGGCGTCTGTGCAGACAGACAAGGCAATTGCACAGATCAAGACCCTGGGGGAAAGCCCCGATGATAACTATCGTACCTGGTACGAGATCTTTGTTTATTCTTTCTGCGATTCTGACGGCAACGGTATTGGCGATCTTAACGGCATCCGTTCCAAGTTGGATTATTTGCAGGAGTTGGGGATCAACGGCATCTGGCTGATGCCCATCCACCCCAGCACCACCTACCATAAATATAATGTTTCTGACTATTACACCATTGATCCGGCATATGGAACGATGGAAGATTTTGACCTTCTGCTGCAGGAGTGCCAAAGCCGGGATATCCATGTGATATTGGATCTTGTGGTGAATCATACGGGCTATGCCCACAACTGGTTCCAGACGGCGGCAGACTACTTAAAGAAGCTGCCCCAGGGGCAAGAGCCTGATCCGGAAGATTGCCCCTATGTGGATTACTATACGTTTTCCAAGGAGCAACGCTCCGGTATGCGTATACTGAATGGTACTGACTGGTATTATGAAGCCATGTTCTCCCACGATATGCCGGATCTGAACTTAGGCAATCCGGAAGTTCGAAAAGAGATCGAAAAGGTCATGGCATTCTGGATGGAAAAGGGCGTGGCCGGCTTCCGTCTGGATGCAGCCAAGGAGTTTTACTCCGGAAAGACCTCCATGAACGTGGAAGTCCTCAGCTGGCTGCAGCGTACCGCAACGGCCATTGATCCCGATGCTTATATGGTGGCAGAGGTCTGGGAAGGCTATACCACCATTGCCGATTACTATGCAAGCGGCATCACCAGTATCTTCAATTTTGCCTTCGGCGAAGCCAGCGGCAAGATCATTTCTGTTATTCGAGGGGCAGGCAATCCCAAGACCGTTTCGTCCTATGCCACCGCATTGGAAACAGCGGACAAGGCCTATGGCGCAAAGAATCCCGATTATATTGATGCCCCCTTCCTTTCCAACCACGATGTGGGCAGAATTGCCGGCTTCTGCGCCCAAGACCCCTCCAAGACGAAGCTGGCAGGTGCCATGAACCTGTTTATGAGTGGCAGTGCCTTCATCTACTATGGTGAAGAAATTGGTATGGTAGGTTCCGGTAACGATCCTTCCAAGCGGGCGCCCATGTACTGGAATGCAGAGCGAAATAACGGCACCACCCAGCCCCCTCCCGAATGCGCAATTCCGGAAACCTACCCCTTTGGCAGTTTGGAAGAGCAAAGAGGGGACGATGCCTCTATTTACAATTATTACCGTCAGGCGATCGCCATCCGCAAGGCAGTACCGGCCATTTCCCACGGCCGCACCACCGCAGAAAAGCCTTTGAACATTGGCTGTGTCAGCGCCTTCCGCAAAACTTGGGAAAAGGAAGAATGCATCATTCTTATGAACATTTCCCAGGAAGGGGCAAGCGTAGACCTGACAAACTATGAAGGCTGGTCTATGGCAGCTCAGCTTTGCGTTGGGGAAGAAAAATGCGCAACTGACGGTGCGATTTTGCAAATGCCCGCCTATGCGGTAGCAGTACTGCTCCCACAAAAATAAAAGGAGTCTATGATGAGAAGACTTGCACAAACGGAAAGAAAAGGATTAAAGAAGCTCCATCTGGTTATTTGGGGTTTGGTGTTTATGCTGGCAGGTGTGCTTAGCCGCAGCATTCTGCAGATCGGTATTCTGGATATGAATACCCTGACAGGAGAGCAGCTGCTGGAGAAGATCTCTGCATCCACCGGCGCAATGGCAGTGGCAACGGCAGCCATTGTGATGCAGGCGGTGGAAGCCTGTGCCATTCCTGTGTTTGCCTTCCTGGTGGTAAACGGCTTTCATAAGGCAAAAAACGAAAACAAGCTGCTTCTGTGCCTGCTTGTAATGGCGCTTGTCAGCGAGATCCCCTATAACCTTGCCATGTATGGAAAGCTGCTCCATATGGAAACCCGGAATCCGGCAGTGGCGCTGGTGATTGGGTTGGCTGTGCTGTATTTCTTCCGCCGTTTTGGAGAAAACTCCTTTGCCAATGTGCTGATCAAGCTCTTTATAGGGATCGCTGCTGTGCTGTGGGCAACCATGCTCCGTGTGGAGCACGGTCTGCCTGTCTTGGTCGTTATGATGACTATGTGGGCATTGCGGGACAAAAAGGCTATGGCCGTTTTGTTTGGCGGTGCGGTGGCTTCCGGCTGTGTGCTGTTTTCTCCCCTTTATATCGGTGCAGCCCTGGGCATTTTGCCGGTGTATTTCTACCGGGAAGAGGAGGAAGAAACCGAAATCCCCCTTCTTGTGTATGCAGTTTATCCTGCAGCGCTGGCAGCTTTTGGTTTGGTATCCATTTTCTTATAAGAAATTTTACAAAAACGCCCCTTTTGCTATGGCAAAAGGGGCGTTTTCTCCCTGTTTGCAAGGTTTTTCTTTACAGAATGCCGGAAAACTGCTATAATAAAAATTCGGAAAAGGAGGGGGTGGCGGTGCTGCAGACAGAGAAACTTAAGTTTCGCAAAGGCGACTTGTTGGCGATCGGCTTGGTGGTTTTGCTGGCAATTGCCGTTCTCCTGTGTTTTTTCCCGAAAGACAAGGGTCAGGCTTCCGCAGTAGAGATCTACTTAAACGGCAAGCTGATAAAAACCGTGGATCTGACCAAGGATCAGACCTTCACCGTTTCTGACCGCTATACCAATGAAATCACCGTGAAAGACGGAGAGATTTTTGTGGCAGATGCGGATTGTCCCGGTGAGGATTGCGTCCACAGCGGCAAGATCAGCACCTTAGGACGGATCCTTGTGTGTCTGCCCAATGGTTTGGAGATCCGCATTACCTCTGCAAAAGCAGATGTGGATTTTGTTGTGGGGTGATGCTATGACGAATACGAAACGCATTGTCCTGAGTGCTGTGCTGGTTTCTTTGGCGCTGGCGTTTTCCTATATGGAGCGATTTATCCCCTTGCAAATGCTGATCCCCCTACCCGGCGTAAAATTGGGTCTTGCCAATGTAGTCACCCTGATCGCCTTGTACCTGCTGGGAACGAAAAGCGCCTTTGTCATTCTGATCTTACGGTGCTTTTTAGGGTCCTTGTTTGGAGGCGGCATCACAGGATTTCTGTTTTCCATAACAGGAGGCCTGCTTTCTATGACGGTAATGGCGCTTTGCAAGAACGCACCGCTTTTTTCCGTCTATGGCGTGAGCATCTTGGGCGCAGCTGCCCATAACATAGGGCAGATCCTGGCGGCCATGGTGCTGATGCACTCTGTTTACATTGGTATGTATCTTTCCTATTTGCTGGTGGTGGCGCTTTTTACCGGGTTTGCTACCGGCGCTGCCTGCGCAGGCGTTCTGCGTATTTTAAAGACTGTAAACATTTCGAAGAAATGAACAGATAAACAACTTTTTGGAGGAACCAAAACATGAAAAAACTCATTGCGCTGATTCTGACATTAACCTTACTTGTTAGCTTGACCGGCTGCGTGGGCACTACGGTCGTGATCGGGGAATGCACCTGTCCTGCCGGCAGCCACACCGAGCCTGATCCGGTCGTACCTTTTGATGGTGCGCTCAAGACAGGCCTTTCCGTGTCTGTAAATATTGCTGACAGCACCTCTGCTACGGCTGATGCTGCCGGCGCTGCCAAGTATGATGTAACTTTGGCTGCCGTTACGGTGGACGACAACGGTGTGATCGTGTCCTGCGTCATCGACAGCATTCCTGCTACTGTGAATTTCGACGCCACCGGTGCCATCACCTCTGACATCAATGCCAATGTACTCACCAAGAACGAGCTGGGTGAAAGCTACGGCATGGTGGCTTGGGGCGGCGCTATTGCAGAGTGGGATAAGCAGGTTGCCGCTGTTGCCAAGTATGCCGAAGGCAAGACCGTTGAGCAGCTGAAAAACGGCGACATCGATATGACCACCGGCAAGGCCAAGGACGGCACTGACCTGAAGTCCTCTGCCACCATTTACCTTGCTGGCTATGTATATGCCATTGAAGCTGCCGTGAACAATGCAAAGCACTTGGGCGCACAGGCCGGTGATGAACTGGTGCTGGCTACCCTGAATAACACTAAGAGCAGCACTGCTGCCACCGCTGAAAAGGCTGGCAATGCCCAGCTGGATGCAGACATCACTGTGCTCACCCGCAAGGACGGCAAGATCACTTCCTGCTACATTGACTCTGTCCAGGCAAAGATCGCCTTTGATGCCACCGGCACCATCACCACCGATCTGTCTGCCGGCGTAAAGACCAAGAACGAACTGGGCGAAGGTTATGGTATGAAAGCTTGGGGCGGTGCTATCGCAGAATGGAATGAACAGGCTGCCGCCTTTGCTTCCTATGTAACCGGCAAGACTGCCGCCGAAGTGGCCGGCATTGCTATTACGGAGGCTACCAAGCCTGCAGATGCAGATTTGAGTGCTTCTGTTACCATCGCCATCGGTGGCTTCCAGGCTCTGATCGCAAAGGCGATGAAGTAATGAAACACATATTACTGCTTCTGCTTGTTTTCTGCCTTTTGCTGGGGGGCTGCAGCCTGCCTGTCAAGGAAGAAGAAAAGCAGTACACCGCAACCTTTTTGGATCTTTTCGATACGGTGACCACCATCATTGGTCGGGGGAAAAGTGAAGCGGCTTTCCGGGAAAAGGCCCAGGCGATCCACGATGATCTGCAGTATTACCACCGGCTTTTTGATATCTATAATGATTACGAGGGCGTTGTCAACCTGAAGACCGTCAATGAAAATGCCGGTGTGCAGCCGGTGAAGGTGGATAAAGCCATTATAGAATTGCTTACTGATTGCAAAGCGTACTACCTGCTTACAGAAGGTAAAGTGAATGTGGCCATGGGAAGTGTGCTGGCGCTTTGGCACGATGCCCGGACAGACGGTATTCGTGATCCCCAAACTGCCAAACTTCCTGCTATGGAAAAGCTGCAGGAAGCTGCCCTGCATACAGATATTGAAAGCATCCAGATTGATGAGGAAGCTTCCACTGTCTACATTGCAGACCCTAAGGTACGGTTGGATGTGGGCGCAATAGCCAAAGGCTGGGCGACCCAAAAGGCAGCAGAAAAAGCACCTGCCGGATTGCTTATCAGCGTGGGCGGTAATGTCTGCGCCACCGGCCCTAAGCTACAGGATGGAACGCCCTGGATCATCGGCATTCAAGACCCGGAGAAAAACGATAAAAACCTGCACACCATGTACCTGAAAGAAGGCAGCGTGGTCACCAGCGGTGACTATCAGCGAACCTACTGGGTAGATGGAACGGCATATCACCACATTATTGATCCCCAAACCCTGATGCCTGCGGCATACTGGCGCTCGGTCAGCATTGTTTGCCCGGATTCCGGTCTTGCAGATGCCCTGTCCACCGGCTTGTTCCTGATGGACTATGAACAGGGAAAAGTCCTCGCCCAGAAGTGTGGGGCAGAGGTGCTGTGGGTCAGCATTTCCGGCGAGGAATTTATGACAGCCGGTTTTGAAAGCAAGCTTAAAAACTAATTTATCAACGAGGTGAACCAATGAATCATCTGTTTTATGGTGGTGTCCACCCCAAATACAATAAAGAAATGTCCAAGGACGTCACCCTTTTTCGCACCATCATCCCCAAGCAGTTGGTGATCCCTATGGTGCAGCACATCGGTGTCCCCTGTACCCCCTTGGTGCAGGTAGGCGACCGGGTGAAGCGCGGCACCAAGATCGGTGACGGTGAGGGATTGTGCGTACCGGTGCACGCATCGGTTTCCGGCACAGTAGTGGCGGTAGAACCCAGGCCTCACATCAGCGGACGGTCGGTGATGTCTGTGGTGATCGAAAACGATTTTAAGGACGAATCGGTGGAGGTTACTCCCTGCGACGATCCCTTAAACACCCTGGATGACGACACCATTCTCCATAAGATCCGGGAAGCTGGTCTGGTGGGCATGGGTGGCGCTGCTTTCCCCGGCAACGTCAAAGCCATCTCCGCCATGGGTCGTATTGAATATCTGATCGCCAACGCCTGCGAATGTGAGCCCTACATCACTTCTGACGATAGCCTCTTGCGCACCAACCCGGAGCAAGTGCTCAAAGGCATACAGCTGCTGCAAAAGGTTCTCAAAGACGAGGATCACGTGATCTTGGCTGTGGAGGACAACAAGCAGGAAGCTATCCGGGAGATCAAAAAGATCCTGCCCAACTACCCCGGCATCCAGCTGCGGATTTTACCTACCCGCTATCCCCAGGGCTCTGAAAAGCAGCTGATCCAGGCTCTCACCGGACGGCAAGTGCCTCCAGGCAAACTGCCGGTCAGTGTTGGTTGTGCGGTGTTCAATGTGGCATCCTTTGCTGCTATGTACAGGGCGGTTTATTGGGGTGTACCTCTGACCCAGCGGATCGTCACTGTATCCGGTGAAACGGTAAATAAGCCGCAAAACTTCATTGTCCGGCTGGGCACACCCTTTAAGGATCTGATCGAAGCCGCGGGCGGACTCACCGATGCCACTGAGCGGGTGGTCAGCGGTGGCCCTATGATGGGTATTGCCCAAAGCGACCTCTCCGTGCCGGTAGTAAAGGCCACCAACGCTATTTTGTGCCTGCCACACGATGAAAACGGCGTGGCTGAAAACCCCGTTTGTCTGCGCTGCGGCAAGTGCGTGGGTGTGTGTCCCATGGGCCTGCAGCCGTTGTATATATACCGTTATGCAGCCTGCGATAATGTCAAAGAACTTAAGCGCCTGCATCTTATGGATTGCATGGAATGCGGCTGCTGCGCCTTCACCTGCCCCGGTAAGCTGCCCCTGGTGGAGCAGATCCGCAAGGGCAAGGCCATGTTAAGGGAGGAAAAGAAATGAAACTAACTGTAACTTCTTCCCCTCATATTCGTGGCGATTTCCGTACCAGCCGTCTGATGCTGGATGTGGTTATCGCACTGATCCCCTCTTTGATCGTGGGCACTTATGTGCTGGGTCTGCGGGCGTTGCTGGTTACTTTGGTCTCCATAGCTGCTGCAGTGGCAACGGAAGCCCTTTACTGCGTCGTCACCAAAAGCCGCTGCACAGTGATTGATTGCTCCGCTATAGTAACAGGCCTGCTGTTTGCTATGACCCTGCCTGTGCATATTCCCCTGTGGGTCGCAGTCGCAGGCAGCGCCTTTGCCATCCTGGCAGCCAAGCTGCTGTGGGGCGGCCTGGGTCAGAACATCTTCAATCCTGCATTACTATCACGAGCTTTGATAATGCTGTTGTTCCCCGCTGCCCTTACCGATTACTCCGGTGTGGACGTCGTGTCCAGCGCTACCCCGCTGCATCACATGGTAATGCCCGCCCTGCCGGAGCAAAGCATCCTGGATATGTTCCTGGGCAACTGTCCCGGCTCTATTGGTGAGCTTTCTGCCTTGGCCCTGATCGCAGGTGGCATATACCTGCTGTGCCGCAACGTCATTTCCCGACGGATCCCCCTGGGCTATATCGGCTCCGTGGCGATCCTTACCCTCGTTTTCCACAAAACTGACGATGCAGTGTCCTGGATGCTGTATCAACTGTTCTCCGGTGGTTTGATGCTGGGTGCGATCTTTATGGCCACTGACTTTGTGTCCTCTCCTGTCACCAAGCCCGGCCAGTGGATCTTTGGAATTGGCTGCGGTGTGCTGACGGTGATTTTCCGGTATTATGGACTCTTTCCGGAAGGCGTCACCTATGCCATTCTGCTTATGAACCTGTTCGTATGGGTTATTGACCGCTATACTGCCCCCCGTGTTTACGGACACAAGAAGGGAGGTGCTCCCCGTGCGTAAAATTTGGATGCCTATCGTCTCTTTGGCACTGGCAGCCCTCTTACTGCTGGGTATGTATAATGGCCTTTTGCAGACCCGGGAAGCAAACCGGGAAAAAGAGCTGCAGGCAAAAATGGAAACCCTGCTGCCCGGCAGCACCACCTTCACAGAAGAAGCCTATACCGGCGATGATGCCAATATTGTCTGCGTGTATAAGGGTGAAACCGGCTTTGTTGTCGGCACCACTACCCAAGGCTATGCCGGCCCGATCAGTATGCTCATCGGTGTCCATTCCGATGGCTATGTGACCGGCTTGCAGGTGCGCAGTATGGAAGAGACCTTTGGCTTAGGCGCAGAAGCTCTGACTGACTGGGAGTTTTTGGCACAGTTCCTCCGTACAGAAGGGGATGCCACCGTTGGTACCAACATTGATGCCATTTCAGGCGCAACCGTTACTTCCAAGGCCATCGCCCGGAGCGTAAACTCTGCGGTGGGCTTTGTGACCGGCGCGGATACTTCTTCCGGTGCCACATCCTGGGGAGGTTAAGCTATGAAGAAAAATACATTCTTGTTGAGCGTTTCCCTGGTGGCAGTTCTGTTTGTGGCACTGGCTGCCGGCCTGCTTGTAAGGGTTTGGCTGCCTGCGGCCATTCTTCCGCCCCTGAATATTCCCAATATAGTGCTGCTGAGCGTGCTTGCTCTGCTTTTGGAACATTTTATTGTAAAGGGCAACCCCCGTTGCTACTGGGCTGTCGCCCTTTTTGGTGCGGTGAGCTTTGCTGTGCTGCCCCTGATGGCAGGTTTCGCCTGTGTCCACACCTTCTGGAAGCTGGGCATCATCGGCGGTGTGGTGTTCACCATCACCACATTCCTGTTCACTTCTGCAACAGAGCGCCTGTTGACAGGCCCTAAAGCCCGTTTGGCTGTGATCCTCACAGCTTTTGGCATCTGGCTGGCCTCCCAGGGCTTCGCCGGCATTTTGCTCTAATAAAAACAAGCCTTTCTCATTTCGAGAAAGGCTTGTTTTTTATAGTCAAATAAGAATTCCGTTGCAATGGTCGATCTCGTGCTGAATGATTTGAGCGCTCCAGCCGGTGAATGTTTTGATGCGGGTCTGGAATTGCTCGTTCTGCCATTGCACCTTGATGGTTTGGTAGCGCTTGCAGGGGCGAGGACCGCCCAGCAGAGAAAGGCAGCTTTCCTGCGTATCATAAGAGCCTGACAGTTTAACGATCTCCGGGTTAAACATAGTCATATATGTTCCTTCGTTATCAAAGACAATGATCCGCTTGTGAACACCGATCATATTGGCCGCCATGCCTACACAGGCATCCTTGTTGGCCTGCAGCGTATCCAATAAATCCCGGGCAACCTGCAGATCCTCTTTTGTGGCCGGCGCAGATTCCATTCCAAGCAGAATAGGATCGTGTACGATTTCTTTAACCATAAGAGCCCTCTTTTTTACTCAAGTTCGGTCGTTCCAGGCTTTCTGCATAAGAGGACACCCGGAAACATCCTTTTTATATATGTAGGCTTGAGCCTGAACGGATTGATCACCCAGCCATACAGTAACGGTCTTGCGATCGTACAAAGTACCCTCTTCCTCGTA
The DNA here is from genome assembly GCA_045122735.1 of Faecousia sp. GTDB lineage: Bacteria > Bacillota > Clostridia > Oscillospirales > Oscillospiraceae > Faecousia. The sequence continues at coordinate 35,156 of JBGVHZ010000045.1, forward strand.
TTCATCCAGCATTTCCACCATCTGTTCACGGATCAAATAGAGTTCCCCGTAGACAGTTTCGCCGGGGCAAGGCTGGATGCCGGGGTAACGCCCCAGATTGTACATAGCATAATCCTGAAGTTTACAGCGACCGATATAGGTCGCCTCTGCCAGAAGATGCTCTGCCCGTTCGCCCTTCATCAGTGTGCCATATACAAATGCAGGCTGAAGATCACCGTTTCCGGCAGCAAGCAATGACAGATCGTTCTTTTCCATAGGGATTCTCCTTCGTTTTGTGGCGGCTTGCAACATTTTTACACAGTATAGCAGGATAACCCCAAATTGTCAAATCCGGCTGTGGTTATACCTGCATATGCTTGTTACTGTTCGTTTTGTTGGACCGTATGCTTGATAAAATGTAGGCATAAACAGAAAGGGGAATGGGATATGCTTGCATTGCTTGGTTTTTGGCTTCTTTTGTGCTTGTTGGCACTTTGAAAATTGACCGTAGTCCCGACAGGATACGCAGCTTGCGGTACTTATTGACTTTCTGTATTTTGATTGCTAACATAATTATGAGAAGTAATTTTCCGGAGGATAGAAAACATGGGCTTTGTTCTTTTGCTGGTTTTGGGCGTGATTATCGTTGTGGCCGGAAGTTCGTCAAAAACAAAGGATACCGACAGTGAAAAAGGGTCTGCAGCTCACGGAAAAAAACAATCCGGAGGCTCGTGGTTTTCCGGCAGTCACCGTGATTCCCAAAAATGCAATGGCGATTGCGACAATTGTCCTGCACATTACGGTTACCGCTATGGACGATGGTATTACGGCCACGGCCACCAACACGGCTGTGAACGAGGTGGCAACGGTGGCGCTACCGGCAGGACATATAGAGACTGAGGAGATATAAATATGCCTTTTGAAATAGTCAGAAATGATATAGCTAAGATGACCGTAGATGCCATCGTAAATACGGCAAATCCCAGACCGGTTATTGGCGCAGGTACGGATTCCCGGATCCACGAAGTTGCCGGCCCGGAGCTTTTGAAGGCGCGGCAGATTATCGGGAGCATTGAAGCGGGTCATGCGGCGATTACACCTGCTTATCAATTGAATGCGAAGCATGTAATTCACACCGTTGGCCCGGTGTGGATCGATGGTATGCACGATGAGGCAATGCTTTTGCGCAGCTGTTATGAGAGCTCCTTGAATTTAGCTATTCAGAACGGTTGCCAATCCATTGCATTTCCGCTGATTTCAACCGGAAACTATGGATTTCCTAAAGATAAAGCTCTGCAGATTGCCATTTCTGCATTCAGTGCTTTCCTGTTGGAACACGAATTGCAGATCTATCTCGTTGTCTTTGACCGTACATCCTTTAAGCTGTCGGAAAAGCTATTCCAAAGCGTTGCCAGTTACATAGATGAGTACTATGTGGATTCCCACGATTTTACTTACGGTACTCTGGATGAGAATCGTCGCAGAATTCGTCGCCGTCGAGAGATGGAAATCTGCGAATGCACCGAAGCTCTGGAAGAAATGCCGATGGTTGGTGCGGTGGAGGGACTGCACCCTTGCGCGACCATGGCTACATCCAAGGCAATATCCCTGGAAGATATGCTCAAACAAACGGATGCAGGTTTTGCGGAAACCCTTTTGAAGTTGATCGACAAAACCGGCAAAAAAGATTCTGAGATCTACAATAGAGCGAACGTTTCCCGTCAGCATTTTTCCAAGATCCGCAACAATCCTGCGTACAAGCCGACAAAGCCTACAGCCCTTGCCTTTGCCATTGCTTTGGAACTGGATCTTGAGCAAACGAAGGATTTGATTGGAAGAGCCGGCTATGCACTAACAAACAGCAGTAAGTTTGATGTGATCGTTCGGTTCTTTATCGAGTCCGGAAATTATAATATGATGGAGATCAATACAGCGTTGTTTGAATTTGACCAGAGCTTGCTTGGAAGCCAAACTGGTTAAATGTAACCTGCCAGTTGACCAATTGAATAGGAAAACCTCCTATAATGTGGGTGTAAGCTTCGTCGAAGCACAAGTCACAACACTATATTTCCCGCAAGCGGGAAATACCATCTGTGCCTTGGCTTCTCCTCTCCCCGCAAAGGCCGTTCGCCTTTGTGGGGACCCCGAAAACATTATAGGAGGTTTTATTATGAAGAAGAATTTAACAGAATTGGTATTCATCCTGGATCGAAGCGGTTCTATGAGAGGGTTGGAGGGCGACACCATCGGCGGTTTCAATTCCATGATTGAAAAGCAGAAAAGAGAGCCCGGTGAGGCGTTTGTTTCTACTGTGCTGTTTGATAATGAAACAGAGGTGATCCACGATCGTTTGGATATCCGAAAGATTGAACCGCTGACCGACCGCGAGTATTATGTTCGTGGTTGCACTGCACTTCTGGATGCCGTTGGTGGTGCGATCCACCACATTGGCAATGTCCATAAGTATGCCCGTCCCGAAGACCGTCCGGAGAAAACGCTGTTTGTCATCACTACCGATGGCATGGAGAATGCTAGCCATAAGTATTCCTACGATCGAGTCAAGATGATGATCCGGCGACAACAAGAAAAGTATGGGTGGGAGTTTATCTTCTTAGGTGCAAACATTGATGCCACTAAGGAGGCTGCCCGGTTTGGTATCCGGGAGGATCGTGCGGCAAACTACCATGCAGACAGTGTCGGTACGGCTGTGATCTATGAGGCGATGAGCGAGGTTGTCTGCAATGTTCGTGCTAACCGGCCTATGAATGCTGACTGGAAAAAGAACGTCGATGCAGATTACAAGAAGAGAGGTAAGTAATATGTACGGAGCAATTTTGGGCGACATTATTGGCAGTCCTTATGAGTTTGACCGAGGCAATAAGACAAAAGAATTTCCGCTGTTTTCAGAATTTTCTACCTTCACGGACGACACAGTTATGACCATTGCCGTAGCAGAAGCTTTTATGAATGTTAAGGATCCACCTTTGGAGCCGTTTGAACAGGGCTGGTGTTTATCTTAGGTATAAAAAACAGGGGCAGTCTAAACTGATATAGTCCCCTTAGAGTAGACACTCAAAAAAACAAAAGTTTTTTGAGACTATTCTAAGGGGGCTATTTCTATGTCTAGACAAGGACGGAAAAAGTATAGTGCGGAACTAAAGTTATCAGCAGTTCAAGCATATCTGT
>JBGVHZ010000046.1:0-149461 GCA_045122735.1 Faecousia sp.
ACAGATATGCTTGAACTGCTGATAACTTTAGTTCCGCACTATACTTTTTCCGTCCTTGTCTAGACATAGAAATAGCCCCCTTAGAATAGTCTCAAAAAACTTTTGTTTTTTTGAGTGTCTACTCTAAGGGGACTATATCAATCGGGTGTCCCTTTCTATATGTTTTATTCTTCCCAGTTGTGCCAGACATTCTGGACATCGTCGTCTTCTTCCATAATGTCGATGAGCTTTTCCATCAGCTTCACATGCTCTTCGTTATCCAGCTTCTGATAGTTCTGGGGAACCATTTCGATCTGGGCAGAAGCGAAGGTGTACTTCTTTTCGGCCATGGCATCCGCAACGGCATTGAAGTCATCAGGGGTGGTGTAGATGGTGAAGCAGCTTTCTTCTGCCTCAAAATCATCGGCGCCACAGTCCATAGCGTCCATCATAACGGTATCTTCGTCATAGTCGCCATCTTCGTTGTCGATTACCAGAACGCCCTTCTTATCGAAGCTCCAGCTCACACAGCCGGATGCACCTAGGTTGCCGCCGAACTTATCGAAGTGATGGCGCATAGAACCTGCAGTACGGTTGCGGTTGTCGGTCATGGTTTCTACGATCACAGCAACGCCGCCGGGGCCGTAGCCTTCGTAGGTGATGGATTCATAGCTATCGCCACCGCCTGCGCCTGCAGCCTTTTCCAGACAACGCTTGATGTTGTCGTTGGGCATGTTGGCAGCTTTCGCCTTGGTGATAACGGTTGCAAGACGGGAGTTGTTGGCAGGATCGGTGATACCGCCGCCTTCCTTCACTGCTACGATCAGTTCCTTTGCGATCTTAGTAAAGGCAGCAGCACGCTTAGCGTCCTGTGCGCCCTTGGTCTTTTGAATGTTATGCCATTTGGAATGTCCGGACATAGAAAAATACTTCCTTTCTGAAATTACCTATAAAACTTTAGTATTTTAGCAGATGTTTTCCGAAAAATCAACCGATTTTCAGAAGAATTTTGCCGGATCTTGGTTCTGCCGGGAAAGAAGTACCTCTACTTCCGGGAAAGCGGCACGCAATTTTTCGGCCAGCATGGTACATACGGGATTTTCTGTATGCAGATGACCTGCATCGATCAGATTGATCCCCCGGAACTGCGCATCGTAATAATTGTGATAAGCGCAGTCTGCGGTCACAAAGGTGTCACAACCGGCCATAGCGGCTTTCCACAGTTCGCTTCCGCAGGAGCCGCCGCCAACGGCAACCTTGGAAACAGGCTTGCCACTGTCATAAAACTTCAAGCACTCGCGACCAAGCTTTTCTTTTACAAGCCCCATAAAGTCGGCAAGACTTTGGGCCTCTACAGTGCCTGCGCGCAGCAGACCATAGGGACGGCCTTGGCTGTCTGTGCCGTCGGGACTCACGACTTCGATATTCTTAAGGCCCAAGGTTTTGGCAAAACAATCGTTTACTCCGCCGGGCGCACAATCCAGATTGGTGTGTGCGTTAAAGTGGGCAATGTGGTTTTCAATCAGGAAAAGGGTGTTTGTACCAGCTTCGGATGCATCGGTGATGAAATCCGGGTGATAAAGCAGTGCATGGTGGGTCAGCAAAAGGTCTGCACCGACTTCTTTTGCTTCATGGCAGGCCGCACTGGAAGCGTCCAAAGAAATGAGAATTTTAGACACAGGTGCATTTACATGACCGCAATTAAGTCCCACCCGGTCATTGCCCAATTTCATATACTGGGGCGCTAAATTCTCCATAAAGTGCATAATATCTTTAACGGTTGTCATAAGCATTCTCCTTTAATTCTCGCAGCGCCTCCATGGAAACGGGGTCTGCGGCCTCTTTTTGTCCGGCAACTTCCCGCTCCAGACGGGTCACAACTTGCCGATAGTAAGCTATATTTTCTTCCGTAAGTTCTTTTGCCAGTGCAGGGGAGAAGTGGCACTGCCCGGGAGTGAAAGGCACTTCTTGCTTAAAAACCACTTCCATTACTGAATAGAGAAAACGACCGTCTTTTATGGCGGATTCTCTGACGATGGAAAAGCCATTTTCATTCAGGTACTTCCGGAGCATCGCTGTCTTGGACTGGCATTGTAAAACAAGTCGGTAAGATGTGCTTTTTAGCCAGGGGGCATTTTCCAAAATGGAAACAATGGTATCTGCTCCCATTCCGGCGCAGACCATCACATCAAAGTCACGGGGGATTGCGGAAGCGCCATCAGAAAGAAAGAATTCCATTTGCTCATCAAAGCCAAATCGCTTGGCATTTTCCTTTGCTGCCTGCAGAGGCATAGGACGAATATCTGCAGCTATAACGGACTTGACCTGCCCGTTTTTAAGTAAACTGATGCCCAAATAGCCGTGATCGCAGCCAATATCTGCAATACGGTTTGCGCATCCTATGTAGTCAGCGCAACGCTGAAGGCGTTTAGAAAGAGGAATTCTCATAATTACTCCTTAAAAAATCAGCCATCCCGGTATATCGGGATGGCTGACCGGGTTATTACTGATTGGCTTCGTAAGCCTCCAAGAAGTGGTTGAGCTGAGCCAGGAAGGGCTCGCACTCGATGCCGTGGACCATGCAGGCTTCCTCTACGGTCTCACCCCGGGAAGAGGGGCAGCCCAGGCAGTGCATGCCGATGGCAAAAAACAAAGGTGCGGCGTGGGGTGCGATATCCAGCACATCACCGATAATAGTATCTTTTTCAATTTTAACAGCCATAATTATGACCTCCTATCTGTGTTCTCTTGCTATTATACCTGTAATTCGCAGAAAAAACAAGAGGAAAGTTTCTGACAAATGCAGGAAATGTGCCATCCGGCGCAACGCTGTTGTGCGGCACGCCGACGGGACTCGTTGCAATTTGCTGCGCAAATTGTAAGGTTCGCCTGCGGCGGCAACAGTCCACCGGACTTTTGCGAATTAATCTTTCGAGTCCCACGGCATAAAAGAAAAGCAGATATCCCGGATGGGATATCTGCTTTTCTGGTACGCCGAAAGGGACTCGAACCCCCGACCTACTGATTCGTAGTCAGTCACTCTATCCAACTGAGCTATCGGCGCATAAACGCACTTCTCAATGCGCTTGGATATAATAGCACAGCATATTGGAAAATGCAAGCACTTTTTTTAGAAATTAGAAAAAATTTTAGCGATTCAAGAGTTCTACCATTTCTTCCATTGTATAGGCGATAGCTTTTGCACCGGCTTTCTCCATATCCGCTGCTTCACCATAGCCCCAACTGACGCCGATAGTCTCGATTCCGTGCTTTGCAGCGCCGATCACATCATAGGTCGTATCGCCAACCATAATCGTGTCGGAGATGCTATCCACCTGCGCAAGAAGATAAGCGATCACATCTGCTTTGGAGCTGCGGGTTCCATCAAAGGTAGCGCCGCAGATCTTCTCGAAATATTTGGCAAGACCGAATTTCTCCAAAATCTGCACGGACATACTTTCCGGCTTGGAGGTAGCCACAAATAACCTGTGACCCTGCGCCTTTAGCGCGATCAAGGCATCTTCAATACCGGGGTAGGGGAAGTTCTCAAACAGACCGATGGTGGTATAGCGGCTGCGGTACACCCGGATCGCTTCATCGGTTTTGTCTGCCGGCACACCAAAACGGATAAAGGTCGCATCCAGGGGAGGACCTACAAATTCCCGCATAGTTTTTCTGTCGGGAATGGGCAGACCAAAGTGGCGAAGTGCCAATTCTGCGCAGTTCATAATACCTTCACCAGAGTCGGTCAGTGTTCCATCCAAATCAAAAAGGATCGCCTTTGCCATATGTAACCTCCTGCGTTTTTCTTCTATTTTCGCATATCCTGTTCAGGTTGTCAATTATTTGTATTTTTTCAGAGCCGATGCGCGTATACACGGATTTGAAAATTTTGAATAAATGTGTGATAATATTCCCATATCAAGTGTTATATAGACGAGATCTCAAAAAGAAAGGGGGATACCTGTATGGAGAAGCAACAGGTTGCCGTGCTTTATGATACATATTCCAAGGATGTATATCGTCTGGCATTAAGCTGGCTCCATAGTACCCACGATGCAGAGGATATCCTCCAGAGCGTGTTTTTGAAGCTTCTGGATAAGGATATCACGCTGTTTCCCGGCAGCGAGAAGGCCTGGCTTTTGACTTGCACCGCCAATGCCTGCAAAAATCACCTGCGATCCTTCTGGCAACGGAACACACAGCCGCTGGACGACAAAATGGTGCTGCCCACCAAGGAAGACCGGTCTTTGTGGGAAGCGGTGGGAAAACTCAAACCCATATACCGTGCGGTGATCCACCTTTACTATTATGAAGGGTATCAACAAGAGGAGATTGCCAAGATTTTAGGCATCACCCGCACGGCTGTACAGACCCGTATGCAACGGGCCAAAGAACATCTGAAAAAGGAGCTGAATGAGATTGGATAAGCAGTATAAACACCTGATGGAGCAGCAGAATGTAGATGCAGAAGTCAATGCAAATTTCTATGAAAAATTAGAGAACGCAGGCACCCGGCGTAAATCTTTCCGTTGGAAAGCCGCATTGGCAGTTGCCTGTATTGCCCTGATGATCCCGATTACCGTTCTTGCCGCAAGCAATATTATCAGCAAACCGAAAGTCAAAATCGGTGTCACCGAGCATTTCCCCAACATAAATGCGTATAGTCTTCGATTTGATAACATTCAGAGTCATCCCCTTAGTGCATTTCCCAAGGATGTGCAGGCGATCACTGATTTCAAGAAATCCTACCTGAAATCTTGGGAAGCTGCAGAGAAAACGCTGGGCATTGATTTGATGAACAACACGATTCTCGAAGCCGACAGCACCGGAAAAGACCGCATCGTATTCCTGGATGGAAACAGCGCGCACTGTGTGATCAGCTATCACCCGAGCGGTGAACAGCTCTATTATGTGCAGGTAGATGCATCCTATATTGTCGAGAGTAAGCACTATTTCTTTGTAAAAGCAAAGATCACAGTGGAGAACCCTAACCTTACTGAAGACGAGATGCAGACCCTTCACGGCATCACCGCTGGTTATTCTGACGATACCACAATCAGCTATGAGGAGTACACTACCAAGGAAGGAATTCCCGTAGCCATTGCAACTACATGGTCAGGTAGCAACTATGTCCGCAGCATGGCATCCTTTGCTGTGAACAATATTTCTTACGAGATCCGTATTGTCAGCACGCTTAAAGAGCAAGAAGCCGAACGAGAGCGTCTGCTGGAAGTGCTGGATGCCTATGTCTTGGACTAAAGTGACCTATACAAAAAGAACACCACCGTTTGGTGGTGTTCTTTTTGTATAGCGGCGGGTTCGGCTTGGCTGAGTCGTTACTGCCTTTCATCGCCGTCGTCATTACTGTCGCGATAACGAAAATTCATTTTATATTTTAAAGGAGAAATACCGGTGATCCGCAAGAAATTGCGATAAAAGGTGGAATCGTCCTGGTAGCCCACTTCTGTGGCGATTTGCGAAATGGATTTTTCCGGGCAGGAGCGAATGAGGATCTGCGCTTCTTTGATCCGCTTTTGTGCGATGTATTTGTGCAGGGGCATGCCAACAAACTGGGGGAAAACAGAGCAAAAGGAGGAACGGGATATGCCGAATTGCTTAGCAAGTCCTGCCGGGGAGATGGACTCCCGAAAATGCGCATCTATGTAAGCGACACATTGCAACAGGGTGCTGTTGTAATTGGCCAGATCATCCAACTCCGATGTATTTTGCGGCTGCTGGTAATAGCTTTGTGCCAGCAGATATACGATGGCAGCGGTGATGCTGGGAGCGGAGGATAATCCGGCAGGGCAGTCGGTTTGCTGCTGATCGATCAAGCACGCCAATAAATTTTCAATCAATTTGCGCTGGCTCCTGCTAAGCGTGATGCATAGTCGGATACTGTTATGAGCCGGAATGGCTGCTTTGGATTGCAGACCAGCTAAAAATTGGTAGGCATTGGATTGGGGAAAACCGGGAGCAAACAGGGATTCGTCAAAGGCCAGGGAGTATATTTCAGCATAGGCGTTCTTAAAATGCAGGCTGTGGGTGAGTCCCGGCGGCACAATAAAGGCATCTCCGGCGCAGAGGGTAACGGCATCGTTACTTTGGCAGTGGAGAATCTCACCGCTTACAACATAGCATACCTGATAGTAATTATGGTAGTGGTCCAGATGAGCGATTTTTGTTTCCCGGACTTTGTAAATGTGGTAATGGCGCTGGGTTGCCCCAAATTGCTCCAGCGTGATCAAGTCAGCCATTGTATCTCCACCTTCCTGCATTTTCTATCTATTATTGCATTAAATCGGAAAAAATGCAATCTATTATAGATAAAATGCAATTACGAATTTGTTTGAAAAAGCTACAATATAGGTAGAAGGAGGGATATACCTTGATTTTAAAAGAAATTTACCAAGAGGCAATTTTTCATGCCATTAAGAAAGGCTCTACCGTTATCTCTCCGGATGTGGGTGCAGCCTTTGAACAAGCCATTCGTAAGGAGAGCCGTCCTGCTGCAAAGGAAGGCCTGCAAAAGACCCTTGACAGTATCCGGCTTTCTGCAAAGCTGGGCAATCCTGCCTGCCCCGATACCGGTTGGCCGATCTTTTATTTCAAGATCGGCAACGAATGCCAGCTGGAAGGCGGTATGATGGCGCTGGAGGAGGCGACCCGTGCTGCAGTGCGTCGTGCCACAAAGGAGGGCTTCCTGCGGGCGACTATGAAGCACCCCCTTGCCGGATATGACCCCGGTGACAATGTGGGTGACAATGTGCCCAACTTTACATACCAGTTTGTGCCCGGTGCAGATCTAGAGGTCACCTATGTGGCAAAGGGCGGCGGCAGCGAGTGCTTTGGTGGCACCCGTCACAGAGTGGTTGCTTTTGCTGACGGCATCAAGGGCATTGAAAAATTTGTGATTGACTCCTTTGTGGAGGCCACCCGTTCCGGCGGTATCTGCCCTCCCAATGTGCTGGGCATTGGTATCGGCGGCACGGCAAATATTGCTGCCAACCTAGCCAAGGAGGCGGCCTGCCTGCGGACAGTGGGTTCTCACAATCCCGATTCCCAGTTCCGCCAAATCGAGGAAGATCTGTATGAAGCTTTGAACAGCCTGGGTGTTGGCATTATGGGCATTGGCGGTGATACCTCTGTGCTGGGTGTGAATGTGGAATATGCCTATACCCATATTGCAGGTATCTGCGTGGCGATCAGCAGCAACTGTATGGTGGCTCGCCGGGGTAGCTTCCGCGTTTGCGCAAATGGCACCATCGAGGAGATGGACAGCCCGAACTGGTTCGAGGGGAGGTAAGGGAAATGGCTACATATTATCTGAGCACACCTCTTTCTGAGCAGGATGTGACTCAGCTCAAGTTGGGCGATGTGGTTTATATTACAGGTGATGCCTTTACCTGCCGTTCCCGTCTGCACCGCTGGGTGCTGGACGAAAAGCATCCTCTGCCTGAAGCGGGAAAACAGCGTGATCTTCTGATCCATGTTGGCCCTATCGTGCTACGGGAGGATGGCGGCTTTAAGCTGGTCTCCTTTATGCCCACTTCCAGCATCCGTTTTGAAAAGTGGGGCGCCAGAGCCGTGGACGAATGGGGTCTTCGTATGATCATCGGTAAGACCACCATGGGTGAGGAAACCATGGCTATGATGCAGAAGAAAAAGTGCGTGCATGTATCTCCCCAGTGTGTCAGTCCCAACTTCTGGGTGCAGAATATCCAGATCACAGATGTGGAGCTGTTTGACGAACTGGGTACCATCGAGGCTACCTGGCATATGACCATAGACAAGCTGGGACCCTTTGTGGTGGACATCGATTGCTATGGCAACAACCTTTATAAGAACCACGAACACGAGGTGGACGAAGCCCGGGAAAAGGCGCTGGAAAAACTGGGCATCGGTACCGACTTTGAATACACAAAACTGTATTAAAAGGTGATAGCTATGAAGGAATTGAAAATTTTATCTCCCAGCGGAATCGTTGGTTACGGATTTCCGGAAGCATCCTTTTTGGCAGGCGTAGCGCAAAAGCCTGACTTGATCGCCTGCGATGGCGGCTCCACCGATCCCGGCCCTTACTATCTGGGTAGTGGAATTCCCTTTACCAACGCTACTGCTGTCAAGCGGGATATGACCCTTATGCTGAAGGCTGCTTGTGAACTGAAGATCCCTTTGGTGATCGGTACTGCCGGTGGCTGCGGTGCAGATGTGCATGTTGCCCGTGAGGTAGATATTATCCGTCAAATCGCAAAGGAAGAAAAGCTTTCCTTTAAGATGGCTGTTATCTCTTCGGAATTTGAAAAGGATATGCTTCTTGAACAGCTCCAAGCCGGAAAGATCGAGAAGCTCGGCCCTGCGCCCATAGTTACGGAAAAGGATATTTTAGACAGCACCCATATCGTGGCACAAATGGGCATAGAGCCGATCATTGAGGCATTGGATGCCGGTGCGCAGGTGATTATTTGCGGTCGCTGCTACGATCCTGCTGCCTTTGCCGCACCGGCCATTCGCTGGGGCTATGATAAGGCTTTGGCACTGCATCTGGGCAAGATACTGGAATGTGCGGCTATCTGTGCAACGCCCGGCAGTGCATCAGATTGCATCATGGGTTATCTGGGTGAAGACTACTTCTGCGTAGAACCGCTGAATCCTGAACGCAAATGCACGCCTACCTCCGTATCTGCCCATACCCTTTATGAAAAAACAAATCCTTACATCCTTCCCGGCCCAGGCGGCCATTTGGATCTATCCGAATGCGTATTTACCGCTGACAGCGATCGCAGAGTGCGGGTGACAGGTTCGAAATTTGTGCCCGAGGCAGTTCCTTCCGTCAAACTGGAGGGTGCTAAGGTAGCGGGTTTCCGTACGATCTCCATTTGCGGCAACCGGGATCCCATTTTTATCTCCCAGATCGATGATATTCTGGAGAATCTGAAAAAAAGAACTGCAGACAATCTTTCTGCCGACTTTGCGTATAATCTTGATTTCATTGTCTATGGTAAGAACGGTGTTATGGGTCAGTTGGAGCCCAATAATGCGGTGTCTTCCCACGAGATCGGCATCGTGATCGATGTGGTTGCGGATACGCAGGAGCATTCTGCAGCAGCCTGCTCTGTTGCGCGCTCTACATTGCTCCATTACGGCTATCCCGGAAGAATCGCCACTGCGGGAAATCTGGCATTTCCGTTTTCACCGTCTGATATCAAGGTGGGAGAAATTTATGTATTCAGCGTTTATGCGCTGTTGCGTTCGGAGAATCCGCTGGAGCTGTTTAAAACGGTTTACGAGGAGGTAGAGGGATGAAGGTCTGTTTGAAGGATATTGCCAATGTGATCCGTTCCAAAAATGCAGGCCCCTTTGAGCTGACGCTGGATGTGCTTTTGAAGGATCAGCAGATGTTTGAAAAGCTTCGTCAGGCAGATGTGATCAATACAAAGGTCATTGCTCAGTTGTATCAAATTCCGGAAACAGATGTGATCAGCATCGTCTATTTCCCTAATGCCAGGGCCATCAAGGCAACGATCGTTCGCCCGCTACCTTCCGGTGCATTGGGTGAGCGGGATGTTTATGGTGCTCAGCAGCATGCGCCGCTGGTAAATTTCACCTTTGAGATTTGAGGTAGCCTATGGACATTTCAAAAGTGATTCATTCCGTAGACAAGGAATATATCCTGTCTTTGCGCCGGGAACTGCATATGTATCCCGAGCTGGAGTTTGAACTGCCCAAGACCTTGGCGCTGATCCGCCGGGAACTGGATGGGTTCGGTATTCCCTATACGGAGGAATATGGCAAGAGCAGCATCGTGGCTTTCATTAATCCCGAATGTAAGGGATTTGCCATAGCTTTGCGGGCAGATACGGATGCATTGCCTCTGACAGAAAAGACCGGTCTTCCTTACGCATCCAAGCACCCCGGCATTATGCACGCCTGTGGCCACGATGCCCACACGGCTATGCTGCTGGGTACGGCAAAGGCACTGAAAAGCGTAGAGAAGGAACTGACCTGTAAGGTGGTTCTGGTATTCCAGGCCTGCGAAGAAGGGGAGTTCAGTGGGGCAAAGCTGCTGGTTCAAGATGGCATTACCGATATGGCAGATATTTTTGTGGGAATGCATATTGAGAATTGGCTGGATGCCGGTACAGTTGGTATTTGTCCCGGTGTGTGCATGGCGGCCTCGCACCCTCTGCATATTGAATTTTTTGGTAAATCAGCACATGCGTCTCTGCCTCAATCCGGGGTAGATGCATTGGCTATGGCGGTGGAAACATACAACGGCATTATGCAAATGAAAGCGACTCAAATGAATCCCTTTGAACAGTATATCTGCTCTGTGGGTATGCTTTCTGCCGGCAGTACGGACAATGTGATTCCTGATTATGCCCAAATAAAGGTTTCTCTGCGCACTTATGATACGAATGTGGAAAAGTTTATTGTGGATAACATTCGCACTGTGGCAGAAAACGCAGCAGCACGGCGTGGCGGATCGATTGCATTCCATGAGGACACCAAGGCATTGCCGCTAATGAACCATAAGTCGGTATCTGATCGGGTATTGACTTCTGCAGAGAAGATCGTGGGACAGAGCAACATCGTGACAATGCCCAAAAAGCTCAGTTCCGAGGACTTCTCGTTCTACGCAAGCAAGAAGCCAAGCGCATTCCTGCGGCTGGGTACACGCAATGCAGAAAAAGGATGTACGACATTGCCCCATAACAACAACTTTATGCTGGACGAGGATGCACTGGAAATTGGCAGCCGTGTTTTTGTGCAGTTTGTGCTGGACAATATGGGAGGATTTGAACTATGAAAATCTGTATTACCGGTGATTCCATTTTGATGGAGAAAATGCCTGCAAGCTATGAAGGGCTGGCTCCTGTCCGGGATTATATCAATCAGGCTGATGTGCGGATCAATAATATGGAGATGGTCCTGTCCAATTATGACTGTTTTGCATCCACATACTGTGGCGGCCTTTGGCTTACCGCAGAGCCAACCGTATTGGACGACATTCTGAAGTATGGCTTTAACTGCTTCGGTTTTGCCAACAACCATACAATGGACTATTCCTATGGCGGTGTGGAAAGCACATTGAAGGCTCTTAGGAGCAAGCATATGCCTGTGTGCGGCGCAGGAATGAGCCTTGCAGAGGCAACTGCACCGGCTATGGTAGACACTAAGGAGGGCAAGGTTGCCGTGCTGAGCATCACATCCACCTGTGACGATGCGGCCCGTGCCGGTGACCCTGGCCATATGATCCCCGCCCGTCCCGGTCTGAATATGTTGCGACACAGTGAAACCTTCCTGGTGAATGCCCAGCATATGAAGGCGCTGGAAGAAATCGCAGACACTACCCACATCAACGGCCGTATCAACAACTCCAAGCGCGGCGGCTATACCGTATCCAAACCAGGCATTTTCAATTTGGGCACTTTGGAATTTAAGCTCAGCGAGGTGGAAGGAAAGTCCTCTGCACCCCATCCTCAGGATATGGAGCGGATGCGCCGCGCCATTGAAGCAGCAAAGAAAGAGGCGGAATATGTGGTGGTGTGCTTCCACTCCCACGAGATCAAGGGTGAGCTGGATGAAGAGCCGGATTATTTCATTGAGGAATTTGCCCGGAAGTGCATTGAATGGGGCGCTTGCGCTGTGGTTGGCAGTGGCACCCACCAGATCAAGGCTGTTGAGATGTATCAGGGCAAACCCATCTTCTATTCCATTGCGAACTTTATTTTCCAAAGCGAAAAGCCAACGCAGTTTCCGCCTGATTATCACGATCGCTATGGCATCGACCGTTCCCTGACTGCACAGGAGGCGATGTATATTCGTTCCGACGGTGGTAAGCGGGGTCTGGAAACAGAGTTTAAGAACTATAAGGGCCTGATGCCTTTACTGGAATTTGAGGGTGGTCAAGTAAAGAAAATCACCATCAAGCCGGTGGAACTGGGCTTCTACCACGAGGATAAATCCGTGAAGGGTCTGCCCCATAGCGCCAATGCAGCAGTGACGCAGGAAGTACTGGAGACCCTGCAGACATTGAGCGCAGAGTATGGCACGAAGTTTGCTCTTTGTGATGATTTGATCGAAGTTATTTTATAAAATATTGAAGGCTGCCTCGTTTATTCGAGGCAGCCTTGCAATTTATAATTTAAAGTCCTCTCACTAAAAACAAATAAAAACACCACCCGATTGGATGGTGTTTTTGTTGGCGGAGTGAGAGGGATTTGAACCCTCGCGCGCTTTTTAGACGCCTACTCCCTTAGCAGGGGAGCCCCTTCGGCCTCTTGGGTATCACTCCGAATAAAAGATATTTTGTTACGCCAAAGTATTCTAACATAGCACCTATGGTTTGTCAAGGGTTAAAACGCATTCTTTCTCCACCTTTTGGCATTGACATTCCCTTCTTAAAATGATATAGTTTCGTCAATGGAGAGTTGTCCGAGCGGTTTAAGGAGCCAGTCTTGAAAACTGGTGATGGGGAAACCCACCGTGAGTTCGAATCTCACACTCTCCGCCAAGAAATGCCCTCACCCGAAGGTGAGGGCATTTCTTGCTGTGTGAGATTCGAAGAATCAAATGCAATGCGGACGAGCATTGCCGCCGACGGCTTGACGGAGGCGAACAATTATTTTCGCATTATGCGAAAATGCAAACGAAGCTCCACTCTCCGCCAAGAAATGCCCTCACCCGAAGGTGAGGGCATTTCTTGCTGTGTGAGATTCGAAGGATTAAATGTGGCCCTGATTTGAATATCGGACACTTTACACGAAAATAATACTGTGCTATAATACTACAAATGTTGCAGAAGGGGAGTGAGACGATGTACCGCAGCCTTATAAAAAGAGAATTGAAGGAGTCCTTTGCCTGGATGTATCGAAATAAGAGGACCGGAAAACCTTATCCGCTGTGGAAGACATTTCTGCTTGCTCTGCTTTATGCCCTTGCATTTGCATGGCTGATGAATACTTTTTATAAGATGGGCAGCGCTCTGTGCGTGCCTTTGATGGCGTTGGATTTAGAGTGGCTTTCTTTTGTGCTGATGGGCCTTTTGAGCCTGTGTGTGGTTGGCCTTACCAATACCTTGCATGCCTATTCTTCCCTGAATAGACTAAAGGAGGAGACCATCCTGCCTGATGGTCCCAAAGCTATCGGTGCTATGCTGTGGGCGAAGTTCTCCGGAACCTATATTATGGGATTGTTTTACTCCTTGGTCTTTATGATCCCTGGGGTGATCGTCCATTTGCATTATGCTAATCCCAATCCCATAGGTTTTGTGTTTACTTTGTGTATTCCAATTGCGCTGGGGCTTCTTTCTTTGGTGTTTTCTTGCCTGATCGCCTACATTGTTTTTGTTGTCAGCAACCGCATTCACAACAAAAATTTGCTGACTGTTATTTTGTCAACAGGCTTTTTAGCAAGTTATTATATTCTTTATGAAAAGTCCCAGGATATTTTTAACGCAGTATTAAGTAATGCAGCTGCTGTAGCTCTTTGGACGAAGCGGCTGGCATACCCGTTCTACCAAATGGGGCTGGCTGCGCAGGGAAACATTTTTTCCATGATAATTTTCTGCGGCACTGTGGTGCTGACAGTATTGCTGGCCGGTTATTTACTTTGGGCGTTCTATCGCAGGGCTGTGCTGAAAAGAAAAGCCCTGCAGAATTGAGGTTATTATGAAGATTCTTGCGATTTTAACATCTAAAATGCTTTCCTTTGCCGGTAAACTTCTGGGCAAGGGTAGTAGCCTCCCCGGCAAAATTGCTTTAAAGCTTTGCCCCAATATTCTGTCCCGGCTGACACTTCCTGCCAGCGTTATTGCTGTTACCGGTTCCAACGGCAAAACCTCCACTGTGGAGATGATCGCTAATGTTTTGATCGCCTCCGGTAAAAAGGTGGTTTGGAACAAGGAAGGCAGCAACCAAATCGAAGGCGTAACTACCTTGCTTTTAAACAATGCCACCCTTACCGGTAAAGTAAAAGGGGATGTGGTGCTTCTGGAAAGTGACGAGCGCTATGCCCGCCACACTATGAAGTTCATTAAGCCCACTGATTTTGTGATCACCAACCTTTACCGGGATCAGCTGACCCGGAATGCCCATCCTTTCCACATCTATGGCATTATCAAAGAGGCAGTGGATCTGATTCCCAATGCCCGGCTGGTGCTGAATGCAGACGATCCTATCGTCCGCAAGTTTGGTGTGGATCGGGAAAATGTGGTGTACTTTGGTATGGACAAGAATGCCTATTGCGCAGAGGAAACAGACGGTGTTTATAATGACTGTTTTTACTGCCCTGTGTGCAAAAAGCCCTTATCTTACGAATACTTCCACTATGCCCATTTGGGTAAGTATGCCTGTTCCTGCGGCTATAGCCGCCCGGATACCAGCTACACTGTAACCAAGATGGATCTGGAGAACAACAGTATCAGTGTGAACGACGATGAGATCCGCTTGGCCTTTGCCAGTCGCTACAATGTATATAATCTTTGTGCAGCCTATGCCACGGCGGCACTGGTGGGCGTGGATGGCAAGTGCATTACAGATGTGCTCAGTGACTTCGTGATGAAGAACGGGCGAAATGTCCGCTTTGCAGCTGGCCAGAACGGCGGTATGTTGATTACTTCCAAGCATGAAAACTCTACCAGTTACAATCAAAGTCTTGAATATGTTGCCCGGCAGGAAACCCCGGCAACGTTGGTTATCATTGTAGACGCCATCAGCCGGAAATACTATACTGCAGAAACCAGTTGGCTTTGGGACATTTCCTTTGAAATGTTGAAAAATTCCAACCTGAAGCAGATAATCCTTTCCGGTAAATATGCCTACGATCTTGCTTTGCGATTTGAGTATGTGGAGCTGGGCAACATTCCTGTTGTTACCGAACCGGATCTTGACAAGATGGCAGCTATGCTGGCAGATGAAAAAGCCGGTCCTATTTTTGCTGTTACCTGTTTCTCCGACAAGGAAAAGCTCCTTAGCCGGGTGAAAGTGCTGAAAGCAGGTGAATGATATGAAAGAAATTCGTATTTTGCATTTGTTCCCCAAGCGTCTTTCTCTCTATGGAGAATACGGGAATGTGGCTGTGCTTGCCCGCACACTGGAAACACTTGGCAATAAGGTGGAGGTTCTTTCTTACGAAGAAGGAGATCTGTCCTTTGAGAATGTAGATATGGTCTATGTGGGGTCAGGTACGGAGGACGCTGTTTGGGAAGCAAACCGCATTTTGCAGCCCCATAAAGAAATAGCTCAAAAAGCTATCTCTGCGGGTATTCCTTTCCTTGCCACCGGCAATGCGATGGCTCTTTTCGGCAGCAAGCTGACTCTTGATGGTGAAAAGACCGATGCACTGGAGGCTTTTTCTTACAAGACGGAGATGACCGCAAAGAAGCGGTATCTGGCTGATGCCTTGGGGAAAGACCCGGAAGGAAATCTCTCTGTTGGGTTTATTAACACCGGCTGCGTCTACACCGGCACAGATAAGCCTGTTATGGAGCTTCTGTTGGGAAAGAAACTTGGCAACGATAAGGCAAGCCCTGCGGAAGGCTACCGGGATGGTTCTTTCTTTGGTACACAGATGATTGGTCCTGTGCTGACAAAAAATCCCCATCTTCTGAGCGCTTTTGTAAAAAAGCTTACCGGAGAAGACTACACGCCTGATCCGGATAGCAACCTGCAAAAAGCTTACGAGATTGCCAAGCAGGAACTGCTGAACCGATTAAATGCATAATAATAACGGCTTGTTCGTAATTGAACAAGCCGTTATTTCATTTCTTCTCCACCTTGACCTTTGTGCCGTCAGGCTGGACAATGTAGGTGTTTTCCAAACTTCCTACCAGATTTGCCTTCACCGAGTCAATGTAGATGCGGCGCAGGCGGTCTCGCTCTGCCAGTTCTTCCGGAGTCAGCTCCTGCCCGGATTTTACTTTTTTGGCCAGCTCGTTGATTCTATTGATGACTTCATCCATATTCATAATATTTACCTCACAAATAGCGTTCTATAATCACGGATATGCGGCCTTTTTTGGTTTGACCGCCAACGGTTTTAAGCCGGATCTTTCCAAGAGTACGGACAGAAAGAACAGCCCCTTCTTCTACGGCCTTGTCCGGTTTTTCGCAGGGCAGCCCATTGAGCACGGCCTTACCGGCACAAATGTAATCGGCAGCAGAACCACGGCTGATACGGAACCCAGCAGAAATCACGCTGTCCAGCCGTAAGGATGCCAAAGTATCCCGAATTTCATGTACTTCCGGTTGGGGGATATAGGCTTCCTTTAAAGGAACTTCCTTTAATTTGATTTTTGTTCGACCGACACTTTCTAAGTTTTGCAGAAGATAGGGGGCAATTTGCTTTGCTACGAAGAAATCACAGCTTCCTGTCGCAACGCAAATATCTCCAACCGTTTCTCTGCCGATACCGGCTCCCATCAAAGTACCTAAAAAGTCCCGATGGGAAAGGGTATCACCTTCATAGAAGGTTGCACGCAGGCAGCAAATGTCAGCTTCCTCAAAAAGAGAGTCTTCGGTCAGATATTCTGGAAGATACACAAGTAGTTTCCGTGTGGCATCTTCATAACCGCCAAAGGCATAGAGTCCGGGTAAAGCCCCAAAGAGATAGCGGGTCATTTCCTGTTCCCGAGGTGCCAAAAAGCAGGTGCTGACCGGAATGTTTTTCCGGATGCCGGCTGAAATTTTGTCCCACAATCGGGCGAGCAGGATCTTATCTTCCTCGGTTTGAGCGATTTTTTCAATATTTGATCGATCCATAAAATCGCTCCCTTCTTTAAGTCTTTTCCATTATAGCATACAGGTCAAGCCTTGCGAGGAAGTTTTTCTTGTAACAACGGAAAAAATACTGTATAATGGGGAAAAACGGAAAGGGGAGAGAACATGGTAGTCGGTATTATTGGCGCAGGCGCTTCCGGAATGGCGGCAGCTTTATGGGCATCTCAAGAACCTGATGTGCAGGTGATCCTTATGGAGCGTCAGGCAAGAGTGGGAAGAAAGCTTCAGGCAACAGGTAACGGTCGGTGCAATCTTTCCAATGAAAAATTCCATATCTCCCATTATCACGGAGAAGATCCCACCTTTACAGAGCAGGTGTTTTCCCAGTTCGGCGTGGAAGATACCCTTAACTGGTTTTCTTCCCTGGGTCTTTGCACAGTTACGGAACAGTCCGGGAAGATCTATCCCTATTCAGATCAGGCCAATTCCGTGGTGGATGTACTCCGCCTTGCTCTGGATAAAGAAAATATTACCCTCCGTTTGGGCTTTGAAGCAGAGAAGATTAAATATTCTCCGAACGGCTTTGCCGTTGAGAGCAAAGAAGAAATCGTGACCTGTGACCGTTTGATTGTGGCTTGCGGTGGCCTTGCAGGCTCCAAGCTGGGCGGTACGATGGCAGGTTATAAACTGCTTTCCAAATTAGGGCATCGCAGCACAAAGCTGCGCCCCAATCTTGTGCAAATTCAAAGCCGTTGGCAAGCGCTATCCTCCTTGAAGGGCGTTCGCACCAACTGCAATGTGGAAATTCTTCACAATGGTGATCTGTTTGCCCAAAGCAGGGGAGAACTGCAATTTACGGAGCAGGGTCTTTCCGGTCCTGTAATATTCGAAATTTCCCGGGATGTTTGTTCTGCCTCCGGCAGTTGGATCGCCAGTCTTGACTTCATGCCGCAGTGGAATGAAGATAAACTGATGGCACACTTACAAAACCGTATGCAGACCAATTATCCTATCGATGAACTTCTAACCGGTGTGCTGCATAACCGGCTAGGCAGAGTGCTGACCCAATGTGCAGGCATTAAAGGCAAAGCCTATTGCAATGACCTATCTCAAAGAGAACTTGAAGAGCTTTGCAGATGTGTAAAGGCGCTGGAAGTGGAGCTGACAGAGCCTATGGGAATGGAAAATGCTCAGGTAACTGCCGGTGGCGTGCTGACAGATGACTTTGATCCCTATACGCTGGAGAGCAAAAAGATTCCCGGCTTGTTCGTTTGTGGAGAACTCTTGGATGTGGATGGAGATTGTGGTGGGTATAATCTGCAGTGGGCCTGGAGTTCTGGATGTGTTGCCGGAAGAAATGCTGGAAGGGATACAAAATGATTAGAATTCGTGAAATCGCTTTGCCGCCGGAGCACAATGTTGCCCAACTTTCCTATGAGGCGGCCCGGCTGCTGAAAATCTCCAATTCCAAAGTGCGGAAGCTGGAGATCGTTCGGCGCAGTGTGGATGCCAGAAAGAAGCCGGATGTGAAGATCGTCTATACCATCGATGTAGGCGTTGACGGAAATGAAAATAAGATACTGAAAAGCAGTGGCTGCAAGCGGGCGCAGATTGCCCCCATCAGCTATTACAAGCCTCCCAGAACCGCAAAAGAACCGGAACTTTCCCCTGTGGTGGTCGGATTTGGCCCTGCCGGTATGTTTGCGGCGCTGATTTTGGCAATGGCAGGTTTACGGCCTATCGTGTTGGAACGGGGCGAGGATGCGCTGACACGGCACAAAAAGGTGGAAACTTTTTGGAAAACCGGGCAGCTGGATGAAATAAGCAATGTGCAGTTTGGTGAAGGCGGCGCAGGCACTTTTTCTGACGGCAAGCTGAATACCGGAGTGAACAACCCCCGTATCGGTTGGATCTTGAAGCAGCTTGTCCTTGCCGGGGCAAGTGAAGACATTCTTTTTGATGCCAAGCCTCATGTGGGAACTGATGTGCTCGTAAATGTGGTACAGAGCATTCGCAACCGTATTATCAGCCTTGGGGGCGAGGTTCGCTTTGGCGCAAAAGTAACAGGTATTTCCCGGGAAATGGGCGCAATTACCGGTCTTAGCATCAATGATACAGAATTTCTGCCTTGTAACCGGGTGATCTTTGCGGTTGGTCACAGCGCAAGAGATACCTTCCGCATGCTTCTGGATGCGGGTATTTCTATGGATGCCAAGCCTTTTGCCATGGGTGTTCGCATTGAGCATAAACAATCTATGGTAGATCTCGCCCAGTACGGGAAAATAGATCCGGTTTTACCCCCGGCAGATTACAAACTGGTAAAGCACCTAGAGGATGCAACAGCCTATACTTTTTGCATGTGTCCCGGCGGATATGTGGTAGCCGCAGCTTCCGAAAAGGGTAGAGTGGTAACCAACGGTATGAGTTATAAAGACCGCAGTGGAGAGAACGCAAATGCGGCATTGCTTGTTACTGTAAATCCACAGGATTTCCCTACAGAAGGGCCGCTGGGAGGCATGCTGTGGCAGGAGGAAATTGAACAGCGTGCTTATCAGATATCAGGTAGTTACCGGGCGCCTGCCCAGCTTGTAGGGGACTTTCTTGGAGGAAGAGCGAGCACGGAGATTGGGGAAGTGCAGCCTACTTATCAGCCCGGTGTTCACTTCTGCGACCTGCATGATGTGTTGCCGGAGAAAATTACCTCTGTCCTGAAAGAGGCTATTCCGGCACTTGAAAGTAATCTAAAGGGTTTCTCCAATCCTGAAAGCGTTTTAACAGCCCCGGAGACCCGTAGCTCCAGCCCTGTTCGCATAAACCGTGGTGAGGATAAGCAATCTGTCACGCTGCAAGGTTTTTATCCGGCAGGTGAAGGCGCAGGATACGCTGGCGGTATAATGTCTGCCGCCATCGATGGTATTCTTTGTGCTGAAGCACTGATGGAAAGTCTATAAGAAAAAGCACCGAAATTTTCGGTGCTTTTTTGCATATTAAGCTGCCTTCCTGCATTGATTGATAGCAGTAAGGAGGCGCGGTTATGAAAAAACTTTGTATTTTTTTACTGGCTGTATTTTTGCTGGCAGGTTGTGCAGAAAAGAAAACCTATGAAACCATATCTGACGAATTGGAACCACCAATACTGCCCAAGCAATTGGAAATGATTGCCGTATTGCCGGAAGGGGCGACAAGTCCGGTACTTTCAATTGACTCAAAAGGAAAGCTTTATGAATACGAAGACTGCACAGTTACGATGCAGGCAGTGCCTACGGGTGATTTTTCCGGGCTTATCCGGGATATAACCGGGTACAAGAAAGAAAATCTGCAGATCGTGGAGTCCGTACAAGCAGGTCTTAAAAGCTTCCAATTTGTGTGGACATCTGCCGGGGAAGGACAGAGCTTTGTGGGCAGAGCTTGTATTCTTACCGACGATAATTATTACTATGTATTGACGGCTATGGTGCCGGAGGAGAAGGCAGGGTCCCTTTCAAAAGGAAATCTGAAAGAAATGTTCACATCTTTCCAAGCGATTCCTGAACAGGATGTTGTCAGTAGTGGCTCATAGCTTCCAGACATAATGCTTTGCAGGCATCCGCAACAGATTGGGGATAAAGCACCTTGGCTTTGAGCCCAAACCCAATGACCCAGCTCAGGAATGTGGGAGATACAGCGACCCGAACGGTAAAATTAAAATGCTCTTCTCCGTCGGGAATCATCATAAGATCCTTGCCGAATTTGTCGATCACCACATTGACAAGGCTCTTGTGGAAACGCAGCTTCACATCGGTGGGGGTACCCTGGAACATTTGGAATGTTTGGTTTGCGTGTTTGTA
This sequence comes from Faecousia sp., assembly GCA_045122735.1. GTDB lineage: Bacteria > Bacillota > Clostridia > Oscillospirales > Oscillospiraceae > Faecousia. The sequence goes on from JBGVHZ010000046.1 coordinate 20,531, forward strand.
AAGAGATTTTCCGGTCAGTTCCGGACAGGGTTGCCGCTTTTCCTCTAAAATGGAAATTTCTGCCATTCTGTCTACACGATAGGAAGTGGTGCCGTGCCGTTCTGAATAGCCGAGCAAATAATAGTTTTCGCTGTCCTGGAGCAGGCCGTAGGGACTGGCGGTGTAATTCTTATCCCGGTAAATCCGCTTACCACCAATATCCCAGTCAAAGTACCGGAAAGCGATTTGCTTATTTTCAGCCATGGCATTTTGAATGGTGTCCACACTGAAGTAAATGGATTCATTCATACTCTTAACACGACCGGAAACCAAAACATCACGCTTCAGCAAGCTGGCATCATGGATATTACACTGCTTGCAGAGCTTTTCAATCAACTCCTGGGACTTTCCCTGGGTCAGATAGCGGCTGGATTGCACCGCATCAATAAGCAGCTTCAATTCATAGGGCTCAAAATTCCGGTATCCAATATAATAGCCGCCGTTTTTGCCGGGGAGGGTGATGATATCCACACCAAAATCCTGCAAGGTGGCGATGTCGGAGTAAATGGTCTTTCTTTCGCAGGAAATATTATGGTCTCTTTCCAGCATGGCGATCAATTCAGATGCTCTCACGGGGTGCTCCTCGTGGGAGTATTTTTCTAGGTAATCCAGTATGTACAGGATCTTTGCCTTCTGATTATCTGACTTGGGCATACCATGACCTCCTTGGAGTTTTTTCTTCTAGTTTAGCATATAATAGACAAAAAGAAAAGGTTTATAAATAAATTATAAATAATCCTTAAACATTCCTTCCGTGGCGTGAATTTTGCTTGCAATTACTGGAAAAATACAGTATATTGTAATGTGAATGTGTGTAAGGGGAGAGAACATGAAAAATCTGTCGTTACTTGTATGGCTGACCCAACTGGGGTTGGGCGTTGCAATGCCCCTTGCCGGTTTTGTGCTGATTGGCGTTTGGCTTCACAGGGGCATCGGTTGGGGCGTCTGGACCATTTTTGTTGGTATTGCCCTTGGCCTTTACTGCGCATTTCAGGGTTTAATGACTTCCCTGAAAACCATGAAACGCCTGTCTGATTCAAAGGAGAAAGAGAAGTTCGTGGCTTATAATGACCACGATTGATATGGAGGAAGTATGGTTTCCCGTAAGTTTATTTTGAAGCAACTGCTGATCGTTGCAATTGCCCTGGCTGCCTGTGTGGGTGCAATGTATGGTGTGTTTGCCTTGCTGGGCAAATTCAGCATGCAGGTGCTCCTTGGCGGCATTGTAGGTTATGTGCTGGCCATCGGTTACTTCTTTTTTATGAGCATAGGAAATGCCAGAATTGCAGAAGGGGATAGCGCAGATGCAACCCGTGGCAAGGCTATGGCCCAGGGCGGAATGCTTTTGCGGTATGTAGCGGTGTTCGCCCTGTTGGTGGTCTTCGTGAAGACCGGCCTTTGCGAACCTTTCTCTATGGTTATTCCTTTGGCACTTCTGCACCCCATTTTGTTGGTGTACGAGTTCTTTCGTAAAGGAGGCGCATAAATGAATATTTCCGTAACTGGCGCGTTCGTCTATTTTACGATTCCCATATTTGGCGGCATCCCTGTGACTCAGACAATGCTTTCTTGCCTGATCGTAACGGTGGGTTTGATGATTGCCGCAATCAAATTGGGTAAGAACATCCAAAAGCGCCCCGGCGGCGTCCAGGTTCTGGTGGAAAAGGGCGTCATGATCATGCACAATATGGTGCTTGAAACCATGGGTCCCCACAATGCCAGATGGACACCATTTATACTGACCATCTTCCTGAGCAGTATTTGCGGCACATTGATCGGCCTGACGGGTTTTCTGCGGTCAACAACGGCAGATCTTAGCTGTGTACTTGTTTGGGCGTTGATGGTAACTGGTATTATCTGGTATCAAAACATCAAGAATCTGGGCTTTGGTGGCTGGCTGAAGGGCTTTACAGAACCGATTGTGGTGATGACCCCTATGAACATCATTTCTGAAATTGCCCAGCCCTTCTCCATGGCCTTCCGTCACTTTGGCAACGTGGCCGGCGGTGGTGTTATCACCGGCGTTTTATATGCCGCATTGTCTATGGCAAGCTCCGCACTGCTCAAGGCTATTACCGGAACGATCGTAATCCCCATCCTGTTGGCAATACTTGGTGTTTACCTGCTGATTTCCGGCATCAAAAAGAAGAAGATGGCATCCCGAATTTGCGGAATTGCCCTTTTGGTCATTTCTCTTTATGGCGTACTTCAAATGTATGGTCTTCTCTTCGGTGAGCAGATCCCGATTTTGGCATTTGGTATTCCCGGACTTTTGTCGATCTACTTCGACCTTTTCTCCGGTTTTGTACAGGCTTTGGTATTTACGCTTCTTACCATGGTCTACATTGCCGGAGCTTGCCCTCCGCCTGAGGACAAGTCTGAAACACAGTAAATTAAAAATATTTATATAAACTTTGGAGGAACTTATTATGGAATATGCAATCATTAAAGCCGCTTGTGCAATCGCTGCCGGTATCTGTATGGGTATTGGTTCTATCGGCCCCGCTCTTGGTGAAGGTCGCATCGTAGCAACCGCTCTGGAAGGTATGGCTCGCCAGCCCGAGGCTGCAGGCAATCTGCGTACCAACATGATCCTGGGCTGTGCTATTACCGAAACCACCGGTATTTACGCTCTGCTGATCTCCTTCCTGCTTCTGTTTGCTGTGGGTTAATTCCCGTTGGTAAACTAACAGAAAGGAGTCGTTACCTTGGGTTACTTTGAAAGTTTTATCGGTGTAAATTTCTGGACGGCTCTGTTTGTTTTACTCAATACAATTGCACTTTTTCTTGTGATGAAGAAGTTCCTGTTTGCCCCTATCCTGAAGATGATCGCTGACCGCCAGGCAGAGATCGATGGAATCTATCAGGATGCAGAAAGCGCGCGGGAACAGGCCAATGCAATGAAGGAAGATTATTCTCAGAAGTTGGAAGCTGCAAATGAAACCAGCCAGCGTATCGTGCAGGAGGCGGTCATTCGCGGTCAAAACCGGGAAGAGGAAATTATCCGGGATGCAAGAAGCCAGGCCACATCTATTATGGACAAGGCCTATGCAGATATTGCACAGGAAAAGAAGAAGGCGCTGAACGATGCCAAGGATGAAATTTCCGGGATGGCTATGGCCATTGCGGAAAAAGTGGTTGGCAGAAGCCTGGATGAGGCTGACCAGCAGCGCCTTGTTGAGCAATTCATCGACGAATTGGGTGAAGACCTATGACACAAATCGGTAGCGTCTATGGAGGGGCTCTTTATGCCTTGGCACGGGATGAGGAAATTGCGGATCAGATCCGTGAGGAACTTTATCAGGTGAGTGAGGTATTTAAAGAAGAACCGGAATATTTGCGCCTGCTGTCTGCCGCAAACATTCCCCGACAGGAGCGGTGTGCCCTTGTGGATGGGGCTTTTCGGGATAAAGTACATCCCTATGTGCTGAATTTCCTGAAGATCCTTACGGAAAAAGGATATGCCAAGCACTTTTCGTCCTGCCTGGATGCCTATATCCGGCAGTACAATACAGACAATGATATTTTGCCTGTAAAGGCTGTTACCGCTATTTCCCTTACAAAGGAGCAGATTGCTCGTCTTGAGGGCAAGATCAGTGCCATTACTTGCAAGAAAGCACAGGTGGAAAACCGGGTGGACGAACAGTGCCTGGGTGGTGTGCTGTTGGAGTACGATGGCACACAAGTGGATGGCAGCGTAGCAAGCCGCATGGAAAAGATTCACAAATTGCTGAAAAATACCGTACTTTAAGGAATTAAAACTATGGAATTAAGACCTGATGAGATCACGAAATTGATTCGTGATCAAATTAAGAATTATGAGAATAAATTGGAGACCAGCCAGACAGGCACCGTTATCCTGGTGGGTGACGGCATTGCGAAGGTCAGCGGCTTGGACCGCTGTATGTCCGGCGAACTGGTGGAGTTCCCCAATGGCTCCTATGGTATGGCCCAAAACCTGGAAGAAGATGTAGTTAGCATCGTTATTCTGGGTACTGATCAGGGCATCAAGGAAGGCGATACCGTAAAGCGCACCGGCAAGGTGGTATCTGTGCCTGTGGGTGCTAACCTGATTGGCCGTGTTGTAAATGCTCTTGGTGAGCCTATTGACGGCAAAGGCCCCTTTGAGGCGGAAGCTTACCGCCCCATTGAAATGCCTGCCCCCGGTATTATTGAAAGAAAGCATGTCAGCGTACCCTTGCAGACCGGTATCAAGGCTATCGACTCTATGATCCCCATCGGACGGGGTCAGCGTGAGCTTATTATCGGTGACCGTCAAACCGGCAAGACGACGATCGCTACAGATACCATTCTGAATCAAAAGGGTAAGAATGTGATCTGTATCTATGTGGCGATCGGTCAAAAGCGCTCCACCGTTGCACAGGTGGTGGAAAACCTGACGGCCGGTGGTGCTATGGATTACACCATTGTTGTTAGCGCAACTGCATCTGAGCTGGCACCTATGCAGTACATTGCTCCCTATACCGGTTGCAGCATGGGTGAGCATTTTATGTACCAGGGCAAAGATGTTTTGGTTATTTACGATGACTTGAGTAAGCACGCCGTGGCTTACCGCGCCATTTCTTTGCTGATTCGCCGTCCTCCCGGTCGAGAAGCATACCCCGGTGACGTCTTCTATCTTCACTCCCGCCTTTTGGAGCGGGCAGCCCAGCTTTCTGACAGCTTGGGTGGCGGTAGCTTGACGGCACTTCCCATTATTGAAACCCAGGCAGGCGACGTTTCTGCCTATATCCCCACCAATGTTATTTCCATCACCGATGGACAGATCTTCCTGGAATCTGAATTGTTCAATTCCGGCGTTATGCCTGCCGTAAACCCGGGTATTTCTGTTTCCCGTGTTGGCGGTGACGCCCAAATTAAGGCGATGAAGAAGGTTGCCGGTTCTTTGAAGCTGCTGTATTCTCAGTATCGGGAATTGCAGAGCTTTGCCCAGTTCGGCTCTGACCTGGATGCAGATACCAAAGCCCGTCTTGCTCTGGGTGAACGGATCGTGGCAGTACTGAAGCAGAAGAATAATGCCCCTGTGGAAGTTGCCCATCAGGTGTGTATTTTGTATGCAGTCATTGGTGGCTATTTGAACGATATGGATGTTGCGCAGGTGCCCGAATTTGAAAAGGCACTGCATACCTTTATGGATGAAAAGCATTTTGATGTTCTGCAGGCAATTCGGGAAAGCGGCAAGCTGGAACCGGAAACCGAGCAGAAACTGAAGGATGCTCTTCTGTCCCTGCAAAAGGACTTTGTTGCCAAAATCTGATAAGGAGGTAGGCCATGGCTGGCGTATCCACCAAGGAAATTAAAAACAGAATACGCAGTATGGAATCCACCAAGCAGATCACAAAGGCAATGGAGATGGTGGCAGCTTCTAAACTGCGCCATGCACAGGCCAAAGTGCTGTCTTCCCGGCCTTACTTTGAGATTCTCTATGAAACCATTATGGACATTGCAGGTAAGGAAGGGGAGGTTGACTCTGTCTATGTGCAGGAGCGCCCTGTTAAACGGTCTGCCTATGTGGTCATTGCCGGTGACAGAGGATTGGCAGGTGGCTATAATGCCAATGTGCTGAAATTGGTTGCCTCCCATATGGAAGGAAAGAATGCTGTGATCCTGCCGGTTGGAAAGAAAGCGGTGGAGTTCTTCCGTCACCGCAAGGCTGAACTTTTAACAGAACGGTATGCGGACGCGGCAGATCTGGATATGGGTGATTGCTTTACTGTTTCCAAAATGTTGTGCAAAGCATATATGAATGGGGAAGTGGACGAGGTCTTTGTTGCTTACACCAACTTTGTATCCGTTTTGTCCCAGACTCCCTCTGTTCTGCAGTTGCTGCCGCTGTCTAACCCTGCACCGAAAAAGGGTGGCGGTCAGGACATTATTTATGAGCCTGGCAGCAGGGAAGTGTTCGAAAGCATTGTGCCTGAATTTGTAGGCGGTGTATTTTATGGCGCGCTGTGCGAAAGCCGCGCTTCTGAGCATGCGGCACGGCGTACCGCAATGGATGCGGCAACCCAGAATGCAGATGAAATGATCGCTGATCTGAGCCTGAAGTTCAATCAGGCCCGCCAGGCGGCCATCACCCAGGAAATTACGGAAATTGTTGCAGGCTCTTAAAGGAGAGAATGAAATGGCTAAAAATATTGGTACTGTTATTCAAATTATGGGTCCTGTTCTGGACATTCGCTTTGATCAGAACAGCCTGCCCCAGCTTCTCAACGCCATTGAGATCACCCATGAGGATCGGGTAATTGTGGCAGAAGTGGCACAGCACATTGGTGATAATGTGGTGCGCTGCATTGCTATGAGTTCTACCGATGGCCTGCAACGGGGTATGGATGCCGTTGACACCGGCAACGCTATCACTGTGCCTGTAGGCGAAGAGTGCTTGGGCAGAGTGTTCAATCTGCTGGGTCAGCCCATCGACGAAAAACCTGCTCCTGAAAGCAAGGAGCGTTGGCCCATTCACCGTCCTGCCCCCAGTTATGACGAGCAGGAGCCTGCCACCCAAATTTTGGAGACGGGCATCAAGGTCGTTGACCTGATCTGCCCCTATGCAAAGGGCGGTAAGATCGGCTTGTTCGGCGGCGCAGGCGTTGGCAAGACCGTGCTTATTCAGGAACTTATTTATAATATCGCCACCGCCCACAATGGCTACTCTGTCTTTACCGGTGTTGGTGAGCGTACCCGTGAGGGTAATGATCTTTACAATGAAATGACTGAGTCTGGCGTTATCAATAAGACCGCCATGGTCTTCGGTCAGATGAACGAGCCCCCCGGAGCTCGTATGCGCGTGGGACTTTCCGGCCTGACAATGGCAGAGTATTTCCGGGATGTGAAGCATCAGGATGTGCTTCTGTTTATTGATAATATCTTCCGCTTTACCCAGGCCGGTTCTGAGGTATCTGCCCTTTTGGGACGTATGCCCTCTGCCGTAGGCTACCAGCCCACTCTGGCAACAGAAATGGGCGCTCTGCAGGAACGAATTACTTCCACCAAGAACGGCTCTATTACCTCTGTGCAGGCTGTTTATGTGCCGGCTGACGACTATACTGACCCTGCACCTGCAACTACCTTTGCACACCTGGATGCTACCACCGCTTTGGACCGTGGCATTGCCTCTTTGGGTATCTACCCTGCAGTTGACCCCCTGAATTCTTCTTCCAGAATTCTTTCTCCTGATGTGGTCGGCAATGAGCATTATGAAACTGCCAGAGCCGTCCAGCGCATTCTGCAAAGATATAAAGAATTGCAGGATATTATTGCCATTATGGGTATGGATGAATTGAGCGAAGATGACAAGCTTACTGTTAACCGTGCTCGTAAGGTGCAACGCTTCCTGTCTCAGCCGTTCAGCGTTGCCGAGCAGTTTACCGGTTATGAAGGCAAATATGTGCCTTTGAAGGAAACTATTCGAGGCTTTAAGGAAATCATTGAAGGTAAGCATGATGAAATCCCCGAGTCCTGCTTCCTCTATGCCGGCACCATTGATGATGTGGTCGCCAAATGGAAGGGGCAGGGGAAATGAATCAGTTTCCTTTACGAATCGTAACCCCTGATGGACTTCTTTACGACGGAAATGCGGAGGAAGTTATTGTCCGCACCACAACCGGTGATCTGGGATTACTTGCCGGCCATATGAATTGTGTTGCGCCTCTCGGAATGGGGCGGGCTACGATTCTAATCGATGGAAAGAAACGCTACGGTGCTTGTATCGGTGGTATGATCACCATGATGGATGGCAAAGCCACCTTGTTGGCTACTACCTTCGAGTGGGCAGATCAAATCGATGTGAAACGGGCTGATCGTTCTGAAGAACGGGCCAGAGCCGTACTTGCGGATAACAAAAGCACCGATACAGATATCCGCCTTGCCCAGGCTCGCCTGAAGCGTGCATTGATCCGCAAGAGCGTTGCGGATGGAAAATAGAAATTAAGTGGTACAGACTATGAGGACATTCAGAATACTGTTTCCAGAATAGAAAATGAGGCACAAATGTGCCTCATTTTTGCTTATATGGTATAAATTCTGCGCTTACGGCCAAAGCCGGGGGCTTCTGGCTCACGGGTAAAGAGCGCATACAGATCGTCACAACGATGTTCAAGATTTTCATAGGGATGATCCATAGGTTCGCCTATATTGGGGAAATTGCCCGTTTGACGGGCTAACTTTAGGATTTTTCTGCCATTTTCAGTGCACGCTAAAACTCTTGTGTAGGGGATAGGGGATTCCAGCATTTCCTGCGTTATACCAAGAAATGCGCAAAGGACCATTCTGTCAAGCCTTGTGCGGGTATAGCGCTTGGATTTTGTAGCTTGCAGAATCTCTTCCAACGTGGCATAAGCATTGGCGTTGCGCATTAACTTACGCCAAAGCCCTTCCGAACCATAGGGAAGCGCCTCGTATTCTGTTTCTGTCATTGTCCGCAGACGATAAAGGACCGCCTGTTCTGCAAAGTGTGTAGCGTGAATGGTGGCACCGGAAAGAATTTCCCTTGTACAAGCGGGTATATAATCCAGCCAGGCACCACTTTCTGCCATTAAGATACGCAGGGCGGTTGCAGAAGGGTTTTCCGGATCCGGTTTTTCGTCGTGATAGCTGCCTTCTCGCTTTATAGGCAGGGGTAGCATTTGCCTATTTTGCATACGAATAGCTTTGCAATATTCAACAGCTAAGATGTTGTTGGGATTTTCAAGAAGAGACCCATTCAAACCCATAGCTTCTAAAGCTCTTTGCCGAGCGGCGGGGAATGATAGACCGATATCAAGCATCGTGTGCAACTGTTCACGGAATGCATCACTGAGTAAAGCGTCCACGGTGTCATTCAATAGACGAAGATCAGCATTTTCCATACCAAAGGAAAGACCGTCACAAAAACCAGAAAGGATAGAAACACCCTTTTGCGCAAAGCCTTCGGCAGAGGAAAGAGCCGCAGTAACCGGAAGCTCCAGCACCAGGTCAGCACCTGCATGAATAGCAGCTTGTGCCCTGAGCGCCTTGTCTATTATTGCCGGGTGTCCACGCTGAACGAAGTTGCCGCTCATCAAGCAGACAATGCCACAGCCGGGATTTTCTTCCCGAATGCGGTCAATTTGCTTTTTGTGACCGAGGTGCATGGGGTTATATTCGCAAATTATACCGATGATTTTCAAAATAATCCCACCTTTCCTGAAAAATTTTGCCAATAGGACTTGAGAAATTGGGAAAGATATTATACAATAGCCTTTGTTGAGATAATACCACATTATGGGCAAAAAGAAAATCATTATTTTTTGGAGGAAAAATCTATGAATGTTTTGGTTATCAATGCCGGTAGTTCTTCTTTGAAGTATCAGCTCATGAACCCTGAAACCGGTGATGTTGCCGCTAAGGGTCTGTGTGAGCGTATTTACATTGACGGCCGTCTGACCCACAAGGTCGGCGACAAGAAGGTGGTTAAGGACATTCCTATGCCCAGCCATTCTGAAGCCATCGCAGCTGTTCTGGAAATTCTGCAGGATGCAGAAGATGGCGTCATCAAGAACGTTAGTGAAATCGATGCCGTTGGTCACCGCGTGCTCCATGGCGGCATGAAGTTCAGCGATTCCTGCATCATCGATGATGCCTGCATCAAGGCTATCGAAGATTGCATCCCCCTGGGTCCTCTGCATAACCCGGCCAACCTGATGGGTATTCGTGCTTGCCAGGCTGTTATGCCCACAACTCCCCAGGTCGCTGTGTTTGATACTGCGTTCCACATGACCATGCCTCCCAAGGCTTACCGCTACGCTATCCCTACTGAGTACTATGAGAACGATGATATCCGCCGTTACGGTTTCCACGGCACTTCTCACAAGTATGTAGCTCGTCGTACTGCTGAACTGATTGGCAAGACCGAGTTCCGCATGATCAACTGCCACCTGGGTAACGGTTCTTCTCTGTCTGCTATCCTGAATGGTAAGTGTCAGGATACAACCATGGGCCTTTCTCCCTTGGCCGGTGTTCCTATGGGTACTCGTTCCGGTGATATCGATGCTTGCGTTGTACAGTTTATCTGTAACAAGTATGGTATGAGCGTTGATGAGTGCCTGAATATGCTGAACAAGAAGTCCGGTGTTCTGGCTCTGTCCGGTGTTTCCTCTGACTTCCGTGATCTGGAAGCAGGCGAAGCCAACGGTGATGAAAACTGCGTACTGGCACTGAATAAGTTCTTCTACGAAGTTGCTAAGTATATTGGCGCTTATGCTGCTGCTTTGAATGGTGTAGATGTAATCACCTTTACTGCCGGTGTTGGCGAAAACGGTCCCGAGACCCGTCAGGCCATCTGTGATTACCTGGGATTCATGGGCGTTAAGCTGGATCCTGCACGCAACAATGTGCGCGGCAAGGAGACTCTGATCTCTGCTGACGATTCCAAGGTTCAGGTATGGGTCGTTCCCACCAACGAAGAACTGATGATCGCAAAGGACACTGCCGAACTGGTTAACGCTGCTAAGTAAAAATTTCGGGGCGAAGGAAACTTCGCCCCATTTTCTATAGGAGGCTATATATGACTGTATCTGAACGTTTTTTGAAATATGTTTCTTTTAACACACGCTCTGACGAAGAAAGCGAAACCTGTCCTTCTACGGAAGGCCAACGGAAATTGGGAAAAGCTCTTGTAGAAGAAATGCTGGCTATGGGCATTCAGGATGCTTATATGGATGAAGATGGCTATGTTTACGGCACAGTTCCCGGGGATCCCCGCCTGCCGACCATAGGTTTGATTGCCCATATGGATACTTCCCCGGATGCTTCCGGAGAGAATATTAAGGCAAGGGTTGTTGCATATGAGGGCGGCGACATCTGCTTGAATGAGGAGAAAGGCATTTACCTTTGTCCTTCGGACTATGAAAGCCTCAATAACCATATTGGCAAACATCTGATTGTTACCGACGGCACGACCCTTTTGGGCGCTGATGACAAGGCCGGCATTGCAGAAATTTTGACAGTGGCAGAGCATCTGCTGAAAGTCAAAAATATCCACGCTACACTAAAAATTGGTTTTACCCCGGATGAAGAAATTGGCAGGGGAGCAGACCGCTTCCGTGTGAAGGACTTTGGAGCGGACTATGCCTACACGGTGGATGGTGGCGCACTGGGAGAACTGGAATACGAAAATTTCAATGCGGCTTCTGCAATTGTGAAATTCCATGGGCTGAACATCCATCCCGGCTCTGCCAAGAATAAGATGGTCAATGCTCAGCTTCTTGCTATGGAATTCCAGAATATGCTTCCTGCAAACCAGCGTCCGGAAACCACGGAAGGATACGAAGGCTTTATTTTGCTGACTGATATGGAGGGCGAGGTCGAGGAAGCAAAACTTTCTTACATTCTTCGTGACCATGATTTGCAAAAGCTCCAGGAAAAGAAGGCAGTTATGGAATCTGCCGCAAAGTTCCTAAATGAGAAGTATGGACAAGGTAGGGTAGAGGTAATTATTAAGGATAGTTATTTCAATATGAAAAAACACATTGAACCCTGCATGTATATTGTTGAACGGGCAAAGAAAGCAATGGAAACTGTTGGAATTACACCTAAGATCGTTCCCATTCGCGGTGGCACCGATGGCGCAAGGCTTTCTTATGAGGGACTGCCCTGTCCCAATCTTTTCACCGGCGGTGAAAATTTCCACGGTAGGTTTGAGTATATTCCTGTAGAGGATATGGAATCCTGCACCCAGGTTTTAATTCGTTTGCTGACAGATTTCGTATGATGTAATTTTTGACAAAATATATTGCAAAACCTGCGTGCATTTGATTGTTTTGCTGAAAAAGGTGTAAACTGGTCGGATATGATTGACAAAGTAAAATTGTACCGATATAATAATACCGAATTCTTTAAAAACGAATTTTATTTCAAAGGAGTTTGTTTTATGAGCAAGATCAGCGTAATCGGTGCCGGTAATGTCGGTGCAACTATCGCCAATGACCTGATGATCCAGGGCATTGCATCTGAAATTGTTATTGTTGATATCAACACCAAGAAGGCCTTAGGTGAAGCGTTGGACGTTTACCAGGGTGCTCCTTTCAATGCTCCTGCTGTTGTTCGTGCAGGCGACTACCCCGAAACGGCTGATTCTGATATCGTTGTGATTACCTGCGGCGTTGCAAGAAAGCCTGGTATGACCCGTCTGGATCTGGCACAGATCAATGTAAATATTCTGAAGGACGTAACTGCCAACGTGGTAAAATATGCGCCCAACGCTATTTATGTGATCGTTTCCAACCCCGTTGACATTTTGACTTATGTGTTCACTAAGATCTCCGGCATTCCTGAGAACCGCATTATCGGTTCCGGTACCATTCTGGATACCAGCCGTCTGCAGTCCGAACTGGCAAGACGCTTCTGCCTGAGCCCCAAGAATGTCCATGCCCATGTTTACGGCGAACACGGTGACAGCTCCTTTGTTCCCTGGTCTTTGGCACACATTGCCAACAACCACATTGATGTTTACCGTGAATGCTCTCCTGATAAGGACCGCATCAAGTGGAATAAGGACTATGAAGAAGTGGAAGACTTTGTTAAGAAGTCCGGTGGTAAGATCATTGAAAACAAGGGCGCTACTTTCTTTGCAGTTGCGATGAGCGTTTGTTATATCTGCAAGTGTGTCCTGGGTGACTCCAACACCGCTCTGACCGTTTCTTCCATGATGCATGGTGAGTACGGCGTGGAAGATGTTTGCTTGTCTACTCTGAATCTGGTGGATCGTAACGGCATCCGTGGCAAGATCCTGAACAAGCTGACTGACGAAGAAGTGAAGAAGCTGCAGATCAGCGCAGATAAGCTGAAGTCTGTCATTGCTGAAATTACGATCTGATCTAAAAAGTAAAAGGTGCGTTGCTTATGCAACGCACCTTTTTATATTTCAAATAGATTTGTTAGGTCCGCAAGTATATGATCGGAAACTTTTCCGTCGAGGTTGAAAAGGATCGCCGGCTTACTGAATTGGCAACCAATTAGAGCACCCTCAATGATCTGTGCAAGACGCCAGTCCAAACTGTCTGTATACGCACTGCAAGCGGTGATGGTGCCATTTTTAACATCCAGCTCCACACAGATACCGCCCCAGCTGTAACGACTTTCCAATGTACAGGATGCCGGTGCATGCTTGCCATAGATCCATTCGGGGGTTCTGAGAAATGCGGTGATTTCATCGATCTTACCACAAGCGTCATTAGAAAGCGCAATAGGGGTGGGGGATATGCCATAAACCTCTTGAAAAGCATCCAATAAAAATGCTTTCATCTTTTCTACCGTCAAATCAGAAGAAAAGTCCTGTAAATTAGAAACGCGACTGCGTACGGAATTAACACCTTTTCCTTCCAGCTTGGCCTTGGAAGGGGTTAAGTAACGGGAAAGCTTTTCATAATTGCTGGAGATGAGAAGGGTGCCGTGGTGACAGGCGATGCCGTTCTGGTGAAAAAAAGCATTTCCGGAGAACTTTTTATCTCCAACCTGCAGATCGTTTCTGCCCGAAAGCGTTGCCTCAATGCCGGCAAGCTTACAGGCGGTCTGTATGACACGAAATTGTTTTTCTTGATTATAAAATTCCTCAGAGCAGATAAAAGAAAAATTCAGGTTTCCCAAGTCGTGATAAACCGCTCCACCACCGGAAAAACGGCGGGTAAGATGGACGCCTTCTTCTTTGAGCAGCCCTGTTCTGCATTCCTTCCAAGGATTTTGGTTACAGCCTATGACCACGGTGTTGTCATTTTGCCACAAAAGCAGTGTGCAGGTGTCTTCCTGTGCATTTTCAAGTAAATACCGCTCTAAAGCCAGGTTTGCATAAGGATCGTGGCCTGTCCAATCCATATATTGCAATCGCATAGTGTCACCTCCGTAGTTGCTATTATAATTGCAATGCAACCTTCCGTCAACGCATTTGGAAAAAAACATTGACAAGTGATAACTTTGGATGTTATATTGTTGTTATATAACTTCCGATATAACATTTGAGGTGATCGTTTTGTACAATTATCGTCAGGAGCAAATGAAAAGTTTTATAGAAAAGCAGAACGTAGTTACCATTAAGCAGTTGTGTCAGCTTTTCCCTGATGTTTCTCTTATGACCATTCACCGGGATCTGGATCTTCTGGAGGCTACGGGTGCGGCAGTAAAATTCCGTGGTGGCGCCCGCTCCGTACGGCATAATGGCGATCCGGAATTTAATGAGCGTATGCGGCGGAATAACCAGGAGAAATCTGTCATTGCGCAAAAAGCTTTGCAACTTATTCAGCCTCATTCTGCTATTTTCCTGGATGCCAGTACCACGAATTTGGCGCTTGCGAAAATTCTTCCTGATATCAACCTGAATATCATTACAACAGGGCCAAGTATCGCTATGGAGCTGTGTCGTCTGACAAACCCTATCGTTACGGTATGTTGTGGCACGATTAACAGAAAGAATCTGGCACTTTCAGGACAGAACACCTTGGAGATGCTTTCTAAAATCAATATTGATATTGCTTTTATCGGCGTATCCGGTTTTGCTTTGGAAGCAGGTTTTACCTGCGGCACGGAAGGGGATATGCTCGTAAAGCATCAGGTGATCAAGAAGGCAAGAAAGTCTGTTGCCATGTGCGGCAGTGATAAGTTCACATGCCTGATGCCATATACTTTTGCGGAACTTTCAGATGTGGATTACCTTATTTCGGATGGTGAACTTCCTGAATCTGTTGCCTATGCAGCAAAGGATGCAAATGTAATTGTATTGTAAGAAAAATCGGCACTAAATGTGCCGAATTTTTCTGCTTTTTAGGTGAAAAGCCTTGACGACTTTGTTATGTGGTGTTATAATTAACGCGCTTTAACAATAAATTAAGGAGGCGATTATCCATTGGCTAATGCAGTTATTATGCCCAAGGCGGGCATTACAGTGGAAAGCTGTATCATTGGTACATGGGAAAAGAAAATCGGTGATGCGGTTAAGATTGGTGATATCCTGTTCACCTACGAAACCGACAAAGCCAGCTTTGAATGTGAATCTACAGCAGAGGGTACCTTGCTGGAGATTTTTTATGAGGAAGGCGATGAAGTTCCTTGCCTCGTAAATGTCTGCGCTGTCGGCAATCCTGGTGAGGATTGTTCTGCTCTGCGCGGAGGCAGCGCTGAGGCCGCTCCTGCTGCCGCAGCTGCCGCTCCTGCAGCCACCGCTCCCGCAGCAGCTGCGCCTGTGCTGAATACCAAGGCAAAGGCTGTCGTAATGCCTAAGGCCGGTATTACTGTTGAGAGCTGCATTATCGGTAGCTGGGAAAAGAAGGTAGGCGACCAGATCAAGGTTGGCGACATTCTGTTTACTTATGAAACCGATAAGGCAAGCTTTGAGTGTGAATCTACTGCAGAAGGCGAACTGCTGGAGATCTTCTTTGAAGACGGCGAGGAAGTCACTTGCTTGGAGAATGTTTGTGCAATCGGCCCCCACGGTGAAGATTGCAGCTGCTTGCGTCCCGGTGCAGAAGTGCCCGTTGCCGCTGTAGAAGCTGCTCCTGTTGTTGCTGCCGCTGCTGCAGAACCCGAAGCTGTAGCTGTTGTCGGCGCTCCCGTATCTCCCAGAGCTGCTAAGCTGGCTAAGGCTCATGGCGTGGATGCTACCCAGGCGGTTGGTACCGGCCCCAATGGCCGTATCATTGAGCGCGATGTGCAGAAGCTGATTGCTGAAGGCGTGAAGGCACCTGTTGCCGCAGCCGTAGCCGCAGCTCCCGCTGTTGATGTGAATGAATACGAGGATGTGAAATTCAGCGGTATCCGTCGTGCAATCACAAAGTCTATGACCACCAGCCTGTCCACCATGGCACAGCTGACCGAGAATACTTCCTTTGATGCTACTGCTGTTCTTGCATACCGCAAGGCTCTGAAGGCAGCCGGTGACGAGTATGCCGGTATTACCATTGGTGACATCGTTCTTTATGCAGTATCCCGTACCGTTGTTAACCACCCGGATCTGAATGCCAATATGCTGGATGATGCTTCTATCCGTCGTTTCAAGCACTGCAACCTGGGCTTCGCTGTGGATACTCCCCGTGGCTTGATGGTTCCCACCATTTTTGGTGCTGATACCATGAGCTTGCTGGAGATCTCCAAGGCTGTCAAGGAACTGGCCGCACAGTGCCGCGAAGGCAATATCAGCCCCGATAAGCTGTCCGGTGCAAGCTTTACCGTATCCAACTTGGGCAACTTTGGCATCGAGTCCTTTACTCCCGTTATCAATCCTCCTCAGACCGGTATCCTGGGCGTTTGCGGCACCACTGACCGTGTTCGCAAGAGCGCTGACGGCGGTATTGAACTGTATCCCGCTATGGGCTTGAGCCTGACCTTTGACCACCGTGCTGTGGACGGCACACCTGCTTCCCGCTTCCTGCAGGAACTGTGCAAGAACCTGACCAATTTCATCACCCTGCTGGCCAAATAAGGAGGAAACAGTATGCCTAAGAGTTTATATGTAGATCCTGCGGTTGTTCGCGCAGCCGGTGAGGTCACTTTTAATTCTATCCCTGTTAACAAGTACAATAAGACCGTTGCTGAAGAGCTGGCCTCCGGCAAGTACACCAAGGAAGACCTGGTTCGTATTTTCCGTGACATGACCGTTCTGCGTGAGTTTGAAACCATGCTGAACCTCATTAAGACACAGAGTCTGTACAACGGCATCGAGCATACCTATCCCGGTCCTGCTCACCTGTCCATCGGTCAGGAAGCTGCCTGCGTAGGCCAGGCTTACCTGCTGGATGAGAACGACTTTGCTTTCGGTTCTCACCGCAGCCACTCCGAAATTCTGGCTAAGGCTCTGTCCACCATCAACAAGATGTCTGACGAGCAGCTGATGAATGTTATGGAGACCTTCCTGGACGGCAAGTGCCTGCGTTCCACCCAGCAGCTGGGCGAAACCAAGGATGTTAAGGAATTGGCTATCCGCTTCATCCTGTACGGTACACTGTCTGAAATCTTCGCTCGTGAGACCGGCTTCCATATGGGCATGGGCGGCTCCATGCACGCTTTCTTCCTGCCCTTTGGCATCTACCCCAACAACGCAATCGTTGGCGGTTCTGCTACCATCTCCACCGGTGCTGCTCTTTACAAGAAGGTGAATGAAAAGCCTGGCATCGTTGTATGTAACATCGGTGACGCTTCTATGGCCCGTGGCCCTGTTTGGGAAGCTCTGAACTTTGCTGCTATGGACCAGTATAAGACTTTGTGGGAATCTCATACCGAAGGTATGCCCATTCTCTACAACATCTTCAATAACTCCTATGGTATGGGCGACCAGACCCGTGGCGAAACTATGGGCCAGGGTTGCATGTCCCGTATCGCTTCCGGCGTCAGCCCCACCCAGTTCCACGCAGAAACCGTTGACGGCTTCAATCCTCTGGCAGTGATCGATGCTATGGAGCGGAAGCTGGAACTGCTGCGTAACGGCCAGGGCCCTGTAATGCTGGAAACCATTACTTATCGTTTCTCCGGTCACTCCGTTTCCGACCAGAATGCTTACCGCACCAAGGAGGAAATTGACGATTGGAAGCTGGTTGACCCCCTGACTACTTACCCTGCCGCTCTGATCGAGGCCGGTGTAATGACTCAGGAAGAAGTGGATGCCATCCTGGCCGAAACTTCCCAGCGTATGACTATGATCTGCGCTGCTGCCGCTGATCCCAAGATCAGCCCTTACTGTGACTTTGACAAGGATCCTGCTGTTGTAGAACGCCTGATGTTCTCCAACCAGAAGGTTGCCAAGTTCGATGACCGTAAGCCTGAAGTTCTTATCGAGAACCTGGAAGATGTTCCTGCTTACAAGAAGCTGAAGGAAAAGTCCCGCAGCCCCATCGGTCCTGACGGCAAGCCTGTTTCCAAGATGAAGCTGTTCAACCTCCGCGATGCTATGAGTGAGGTTATTTACGATCGCTTCTATGAAGATCCCACCATGATCGCTTACGGTGAAGACTGCCGTGACTGGGGTGGTGCATTTGCCGTCTACCGTGGTATGATGGACGCCCTGCCTCACTGCCGCCTGTTCAACTCTCCTCTGGCAGAAGCCTCCATCGTGGGTACTGCTGTTGGTTATGCTCTGTCCGGTGGTCGCGCACTGGTAGAACTGATGTATGCTGACTTCATCGGCTGCGCCGGTGACGAGATCTTCAACCAGATGTCCAAGTGGCAGGCTATGTCTGCCGGCATCCTGAAGATGCCTCTGGTTCTGCGTGTTTCTGTTGGCTCCAAGTACGGCGCTCAGCACAGCCAGGACTGGACCGCTCTGTGCGCACACATCCCCGGCTTGAAGGTCGTGTTCCCCGCAACTCCTTGGGAAGCTAAGGGCCTGATGGAAACTGCACTGATGGGCACCGACCCCGTTGTGTTCTTCGAGAGCCAGCGTATTTACGACGTGGGCGAACAGTTCCACGAAGGTGGCGTACCTGCTGAGCGTTATGAAATCACCATCGGTGATGTGAATAAGGTTCGTGATGGTAAGGATGTTACCATTTTGACCATCGGTGCTGCTCTGTATCGTGCTGTAGATGCCGCTAAGACCCTGTCTGAGAAGTATGGCATGGAAGCGGATATCATCAATATCCACTCTCTGGTACCTCTGGATTACACCAAGATCGTGGAGTCTGTGCGTAAGACCGGTAAGGTCGTGCTGGTGTCCGATGCCTGTGCTCGTGGCTCCTACATGAACGATGTGGCAAGAAACATCACTGAGCTGTGCTTCGATGATCTGGATGCACCTCCCGTTGTGATCGGCGCAAAGAACTGGATCACACCTCCCTTTGAGTTCGATAAGTACTTCTTCCCCCAGGCAAGCTGGGTGCTGGATGCTATCCACGAGAATCTGGTTCCTCTGGCTGGCTATGAAGCTGAGAATACCTGCGACGAAGAAGAAACCTATCGCAGATCCAAGCTGGGCGTGTAAGCTATGCGCTTTTTGCGGACAGCCAACGCCGGCGGCCTGATTACCCTGGATGGCGTCCGAATTGCGATAGATGGTGTTTGCGGGTTGGTTGCACCTTACCTGGAAACGCCGGTAAGACTTCGTGAATATCTGCAAGAAAAGGTGCCGGATGCGGTGGGATTTACCCACCTGCATCCGGACCATTTTCATTCGGGGTATCTGGATTTTTGCACACAGACCGGCACTGTGATTCTTATGCCGGGGGCGCAAGAGGGACGAGTAGGGGATGTGAACATTTATCCTATTAAGACCCGCCACCTGGGTAAGGTTGAACCTGATCTTATCCACAATAGTTTTCTGATCTGCGGAAGACAGACCATTCTGTTTGCCGGTGATGCGGCGCCGTCAGAGCTTCAATCTGTAAAAAATGTGGATATTTTGATTGCTCCCTATGCCTATGTGACGACTTCTGCGGGGATCAAAGCGGTTATCTCCACAGGCACAAAACACCTGATTTTGGTGCATATGCCTGGCATTGATCCGGATCCATATGGCATTTGGGAAAGCGTACGCACAGGTCTTTCTAAGTGTGATGCTTTTGAGATTGTAATACCCCAGATGGGTCAGGAAATCGAAA
The DNA here is from genome assembly GCA_045122735.1 of Faecousia sp. Classification (GTDB taxonomy): domain Bacteria; phylum Bacillota; class Clostridia; order Oscillospirales; family Oscillospiraceae; genus Faecousia. The sequence goes on from JBGVHZ010000046.1 coordinate 40,120, forward strand.
TTGTATAATTTTAACCCTCAGACTGCCGATTGGCAATCTGAGGGCCTTTTTTATAGGATCAAGCAGATAAGGCCTGTAGCGCCTTCGTTTACAATTCTTCCCAAGGTTCCCCTGAAACGCTCTCTGACGGTATCTGGCATCCGAATTACTTTGGATGTTAGCCCGTCCTGAATAAGGGCGTATACGGATTTGCCGAAAATATTGCTCTGCCAAAGCTCATCCGGTTCTTGTTCTGCGAGATAAGCGATCAGATCCTGAGATTGTTTTTCATCCCCAACCATAGGACTGATTTCTGTGTCAATATCCACTCGGATCATATGGATGGAAGGGGCTCCGGCTTTCAGTTTTACGCCAAAAGAGCTTCCTTTACGGAGAATTTCCGGTGTTTGCAGTGTCATTTCTTCTGCCGTTGGCATCACAATGCCATAACCGGTAGCTTTTGCTGACGCAAGGGCATCAGAAATCTTGTCATATTCTTTCTTCGCTTGAGCGAGCTGGGTGAGCAAGGAAAGAAGCTGGGCATCATTTTCGATGGGCATTCCTGCCTTATTGCTCAAGATCTCATAAAATAGGGTTTCAGGGAAGGTGAGGGCGCAGGAAACGGTGCCGGTTGCAAGATTTACGTTGCGAATTGAGAAATCAAGAACTTGTTCCAGCTCCTTAAGTTTTTGGAGTGTAACTTGTGCCTGTGCCAAGGTGGAGATTTCTTCTGCCCGTTGCAGAAGCGCTTGATAAAGGCTTGCTTTAACCGAGTTGCTTGCTTCCAAGGCATCCATCCATCGAGGAAGATAAACCCGCAATTCCTGCATAGGGAAGGCGTAGAGCAAACGGCGGAAAATCATACAAATATCTTCCTCGTCAAGGGCCTGACAGTCAGCAACAATGGGATCAATGCCAAACTCTTTTTGAATGCGCACAGAAACTTGTCTTGCGTTATCGGATTTAGGAGCAATGCTGTTTACAATCACTAAATAGGGCTTGCCTGTGGCCTGCATATCCTTGATTGCACGGGTTTCCGCCTCTATATAATCACTTCTTGGGATATCTGTAATCGTTCCGTCTGTGGTCACCACAAGCCCGATAGAGCAATGTTCCTGCATCACTTTTTGCGTTCCCAGTTCTGCAGCCTCTGTCATGGGAATTTCATAGTCATACCAGGGGGTTGTGACCATTCTTGGGATGCCTTCTTCTGTTGCTCCAACAGCGCCATCGACCATATACCCAACAGAATCTATCATCCGCACACGGAATGATGTGGTACCGTCAGGACAGATTTCAACTGCCTCTTCAGGAACAAACTTTGGCTCACTTGTCATAATGGTTTTTCCGGAACCGCTTTGTGGAAGTTCGTCTTTCGCCCGCTCTTTTCGGTAAATATCCCCAATGTTGGGAATGACCAATGTTTCCATTATGCGCTTAATGAGGGTGGATTTTCCGGTACGGACCGGGCCCACCACGCCGATGTATATATTGCCGTTTGTTCTGGCGGCAATATCCTGATAAATGTTTTCCATAGCCAGCCTCCTTATCCGGCAGGAGGCTTGCTCCTGCCACAGTCTACCAAAGATTATGCGAACGCATTTAGGAATAGAACTGCTGTAACTGTTGCCACAATCCCAGAAACTTAGTAACGCCCAGCTCTTTTGCCTGAGCCTGTAATTCTTCCAGATCCTGCGCTGTTCGGTGAAAATAGAGCGCGATATGATCCGGTTTGATATGGGTAGAGTAGTGGCATAATAAAGATGGCTCTCTAAAATTACAACTGCTGGTTGGAATGCTATGTATACGTTCTGTTCCAAAGCTATTTGCTGTAATAATAGCCATTTCTTTGTCGTTGCCAATTTCCAACCAAAGCTCCCTTCCTTTCCATGGTTGTAGATATTCTGTTGCTGACAGACGAAAGGGGAGAGGCGGCAGAAATACAGGACAGTTATGATCCTTTGCGTAGATGTGTGATACTGCTACAGTGCAGCTTGTGTGTTTTATAATGGCATCTATCATATCTGCTGCATATGGATTATCCGGTCGCTGAAAGTCAAGCAGGATACCACACGGGTGAAACTTTTCAACAAGCGTGGCGATTTGCCTGATCACCACATCAGTCTGATGGCTTGCAATGGGTGTGCTGTCGTCAATGGATATAATCGACCCGAGTGGCAATGTGGAAGGTAAATTGGAAAGCCCGGTGCCGCTTGATGAAAAGTGGCAGGCCAAATAGCACAAAGTGGAGGGGAAGTCCTTATATTGTGTAAATTCTTGGGCTGTAGTGGCAAGATAAATGGGCAAAAACATAGACAAATGCCTCCGGCTGTGTTATAATGGGGAAAATCTGCGTAATCGTCCCCCTATGGACTTTTATGAAACGGGAGCATATTCTATGCCTTTTTCCCTCTTGCCGAAGGTGGTTACCCATGCGGTAACGGATTTGACGCCTTCTTATTTGCACGGAAAGAACATCCGCCTCTTGATGCTGGATTTTGATAACACCATTGTTCCGTATACCACCAACATTCCCACAGCAAAGATGCAGGTATGGCTGGAAACTATGATGGAATCAGATATTTCTGTTTGCGTGGTGTCCAACAGCAAAAACGACCGGGTGAAAAAGTTCTGCGACCAATATGGCCTTGGGTGCATCACCCACGCGAAAAAGCCCTTTGCTGACGGAATTTGCCGGTGTATTGCAGAGTACGAATTGTCACCCGAGGAATGCGCACTGGTAGGAGACCAGATATTTACCGATGTTTTGGGCGCAAACTGTGCCGGGGTGTACTCCATATTGGTCAAATCGATTCATAATCATAATTTCTGGCTGAAGCTCCGCCATATTGCGGAACTGCCATTTATATTTACAGCACGAAAAAGGAGATTGCATTATGAAAAACCTTGAAAAATACATTTCCATTCTTTCTGAGGAAGTAGATGGACTGCTTCTTACAAGCCGTTATAGCCGTATGTATGGCGCTGAGTTTGATATTGCAGAGGGTATCGCTGTGGTTTCCCGGAAGGGTTGCCGCTACTTCACCGACAGCCGCTACATTGAATCTGCACAAAATGGCATCCAGGGCTTTGAGGTACTGGAAGTGAACAGAGCAAATCCCTACAGCAAATGCATCAACGATGCTATTGCAGAGTTCGGCATTACCAACCTGGGCTATGAAGAGCGTTACCTGACTGTTGAAGAATTGATGGGTTTTGAAAAGCGCTTGAATGCCAAGCTGGTTCCTTACAATGAAAAGATCTATAGTTTGCGTGCTGTAAAGGAAGCTTGGGAATTGGATATTATGCGCAAAGCTCAGGATATTACTGACAAGGCATTTTCCCAGGTGCTCGGTCGCATTAAGACCGGTATGACCGAAAAGGAACTGCAGGCCGAGCTGATCTACTGTCTTTTCAAAGCGGGCGCTGATGGACTTTCTTTTGATCCCATCGTTGTATCCGGTCCCAACACAAGTATGCCTCATGGCGTTGCCGGTGACCGGGTCATTCAGGATGGCGATTTCATTACCATGGACTTTGGCGCACTGTACCAGGGTTACTGTGCTGATATGACCAGAACTGTGGCTGTCAGTTATGTAACCGTAGAAATGGAAAAGGTCTACAATACTGTTCTGGAAGCCCAGCTGGCAGGCATTGCTGCGACAAAAGCTGGTGTGCTTGGCAAGGATGTGGACGGCGCTGCCCGCAAGGTGATCGAGGATGCTGGTTATGGTCCCTACTTTGGTCATGGATACGGTCACTGCTTGGGTATGGAAGTACACGAGTCTCCCAACTGCTCTCCTGCCGGCGAAACCGTTATGCAGCCTAACATGATTTCTTCTGCCGAACCCGGCATTTACCTGCCTGGTAAGTTCGGCGTTCGCATTGAAGATGTGGTGATTTTCACCGAGGATGGCTGCGAGAATATTACCCACAGCCCGAAAAATCTCATTGTGGTATAAAAAGATAGGATTTCCTATTGCTTTTTTGGAATTTTTAGGTTAAAATATAGGCGCTAAAGCTATAAACATATTTAAACCCCTTCGGGGGCATTCTTAGGAGGATATATAGAATGATTTCTGCAGGCGAATTTAGAAACGGTATTACTTTCGAAATGGACGGCAAGGTTATGCAGGTTGTTGAATTCCAGCATGTTAAGCCCGGTAAGGGTGCTGCATTCGTCCGTGTTAAGATGAAGAATGTCATCACCGGCGGTGTGACTGAAACCAGCTTCAACCCCTCTGCTAAGTATCCCACTGCTTTCGTTGAGAGAAAGAAGATGGAGTACTCCTACAATGATGGTGAGCTGTACTACTTCATGGACAATGAAACCTACGAGCTGATCCCCATTGACAAGAGCGTCCTGGACGATTCCTTCAGCTTCGTGAAGGAAAATGATGTCTGCACCATTATGAGCTACAAGGGCAGCGTGTTCGGTGTTGAAGTTCCCAACTTTGCTGACCTGATCGTTACTTCCACTGAGCCTGGCTTTGCAGGCAACACCGCTACCAACACTCTGAAGCCCGCAACTCTGGAAACCGGCGCTGAAGTGAAGGTGCCTCTGTTTATTAACGAAGGTGACAAGGTGCAGATCGACACCCGTACCGGTGAATACCTGGGCCGTTCCAAGGCTTAATAAGGAGTAAGACTATGACGATTTCTGAAAAGGCCGCATACCTGAAGGGTTTGATGGATGGTCTGCAGCTGGACAAGGAAAAGCCCGAAGGCCAGATGATCTCCGCAATTGTCGACCTGCTGGGTGATGTAACCCGTCGGCTTGCAGATGTGGAAGAAACCACCATCGCCATCTCCGACGAATTGGACGAGATCGAAGAAGACCTGGATGCCATCGAAGACTTCATCCTGGATGAAGAAGAGGATGAAGATTGGGATGACGAGGACGAAGATGACTTCGACTTTGAAGATGAAGAAGATTACGAAGAGGGCTTCGACTTCGGTGATGAAGAAACCACTGTTTATGAGGTGAAGTGTGCTTGCGGCGAAATCATTGATTTCGACGAGGAGACCTTGGAAAAGGGCAGCATTATTTGCCCTAAGTGCGGTGAAAATCTGGAGTTCACTTTTGAGGATGATGAAGAAGTGGACGACGATCCTCTGCAATTCTAAATGAATAAAACTGCCGTGGATGCTCCACGGCAGTTTTTGTAAAAAAGCGTGCAATACGACCGAGAATGTGCTATAATGATAGAAAACGAAAGGAGTCTGGGCTATGTATCAACCTCTTGCAGATCTTTTGCGCCCCGAAAGCCTTGATCAGGTATACGGTCAGGAACATATCCTGGGCCCCGGTGGGATTTTAAGAAGGCTGGTAGATTCCGGCAATATCCCCAATATGATTTTCTATGGTCCCAGTGGGACCGGCAAAACTACTGTAGCCAACATCATTGCTAAGCAGACAAAGCGCACTTTGTTCCAGCTCAACGCTACCACGGCTTCCACTGCAGATATTAAAAATATCGTTTCTCAGTTGGACACTTTGATGGCCCCTAATGGGGTACTGCTGTACCTGGATGAGATTCAATCTTTTAATAAGAAACAGCAACAATCGTTGCTGGAATACATTGAAAATGGAAAGATAACCCTGATTGCGTCTACCACAGAGAATCCTTATTTCTATGTGTTTAATGCAATCTTGAGTCGTAGTACTGTTTTTGAATTTAAGCAGATTTCTGCGGAGGCTGCTCTGCAGGCCATCCACCGAGCGGTTGCTTACTTGGAAAAACGCACAGCATTGCAGGCAGTACCCGAAGAAGGTGCTCTTGAATATATTGCCGGCGCATGCGGTGGCGATATTCGCAAAGCAATGAATGCGGTTGAAGTGCTGTTTTCTGCCGGATTGCCCCAGGGCACAACGCTGCCCCTGACATTGGCAGATGCAAAAGCTGTCACGCAGAAGAGTGCAATGCGTGCCGATAGAGAAGGGGACAATTATTTTGACCTGCTTTCCTCTTTGCAAAAGTCTATTCGCGGCTCTGATCCTGATGCGGCTGTTCACTATTTAGCCCGCCTTTTGGAAGCAGGACAAATGCAGGCTACTTGCCGCCGCTTAATGGTGATCGCGGCAGAGGACGTTGGGCTTGCGTACCCGATGATTATGCCCATTGTCAAATCTTGCGTGGATATGGCGTTAATGATCGGTATGCCGGAAGCCCGGATTCCTCTTGGCGATGCAGCGGTATTGATGGCTACATCTCCTAAGTCTAACTCCGGCCATATCGCATTGGATGCGGCGCTGGAGGATGTGCGAAAGGGCAGAGGTGGAGACTTCCCTCGTCACCTGCAAAATGTCCACGCCGACACTTACACTATGGAACGGGAGCAAGGCTACCAATATCCTCATAACTATCCCAATCATTGGGTCAAGCAGCAGTATCTGCCTGATGATTTGAAGGATACAAAGTATTATGAATTTGGCTCCAACAAGGTAGAACAGCTGGCAAAACAGTACTGGGAAGCAATAAAAGGGGAGTAAGTATGGATATTCAAGTAGGCGATAAGCTCCGTATGAAAAAGGCTCATCCCTGCGGTTCGAAGGATTGGTTGGTTCTTCGCATTGGTGCCGATTTTCGACTCCGTTGCCTTGGATGTGGGCATGAGGTGATGGTGGAGCGGTTTAAAATTGAAAAAAGCATACGGGAAGTTACCCGAGAAAACCTATCGACAGATAGTAGCGGCAGATGAGAAATTCATCTGCCGCTTTTTCTGTTTACGGGACAAACCCGGTAAAAGGTGGTGCATCGAGGGCCGATTATTGCGGGAAAGGCATACCCATCTTGCGACGGCTTTTTAAGCATACAGGACATATACTTGCCTCACAAACACTTCCTGAGGCGGTGATGCGATGGCTGTTTACAGCATTTTAGTAGGAATGGTGTCACTTGCGGTCAATTTCCTGCTACTTCTCGGTACAAATCGATTGCTTGGGTCTGCAAGCAACCTGTGCAGCATAAGCATCGGTGCTACGGTGGGAGCAGCACATAGTATGTTGTGTATACTTTCCGGATTTCGGCTCTTTGGTGGCTTACTTTGGAACATTCTATTTCTTTTGCTTTCCGGTTTGATAGCATTTGGCCCTTGTATACGATCTCTTGGTAAGTGTTTGTTATACATCTTGCTTACAATGGCGCTTTCTTGGTTAACAACAGGCACAGGGGGCGGCATTTGGATGGGGCTAACAGGCGCGGTGGGGATCTTCTTTCTGTGTATAAGACTTGTGGAGCAAAGAAATGTCGGAAGTGAACTGATGCCTGTAGAATTGCATTACGAAATGGAGCGGGTTAGCATTTGGGCTCTGCGTGATACAGGAAATAGCTTAAAAGACCCAATTACCGGAAACCCAGTGCTGGTAGTTGGACCGAAGGTTGCGGAAAAACTTCTGGGATTGACACAGGAACAGTTAGAAAATCCGGTAGAATCTGTAGGAGTTTTGCCCGGTTTGCGTTTAATTCCGTATCGTACCGTTGGATGCCCCAATGGGCTTCTCCTTGGTATGCGTCTGCCAAATATAAAGATCGGGAATTGGCAGGGAAGTTCCATTGTGGCATTTGCCCCTTGCGGGTTGGGTGAACGGCAGACTTATCAGGCGTTAACAGGAGGTTATCTATGAATTGGTTACAAAGGCTTTTAGACAAGTTGGGGTTATATAAAAGTATATATTACATAGGCGGTACAGATGTACTCCCAAGTCCTCTGAAGGGTGCGGAAGAACAACAAGCGCTAGCGGCTATGGAAAGCGGTGATGAGGGAGCAAAGACATTGCTCATTGAGCGGAATTTGCGGCTGGTGGTATTCATTGCCCGTCGCTTTGAAAATACGGGTATCAATTTGGAGGACCTGATTTCGATAGGTACGATCGGCTTAATAAAGGCAATCAGTACCTATCGCAGAGATAAAAATATCAAATTGGCTACCTATGCATCCAGGTGTATCGAAAATGAGATTCTAATGTATATTCGAAAGATTTCCAATCAAAAAGCAGAAGTTTCATTAGATGAACCAATCAATATGGATTATGACGGAAACGAGCTATTGCTGTCTGATATTCTAGGCACAGATGAGGATATGATTCTTCGACCTATGGAAGATGATGTGGATTTGAGGCTTCTCCGTCAGGCGGTAGAGGAATTGCCCCCGAGAGAAAAGGAGATCGTTTTAATGCGTTACGGTCTACAGGGATATCAGGAATTGACACAAAAAGAAGTTGCAGAAAAACTCGGCATTTCTCAATCCTATATTTCCAGGCTTGAAAAAAGGATCATGCTTAGATTGAAAAAGGAGATTTTGCGACAAACAAGTTGTGTATAATACTTGCAATCGGTATATATCCGTGCTATAATCGGTATAAAATATACCGAATGCATAGGGGTGTACACAATGGAGAAGAAAGAAATTTCAAAGGCGGTCTTAAAGCGGCTTCCCGGCTACCTTGCGTATTTACAGAATATGCCGGAGGGAAGCAGTACCCACATTTCCGCCACAAGCCTTGCAAATGCGCTTGGTATGGGTGAGGTGCAGGTGCGTAAGGATCTTGCCCTTGTTTCTGATGGTGGTAGACCTAAGATCGGTTACCTTCGGGAATCCCTCATTGAGGACATCAGCCAGTTTTTGGGTTATGACAATACGACGGATGCTATCTTGGTGGGCGCAGGCAAATTGGGCCAGGCGCTTCTGGGATACGGCGGTTTTGAAGCCTATGGTCTGAATATTCTCGCAGCATTCGATAAAGCTCCCTTTGCAAGAATTACCGATTGCGGCAAACCCGTGATTGCTATGAGTGAATTGGAAGCTTTCTGTAAGGTGAACAAAGTGCTGATGGCTATCATTACTGTTCCCAAGGAATACGCCCAGGAAGTTTGCGATACCCTGATCGCTTGCGGCATTAAGGCAATCTGGAATTTTGCACCGGTACATTTGGATGTTCCAAGCAATATCCTTGTCCAGAATGAAAATATGGCTACCTCTCTTGCTGTGCTGAGTATGCATTTGCAAGCGCAAATTAAAGAAAAGAAATAAGAAAATCGCCAATCATCGATTTGATGATTGGCGATTATTTTACTTACTGGGTTTGAAGCTGTCCTTCAGGCTTACGCTGCGGTTAAAGACCAGATGGTCCGGAGCGCAGTCCTTGCTGTCGGGGCAGAAGTAGCCCAAGCGCATGAACTGATAGGATGCGGGAGCTTTTGCACTCTCAAGGAACTTTTCGACCTTACAGCCGGAGAGAATTTCCAGAGAATTAGGATTCAGGCAAGCAAGGAAATCCTTGTTTGCGGCATCGGGATCCGGATCGTCAAACAGATTGCTGTACTGACGAACTTCTGCTTCGCAACAGTTGTTGGCGTCTACCCAGTGGATGGTAGCGCCCTTGACCTTCCGTCCGTCGGCAGGATCGCCGCCTCGGGAGTTGGGATCATAGGTTGCGTAAACCTGAGTGATGTTGCCTTCCTCGTCGGTTTCATAACCGGTGCAGGTAATAAGATAAGCACCCTTCAGGCGGCATTCAGGACCCTCGGGGTAAAGCCGCTTGTATTTCGGGACAGGTGCAGGCAGGAAATCATCTGCTTCGATCCACACTTCACGGGAGAAAGTAACTTCATGTGTGCCTGCGGCTTCGTCCACGGGATTGTTTTCGATCTGGAATGTTTCCGTCTGTCCTTCGGGATAGTTGGTGATAACCAGCTTGATAGGCTTAAGAACAGCCATAACACGGGTTGCTGTTTCGTTCAGATCTTCCCGCAGGCAGTGTTCCAGGAAACCAAACTCGATAGTGTTGGGGCTCTTTGCGACGCCTACCCGGTCGCAGAAGTTGCGGATAGATTTGGGGGTGTAACCACGGCGGCGCAGGCCGCACAGGGTGGGCATCCGGGGGTCATCCCAACCGGAAACATAGCCGTTTTCCACCAAAGCTCTCAGCTTGCGCTTGGAAAGAACGGTGTGGTCAATGCCCAGACGGGCAAATTCGATCTGACGGGGATGATGGGGGACAGATACATTTTCCACGACCCAGTTATAAAGGGGTCTGTGATTCTCGAATTCCAGAGAACACAGGCTGTGGGTAATGCCTTCCAATGCGTCCTGAATGGGGTGGGCAAAGTCATACATGGGGTAGATGCACCACTTGTCGCCCTGGCGGTGATGATGCATATGGCGAATGCGGTAAATTACCGGGTCACGCATATTAAAGTTGCCGGAAGCCAGGTCGATCTTGGCGCGAAGGGTATACTTGTTGTCCTCAAATTCACCGGCACGCATGCGGGCGAAAAGGTCAAGGCTTTCTTCGATGGGACGATCACGGTAGGGGGAAGTAGCGGGGGTGTTCAGATCGCCGCGCATCTCCTTTGCCTGATCGGGAGTCAGCTCACAGACATAGGCAAGTCCCTTTTTAATGAGTTCAACTGCGTACTCGTAGTCCTTTTCAAAATAGTCAGAGCCGTAGAAGAAACGGTCGCCCCAGTCAAAGCCCAGCCACCGAATATCCTCCTTGATGGCCTCGACGAACTCCACATCTTCCTTAGTGGGGTTGGTGTCGTCCATACGCAGATTGCAAAGACCGTTAAACTTTTCGGCAGTGCCGAAGTCAATGATCAGGGCCTTGCAGTGACCGATGTGCAGGTAGCCGTTAGGTTCAGGCGGAAAACGAGTATGGACAGTTTTGCCCTCATAGCGGCCGCCCTCGGCAATATCTTCTTCAATAAAAGCATGGATGAAATTCTTGCTTTCTGTGATTTCAGCCATAGTAAGCATCCTCTCTTTTAGAAATCTCGAATTATTATAACCCATAGGAACAGTTTTTGCAACCAAAAAAGCTGAATATTATTCCACCCATTTCGGGAAAATGAAAAATCAAAAAACAATTTTCGATTTTTGTGAAATTGTAGTTGTCAATTTGCCAATCTTATATTAAAATAGGAAAGGATAAAGAAGAAGGAGTGATTGGTTTGTCTGAGATAAAGTACAAACGCATTCTGCTGAAAGTCAGCGGCGAGGCTCTTGCCGGTGATGCCCACAGAGGTCTGGACTTTGATGTAATTCACAGTGTTTGTGATGTTGTTGCCCGTTGCACAAAGTTAGGTGTGCAGGTTGGCATTGTGATCGGAGCCGGTAACTTTTGGCGTGGCGTAAAGGACGGGGCAGACAAAATGCAGCGCTCTCATGCAGATGCCATGGGTATGCTGGGTACGGTTATGAACAGCATTGCTGTTGCTGATGCCCTTGAAAAGCACGGTGTAGACGCACGGGTGCTGAGCGCTGTGGAAATGAATAAGTTTGCAGAGTACTTTACAAGAGATACGGCAGACCGTTACTTAAATGAGGGGAAAGTGGTTATATTTGCCGCAGGAACAGGCAATCCTTATTTCTCAACCGATACAGGCGCTGTGCTTCGGGGTGTGGAAATTGAGGCTGATGCTATTTTGATGGCAAAAAATGTGGATGGTATTTATTCTGCTGACCCCAATGTTGATCCCACGGCAGTAAAGTTTGATTGCTTGACCTACGACGAGGTTTTATCCCGTCACCTGAAGGCAACCGACTCCACTGCAATGACTTTGGCTATGGACAATCATATGACACTTGTGTGCTTCGCACTGAAAGACCCTGAAAACATTCTTCGTGTTGTGCAGGGCGAAAAAATTGGAACGATCGTTAAGGAGGAACTATAAATGAGCGTAGATTTCAAGGATTACGGAAGAAAAATGGAAAAGACCCTGGATGTGCTGGCGGATAACTTTGGCGCAGTTCGTGCAGGCAGAGCCAATGCTAAGGTTCTTGATAGAATCACTGTAGAATACTATGGCCAGGAAACGCCCCTCAATGGTGTGGCTACTATTTCGTCTCCCGATGCCCGTACCCTGGTGATCCAGCCTTGGGACGGCAGCCTGCTGAAGGAAATTCAGAAGGCTATTCAGATGTCCGATTTGGGCATTAACCCCCAGAACGACGGTAGAGTCGTTCGTTTGGTGTTCCCCCAGCTGACCGAGGAGCGCCGTAAGGAACTGACCAAGCAGGTTAAGAAGTATGCCGAAGATGCCAAGGTCGCTATGCGGAATATCCGCCGCGACGGTATGGACTATGTTAAGGCACTGAAAAAGAAGTCTGAGATCACCGAAGATGATCAGAAGACTGCTGAAAAGGACCTGCAGGACCTGCTGGATAAGTATATCAAGCGTGTTGACGAGGCCCTGGCTGCAAAGGAAAAGGAACTGATGGCAATTTAAGCCATGTTTTTAGGGGCGCTTGCGCCCCTAAAATGCTGTTTAGACAGGAGGAACCCATATGGCAAAGGTGGAAAAGGAAATGATAGCCCCGCCCCAGCATATTGCTATTATTATGGATGGCAATGGCCGTTGGGCGAAGAAAAGAGGATTGCCTCGCACTGCGGGTCATGCTGCCGGTGCGGAAGCTTTCCGTAGAATTGCTCATTATTGCCGGGATATCGGGGTGAAATATCTGACGGTATACGCTTTTTCTACCGAGAATTGGAAGCGTTCTGCTGAAGAAGTGGGAGGCATTATGAAGCTCCTTGCCAAAGGCCTTAATGAGGTGCTTTCTGATTTGCAAAAGGACAGAATGCATGTTTCTTTCTGGGGCGATATGGATCGGATCAGCCCGGATTTGCAGGCACTTTGCCGCAAAGCGGAGTCTGCTACCCGGGACTTTGATGTGCAAGTCAATTTCTGCCTGAACTATGGTGGCAGAGATGAGCTGGTAAAGGCCACGAAAGCCTTTGCAAAGGATGTGGAAGCAGGCGTTCACAAACCGGAGGATCTTACAGAAGCCCTTCTTTCTTCCTATTTGTACTCTAAGGATATACCTGACCCGGAACTGATTATTCGCCCTTCTGGCGAGCAAAGAATCAGCAATTTCCTTTTGTGGCAATCTGCCTATTCTGAATTTGTGTTTATGGATGTATTGTGGCCTGATTTTAGCCCTGATGATCTTGATAAGGCGATCGCCCAGTATCAGGGTCGCAATCGTCGCTTTGGAGGTGTGTAAACTTGAAGACGAGAATTCTTTCTGCTGCAGTAATGGTGCCTGGCCTGATCGTTTTTCTGGTGTGGCTGCCTAAAGTTTGCACAGCGATTCTGTTTGGTTTGATTTGTGTTATTGGCGCTTTTGAACTGCTAAAAGGCACCGGATTGGTTAAAAATGCCCGCCTGATCGTTTATAGTATGCTCCTTGCCTTTGGCGTTTCTATGTGGAGCTTTTATGGAATGCCCTATCCCTGGTTCTTGGGCGGCTTGCTTGCATTTACCGCACTGCTGTTTGGTGAGTTACTGCTTTCCAAGGCAAAACTTTCCACCCGTAGTTTGGCGATGTGCGCAATGGCTGGTTTTGTTGTACCGTACCTTCTTTGCGCAGTTGTACGGATTTTTGCCTTGAGCACCGGCCGTTACCTGATTTATGCCCCCTTTATTGCAGCATTTATGTCTGATACCGCTGCTTATTTCACTGGCAGATATTTGGGCAAGCACAAGCTGGCGCCTATCATCAGCCCCAAGAAAACGGTAGAAGGTCTTCTTGGAGGCTTTGCTGGTGCGATCCTTTCCATGATCATTTATTGCCTTATTTTGCAGTTTGCCTGCGGATTGAAGGTCAACTATTTCTATGCTCTTATCTATGGACTTTTGGGATCTGCCGCTGGTGTGTTTGGTGACCTGAGCTTTTCTGCAATTAAACGGCAAGTGGGGATCAAGGATTATAGCAATTTGATACCCGGTCACGGGGGAGTGTTGGACAGATTTGACTCTGTCATTATGGTCGCACCTCTTTTTGAACTTTTAATCATTCTTATTCCGATGGCGGTGTAATATGGTTAAGTGTGTAAGTATTTTAGGTTCGACCGGCTCTATCGGCCGACAGACTTTGGATATTGTTGACCACTTAGGAATTCCGGTTTGTGCGCTAACAGCCGGTACCAATGTGGATAGAATGGCCGCACAATGCGAAAAATATATACCCCGACTTGTGTCCATGGCAACAGAGGAAGCCGCAAAGGAGCTGAAGAATCGAATTTCTCACCTCCCGACGGAAGTTCTGTGGGGGGAAGAGGGGCTTTTGAAGGCGGCAACCATCCAGGAGGCTGATTGTGTTATCACGGCTGTTGTTGGCATGGTGGGGCTGAAGCCTACTTTGGCGGCAATTAAGGCAGGCAAACGAATTGGCCTTGCCAATAAAGAAACTTTAGTCTGCGCCGGTCAACTGGTTATGGCCCAGGCAAGAGAATATAATGCAGAAATCATCCCGGTTGATTCGGAGCATTCTGCCATTTATCAGTGCCTGATGCCGGACTTTCCCATGAAGCAGGTAAAGAAACTGATTTTGACATGCTCCGGTGGTCCTTTCTACGGTATGCAAAAGGAGCAGCTGTGTTCCGTGACCAAAGCAGATGCCCTTCGCCACCCTAATTGGAAGATGGGTGAAAAGATCACCATCGACTGTGCTACCCTTATGAACAAGGGCCTAGAGGTTATTGAGGCTATGCGCCTTTATAATCTTCCCTTGGAGCAGGTAGATGTGGTTATTCACAGACAAAGCATTGTCCACAGCTTGGTGGAGTTTACGGATGGCGCTGTGATGGCGCAAATGGGCGTGCCGGATATGCGTCTTCCCATTCAGCTGGCATTGACATACCCGGAAAGAACGGCCTGCCCTGTGGATGCTTTGGATCTTACGACCTGTGGTGCTCTTACTTTTGCAAAGCCGGACCTGGAGGCGTTTCCCTGTCTGCAACTGGCATTCGATTGCGCACGAGTGGGCGGAACGGCTTGCCCCGCAATGAACGGCGCAAATGAAGAGGCGGTTGCCTTATACTTGCAGAATAAAATTGGCTTTTATGACATTTACTGCTATGTAGCCCAAGCGGTGAAGGATGTACCTTTTATTGCTGAGCCTACTCTGGAAGAAATCTTGGAGGCTGACCGCCTTGCAAGAGCGTCTGTTTGTAAGCAGTATAATGCAAAGTAATATTTGAATCGAGGAACCCTATGTTTGTTTTATATTCCATTTTGCTTTTTAGTTTTTTGATTTTTGTCCATGAGTTTGGCCATTTCATTACGGCAAAACTCTCCGGTGTGCAAGTCAACGAGTTTGCAATCTTTATGGGTCCTGCCATATTTAAAAAGCAAATTGGTGAAACCCTTTATTCCATCCGTCTTATTCCCATCGGTGGCTACTGTGCCATGGAAGGGGAGGACGAGGAAACGGATAATCCCCGCGCCTTCAGTAAGGCAAAGTGGTGGAAGCGGCTCATTATCCTTGTGGCAGGCGCAGCAATGAACTACATCGTAGGCGTTCTCCTGCTTTTTATTGTCTTTTCTAACAATAAAGTGCTGGATACTCCCGTGATAGTCCGTGCAGAGGCAGGGTGTACTGTCATTCGAGAGGACGGTATCCATGTTGGCGACCGGCTGTTGGAAATCAACGGAGAAAAGGTTTATATATCTAATGACTTCTTCATGCTGATGGATATGTCTGACGATACCCCTGATATTGTTGTGGAGCGAGACGGAAAGAAACTCTATTTTGATGATTACAAAATGGAGAAGCATCTGTTCGGAGAAGAGACCAAAGAACGCTACGGTTTCGCTTTCGGTTCTGAGGAGAACACGATTGGAAATCGTGTGTCCTATACTTGGGACTATTCCTTGGATATGATCCGCAGCGTTCGGTTGAGCCTGAAAATGCTCTTTACAGGTCAGGCGGGCGTGAAAGATTTGAGTGGCCCTGTTGGCATCGTACAGGTGATGAGCGACTCTGCCTCCCAAGCGAAAACTCACTTGGCAGGTTTCTTGACAATTCTGCTTTTCGGCGGTTTCCTGGGCATTAACCTGGCAGTCATGAATCTGCTGCCCATTCCTGCCTTGGATGGCGGCCGAGTCGTAGGTCTGCTTCTTACCACCGCAGTTGAAAAGATTACTAAAAAGAAAGTCAGCCCTAAAATTGAAGGCTATATCCATGGCGTTGGTATGGTATTGCTGCTGACGCTGATGGCAGTGATTTTGTTTAAAGATGTATTTTTCCTATTTAAGTAAGAGGTGATTCCATGACACGGCAAATTAAAGTTGGAGATGTGTTGATCGGCGGTGGTGCACCGGTGGTCATTCAGTCTATGCTGAACACAAAGACGACCGATGTGGAAGGCTCCCTTGCCCAGATCCGTGCTCTGAAGGATGCAGGCTGTCAGATCGCCCGTCTTGCCATTCCAAATCAGGCCTCCCTTGTGCCCTTTTCGGAAATTTGCCGTCAGTCAGAGCTCCCTTTGGTCGCAGATATTCACTTTGACTATAAGCTGGCAATTGGCGCTGCCGAGGCTGGCGCGTCTAAAATTCGCATTAACCCCGGCAACATTGGTGGGGAAGAGAATGTAAAGGCCGTCGTAGATATCTGTAAGGAAAGAAAGATCCCTATCCGCATTGGTGTCAACGGGGGTAGCCTGGAGAAATCCCTGTTGGAAAAATACGGTCATCCCACTGCAGAAGCACTGGTGGAGAGCGCTTTTTCCCATCTGGCACTTTTGGAGAAATTTGGGTTCTATGATACCTGTGTATCTATGAAATCCTCCACTGTGCCCACAATGGTAGAGGCAGCAAAATTGTTCCGTAGTCGGTGTGACTATCCGCTGCATATAGGTGTAACGGAAACAGGCCCTGTGCGAATGGGCCTTATGAAATCTGCTATGGGCATCGGTGCGTTGCTTCTTGCGGGTATCGGTGATACCATTCGTGTCAGCCTGACCGATGATCCGGTGGAGGAAGTATATGCAGCAAAGGATATTCTGAAAGCTGCCGGGCTACGGAAAGAGGGCGTGAACATTATTTCCTGCCCGACCTGCGGCAGAACGCAGATCGACCTGATCGGTCTTGTCAACCAAGTGGATAAAGCATTAAAAGACTGTGATAAGCCCCTGACGGTTGCCGTTATGGGCTGTGTCGTTAATGGTCCCGGTGAAGCCAGAGAAGCAGATATCGGTATCGCAGGCGGAGATGGCTGCGGTATGCTTTTTGAGAAAGGAAAGCAGGTTGCCAAATTGCCTTATGATGAGCTGCTGCCTGCACTGCTAAAGAGAATTCAAGAACTTTGAGGATAGTATGGACAAGCAAGTTTACTTTGTAAATATGTTCCCGGATTTTAAGCCGCCTGTGGATCTTTCTCAGGCGGCAATCTGCTCTGCGGATGTGGATGTGGAAAGCCGTAGAATTGGATTGCAAATTTACAGCCCTACATATATTCCAAAGCGAGAGTTAAACCGTATTTGTGCAGATCTGCGCCATCACTATGGCCTCAATCAGGTAACGATTACCCCCACATTCCCCGCTGAAGAACGGGTGTTTATGGAAGAACAGGAACTTATGGACTTGTTTGTTATGCATAATTCCTTTGCCCGTGCTACCCTGGCAGGCGCTTCTTGGGTTTGGGAAGGGGAGACCCTGAAAATCGGCCTTGTGGGAAACGGAAAGGATACCCTTTTGGAAAGTGTTCCTAAGGTCATCAATGCCATAAAGGATCTGTTTGGCGTCAAAGTAAATATCGAAATCATTGTGGGAAATGAACTGACCGGACAAGCACTCATGGATGCGATGGAGCAAATGCGTGCGCAGATGCTGAAAGACTTGCCCAAAGTAGCGGTTTCGGATGTGAAGCAACCGGCCAAAGAAAAGACCGAGGCTATTTATGGTCGCCCCTTCAAGGGAGAGAATATCCCTATGAAAAATATCTCCATGGATACCGGCACCGTGATCGTGGAAGGCCGGGTGTTTAATGTAGATCATAGGGAACTCAAAAAACGCAATGCTTGGGTCATTTCTTTCGATATGACGGATAATACCGGCTCCGTTCGGGTCAATCGATTTATGGAAACGGAAGAAAGTGCCGCGATCCGTAAAGAGGTAAAGGCAGGCAAGGTTCTGCGAATTAAAGGCAGAATGATGGAGGATCGTTATACAGGCGACCAAGTTCTTCGACCTGACGATATTATGCCCGGCAAAATGGAAAAGCGGCAGGATACAGCCACCGGCGAAAAGCGCGTAGAGCTGCACTTGCATACCTCTATGAGCAATATGGATGCACTGACAAAAACTGCCGATGCGATCAAGCAGGCGGCTGCTTGGGGTCACAAGGCTGTTGCTATTACAGACCACGGCTGTGTCTACTCCTTCACCGATGCCCTCCATACAGTGGAAGATTGGAAAGGCGCGCCCAAAGTCGCCGGCACTGACCAGGACATCAAAGTTCTTTATGGTTGCGAGGGCTATTATGTAAACGATGTGGACGACAAGCTTGCCATTCAGGGCACAAAGGATTGCCCTTTGACAGATGAGTATGTGGCGTTTGACTTGGAAACCACAGGCCTTTCTTCCAGAAAGGATGTAATTATTGAAATCGGTGCCGTCTTAATGCGGGATGGGCAAGAAGTGGATCGTTTCCAAACCTTTGTGGATCCGGAAAGAAAACTGGATCCGCGCATCACGGAGATCACCGGCATTACCGATGCAATGTTGGAGGGCGCGCCCAAAATTCAGGATGTTTTTCCCAAGTTCCTTGAATTTGTTGGTGACCGGGTCTTGGTTGCCCATAATGCCAGTTTTGATACCGCCTTTATTCGCGCACAATGTGTGAAAATGGGTGTTCCGTATACTTTTACCTCTGCAGATACCCTGGTTCTTGCGCAGAATCTAATGCCTCAGTTGAGCAAGCATAAGCTGGATGTTGTAGCAAATGCATTGAGCTTGCCGGAGTTTAATCACCACAGAGCAGCAGATGATGCGGTGATCTGCGGTCTTATTATGGATCGCTTCCTGCAAATGCTTCAGGAAAAGGGAATCGAACGTTACACACAGGTCAATGAGGCTGTTACATCCCTGCGGCAAGAAGGAAAAGTGCTGGACAGAAAACCTCGGCATATCATTCTTTTTGCCAAGAATCAGCTTGGTCTTCGTAACTTATACCGGCTTGTATCTTATTCAAATTTGAAATATTACAAGCGCGTTCCCCGTATTCCTAAATCGGAACTTATCAGATACAGGGAAGGTCTCATTATTGGCTCTGCCTGCGAAGCGGGTGAGCTTGTTCAGGCTATTCTGGATAGAAAAAGTGAGGATGAGATCAAGCGTCTGGCTTCCTTCTATGACTTTCTGGAGATCCAGCCTATTTCCAACAATATGTTCATGTTGGAAGATGAGAAGCTGGATATCCACAGCATAGAAGACTTGCGGGATATTAACCGCACCATCGTCCGTATCGGTGAGGAATTGGGAAAACCTGTTGTTGCCACCGGAGATGTTCACTTCCTGAATCCGGAAGATGAGATCTTCCGCCACATTCTTCTGGCAAGTAAGGGTTTTGCTGACTGCGATAATAATAATCCCCTGTATTTCCGTACCACCGATGAAATGCTAAAGGAATTTAGCTATCTCGGTGAAGATAAAGCCTATGAAGTGGTTGTGACGAACACCAATCTGATTGCAGATATGTGTGATATGGTTCGTCCTGTGCCGCACAATTTGTTTGCGCCCACCATTGAGAATTCTGCGGAAGAACTGAAGAAGCTTGTGTATGAAAAGATGCATCGGCTTTACGGAGAGAACCCCCCAGAACTGATCAAAAAGCGTGTAGAAGTGGAACTTCACGATATCATCAGCTGTCATTATGATGTTATTTACATTTCAGCCCAGCGCTTAGTGCAAAACTCTTTGGAGAACGGATATCTGGTAGGCTCCCGTGGCTCTGTGGGTTCTTCCATCGTCGCCTTTATGTCCGGCATTACGGAAGTAAACTCTTTCCCGCCCCATTACCGTTGCCCCAATGAAGCCTGTAAGTACACCACTTTCGATGTGCCGAAAGGCTACGAGTGCGGTGCGGACTTGCCGGATGCTGTTTGCCCCCACTGCGGCACACCCTTTGCCAAAGAAGGTTTTAATATTCCGTTTGAAACCTTCCTTGGATTTGGCGGTGACAAAGTACCGGATATTGACCTTAATTTCTCCGGTGAGTATCAGGCAAAAGCCCACGCCTACTGTACGGAAATGTTTGGCAGAGATAATGTGTTCCGTGCAGGCACCATTGGTACTGTGGCAGATAAGACTGCCTTTGGCTATGTAAAGCACTATCTTGATGAGCGTAACATGCGTGTAGGCAAAGCCGAGGAAGCAAGACTTGTCAGCGGTTGCGTGGATGTGCGCCGTTCTTCCGGTCAGCACCCCGGCGGTCTGGTGGTCATTCCAGCGGAAAATGAGATTTGGGATTTTTGTCCCGTCCAACACCCGGCTGATGACGCTACATCCGATGTTATTACTACACACTTTGAATACCACTCTATGGAGGAAAACCTCCTGAAGCTGGATATGCTGGGTCACGATGACCCCACCATGATCCGTATGATGGAGGACATTACAGGGATCGATGCCAAGACCATTCCGCTGGATGATAAGGATACCATGTCCATCTTTACTTCGTCTAAGGTTCTTGGCTATGAAAACGATGAACTGCTTGGCCCCACCGGTGCAGTAGCTGTTCCCGAATTCAACACACGATTTACTCGTGGCGTACTTTTGGACACCAATCCGGATAAGTTCGACTTCCTTGTGCGTATTTCCGGTTATACCCACGGCACGGACGTGTGGCTGGGTAATGCTAAGGATCTGATCGTTTCCGGTACGGCCAGAGTGGACCAGACGATCGGCTGTCGTGACGATATTATGATTTACTTGATTTCCTGCGGTCTGCCGGAAAAACGAGCTTTCAAAATTATGGAATCCGTCCGTAAGGGTAAGGGTCTGCCGGATGGGGCAGAACAGGAAATGGTGGATGCAGGCGTGCCTGCATGGTATATTGAATCCTGTAAGAAGATCAAGTATCTGTTCCCGAAAGCTCACGCTGTTGCATATGTTATGATGGCGTTCCGGATTGCTTGGTTCAAGGTGAATTACCCCTTGGCATTCTATGCAGCATATTTCTATCGACGCAGCCAAAAGGGCGGCTTTGATGCGGCAATGATGACAAATGGCATGGATGCGGTAAAGGCCCATATTAAGGCGATCGACAATGCTGAAAAGCCAACTGCGAAGGAAGAAGATTTGCTGACCACCTTGGAAGTTGCATATGAATACTATCTTCGTGGCTTTGAGTTCCTGCCCATTAGCCTGTACGAGAGTCACGCAACAAAGTTCCTGGTGAAGGACGGAAAGCTTCTGCCGCCTTTTGTGGCAATTTCCGGCTTGGGTGAAAGCGCCGCCTGGGATTTGATGAAGGGAAGGGAAGGCAAAAGCTTCGTTTCCATTGAAGAAGTGGCAACCGCCTGCCCCAAAGTTTCCAAAACCCATATTCAAATGCTGAAAGAAGCAGGAGCTTTTGGCGACCTGCCGGATACGAACCAAATCAGTCTGTTCTAAAATAAAAGCGGATGCGCCTGCATCCGCTTTTATATGTTGCAAATTCTCCCAATGGATGCTATACTTAACATAGATAATAAAAGGAGGACTTCCTATGCAAGATATTGGTATGCAGTTCCATATTCGCTGTAAAGAGGGCGATGTAGGTAAGTATTGCTTCCTGCCAGGCGACCCCGGTCGCTGTGAAGCGATTGCAAGCCATTTTGATAATCCTGTTCATATTGGTATGAACCGGGAATACAATATCTATACCGGCACTTTGCTGGGAGAAAAAGTTTCCGTTTGCTCCACCGGTATCGGTGGTCCTTCTGCGGCAATTGCCATGGAAGAGCTTGCTGCTATTGGCACCGATACCTTCATTCGAGTCGGTACAACCGGCGGTATTGCTTTGGATGTATTGCCCGGTGATGTGGTTGTTGCTACCGGTTCTATCCGCTTTGAGCATACTTCATTGGAGTATGCTCCCATTGAGTTCCCTGCAGTTGCGGACTTTGACATTACCTGTGCGCTGAAGCAGGCCAGTGAAGAACTGGGCTATCGCACCCATGTAGGTATTGTCCAGTGCAAGGACGCTTTCTATGGTCAGCACGCACCTGAAAAGTCTCCTGTGTCCTATGAACTTCTGCAGAAATGGGAAAGCTGGAAACGGCTGGGCGTAAAGTCCAGTGAAATGGAATCGTCTGCACTTTTTGTGGTTGCCGCTGCATTGGGCGTCCGCTGTGGCAGCTGCTTCCACGTAGTTTGGAATCAGGAGCGGGAAAAGCTGGGTATGGCTATGCCTATGACAGAAGATACTTCCGGTGCCATCAAAGTAGGCATCGAGGCCCTGAAAAAGCTGATTTTGGCAGACAAAGCAAAGAAGTAAACAAAAGACCTCCGTTTCAAACGGAGGTCTTCTTTTTTGCGGGTAGTTGTGAAAGAATAACTGCGACAAAAATGCTAACACATCCGATCGCTTCCCAGCTTGTTAGCTGATCCCCTAAGATCAGCCACCCAAACAGCAAAGCAAACACAGATTCCAAGCTCATAATAAGGGAGGCAGTTGATGGTTCCAAATCTTTTTGTCCAATAATCTGCAGGGAGTAAGCTGCGCCCATAGACAGAAAACCGGTGTGCGCCAAAGGAACCCAAGCCTGACCAATGCCTGTTAATGTGGGTGTTTCTGTGATAAACATCACAATAGTTGAAAGCACTGAACAGACTAAAACTTGAATGGTATTTAGACGGAGAGGATCTACATCCGGGGCAAAAATATCCACAAAGGTAATTTGCAGGGAAAACATCAGCGCACAACCAATTAGCAAAAGATCTGTAACTGTAATTTGTCCATTTGCACCTGTGAGGGCATATAGGCCGAAGACTGCCAACGCTACGCTAAAGGGAATGGCAGGGGAAGACTTGCGGTTTCTGAAAATACCAATAATGGGCACGATGACAATATACATCGCAGTTAGAAAGGCGGATTTTCCGGAATCGGCTTCCACAAGTCCCAATTGTTGCAAGTTGCAAGCAAGGAAAAGAGGGATGCCGCATAGAAGACCGCCCATTATAAGCTTTTTATCATTCCAACGGGTAAGAAAAGTTTTGCCGTCTTCTTTCTTCTTATCAAGCAGGTAGATAACAGGCAGCATACCAATCACCGCCATAAAGCTACGAACGGCCTGAAAGGTAAAAGGACCAATGTGGTCCATGCCGATCTTTTGGGAAACAAATGCCGAACCCCAAATGATGGTTGCAAGCATTAAAAGCAGGGAACTTCTTAACTGATTTCTCATTATAATCACCGCAAGCAACTTTACCACAGATTTAGACAAAATGCAAGGCATTGCATTTTGTTTTAAGTGTGTTATAATACTCCTATCAATATATTGCCGAAAGGCTGGGAGGAATTATGGAACGGATCAGAGAACGAAATGAAATTCCTGTAGAGGATACTTGGGCAACAGAAGATATGTATGTCTCCGATGCCGCTTGGGAAGAGGAACTGAAAACCATCGCCGAGGAGGAGACCTACCTGGCTTCCTTTGCCGGAAAACTTGCCACCTGCGCAGAACACCTGTATGCTTATATGGAAAAAAGTGAGCAAGTAAATGCGAAACTGGAATTGCTTGCTAACTACTGTATGCGAAAGGCGGATGAGGATACCAGAAATGCGACCTACCAGGCTATGTCCGGCAAGTTTATGAGTGTTGTTGTGGCGCTTAGCGCTGCTACCAGCTTTGAAACTCCGGAGATCATGGCAATTTCCGATGAAACTCTGGATGGCTTTTATAAAGAGTGTCCTGCGCTGGAACGCTACCGCCGCTATCTAACCGACCTGCGCCGCAGAAAGGACCATGTGCTTTCTGCTCAGGAAGAAAAGCTTTTGGCCGCTGCCGGTGAAATGGCACAGACACCTGACAATGTTTACGGTATGTTTGCCGATGCAGATATTACCTTTGCCGATGCGTTGGATAAGGACGGCAAGGCCCATCCTGTGACCCAGGGAACCTTTATTTCCTGTGAGGAAAGCAGTGACCGGGTTCTGCGGAAAAACGCCTACGAGAGCCTCTATCACGGCTTTGCGGGATTTAAGAATACTGCTGCCGGGCTTTTGAACGCACAAAACAAGCAACTGAAGTTCTTCGCAGAAGCCCGCCGCTACGCCAATGCTTTTGAAGCATCTTTGGATCGCACCAATGTCCCCACTTCTGTATACCTGAACCTGATTGAAGCGGTTCACAAGAATGCAGATAAGATGCATCGTTACATCCGCCTGCGTAAGAAGCTTTTGGGCGTGGACGAATTGCATTTCTATGATGTTTATACTCCCTTGGTTGCAGATGTAGATAAGAAGATACCTTATGCAGAGGCGAAGAAGACTGTCTACGATTCTTTGGCTCCATTAGGCGAAGATTACAGAAAGATCTTGCAGGAAGGCTTTGACAATCGCTGGATCGATGTTTACCAGAATGTGGGTAAACGAAGCGGTGCTTACTCTGCAGGCGCATCCGTACACCCTTATGTTCTGCTGAACTATACCGGCACTTTGGACAGCCAGTTTACCCTGGCCCACGAAATGGGTCATGCACTCCATTCCTATCATTCCAACAAGTACCAAAACCCCGTGGATGCAGACTATGTGATCTTTGTTGCGGAAGTGGCTTCCACCTGCAATGAAGCACTGCTTATGGAATACCTCTTGGGTAAGACAACCGATAAAAAGGAACGGGCCTATCTCATCAATCACTTCCTGGATCAGTTCAAGGGCACCATTTACCGCCAGACCATGTTTGCCGAATTTGAGCTGAACATTGGCCGTATGGTGCAAGAAGGCAAGACCCTTACTGCAGATGTGCTTTGTGAAGAGTACCGTCGCCTGAATGAACTGTACTATGGCCCTGATATCGTTGTGGATGATGAGATTGCAATGGAATGGGCAAGAATTCCCCATTTCTATTACAACTACTATGTGTTCCAGTACGCCACCGGCTATTCTGCCGCTATTGCACTTTCCCGTAAGATTTTGAAGGAAGGGGAGAGCGCTGTAAAGGATTATATCCGTTTCCTATCCGGTGGCTGCAGCAAGAGCCCCATTGACCTTCTGAAGGATGCCGGTGTGGATATGACCTCTCCCGCTCCTGTAGAAGAAGCGCTTGCCCTGTTCGGTACACTTCTTGACGAGATGGAAGCACTGTTGGAGGCATAAATGGACGAACTATACCTGCCCACGCTGCACACCTTCGCTATGAACAATGTCTTCACCGGATCTACAGGCAACTTTCGGTTTAAGATCGTGCCTAAAATTCAGAAGAACGGCAAGGAAGTGGACTTTGAAAACAGCAGCATTTTTGCCCAGTTTTGGCACGGCCCTTTCTGCTATGAAAAAAGTACCATAGAAGGGGAGAATACTTTTCCTCTGTCCCCGGAAGGCAGAGAAGACCTGCGAAAGTGGCTGTTAGAACACATCTAAGATAACAGGAGGCTTAATGCCTCCTGTTTTTCTTCGATTATTCGGGAAGAATAGAGGAAAACCATTGACAAATTTCCCATTTGTGGTAGAATAACGGGGAAATGCAAAGGCAATGCGGAAACGAAGATTTGCAACGGCATCCAAGCGAGAGGGGGAGGGTGTGAGCCCCTTATGAACGGCATATTCAGCCACTTCCAAGCTGCCCGGGAAGACCGGGACGGGCGCTCCCGTTACAGAGCATCTAAGATATCCTTTTTGGATAATTAGGGTGGTACCGCGATCATCTCGCCCCTATGTTTAGGGGCGAGTTTTATTTTGTAATTTAATTTGGAGGTTATTTCCTATGCGTAAACCTTATGGCGTAAACGAACTGCGTGAGATGTTCCTTTCCTACTTTGAAAGCAAGGGTCATCTGCGCCTGCCCAGTTTCTCCCTGATCCCTCAGAATGACCAGTCTCTTTTGCTGATCAACTCTGGTATGGCACCTATGAAGCCCTACTTTAAGGGTGAAGTAGAACCCCCTCGCCGCCGTGTCTGCACTTGCCAGAAGTGCATTCGTACCGGTGACATTGAGAATATCGGTAAGACTGCCCGTCACGGCACCTATTTTGAAATGCTGGGTAACTTCTCCTTCGGCGATTACTTCAAGCACGAAGCCATCGCTTGGAGCTGGGAATTCCTGACCAAGGTGGTTGGTTTGGAAGAAGACCGTCTGTATCCTTCCATCTATGAAAACGACGAAGAAGCCTTTAAGATTTGGAACGAGGAAGTAGGCATTCCCGCCGAGCGCATCTTCCGCTTTGGCAAGGCTGACAACTTCTGGGAGCACGGTTCCGGTCCCTGCGGCCCCTGCTCTGAGATCTACTATGATCGTGGCGAAAAGTACGGCTGCGGCAGCCCTGACTGTAAGGTCGGCTGCGAGTGCGACCGCTTTATGGAAGTTTGGAACAATGTTTTCTCCCAGTTTGACAATGACGGCAACGGCAACTATACCGAACTGGTGCAGAAGAACATCGATACCGGTATGGGTCTGGAGCGGCTTGCCGTTGTTTGCCAGGATGTAAACAGCCTCTTTGATGTAGACACCGTTATGAATATCACCAATGAGGTCACTCGCCTCACCGGTGCATCCTATGGTCAGAGCACAAAGACCGATGTTTCTTTGCGTGTTATTACCGACCACATTCGTGCATCCACCTTTATGATCGCTGATGGTGTTCTGCCCAGCAACGAAGGTCGTGGCTATGTTCTGCGTCGTCTGCTTCGTCGTGCTGCCCGTCACGGCAAGCTCCTCGGTGTGAACAATCCCTTCTTGTACCAGGTCGTGGAAACGGTTATTCATGAAAATGAGAGCCACTATACCTATCTGCGTGAGCGTGCTGATTATATCATCAAGGTCGTGAAGGTCGAAGAAGAAAACTTTGCCCGCACCATTGATGCCGGTATGCGGATCTTTGAAGAAATGATGGAAAAGCACAAGGCAGAAAGCAAGACTGTTTTCTCCGGTGAAGATGCTTTCTTGTTGTCTGATACCTATGGATTCCCCATCGACCTGACGGTTGAAATGGTGGAAGATGGCGGTATGCAGGTGGATATGGAAAAGTTCTACGCCTGCCGTGAAGAACAGCGTGTCCGTGCCCGTGAAGCAAGAAAAGCTTTGGGTGATCTGGCTTGGTCCGGCATTGACTTTGGTTTGGAAAATATACCCACCGATTTTGTCGGCTATGATGTAAATAACTGTGAGGCAAAGGTTTTGGCACTTTGCGTTGGGGAAGAAGTTTCCGGTTCTATTACCGGTGGCGAAAAGGGTATCATCGTCCTGAATAAGACCCCCTTCTACGCAGAAATGGGCGGCCAGTGCGCTGACCACGGTGTGATTTTGGTTGGTGAGAGCCGTTTCCAGGTTACCGATGTCCAAAAGGATAAGGGCGGCAAGTACCTGCACTCCGGCTATATGGTAGCAGGCACCATTAAGGTAGATGATACCGTGCTGGCTTCCATTGATGTAGAACGCCGGAAGGCAGTTATGCGTGCCCACTCTGCAACCCACTTGCTGCAGAAGGCGCTGAAGAGCGTGCTGGGTGACCATGTCCATCAGGCGGGCTCTTTGGTCGAACCCGACCGTCTGCGTTTTGACTTTACCCACTATTCTGCTGTAACCGCCGAAGAACTTGCTCAGATCGACAGCGTTGTGCAGAGTGCCGTTCTGGAAGGCTATGGCATCGATGTCCGTGAAATGGACATTGAGTCTGCCAAGGCTATGGGTGCAATGGCGCTGTTCAGCGAAAAGTATGGCGACACTGTCCGCGTTGTCAACATGGGTGGTTACTCTATTGAGCTTTGCGGTGGCACCCACCTTGATAATACTGCAAAGGTTGGCCCCTTCCGCATTGAGAGCGAAGGCTCTGTTGCTTCCGGTGTCCGCAGAATCGAAGCAATTACAGGCAAGGCTTGCCTTGCAGATATGGAGCAGACCCGTCAGAGAGTATACAATGCCTGCGCAATCCTTAAGACCAAGCCCAATGAGCTGGCAAACAAGCTGGAATCTCAGATCGAAGAGATCAAGACCCTGAAGCGAGCAATTGAAAGCTATAAGGCTAAGGAAACTGCCGGTGAAGTTGATCGTTATCTGTTTGGCGCACATGTAGTTGGTGGGACTCAAGTCATTACAGCCAATGTGCCTGATGCAGATGCAAACAAGCTTCGCCAGATCGGTGACAGCCTGCGTGATAAGAAGTCTGACTTGGTTGCGGTGCTGTCTGCAGTGAATGATGGCAAGATCACTTTCCTGGCCGTGTGTGGCAAGGATGCAGTTGCTAAGGGCCTGAAGGCCGGTGACTTGGTGAAATCGGTCTGCACCTGCTGCGGCGGCAGCGGCGGCGGCAAGCCTGATAGCGCCATGGGCGGTGGCAAGGATCTGCTGAAGCTGGATGATGCTTTGGCACTTGTTGACGACTTTGTGGCTAGCAAACTGAACTAATATTTTGGACGCCGCAAATGCGGCGTCCAATTTTCAAAGAGGGGGGAGAAAATGCGAAAGCTTGCCTGGTTTACTACAGGGTTTGCGGCGGCGTGTTTGCTGTGCTTTTATTGCTTTTCCGGCCAGATCCTTTACCTGGTTGCTGGTATTCTGTTTTTGCTTAGTATTGCGCTTGCACTTGTTCCCCGATTTGCTGTTTTTCAAAGGATCGTTGCGGCAATTATGATTGGTGCGGCCTTTGGAATGCTTTGGATGCAGTTCTATACGCAATGGCGGCTAGATCCGGCCAAAGAATTGGACGGGACTACGGTATATGAATGGATAGAAATAACCGACTATAGTTTTGAAACAGAAAAGGGCATTGGTGCAGATGGCTACCTGACCCATAACGGAAATCGTTACAAAGTTCGGCTGTATGTGCAAAACATTGATCATCTTTCTCCCGGAGATCGCTTGTACGGTGCCTATTTGGTATGCACGACAGACAAGACGGATATTTCTTATCTGCAAAGTGAAGGCATAACCTTCCGCCTTTTTGGTGAGGAACTATATGAACTTAAAGGTGCGGACGGATTCTCTCTTATAAATTTGGCTGCCACCATAAAAAATCACATTGGGGATGCCCTGGAAGAAATATTTCCAAATGACACTTTTGGCTTTGCTAAGGCACTCTTGCTTGGTGATACCACCAATTTATCCTATAAAGATGATGTGGCTTTTCGAAATAGCGGTATTCGCCACATTGTTGCGGTGTCTGGCCTGCATATCTCCATTCTCCTTTCTGCCGTATATGCGCTTACACATAAAAGACGGATATTTACACCGCTCATTGGCATACCTGTGCTGTTTCTTTTTGCAGCCATTGTTGGCTTTACGCCGTCTGTAAACAGAGCTTGTCTGATGCAGGGGCTGATGCTTCTAAGTATCTTGTTCAATCAGGAATATGACGCGCCAACATCCCTTGCGTTTGCTGTGCTGACAATACTGGTTTTGGATCCGATGAGTATTGCTTCTGTAAGCTTTCAACTGTCTGTTGGCAGCATTCTGGGCATCTTTCTGTTTCAGGGCAAGATCCATGATTATCTTTCTGAACGGAAACTCTTTGAAAATATTAAAGGCAATACAAGAAGAGCAAAATTTAGTCGGTGGTTTATTGGAACGGTATCTGTTTCGGTAAGCGCTTTGGTATTTACGCTGCCGCTCTCTGCATTTTATTTCCAGTCCTTTAGTCTTTTAAGTGTTTT
This sequence comes from Faecousia sp., assembly GCA_045122735.1. Lineage (GTDB taxonomy): Bacteria > Bacillota > Clostridia > Oscillospirales > Oscillospiraceae > Faecousia. The sequence continues at coordinate 69,679 of JBGVHZ010000046.1, forward strand.
GTCCAATTTACTCACCTTGTGGGTTGTTACATATATATTTTGCGGCATTGGCATCACGCTGCTTGTTGGCCTGCTTGTTCCGCCACTGGGTGCTGTGTTGGCCTGGATCGTTTCCTGGCCTATGCGTTATGTGACAGGAGTAGCTTGGCTTCTGGGAAAACTCCCTATTGGCAGTGTACCTGCGGATAATATTTATATGATTTTGTTCCTTGTATTTGCCTATGTTTTTCTATTTGTCTTTTTTAGAAGTGGTAAAAGCAAGGTTTGGGTGTTAGCACTATGCTGTACATTGGCACTCTTGGTTTCCACAGTTGCCTCATTTGCAGAGAGCAGGATTGACAAATTCCGTGTAACAGTGTTGGATGTGGGTCAGGGTCAATGCGTGCTCATTCAAAGCAAAGATGTATGTTATATGGTGGATTGCGGTGGAGACAGCGGAACACGCGTAGCCTCTGCTGCAGTACGGTCGCTATGGTCTAACGGATTTTACCGACTGGATGGCATTATTCTGACACATTTTGACGAAGATCATGTAAATGGCGTCACACCTTTCCTTGTTCAGCTGGGCGCAGATTCCCTCTATATACCGAACAGCAGCGATAAGGAAGGATTCCGTACGGAAATTGAAGAAAATTTCCATGGTACTGTAAATGTAGTAGATGAGGAAATAACGATCCCCTGCGGTGAAGGGAAAATCACGATCTTTCCTGCTGATTTTGGCACTAGTGGCAATGAATCGGGGTTGTGCATCTTGTTTCAGGCAGAAGAGTGTGATATACTAATAACCGGTGACCGTAATAAGACCGGTGAACTGCGGTTAATGGAGCAAACGGAGCTTCCCGACTTGGAAGCGCTGATCGTCGGGCATCACGGATCTCAATCATCCACAAGTCTTGATCTTCTTCGTGCTACAAGGCCGGATGTGGCTGTAATATCTGTTGGTAAAGAGAATTATTACGGTCATCCCGAGCAGGAAACACTAGATCGGCTCAACTTGTTTGGATGTAGAATTCTACGCACAGATGTGGATGGCACAATTATTATCAGGAGGTGACTTCCTTGGCAAAAGAGCAACAAAACACCCAGGGCTTGCAAAAGTTAAAGGCAGACCTGAAAGCGAAAACATTTGACAGGCTCTATATTTTCTACGGGGAAGAAACCTTCCTGCAGCATTATTATCTGGATAGGGTTAAGAATGCCTTGGTGGATGAACTGACGGAGTCCTTTAATTTTCATAAGTTTACACAGGAAACCTTTGATATCCGTGAGTTTGATGATGCGATGAATAATCTACCTATGATGGCAGAAAGCACATTCATCCTTGTAGATGACATTGATCTTTTTAAGCTGGCGGAAGACGATAGAAACTGGATCGCAGATTGCCTTTCCCAGATCCCTGAGTATTGTACTGTGGTGTTCACCTATGAAACTGTAGAGTGGAAACCGGACAAGCGCTATAAGACTCTCTGGGAAGCAATTGATAGAAATGCAACCATTGTTCAATTTGCGAAGCAAAGCGAACGGGACTTGGTGACCTGGATCATGCGGCATTTTGCAGCGGAAGGAAAGAAAATCAATCCCAATCTTTGTGTCTACCTGATGGAACTGACCGGCGGAACCATGACCGCCCTGGCAGGTGAGATCTCCAAGATTTGTGCTTACTCTGACGCTGATGAAATTGTAAAAGCAGATATTGATGCGGTGGTAGAGCCTGTTCTCGATGCAGTGGTCTTCCAAATGACCGATTTAATGGGACAGGGTGCCTTTGGCCCGGCGCTTCAGAAGCTGCAGGTTCTGTTCAAAATGCAAAATGAGCCTCTGGCGATTCTGGGTGCGATCGGTGCCCACTATCGCAAGATCGGCTCTGCCCGGATACTTCTGAATCAAGGAATGCGTGCGGGAGATTTGATGAGCCTATATGGAATATCTGACTACGCAGCGAAAAAGATCATGAACAGCGCTATGCGCCTGTCTGATCGCTTCTGCCGGCTTGCAAATTCTTTGGTAATGGAAACCGACTATCAGCTGAAGTCTTCCTACGGCGACGGAGAACGGCTTATAGAAGCCTTGGTGCTGCGCCTTGCGCAGGAGGCGAGAAATGATTAAGATTTCTCAGGCTATTGTTGTAGAGGGACGCTACGATAAGAATACTTTATCCCAAATTGTGGATGCTCCCATTTTTGAAACATCCGGTTTCCACATTATGAAGGATAAAGCAACGCAGGCGCTTTTGCGTCGCGTGGCTATGGAGCGGGGACTTATCGTATTTACCGACTCTGATGGTGGCGGATTCGTTATCCGCAATTTCTTAAAACAAATCATTCCGCCTCAATATTTGTTTCATGCTTACATCCCGGATATTTACGGCAAGGAAAAGCGGAAATCAGCCCCGGGAAAAGAAGGAAAGCTGGGCTTGGAAGGAATGAGCAGGGAAGTCATTCTGAATGCTTTGGAAAATTGTGGAGCTAATTTTCATCCCAACGAAAAACAACCTATTACCAAGCAGAATTTATTTGCTTTAGGCCTTTCCGGCCAGGCCAATAGCAGCATCCTCCGAAAACAACTGCTGAAGAAATTGGAGCTACCGGAGCATATGAGCGCCAATGCTATGCTACAGGCGCTGGATGTTCTGTATTCCCCGGAAGAACTTGCAGATATACTTAAGGAACTGCCGGGTTATGGAGAAAAAGTATGATCGACATTTCTGTTAAAAACTTAAAAAAGTTCTTCGTTATTGGAGAAAACCTGCTGGAAGATGTAAGCTTTGAGATCCAGGAGGGGGAACGCGTTGCCATTTTGGGTCGAAACGGCTGTGGCAAGACAACGCTTTTTAAGATTTTAACAGGTGAAATGGAATATGATGATGGGCAGGTCTATGTAAACCCACAAAAGCGGCTTGGACTTATTTCCCAAATTCCAGTCTTTCCTGCGGGATATACAGTGGAAGATGTACTCCGCTCTGCGTATCGGGAATTGTACAATATTCGAAGCCGCATGGAAAAGCTGGAAATAGAAATGAGCGACGGTGCAACCGATGCACAGCTAAAGGAGTACGATGTTCTCGTTAGTCGTTTCCAATCCGGCGGCGGCTATGAAATGAATGTGGAGCTGCAAAAGGTCTGTAATGGCCTTGGCATCTCCCAAGAACAGCGAAATCAACTGTTTGACAGCCTTTCCGGTGGCGAAAAGACCCGTATGAACCTGGCCAGACTGCTTCTGGAGAAAACGGACATTCTTCTTTTGGACGAACCGACCAACCACCTGGACTTAAAGAGTGTTGAATGGTTGGAAAGCTATATTCAAACAATCAAGGGTACCGTTCTTGCCATTTCCCATGACCGGTATTTTTTGGATCGGGTTGCCCAACGGGTAATTGAAATTGAAGATGGTCGCTGTGAATTCTATTCCGGCAATTATTCTTTCTACATTGATGAAAAGCAGGCCCGTTTTGACCTGCAGATGAAGCATTATGAGCAGGAACAGGCCAAATTAAAGCAACTTGGCTACACCGTTGAACGAATGAAGGGCTGGGGCATCAATAACCGTGCCCTTTATCGCCGGGCTATGTCTATTCAGCATAGAATGGATCGCATTCAGAAGACAGAGCGTCCTAAAACAGAGAAGACAATGAAGGCTACATTTGCAGAAAAGGATTTTTCCGGCGATGTGGTATTCCAAGTCAAAAATATGGCAAAATCCTTTGGCTCTCGGACATTGTTTAAAGATGTGAACCTGCGGGTTGAAGGGGGAGAACGAATTGCGCTGCTGGGAGATAACGGCACAGGTAAATCCACCTTCATTAAGTGCCTGCTGGACGAGGAGGGCTTTTCCGGCAAACTGCAGTTTGGTCCTACGGTAAAATGGGGCTATCTTCCCCAGATCATTCATTTTGCACATCCTGAACGCACTTTGTACGATACAATGCTCTATGAGAAAAACTGCACCCCACAGACCGCCCGTGACCGTCTGGGCGCATTTATGTTCTCCGGTGAAGATGTGTTCAAGAAAGTGGGAGATCTTTCCGGTGGCGAGAAGTCCCGCCTGCGGCTGTGCATGTTGATGGACGAAAAGATAAATCTTCTCGTTCTCGATGAACCTACCAATCACTTGGATATCGCATCCAGGGAATGGATCGAAGCAGCAATCGATGAGTTTGATGGTGCGCTCCTTTTTGTTTCCCACGATCGATACTTTATCGAGAAGTTTGCCGGACGGATCTGGGCGCTCGAAGAGGAAACAATAAAGGATTACCCTTGCGGATATGAAAAATATCGAAGCATCTTAGAGAAGGAGGCAATTTCCAAGCCTGCACCTGTTATGGAAGCAAAACCCAAAAAGGAAAAGCCCAAGGGTGGTACCAAGGAACTGGATAAATTGATCCGTCGTTTGGAACGGGAGATTGAAAAGCAGGAACAAATCGTTGCCCAACTGGAGCAACAAATCAGTGCCAGTGGCGCGGACTATGTGGAACTGACCCGGCTGTTAGGGGAGAAGGAGAAGGAAGAAACGATTCTTCTTGATCTTATGGACCAATGGGAGCAAGCCCAGGAGGCGCTTTAATGGACATCGGATATTTGAGGGCCACCGATGAGGATGTAATGCCCATATTTGACCTTTGCAAATCCCTAATTGAAACTTATGAGGACCTTTCTTCTATTGATTATCCAAAAGTCCTTGCATGGATGGAAAAGAAACTGCGGACAAATATTAAAAACTACACCGCAATCACGCTTGCTGGTGAAACAGTAGGATATTATTGCCTTGAAAAGCAAGGTGATAAGTGGGAATTGGACGATTTCTATATTTTACCTGGCTTCCGTGGCAAGGGCGTTGGCACAGCTGTGCTAAATTTCATTTGCAGAAATACGGATGGCTGTATTTATCTCTATGTTTTTAGGAAGAATATCGGTGCGATATCTCTTTATGAGCGGTTTGGATTCGAAACGGTAAAACTGGTTTCTGACACCCGCCAAATAATGGAAAGACCGGGTTGACACCCGGCTTTTTCCGTCTTATAATAGCCAAAGAATAAAAGAAAGAGGCGAATAATATGGGTTCTTGTAGCGGTAATTGCTCTACCTGCGGCAGCGATTGCGCTGATCGCAAGGCAGAAAGCTTGCTTGCAAAATTGAATGAAAGATCCACCGTCAAAAAGGTGATTGCTGTTGTTTCCGGTAAGGGTGGCGTTGGCAAATCCACGGTTACATCTATGCTGGCTGTTGCTATGGCTCGCCGGGGTAAACGCACTGCAGTTTTGGATGCAGATATAACCGGCCCTAGCGCACCCACTGCATTTGGTGTGACTCAGTGCCAGGGCGCAAATGAAGACGGTCTTTATCCTGCATTGTCCCGCAGTGGCATTCAGGTGATGTCCATTAACTTGTTGTTGGATAACAATACCGATCCCGTTGTGTGGCGCGGCCCTGTTATTGCCGGCGCAGTAAAGCAGTTCTGGACGGATGTGATCTGGGAAGATGTAGATTATATGTTTGTGGATATGCCTCCCGGAACGGGCGATGTTCCTCTTACGGTTTTCCAAAGTTTGCCCGTTGACGGCATTGTGATTGTTACCAGCCCTCAGGACCTTGTGGGTATGATCGTCAGTAAGGCTGTGAAGATGGCAAATATGATGCACATTCCGGTATTGGGCTTCGTTGAGAACTATAGCTACTTGGAATGCCCTGATTGCGGCAAGAAGATCGAAGTTTTTGGTAAGAGCCATTTGGAAGAAGTGGCCAAGTCTTTTGACTTGCCTGTTCTTGCAAAACTTCCCATTGATCCCAAGGTCGCGGAAGCCTTTGACAATGGCCTGATGGAAACAATTCCCACGGATAATCTTTCCGCTGTTGTTGAAAAAGTCTTAAATGTATAAGAAAAGCGAGAGCCAATTGGCTCTCGCTTTCAAATTAGTTGGTAGTGTAGTTATCGAAGTAACCTTGGATATAGACAATGGGAGTGCCCTTGTCACCGGAACCGGAAGTCAGGTCACACAGAGAACCGATCAGGTCCGTCAGGCGGCGGGGAGTGGTGCCCTGAGCGGCCATATTGCCAACCAGGCTGGAACCATCCTTCTGCTGAATCTTGGCTTTGATAGCCTCCTGAAGCTCCTTGCCGGAAAGATCAGCAAAGTCGTTGTCGGCCAAATACTTCAGCTTCAGCTCGTTGGGAGTGCCCTCCAGGCCGGGGGTATAGGCAGGGGAGACCACGGGGTCAGCCAGTTCCCAAATCTTACCGACGGGATCTTTAAAAGCGCCGTCACCGTAAACCATTACTTCGATGTGCTTGCCGGTCAGTTCCAGAAGCTTTTCCTGAATGGCAAGTACCATATCCTGACAATCCTGGGGGAAGAGCTTTACGGTGGTTTCAGTAGCCTTATTGGAACCCAGCAGACCGTAGCGAGCATTAAAACCACTGCCATCCACGCTTTCGGTCATGATCTCGTCAAGGCCAAATACCTTTTCAGCACCAGCGGCAATCAGCTGACGCTTGGTTCGTGCCCGTGTGTGAATGTCACAATTTAGTACATTCTTGGTGTAGTTAACAATGGCCCTGGGGTCATTAGCGAAAACAACTTCCACTTCTGCGCCACATTCGCGGATGAGTTGACTGTAGTATTCTACATAGTCAACACCGGTGAAGGGGTGCTTTACATAACCGAACAGAGCGCGGTAACGCTCCTCGGTGAGCACATCGCGGTAAGGGTCGATGCCATTTTTGTCCAGCATATCTATGTCAATGAGGTGATTGCCCACTTCATCGGCGGGGTAGCTGAGCATCAAAACGATCTTCTTACAACCGGAGGCAATACCCCGCAGGCAGATAGAAAAGCGATTGCGGCTAAGGATAGGGAAGATCACACCCACAGTTTCGCCACCAAGCTTGTTGCGAACATCTTTTGCAATTGCATCGATGGTGGCATAATTGCCTTGGGCACGGGCAACAATGGCTTCCGTCATAGCGACGATGTCGCGATCACGAGGTGCAAGACCATCATTTTTCATTGCCGCCAAAACTGTATCGGTGACGATTTTTACCATATCATCGCCTTCACGGATAATGGGGGCCCGGAGTCCGATAGAAACAGTACCAAACGTCCGACTCATAGTAACACTTCCAATCTCTAAAATTGAGGATTTGTAACGCAGATATTATAATACATAGTGTGCCATTTGTAAAATAAAAATTTCAGCAATCGTAAAAAAATATTGGGTATTACGCCAGTTTTTTTATACCGTACCAACACACCAATAACAATATTGCAAATGGAACATAAGCAATCAGCGCACCAGGCAAAATACTGATAGCCGCAACGTCTAACTTTTCAAGCAAATAAAATAATCCGGTTACAATTCCCGTGGTAAACACAGCTTTAGTGACTTGTCTGCCGATTATATTTGCAAAAAAGAGCGTGTAGAGTGCGCCAATCAATGGGTTGACGGTTGTCAGTATTACACCCACGATGATCTTTAAGGCTCCGGTGAGAATCATAATGCCCAGCAGGCACAGAAGAATGGTAGGCGCATAAGTCAAAATACCTTCGGGCAAATATTTGTGCATCAGACCGATAACAACAAGGTGCAGGAACATACTTCCAATAACGGTTACGCACCGCCAAAAGACCCACACAAGAAAGTGCTTGCCTTTTGGGAGCCAGCGGTCTGTAATATTCATAATAAAAGAGAGAATCACCATACTCAGAAGAATGCCGCAAAGTTGGGTATAGTGCATACCGGTCATTTTAACAAGGGTCAGTTCTTCACTTGTAATGATTGCAAAAGGCAGGGGAGAGGTATAGGGAATATATTGGGTACCAATGCTGTATATGACAGCGGTTAGAGCATAGATAAAAATGATACCGATTGCGGAAGACGCAGATTCGAACAGAACGGAGCGCTTACCGAATACGGCTCTGGAGAGTGTCCCTGTCAGCAGACAGCCTAAAGTCAAAACCGCTGCAGTTATGCCAAGACTTTGCCAGTTGAGATTTAAGTTCTTTATATAAAGAAGAAGTTGTTCCATAGTTCCTCCTTACATGAAAACAAATTTACAGGATGAAAACAGCCGCCATTGCTGGCGGCTGTTTTTGTGTAAAAGAAATGAATTACTTCATCTCGGCGGTAGCGCCAGCTTCCTTCAGCTTGGCAACCAGAGCTTCGGCATCTTCCTTGGAGATAGCTTCCTTCAGGGTCTTGGGGCAGCCGTCAACCAGATCCTTAGCGTCCTTCAGGCCCAGGCCGGTAGCTTCACGAACAACCTTGATGACGTTCAGCTTGGAAGCGCCAGCTTCCTTCAGGATAACATCGAACTCGGTCTTTTCTTCAACTTCAGCAGCAGCAGCGACAGCGGGGCCGGCAACAGCAGCAGCAGCAGCGGAAACGCCGAAAACTTCTTCCAGAGTGTGAACCAGTTCGGACAGTTCCAGAACGGTCAGACTCTTAACTTCTTCTACGAGAGCAGTGATTTTTTCACTAGCCATGGTAATAATCCTCCTAAATAGTAAATGTTAATGTTTTTGTTTGTAGGTTTATACGGGATTAAGCCTCGACAGCTTCTGCTGCAGGGGCGCCGCCTTCCTTCTGAATCCGGACTTGGTCCAGAACAAAAGCCAGGCTGGAGATAGGAGCCAGGAAAGTACCAAGCACCTGAGCCACCAGAGCGCTCTTGCTGGGCAGTTCGCCGAAACCATTGAGCTGGTCTGCGGTCAGAACGCTGCCTTCAACAACGCCACCCTTAATGGACAGAGCGAGCTTGTTTTTCTTGGCGAACTCACATACGATGCGAGCGGGAGCAATGGGGTCACCGGTAGTGCAAGCCATAGCGGTAGTACCGTTGAGAACCTCGTCGAAGTCGTAGCCATTTTCCTTGGCTGCGAAACGGGTCAGAGTGTTCTTAACAACGGAGTACTCAACGCCAGCTTCACGGAACTGCTTACGCAGATCGGTGTCCTGTGCAACGGTAATGCCTCTGTAGTCAACGAAAACCACGGAAGTAGCATCCTTGATCTTTGCGGACAGGGCTTCAACAGTTGCCTTCTTGCTCTCAAGAACCTTTGCGTTGGGCATTGTGTTTCACCTCCGAAAAAAATAAGTGTCTTCCTGCCAGAAGACAGAAAGACACGCAAATAATCATATCCACGCACCTCGGCAGGACTTACGGCATAGCCACCTGCTGTCTTTGGCAACTCGTGTATTATAAAGGATTATTTCCTATATGTCAAGCAAAAATTTCTATATTTCCTTAATTATTTTCTTGTATTTCACGTTGTTATTGTCAAAATGTACAGAATGTCGTACTTGGATCGCAAAGTGTTCGTGTAGCGTGTATAAATGTCCGTGAACCGTAGAATGATGGTTGACATATCCTATACAAAAGTAGTATAATAATGCAACAAACATCATTAATAATGATGTGTTGAAAGGAAAGAGAGAAATGAAAGGAAAGAGAGAAATGAAAAAACTACTTGCTATTATTTGCGCTGTGATGCTGCTGGTGACTCTGACAGCTTGTGGCGCCCCCGCTGCTGATGACGGAAAATATGTAATCGGTATTTGCCAGCTTACACCTCATCCCGCACTGGATAAAGCTACGCAAGGCTTTAAAGATGCCGTAATAAAAGGCATTGGTGCAGAAAATATTACCTTTGATTTCCAGGATGCAGCGGGCGAGGCCAGCACTTGCTCCACAATCATCAATGGCTTTGTTGCTTCTGATGTAGACTTGATCATGGCAAATGCGACACCTGCTGTTGCAGCAGCGTTTAATGCCACAGATAGCATTCCGATTTTGGGTACTTCTGTAACCGAATACGGCGTTGCCTTAGGCCTTAAAGACTTTAGCGGCACTGTCGGTGAAAATGTTTCCGGCACTTCGGACCTGGCAGATTTGACAAAGCAGGCTCAGATGATCGTTGACTGGTGTCCCGATGCAAAGAAGGTCGCTCTTCTGTACTGCAGCGCAGAGCCCAACTCCAAGTATCAGGTAGATGTTGTAAAGGCTGAGTTGGAAAAGAAGGGCATTGAGTGCAAGATCAGTGCTTTTACGGATACCAGCGATTTGTTCTCCGTTACCACTGAAGCCTGCAACTTTGCTGATGCTATCTATGTTCCTACAGACAATACAGTTGCGAATAATGCAACTGCTATCGATAGTATTTGCCGACCTGCCGGTGTTCCCATTATTGCCGGCGAAGCTGGCATCTGCGCCGGTTGCGGCATCGCTACTATGTCTATTGACTATTATGATTTGGGTTACCTTACCGGAGAAATGGCAGTTCAGATTCTGAAGGATGGCGCAGATATTACAAAGATGCCCATTGCTTATGTAGAGGAAGTTTCTTATCTCTACAACGAGGATATCTGCACCGCACTCGGCATCACACCCCTTCCCGGCTATGATAAGCTGGTACCTGCTGAATAACCTACCAGGGCAAGATGGCTTCCATCTTGCCCCGTTGGTTTAATATAATGAGAACTGAGGATAATTTCCTATGCTTGAAAGACTTTTGAATTTTGGTAATGCGATGCCTGGCGTGGTGTCCCTGGGCCTTATCTGGGGTATTATGGCAATTGGCTTGTACATTACTTACCGTATTTTAAACTTATCCGACCTGACTGTAGATGGTTCCTTCTGCACAGGCGGCGCGGTTTGCATTCTGATGGTTGCCATGGGACAACCTGTTTGGCTTGCTATGGTTTGCGCTTTTGCTGCCGGCGCTCTTGCGGGTGCGGTTACCGGTATTTTACACACTTTGTGCAAGATCCCTGCAATTCTTGCCGGTATTCTTACGCAGCTTGGCCTTTGGACTGTTAATATGATCATTATGGGTCTGCAGCAGGGAAAGCTGATTTCAACCCTGACCATTCCTGCAAGAAACAGCAACCTTATGGTTTCTGCTATGTATTTAAGCAAGGCGTTGAATGGCTCTAAACCCATTATTTTCTATCCGCCCCTCTTGCTCGGAATTGTAACGGTTATAATCATTGGTGTGCTTTACTGGTTCTTTGGAACAGAGAGGGGAGCATCTTTGCGCGCAACGGGTGCCAATGAAAATATGGCTCGTGCTCAGGGTATTAATACAAATGCTAACAAAATGATCGGTCTGATGCTGGCCAACGGTTTGGTTGCACTGTCTGGTGCACTGTTTGCACAGTACAATGGCAATGCGGAAATCAACATGGGTCGTGGCGCCATAGTCATTGGTCTTGCTGCAATTATTATTGGTGATGTTTTGTTTGGTAAGCTCTTCAAAAACTTTGCTCTCAAGTTGCTGGCTGTAAGTCTTGGCGCTATTGTATACTATATTGTTATTCAGGCAGTATTGACACTTCTGAAGGTGGATTCCCAGTATCTGAAGCTGATGTCTGCCGCGATCGTTGCTGTGTTCCTTACAATTCCTAATATCAACACCAACCATCATCATAAGATCAAGAAGGAGGTGCCGGGATGCTCCAAATAGTAGATATTAAAAAGACATTTAATGCAGGAACTATCAATGAAAAGAGAGCACTTCAGGGCGTTGCTCTTCATCTAAAGCCTGGTGATTTTGTTACAGTTATTGGCGGCAATGGCGCAGGCAAATCTACACTCCTTAACTGCGTATCCGGTGCCTATATGGTTGATGAAGGCGGTATTTACATTGATGGTGTTGATGTAACAGCCCTTTCCGAGCATAAGCGTGCAAAGTACATTGGTAGAGTTTTTCAGGATCCTATGATGGGAACTGCTGCGACTATGCAGATTGAGGAGAATCTTGCCCTGGCTGCAAGGAGAGGTAAAATTCGCACATTGCTGCCTGGCATTACACAAAAAGAGCGGGCTGAATATAGGGAAATGCTGAAGATCCTTGATCTAGGCCTCGAAGATAGAATGACTGCAAAGGTAGGACTCTTGTCCGGCGGTCAGCGCCAGGCACTGACGCTTCTAATGGCTACGATGCGCAAACCTAAGCTTTTGCTTCTCGACGAGCACACAGCCGCCCTGGACCCCAAAACCGCCGCCAAGGTTTTGGAAGTGACGGAGAAGATCGTTTCTCGAGACAACCTAACAACTTTGATGATCACACATAATATGCGCGATGCCATAGCTTATGGCAACCGGCTGATCATGATGTATGATGGTAAAATCGTTGTTGATGTTTCCGGTGATGAAAAGAAGAACTTGACGGTCGAGCAATTGCTTGCTTTGTTTAGTAAAGCGAGCGGCTCTGACGAAGCCGACGATAAATTGCTCCTAGGATAACAATATATACCCCGGAAGATTGACCTTCCGGGGTATACTTATGAAAACCGCCTGAAAGCAAGCTTTCAGGCGGTTTTGTATTAATAATTAGGCGTACTTGGAAGTGTTAACCTTGACGCCGGGGCCCATGGTGGAAACAACCACGCAGGAGCGGATATACTGACCCTTAGCTGCAGCGGGCTTAGCCTTAACAACAGCCTGCATCAGAGTATCCATATTTTCGGTCAGCTTTTCGGTGCCGAAAGAAACCTTGCCGATGGGGCAGTGGATGATGTTGGTCTTGTCCAGACGGTACTCAACCTTACCAGCCTTGATTTCCTGCACAGCGGCAGCAACGTTGGGGGTAACAGTACCAGCCTTGGGAGAAGGCATCAAACCCTTGGGGCCCAGAACCTTACCCAGACGGCCAACAACGCCCATCATGTCGGGGGAAGCGACAACCACGTCAAACTCAAACCAGTTTTCCTTGGTGATCTTTTCAACCAGTTCCATGCCACCGGCGTAGTCTGCGCCAGCTGCCAGAGCTTCGTCAACCTTAGCGTCCTTAGCGAACACCAGAACACGGCGGGTCTTGCCGGTACCGTTGGGAAGAACTACAGCGCCACGAACCTGCTGGTCTGCGTGACGGGAGTCAACACCCAACTTGATGTGAAGTTCAACGGTCTCGTCGAACTTAGCGGAAGCACCCTTCACAACCAGATCCAGGGCTTCGCTGGGATCATACTGAACAGAGCGGTCAATTAACTTTGCGCTCTCCTGATATTTTTTGCCTCTAAACACTTGTTATATCCTCCTTATAGTGGTGATGCGGAAAAATCCTCCCACATTTCCGAGCAGTTTTCTCGGATAGCAAATAATCAATCAACAACGGTGACGCCCATGGAGCGGCAAGTGCCGGCAACCTGAGCCTCAGCGGCTTCGAGAGAGTTGACGTTCAGGTCGGGCATCTTGGTCTTTGCAATCTCAGTGATCTGAGCGCGAGTGATGGTACCAACCTTGGTCTTGTTGGGGGCACCGGAACCCTTGGACAGACCGATTGCCTTCATAATCAGCAGGGGAGTCGGAGGGGTCTTGGTGATAAAGGTGAAGCTGCGGTCAGCATAAACAGTGATAACAACAGGAATCTTATAGCCTTCCATAGCCTGGGTGCGAGCGTTGAATTCCTTGATGAAAGCAGCGATGTTTACGCCGTGCTGACCCAGAGCGGGACCAACAGGGGGGGATGCGGTAGCCTTAGCGGCGTTAATCTGAAGTTTGATAATGCCAGTGACTTTCTGTGCCATAATAAGCACCTCCTGAATAGAATGTGGTAATGATGCGCGATTGCGCATTTGTTCGGGGTTTTACCCCTCCCACGTTACGGCTCAAATCCGAACCGATGCGTTATTGGGAAATAACCTCTACCTGATCGAGCTCGAACTCAACAGAGGTTTCACGGCCAAACATAGAAACAATCACATTGACTGCATTCTGTTCAACCTCGATGCTCTCCACAGTACCGGTGAAGGAGCTCAGAGGACCGTCGAGGATGCGGACAGTATCGCCAACAGCATAGTTGACAACAATTTCCTTCTTCTCAACACCCATCTGATAAACTTCGTCTTCAGTCAGAGGGAGAGGCTCATTGCCGGACGCACCGACGAAGCCGGAAACGCCACGGACATTGCGAATGACATGCCAGGTGTCATCGCTGTAGACCATCTTCACAAAAACATAACCGGGGTAGAGCTTGCGGTCATAAGTCTTGCTTACGCCGGACTCAGTGATCTCGGTAACAGTTTCCATGGGGATGTTCACTGCAAGAATCTGCTCTTGAAGCTGACGGCTTTGAATCGTCTTTTCAATGGTGACTTTTACAGTGTTTTCATAGCCGGAATAGGTATGGACTACATACCACTTCGCAGTATCAGCCATAGAACTACCTCTTAACCCTTCAGGTTATAAAGGGCAGCAATGCCGGTACCGGCTACATAGTCGAACACCCAAATAAAGGCGCCTACAACCAGTACGCAAGCCAGCACAATCAGAGTGTTCTTAACTACCTGCTTGGGGGTGGGCCAAACGACCTTCTTGAGCTCACTTCTGAGTTCGCGGAAGTATCTTGCGATACCGCCGAAGAAGCGCTTGAACCAATTTGCTTTCTTTGCTTCTGCCATGGTTAGCCTCCTTACTTGGTCTCGTTGTGAATGGTGTGCTTCTTGCAGAATCTGCAATACTTCTTCATTTCGAGACGGTCAGGGTCGTTTTTCTTGTTCTTCATAGAATTGTAGTTTCTTTGCTTGCACTCGGAGCATCTCAAAGTGACTTTAACGCGCATAACGGCACCTCCTTAAATTTGCCTCCCTGTATCACTTCGGCTATGAAAAATTTAGTAAGCGGTCAACTACATTTACCGCTCCGAAGCTGAAAAAGACGCATAAAAAAAGCCCTTTTTCACAGGTAGAATCATTCTAACACAGGCGGGGGGCCATGTCAACAATATTTTTCTTTATTTTTTGACTTTTTTGGGTTATAATGGGCGCATAGCAACAAAAGGAGCGGAAAATTATGAAAATCATGGCCATTGACTACGGTGATGCCAGAACAGGCATTGCTCTTTCGGATCTTTTGTGTTCCATTGTGGGTTCTACAACAGTAATTCATAGCCGGAATTCCGAAAAGACCTTGAACGAAATTTGTCGCATTGCAAAAGAAAATGATGTCAGAGAGATCGCAATGGGACTCCCGAAAAATATGGACGGCACAGAAGGCCCCAGAGCCCAGATGTGCCGGGAGTTTGCTATGCAGATTGAACAGGCCACCGGCCTGCCTGTAAAACTGTGGGATGAACGCAGAACAACTGTGGAAGCCCATAATATCCTGTCTGCGCATAATTATCACGGCAAGAAACGGAAGGATACTGTGGATGCAGTTGCCGCATCGCTCATTCTGGAGGGTTATTTGGCCTTTCGCGGACGGTAAAGAAGTTCCCGAATACCGGTAATGAGTAATAACGCACCAAATAATTTCTTCAAAATTGATAGCCGGATATGTTGCCCCAGCATGTAAGCAAGCAATGCCCCGGCGCAACCGGTAAGGATAGCAGGCCATATCCTATTTATGGATATGGTCTTTCCTTTTATCCTCAGATAGGTCGCAATAACGGCGCCGGGCAAAAAGAATAACAGGTTCGTAATTTTGGCTTCCGGATATGGTGTATTCAAAACCAATGTCAGCCATATCATTAATAAACTGCCACCACCAACGCCAAGACCTGCCAGTGTTCCCAAAATGACGCCTACTCCCATGGCAACTGGCCAACTACTCAGCATAGATACCGAACACCTCCCCAAAGTATAAAGATACCTAAAAGCTTGTGAAGCCATTTGACAGGGACTTTCTTTCCCAGTTTCCAGGAAAGAATGCCGCCGATAAATGAGCCGGTAAGATAGGGGAGAGCACCTAAATATGCAAATGAAGTATTTGAGAGCGTTAACACAAGAGTGACTACACAAATCGGTAGAATGATAGCAACAGAGCTGGGGAATATTTCATCATCTGTGAGCCCGGGAAGCAGAGCTAAAAGCGGGACAAGCACCATTCCGCCGCCCGCACCAAATAGTCCATTTATAACGCCCCCGCAGAACCCAGCCAAGCAAGGCCCCCAATGTTTTTTAAGAAACATAAAACCCCTCCTGGGAAGAGAATTCCACAGGAGGGGATTTTTATGCGTTATTAGCCGTTGGGGGCCATAGCCATATCGGTTTTCAGACGGGAAGTGTCCTTGAGGGTTGCAACGGCTGCTTCCAGGATGCCGTCATACCACTTTTCCATGTCTTCGTTGACCATGGCGGTGTTTACGAGGTAATCTCTGTAAGTTTCATCGCTGTAGCCTTCGAAGTACATAATGTGGTAACCGTCAGAGGTTTCCACGATACCATGATCGCCTTCTACCCGCTTTGCATCAACTGCCCAGTCGCGGAACTGTGTCAGATACTGGGAAGAGGGATGGATATCTTCGTAAAGACCTTCGTTCTCGGTTACACCGGCATCATCGCTGTTGTCCTTTGCCATCTTGATGAAATCGGCCTTAGTAGCACCGGCATCTTTCCATGCGGTGTACAGCTTTTCAGCTTCTTCCTTGGCTGCCTTCTTGGCTTCGTCGGTAACGGTGTAGTTGCCCTTGTCATCAAGGCTCTGCTCAAACTGGATCAAAACATGACGAACATTGCCGTGCTTCTTCACGTTTTCGTTGGTGGACAGGTACATAATGACATTGTAGCTATCGACGACCTTAACTTCCTTGCCGTCCACAGTGGTAGTAGTCTCTACAGGGAAGGACTTCACGTCGAATTCCTTGCGATCAGCCTCTGCCAGCCACTTAGCATATTCTTCCTTCAGCGTAGAATACAGAACATCGGTGCTGGCGGTGCTGATAGCGGGAGTGGTCAGGTCCTTGTTGAAGGACAAGCTGGCAATTGCCAGATTGAATGCTTCCAAGCTGTTGCACTGAGTCAGTGCTTCAGCGTCCTTGCGTGCAGCCTCTCTTGCAGCAGCCTTCTGATCCTCGGTGTAGGTTACAACGCCGGTCTCTGCATCCTTAGTGCCTTCGGATTCGTTCAGATACTTGGTATAGTTAATGGTGTAGTAGTTGTAAGAGAAGGAGCTGAACTCGTTGTAACGATCCTTGGTATATTCGGTGATCTGACCGTCAGTATAGCTCAGGTTGTCCATATATTCATTATAGTAGGTAGCTGCAACAGCGTTCCGGCGAATATAATTCAAATAACCCTTTTCAGTAGCACCATTGCAATAAACGGTGCGCAGATAGTTGTCGATGGAGCCGGCAAAGTAGCCGTTCCACATCAGGTTATTAGCTTCCTGGTCGACGATAGCGTTAACATCCTCGCTGTTGGGATCAAAGCCGGCGGCGATTGCTTTGTTGTACAATGCGAAATCGCTCTTTGCGTTATCCAGCGCAACGCCAATAAAGTAATCGGCCCAGGATTTTCCGGTTTCGGGATTAGCCTGCTTGTCCAAGGGCTTGGTGATATCCAGACCATAGGAGAGCAGCAGGATCTTGGTGTTGGTTCCGTAGGTGTTGTACGCATTTTGATAGTAATTATCAATTGCGTCAGCGTAATAATAGCTGAACTCTACGGTGTTCAGATCCGTGCCATCTACGGTTGCAACAATGGTTTTCTTTTCAAGCACGCCGTTGACTTTCAAATAACTATCAACGAGCATCCAGCCGAATGCAACCACAACAACTGCCAGAATGGCAATGAAAGTAATGGTCATTGTTTTCAGTTTCTTTGCTTCTTTTTTAGCCTGCTGCTGCTTTTCAGTCATGGCAGCGACTCTTTCCTCCTTGCGGAGTTTCTTCTTATCAGATGCACTCATGTAATCAGTTCCTCTCGTTTTGCGTATGGTATTGTCAAACTTTGACGCAAAGTCTTTGGTATTATAACCTATTCTGCTGCGTATTTCAAGTAGAAATATTTAATAAACTGTGAAACTTTGGGAATTTTCTTCCAAATAAATAAAAACCCGGGAAGAAAACTTCCCGGGAAACCCGCTTTGGCCGTACGCATCCAGTTATGACCTGCACCTATGGGCAGGTGGGTTGCAGCTCTCTGCGTTAGCTGCTCCCAACGTCCGTCGCACCGTCAAAGCGGGGACGGGAGGTCTGCAATCCGGCAGAGAAACGAACATCCCTATAAATTAATGTGGGTCCAAAAGGACACGATACGAACCAAGCAGGCCGCGCTTATTCTTCATCCTCGTCGTAGAGCTTATCCATAATATAATTGTAAACATCCTCCAGCTCTTGCTCGTCTTCAATAGCACAGAGAATTGGTTCTCCGTCCTCTTCAACCGATTTCAGAATGCTTACTTCCGGATCAGCCTCTTCATAGCCTGCCGGAATAACTGCCATATAGGTCTGTCCGTTGTACTCGACGGAGGTCAGCACTTCCAGCTCATATTCTTCTCCGTCTTCATCAACAATGGTTATAAAGTCGGAACCATAATGATCGATCATAATATTCCCTCCCTTGGATTGATGTATTCATTTTAACTGCTGGATATACAGAAATCAAGGGGGACAGGGCGTATTTGGCAAACCATACAAATAATTTCCGCTCAGTTTGTAAAAACTATTTTAATTTTTAAGGCGGCGATTGCCAGAATTCACGGAATATTAAAAAATAGTTCTTTCGTTTTCTCGCAATGTATGCTATAATCCTATGCGTAAAGCTATGCGCTTATAACAAATGCGTTAATTTTCTCTGTGTCGAATGGAGGTAATATAGAATGTTTGGCTCTGAAAATAAGAGAAATGTAAATAGACAGGAGTGGAAGCCTGACCAGTTGCTTCGTACCCTTTATAAAATTTGGAGAGGTATTTTTGCTGCATTTAAGGTTTTACTGGGTGCTGCAGTTACGGTGTTTTTGATCGTTGCGATTTGCAGTTTTGTATTTGCTACGATCCTGGGCGATTATTTGGAAGATGACATATTGCCCCAGGCTAACCTAAATCTGTCTGATTTGGCCCTGGATATGAATTCTACCATCTTCTATATTGACGGTGATGGAGAAATTCAGATCCAACAGAAGATCGACTCCTCTGTTAACCGGGACTGGGCCAATTATGAGGATATTCCGGAGCATATGATCAATGCGGCGATTGCCATTGAAGACCATCGGTTCTACCGACATCAGGGCGTTGACTGGATCACCACGATCCAGGCCTGCGCCAGAATGTTCTTCGGTGATTCTTCCGTTGGCGGTTCCAGTATTACGCAGCAGCTTGTTAAGAATACTTTTGGCAATCCCAGCGTTACCGTTCAGCGGAAGGTGCTCGAAATTTTTCAGGCGACCCAGATGGAGAAGAACTACGACAAAGAAACAATTCTTGAATACTATTTGAATGTTATCTACTTGGGCCAGAGCCGTTGGGGTGTCCGTTCTGCAGCTGCAGCCTATTATGGCAAAGAAGTAGAAAAACTGAATGCGGCAGAATGCGCAAGTATCATTGCAATCACCAATAGCCCCACTTATTTTGATCCCTACCAGAATCGGGACAACAATATCCGTCGAACCAAAGTTATCTTGACGGCGATGCGTGATCAAGGTTGGTTGACAGAAGAAGAATACCAGGTGGAGATCAATCGAGAATTGAACCTCAAATGGGGCATTGACTTTGAAGATACTATGGCACGATGCGAGAATGAGACCTGTGGCTATAAGGATGTTGTAAGCACCCTGGCCACTAGTAACGGAAAGTATTATTGCCCCCATTGCCAGAACGAAATTTCTGTCACAAAAGTTGCCGGCGGCTATAACTACCACACAGAGACAGTCATTATGGATGTTGTCTATGATATGATCAAAAGAGACAAACTGGAGATCAACAGCAACAACATCCGTGCTTATCTTGAAAAAGTAAAACGGGGCGGCTATTCTATTTATTCTACAATGGATATGGATGTGCAGAAACAGGTCGACAAGATCTACAGCGATCTGTCGCAGATCCCTGCATACCGTGGTGGTGCTCAGCTCCAATCTGCAATCGTTGTTATTGATAATGAGACCGGTGATATTGCAGGTATTGCCGGTGGTGTAGGACCCAAGACTGAGATCTTTGGTCAGAACAGAGCTACCCAATCCAAAAGACAGTCTGGTTCTTCTATTAAGCCGATCACCATTTATTCTGTTGGCTTTGAGACCGGCGCATTTTCTCCTGCAACTGTTTTGACTGATCTGCCCTATGTTTATTATTCAAGCGGCGGATATTATCCGAGAAACAGTGACCGAAAATTCTCCTACAGCCGCACTGTTCTGCATGGTATCACATCTTCTGCCAACACCATTGCTGTCCGTGCCCTGGAACTTGTGAACGAGGATATCAATGGTTACGATATCAGTTACGAGTATGCAACAGAGAAATTTGGCCTTACTACCCTTATTGACGGCAAGGACAATAACTCTGCACCGCTTGCTATGGGCGCCCAGACCTACGGCGTTACTGTCCGTGAAATGGCTGCAGCTTTTGCTACATTCCCCAATGGTGGCGTTTACAGAGAAGCCCGCAGCTATACGAAGGTGTTTGACAGTAACGGAAATGAAGTGCTGTACAATGAGCAGGACAGCCGCAAGATTTTGGGCGAAAAAGCAACAAACTATATGAATTACTGCTTGGTACGGGCCATGCAGGTAGGTACCGGTATCGAGGCTAACCTTCAAAACGCTTACGGCATTACAACTGCTGGCAAGACAGGTACGACTGAGTCTAACTACGACCGCTGGATTTGCGGCTATACCGGGTACTACACCGCAGCTGTGTGGGCCGGATTTGACTATCCTGATACCATTTCTACCATCAGTGGACAGAGCCCGGCAAACCAACTATTTAAGAAGGTTATGGGGCCGCTGCATACGGGTAAGCGCGATATAGCCCTTTATAACACAAAGAATATGGCAAAAATTGAAGTGTGCCTGGAATCCGGAAAACTGGCAACGGATGCCTGCAAAGCGGATGTCAGAACCGTTGCCGGTGACCTTTCAAGAATTTATGAAGTTTGGGTTTACCAGGATGACGTTCCCAAGGAAAGCTGTGACCAGCACGTAATGATTTCTTATTGTAGCGGCGGTGGCGTTGCAAATGAATACTGCGCTAACTTTGCAGCTGTTGATCCCACTGTGGTGGTTTCCGAGCAGGCCTTGGTGAAACTGACTGCTGATCAAATCAATGCGATTAAGAAGGCATATAACCACGGCTTGCGTGATGAATATAAGACCAATAACTTCGTTTACAGTGTGGATAGTAAGGGCAATGACCTCGTGTTCAAGGGCTTCAAGGACGATGTCCACCAAAGTGTAGCTGCTCCTTATGTCGTTTGTCCGGTCCACACAAAAGAAGCTTGGGAGGAGTTCGTGCACAGTCATCCGACTGGACCTGATACTCCGGGCACAGAGAACGGTGGAGAGGGAATTGATCCTGCACCGTAAATTTAGGAGAGAAAAATGCGTTGGATTTCTGATGAATGGAATGATTATGAATTGTTGGACGCAACAGCCGGTGAGCGGCTGGAGCGTTGGGGAGAGTACTTCCTTGTGCGTCCCGACCCGCAAGTGATCTGGGAAACACCCAGAAGGGATACCGCTTGGAAAAAGTACGATGCCCGGTATATTCGCTCTAACACAGGTGGCGGTCACTGGTCTGATCACCACTTGCCGGAGTTTTGGCAAATTCGTTATAAGGACTACTTGACCTTCAATGTAAAGCCTATGAATTTTAAGCATACCGGTGTATTTCCCGAACAGGCGGCAAACTGGGATTTTATTCGGCAAAAGGTTGCGGATGCCCGGCGTCCGGTACGCGTTCTAAACCTCTTCGCCTATTCAGGCGGTGCCACGCTTGCTGCAGCGGCAGGCGGCGCAGAGGTTTACCATGTGGATGCATCTAAAGGTATGGTGGCTTGGGCAAAGGAAAATGCTAAGTCTTCCGGCCTCGCGGATAGACCTATTCATTGGATCGTGGATGATTGCGCTAAGTTTATTCAGCGGGAGATCCGCCGTGGCCGTAGATATGATGGCATTATTATGGATCCTCCCAGCTATGGTCGGGGACCCAGCGGTGAGATTTGGAAGATGGAGACAAGCTTTTACCCCTTCTTGCTGGAAACAGCCAAACTGCTGACGGATAATCCTTTGTTTGTGATCATCAATTCTTACACCACAGGTCTTGCTCCCAGTGCTGTTGGCTACGCTGCCGATGTGGCATTTGGAGATAAATTTGGCGGCATTACCCAAGTGGGTGAACTGGGCCTGCCTGTGAAGTCTACAGGGTTTGTTTTGCCTTGTGGCTCCACCGGCAGATGGACTCCTTGACGGAGGGATTGTTTTGAAAGAGCAAATTTGCGTTGAACATTTGGCATACACCTATCCGGGCGTGGATAACACGCCCGGCGTTGCCGTATTTGAGGACTTGAATCTTCAAATCAAGGAAGGCAGTTTTGTTGCTGTTTTGGGCGGAAATGGATGCGGAAAATCCACGCTTGCCAAACATTTTAACTCCATATTGCTTCCTTGCGGCGGTAGTGTTTCTGTGTTTGGACTCAATACATCAGACCCCGATAAGCTAATTGCGATCCGCCGCCATATTGGTATGGTTTTCCAGAATCCGGACAACCAGATCGTTGCAAATGTGGTTGAAGAAGATGTGGCGTTTGGACCTGAAAATTTGGGCATTGCCAGTCCTGCCATTCGTCAGCGAGTGGACAATGCTCTAAAGCAAGTGGGGATGTATGAATACCGTAAGCACGCCCCCCATTTGCTTTCCGGCGGACAGAAGCAACGGGTTGCAATAGCGGGTGTTATTGCAATGGAGCCGAAGTGTATTGTTTTAGATGAGCCGACGGCAATGCTGGACCCAAAGGGTCGCAAAGAAGTGATGGACACTGTTCTGCGGCTGAACCGGGAAAAAGGAATCACTGTGATTTTGATCACCCACCATATGGACGAAGCGGCACAGGCAGACAGAGTGGTCGTGCTGCATAAAGGTGAAGTTCACTTGGACGGTGTACCTAAGCAGGTCTTCTGCCAGGTAGATAAGCTGCATCAAATTGGACTTCGTGCACCGGAAACGGTGGAGCTTTGTTATGCGCTGAATGAACTGGGGTATTCCTTGCCCCTTGATAGATTAAGCGCAGAAGATTGTGCGCAGACACTTTTGGAGGCTTTTAAAGGAAAAGCCTGAAAGGTTTGGACACTGGAGGATAGAAAATTGGCACCGATTTTAGAAGTTAGGAATTTAAGCCACATCTACAGCATTGGAACACCTTTCCAACATATTGCGTTGGATGATGTGTCCTTTTCTGTAGAACAGGGCGAGTTTGTGGGCATTATCGGCCATACCGGTTCCGGTAAATCCACATTGATTCAGCACTTGAATGGCTTATTAAAACCGACATCCGGCACTGTTATGCTGGATGGTAAGGATATATGGGAGAATAAAGCCACGACCCGTCAAACGCGTTTCCGTGTTGGCCTGGTTTTCCAGTACCCTGAGTATCAGCTTTTTGAAGAAACGGTTTATAAAGATATTGCGTTTGGACCGAAAAATATGGGTCTTGACCCTAAGGAAATCGATCGCAGAGTGCGACAGGCGGCTGGATTTGTCGGTCTAACGGAAGAACAGCTTAACGCATCTCCTTTTGACTTGTCAGGAGGCCAAAAACGACGCGTAGCGATTGCAGGCGTTATTGCGATGGAGCCACAGGTCCTCATTTTGGATGAGCCGACAGCTGGACTTGACCCTCAGGGCCGTGAAGAAATCCTGCAGAATATTCAGGCATACCGAGAAGCAAAAAACGCCACAATTATGATGATCAGCCACAGTATGAATGATGTGGCGAAGCTTACGCAGCGCCTTTTGGTGATGAATGGGTCCCACCTTGCAATGGATGGAACGCCAGATGAAGTATTTGCCCGTGCAGACGAACTGCTGGAGATGGGCCTTGATATCCCGGAAGTCACGCAAGTTTTTCTGGCACTTAAAAAAGCAGGCTTAAATGTTACACCTGTCTATACTCAGGAAGCAGCTGTTTCCCAACTAACCGCAGGGAAGGGAGGAGAGCAGAATGCTTAAAGACATTACGCTGGGTCAGTATTTCCCGGGAAATTCCTTTATCCACAGACTTGATCCCCGTACGAAGCTTCTTAGTTTGGCGGCTTACATCGTTTGTTTGTTTCTGGCTGTTGACTATATTTCCTATGCGTTGATGTTCGTGTTTCTCGCAGTGGTCATCTGGATCTCTACCATTCCTGTTAAAGCAATTTTGCGGGGTATGAAACCATTGGTCTTTATTTTGGTGTTTACCGGTCTGCTGAATTTGTTTTTGACGGATGGTGACACGAAGATCGTATCCTTCTGGGGATTAACGATCACCTTAGAGGGAATTAAGCATGCGGCATTTATGATTATCCGCATTTTGATGCTGATCTCCGGCACTTTTTTGCTGACCTATACAACATCTCCAATCGCATTGACGGATGGACTGGAATCCTTACTGAAGCCTTTGAAGGCAATCCGTTTGCCTGTCCATGAATTGTCAATGATGATGTGCATTGCGCTTCGGTTTATTCCGACATTGATCGAAGAGACGGATAAAGTTATGTCTGCGCAAAAAGCGCGTGGTGCTGACTTTGAAAATGGAAGTCTTCTTTCTCGCGCAAAGGCCCTTATTCCTATTTTGGTACCATTGTTTATTGGCGCTTTCCGCCGGGCGGATGAGCTGGCAACCGCGATGGAGTGCCGTTGCTATCAGGGTGGGGAAGGACGCACAAAGATGAAAATTTTGAGATATAAACGGGCAGATTTATTCTCTTTTGCAGGGATGATCATCCTCTTGGGAGGCGTAATTGCCCTGAATGTATTCGGCTTGTGAGGTAACAATGCGAAACATTGCCTTATTTTTGACTTATGAGGGAACAGCCTATCACGGGTGGCAGACGCAGAAGAACCTGGCAACAGTGCAGCAGACGCTTGAGAAGGCCATCTTTATGGTGGTTGGCCATAGCGTCCATGTGACCGGGTGCGGGCGCACCGATGCGGGCGTACATGCAAAGTGCTATGTTGCTAATTTTCGCACAACATCGACAATTCCTTGTGAGCGTCTTCCTTATGCTTTAAATACGCATCTGCCTGCGGACATTGTCGTTACCAAAGCCTTTGATGTGCATGAAGATTTCAATGCAATCGGTTCTTGTGTACGGAAGGAGTATACCTATAAGATCTATAACTCCCGAGTCAAGGACCCATTTTTGGTAAACAGAGCGTGGTTTTACCCCAAACATTTGGACGAAAAGATCATGCAAGCAGCGGCAGATCAATTTGTAGGCACCCACGATTTTGCCGCAGTTCGCAGCGTTGGTACCGATGTTAAATCCACTGTTCGTACTGTATACTATTACCAGGTAGAACGGCGAGATAACCTGATTGAGCTTCGCGTTTGCGCCAATGGATTTCTCTATAACATGGCCCGCGCTATGGCAGGAACAGTCGTTTACTGCGCAGAAGGTAAGATATCTCCTGAAGAAATCGGCAAGATTTTGCAGGATGGAAATCGTACCGCTGCAGGCCCTACGGTGCCCCCAGGCGGTCTTTATATGACCCATCTTTGGTATGATGATGGTGTAGAGAAATTTGAATGTATTCCAACCCTGTGATGTTCACAATTTCTTTGCCAAATAGCAAGAAGACTTTATTATAATAATGTCAAAATTACCCCCAAGGAGGGAATGCGTATGCAACCTAAATTGTGTACAAAATGCAAGAAAAATATTGCCGTCGTTTTCATCACAAAGGTGGAAGGTGGCGTTACAATGAACGAGGGTTATTGCCTGAAATGCGCAAGAAGCCTGGGTATTCCGCAAATAGATGCTGCGGTTAAACAGATGGGTTTTTCTGATGATGACCTGGAAGTTTTGAGCGATGAAATGAGCAGCATGTTTGCGCAAAATGCCGGACAAGATGAGGATGAGGAAGCAGATGGACGAACTGCAACTTTTCCTATGCTCAACCAATTGATGGGGAATATGTCCTCTGAGAACCTTCCCGAGAAGACCCAGCCGACAGAAGAACCCAAAGATGGGGATAAGAAGAAAAGCAAAAAGCATAAATTTCTGGATGCCTACTGTATGGATTTGACCGGCCGTGCAAGGGAAGGAAAACTGGATAAAGTTATCGGCAGAGATGTGGAAACGGAACGGGTCATCCAGATCCTCAATCGCCGTCAGAAAAACAATCCCTGCCTGATCGGCGAGCCTGGCGTCGGTAAAACAGCAATTGCTGAGGGACTTGCCCAAAGAATCGCTACCGGCGATGTGCCTTACAAACTTCGGGATAAAGAGGTCTTTTTGCTTGACTTGACCGCCCTTGTCGCCGGCACTCAGTTCAGAGGACAATTTGAAAGCAGAATGAAGAGCTTGATCAGCGAGATCAAGGCATGCGGCAATATCATCCTTGTTATTGACGAAGTTCACAACTTAGTTGGTGCGGGTGACGCAGAAGGTTCTATGAATGCCGGCAATATTCTGAAACCCGCTCTTTCCAGGGGTGAGGTGCAGCTGATCGGAGCCACAACCTTTAATGAGTACCGAAAGCATATTGAGAAGGATGCTGCCCTGGAGCGTAGATTCCAGCCTGTCATTGTTGCGGAGCCTACCATTGAGGAAGCCTGCCAGATCATGCAGGGCATTGCGAAAAATTATTCTGCATTCCATGGCGTTACTGTTAGTCCGGAAATTGCCCGTCAGTGCGTGATTTTGTCTGAAAGATATATCACTGACCGCTACCTTCCCGATAAGGCCATTGACCTTTTGGATGAAGCCTGTTCTGATCTTAATCTGTGCAGTAAGGAAATTTCTCGTCTGGCAGAGCTGAAAAAAGAACGGGATGACTATGAGCTGGAACTGCGTATGCTCACGGAAGATACGGAAAATGAGCATTATGAGCGTCTTGCTACCATCCGCAGTCGCCTTTGCAATATTGCCACAGAAATTGAAGTGCTTGAAAAAGTTCCTGCTCCTGCGGTAACCATGGAGAACTTGGCCCGCATCATTGAACTTTGGACCAAGATTCCTGCAAGTAAAATCAAAGCCCAGGAATATGAACAACTAAAGGGCCTTTCTGACAGACTCCGTAGCCATATTGTAGGACAGGACGAGGCGGTTGATGCCGTAAGCAAAGCAATTCGCCGCAATCGGGTGGGAATCAGCCCCAAGAAAAAGCCTGTTTCCTTTATTTTTGTTGGTCCGACCGGTGTGGGAAAGACAGAACTTGTCAAATGCCTTGCAAACGATCTGTTCGACAGTGTGGATTCTCTTATCCGGCTGGATATGTCCGAATTTATGGAGAAGCATACCGTGTCCAAACTCATTGGTTCTCCTCCTGGTTATGTTGGATATGACGAAGCTGGTCAGTTGACAGAGAAAATTCGTCGCCGTCCCTATAGCGTTGTGCTTTTTGATGAAATTGAAAAGGCACACCCGGATGTGCTTAATGTGCTTTTGCAGGTTTTGGATGACGGGCGTATCACTGATGCACAGGGTAGGACTGTCAATTTCGAGAATACTATTATTGTTATGACCTCCAATGCCGGCTCTGAGGGTCGTGTGGGCGGTGTTGGTTTCGGCCGCACCGGTCAGGATATGGTAAAAGAAAAGACGATGAAAGCCCTTCGCGAGTTCCTTCGCCCTGAGTTTATCAACCGGGTAGATGATATTATTACCTTTAACCATCTGACAGAAGAAAACTTCCTTGGCATTGCAGATATTATGCTGGAAGAGCTTCGTACTTCTTTGGAAAATCGCAGCTTGATATTCACTTGGACAGAGGATGTGCGGCAGAAACTTGTGCAGGAAGCCTATTCTATGACTTATGGCGCAAGAAATCTTCGCAGAACCATTCAGCGTCTTTTGGAAGATCCCATTAGTGAGCGCATTATTGATTCTTTTGAGGTCCCGATTTCTGCCATCCACGCATATGTGGACGGTGGGGAAGTGCAACTGCAGACCCAATAATATTAGCGGTGAGTTTCATGCTGAAACTCACCGCTTTTTTAGAAATTCCATTCATCACTTAATTTATCAGAAATTCTCCAGGCGGCGTCCTCCACTTTCTGAGCGGCCTTTACTGCGAGCTTTCTGGTGGGATTGCTTTTAGGCATCATCATTACAGCAACAGCGCCGATTGCCGCACCCACACCCAGCGTCAAAGCCAAACCTTTCACATGCATTTTGCTCCCTCCTTTCTTCTTTAGTATGCCCTGAGAAGGTAAGATAAAAATGTGAAAGGTTTTCCATTGCACATATGGAAATATATGGTATTATAAACATAAAGGGGGCGGTTGTATGTCTATTGATCGTTTGCAAAGCAAAATTCGTAAAATGAAATGCCCGATTGTACTTGATTTTCAAATGGACGTATCTTTGATTCCTGAGTCCATTCTTGCGGAGGAAAAGAGCTTTCTGAAAGCTTTTGGTCGGTATGCTGTTGAATTGATGGATGCATTACGGGATGTGGTTCCTGCAGTGCGTTTTAATTTTTCAGAATTTGCTATTTACGGCGCCGATGGCATTGCGGTCTTATCATCTTTACTTAATCAAGCAAGGAAACAGGGCTACTATACGCTTATGAATGCGCCGGAAGCTTTGACAGCTCAGGCTGCAAACAATTATGCACAAATCCTGTTAGGTGAGAATTGCCCCTGGCAGTTTGATAGCCTTATTCTTTCTCAATTCATCGGAACCGATGCAGTGAAACCCTATGTTGCGCAAAAGAAGACTGACAAAGGCTTATTTGCAGTTGTACGCACGGGTAACAAGAGTGGTCCTGAAATGCAGGACCTTATCACAGGTGGAAGACTTGTGCATATGGCCCAGGCGGACCTTATCAACCGACTCGCAGAGCCTAACCTTGGCCGGAGTGGTTTTTGCTCCCTTGGTGTTATGGCTTCGGCTACTAATAGCACCAGCCTGCTAAACTTACGCAGCAAATTTAAATATTTATTTATCTTAATTGATGGCTTTGATTCTTCTAACGCCAATGCCAAAAATTGCGCTGCAGCATTTGATAATCTTGGCCACGGCGCGGCAGTTTGTGTTGGAAGCTCTATTCTTGGTGCCTGGAAAGAAGGGGAAGGTGAAAAGACCTTCACTGAGGCAGCACTCCAATCTGCTGAGCGGATAAAAAAGAACATGAGTCGTTATATTACAGTTTTGTGAGGTAGATATGCTTAAAATTTACGGTAGTATGCTCTGCAAGGATTGTGTACAGTGCAGAGAGGATCTGGATAAGGCCGGCGTAGATTATGTGTTTCTTGAATTTAATGACGAGCTGAAGAATCTGAAAGAGTTTCTTTGTTTAAGAGATTCGCTTGATATCTTTAAAGCAGTGAAAGACAACGGTGGAATAGGAATTCCCTGTATTGTCAATGATGATGGAAATGTAAGCCTCGATTGGGAGCAGTATCTTTGATATGTACCCGGGATTTCCCGGGTATCCCTTACTTTGCGCCATTCATTTCTTCACCCGGGATCAGATCCTGTAGGGTGTCGTTATCCACACTGGGATCGGGAATGTTGGCCATATCGTCAAAGGTGTCGGGAATGGTGGTTGCAGGGGGAGTGGTAATGGGCTGCGTCGCAGGTGCGGTCGTGTCCAAAGGCTCCACCTCCATGTTGCTGCGGCAGCCTGCAAAGCTAAGGCAGACCATAGCCGCCAAAAGGAATACAGCAATTTTTCTCATGGAAAACCTCCTGAAGTAGAACTTCATTTGTAGTATTTCCAATGTTGCCTGTGTTAGTCAGAAAAAATGTAGAGAAAAAAACAAAATTTACCATTGCTATTTTGTCGGTTAGCCTGTATAATAAGTTGGAAATATAAAAAGAAACGAGGACTTTTTATTATGAAGAAGTTGATGGTCAAAAAAACCGCAGAGTGCATGGCTTGCTTAGAGTGCGTTCGTGCTTGCTCCACTGCGTTTTATAAGGAATTCAATCAGGATCTGAGCTGCATCCAGATTGTGGCGAAGGGCACTGGTGCAAAGCCTATGACTTGTATTCAGTGTGGTAAGTGCGCTAAGGTTTGTGAGGCTGGTGCTATTACCCAAAATCCCAAGACCGGTGTATATATGATCAATAAGAAGCTCTGCACCTCTTGTGGCAAGTGCGCTGAGGCCTGCCCCATGAAGGTTATGGTAGCACCCGAAGGCGGCACAACCACTAAGTGCATTGCATGTGGCATCTGCGTAAAGGCCTGCCCCATGGAGATCCTGGAGATCGTTGAAAAGTAATTTTACATATAGTTTGCGCGGCATCTGATGATCAGATGCCGCGCCTTTTGTTTTAGAAGAAATTATGCAAAATATGCTAGTAATAATTGCAATTTTATCGTGATTATGCTATACTGTAACTAATCATACGCCCGGAGGAGTTTATGATGAAAATGACCGAATTTTATGATAAAATCAGAAGAATTCTTCCTGATTTGGAGATTGTTGCTAATGAGTTGATGTCAAAGCACACATCCTTTAGAATTGGGGGCCCTGCTGCGATCATGGCGTTCCCTAAAAGTGGGGAAGAACTTTCAAATTTGTTAAAACAGTCCGGATTAATGGACATTAAAACTGTTATATTGGGTGCAGGAACCAATGTGCTGGCTCCTGATGAAGGTATGGATTCTCTTGTGATCTGCCTGAAGGATTGTATGGGCGGAATGGAGCAACTGGATGAAACACATATCCGTGTTGCGGCTGGCGTGACGATGACAAGGGCGGCACTTTTTGCTGCGGGGCTTGGACTTTCCGGCTTGGAATTTGCCCATGGCATTCCCGGAACAGTTGGCGGCGGTATTTATATGAATGCAGGTGCCTATGGTGGAGAGATTTGCCAGGTTTGTACGCAGGTCGATGTGATGGACCGTAAGGGCAATTTTCGTACATTGACAGCTGAGCAGATGGAATTTTCCTACCGCCATAGCGTACTGGAAGAATCAGACGATATTGTCCTATCTGGTGTTTTTGCACTTACGCCTGCACCTGAGGCTGAAATTAGGGGAAAGATGCAGGAACTGATGAAAAAGCGATCTGGTTCTCAACCCCTGGATCTGCCTTCTGCTGGATCTGTGTTTAAAAGACCCGTTGGAGGTTATGCCGCAGCGCTAATTGATCAAGCGGGATTGCGAGGTTTCCAAATTGGTGGTGCAGCTATTTCCCAAAAGCACGCAGGATTTGCAGTTAATTTGGGCGGCGCGACAGCGGATGATGTCAAGAAACTCCTTTCGGAGGTTTCCAACATTGTATTTGAAAGATCCGGTATTCGGTTAGAACCGGAGGTTCGTATTTGGTAATGAAAGGGAGGGGAGAAAATGGCGATTTCGTTTTCCGGGAATGCAAAGGCGGAAATGGCAAAGGTGTTTTCACAGAAGAACTGCTGTGCGCTGGCAGAATGCTTCGGTATTTTGCTTTTTTGCAACAGCTTCCATTCTGAAAGTATTCGCATTATTACGGAAAGTCGGGAATTTGCTGCCATTTTACCCAAACTTTTTAAGAAAGCATTTAATGTTTCCTTTGATAGTATGCCTGACGAGGAGACTTTGGGGAAACTTAATTTCCAAATTACACGGAAGGACAGCATTCAGAAAATTATGGCATCCTATGGTTTTGATGCCAATGATACCCTTGCGTTGCATATTAATTTCCCAATCGTAGAGGAAGAGTGCTGCCGAATCGCTTTTTTGCGTGGTGCCTTTCTTGCCGGTGGATCTGTAACCGACCCTGGCAAGGGATACCATATGGAACTTGCAACTACTCATCAAAGTGTTGCCAAAGAAGCAAATATTTTAGTTGAGGATGCTATGGGCTTTTCTCCCAAAACAGCTACACGCGGCGGCAGCCGTGTCCTTTACTTAAAGCAAAGTGATCAGATTTCTGATTTCCTTATCTTTCTTGGCGCTCCCGTTGCCTCAATGGGCATTATGGAGGCAAAGCTGGAAAAGGAAATGAATAATAAAGTCAATCGGCGATGCAACTGTGATGATGCCAATACCTCCAAGGTTGTGGAAGCAGCCCAGGAACAACTGGCAGCGATCCGTATCCTTAGGCATAAGGGCATCCTTGAACATTTACCCGGCAAACTTCTGCAGGCGGCCACAGCCAGGGAAAACAATCCGGAAGCATCGTTGACAGAATTGGCATCTATGATGGAACCGCCCATTTCAAAGCCGGCAATGAATCATAGAATACAAAAGTTGCTGAAATTAGCTCAGGAGGCAGAACAATGAGTTTTGTACATCTTCATGTTCATACAGAATATAGCCTCCTGGATGGTGCTTGCCGCATTGGCTCTATGATGGACCGGGTAAAGGAGCTTGGTCAGGATGCCATTGCCATTACAGATCATGGCGTTATGTATGGCTGTATTGACTTTTATAAAGCGGCGAAAGCAGCAGGTATTAAGCCCATTATCGGTTGTGAAGTTTATGTCGCCCGACGTCGAATGGACGACAGAATTCATGGCATTGATAATGAGTCTTATCATTTGGTCCTTTTGTGCAAGGACAGAACCGGTTACGAGAATTTGTGTATGTTGGTTTCCCAAGCCTTTATTAATGGCTTTTACGGTAAGCCCAGAGTGGATCTGGATCTGCTCCGTAAATATCATGAAGGTTTGATTGCAACTTCTGCTTGCCTTGCCGGTGCTGTCAGCCACAGCTTGATGGATGAAGATTATGACGCGGCTCTGCGCCACGCTACTACCTTGGCGGATATTTTTGGACCGGACAATTTCTATTTGGAATTGCAGGATCACGGCATTCCGGAACAAAGAGTGGTTAACCAAGGCATTATGCGCCTTGCCAGAGAAACCGGTCTCCCCCTTGTTGTAACAAACGATGCCCACTATCTGCGCAGGGAAGATGCACAGATGCAGGATATTCTGCTGTGTGTGCAGACCGGAAAGACGCTGAGCGATCCTGACCGGATGAAATTCCAGACGGATGAGTTCTACCTGAAAAGCGAAGAGGAAATGCGAAGCCTTTTCCCCGGATGCGATGAGGCATTTGAGAACACAAAACGAATTGCAGACCGCTGTAATTTGGAGTTTGTTTTCAACCAGTATCATTTGCCTTCCTTCCCGGTGCCGGAAGGCTTTACCAGCGAAAGCTACTTCCGTAAACTTTGCATGGATGGCTTTCAGGAGCGTTATCCGGATATGCCGAGTGCATACCTGGAACGGCTCGAGTACGAGATCGGCGTTATTAGCCGCATGGGATATGTGAATTACTACCTGATCGTTTGGGACTTTATCCGTTATGCAAAGGATAATGGCATTCCCGTCGGCCCCGGTCGTGGTTCCGGTGCAGCTTCCATTGTTGCATACTGCATGCATATTACGGAAGTGGACCCGATGAAATATGCATTGATTTTCGAGCGCTTTTTAAATCCTGAGCGAGTATCGATGCCTGACTTTGATACGGACTTTTGCCAGGAGCGGCGGCAGGAAGTTATCGACTATGTCACCCGTAAATACGGTGCTGACCGTGTTGCGCAGATCGCTACCTTTGGTACAATGGCTGCCAGAGGTGCTATCCGTGATGTGGGCCGGGTGCTGAATATGTCCTATGCGCAAACGGATATTGTTGCAAAACTGGTGCCTACCACACCTCTTCACCTTACGCTGAAGGATGCATTGGAGATTTCTCCCAAGCTTAAAGAGATGTACGACGGAGATGAGCAGATAAAACTGCTGATCGATACGGCCATGTCTTTGGAAGGTATGCCCCGCAACACCTCCACCCACGCCGCAGGCGTTGTAATTACGGCTGATCCGGTGTGCAGTTATGTGCCCCTTTCCAGCAATGACGGCACCGTTGTGACTCAGTATACAATGACGACTATTGAGGAGCTCGGACTTCTCAAAATGGACTTTTTGGGTCTGCGAAACCTGACGGTTATTGAGGATGCCCAACAGCAAATCAGGAAAGTGGATCCTTATTTTGCAATTGATAAGGTGCCGGATGACGATCCTGAAACCTTTGCGATGCTTGCTGAAGGAAAAACCTCCGGCGTTTTCCAGCTGGAATCTGCGGGCATTACCGGTGTTTGTGTGAATATGAAGCCTACTTCCATCGAAGATCTTACGGCTATCGTTGCACTTTACCGCCCCGGCCCTATGGATTCTATTCCTACTTTTATTGCGAATAAATTCGACCCCAAGAAAATCAAGTATAAGACTCCTATGTTGGAGCCGATTTTGAAGGTCACCTATGGGTGTATTGTTTACCAGGAACAGGTTATTGAAATATTCCGTTCTTTGGCAGGTTATACAATGGGACAAGCGGATAATATCCGCAGAGCGATTTCCAAGAAGAAGCAGAAGGTTATTGAGCAAGAACGGCAAGTCTTTGTATATGGTGATCCTGAGCAGGGCATTCCCGGCTGTGTTCATAATGGCATATCCGAGTCTGCTGCACAGTCCATCTATGATGAAATCGTTGACTTTGCAAACTATGCATTTAATAAGGCACATGCTGTTTGCTATGCTATGGTCTCCTATCAAACTGCATATTTGAAATGTCACTATCCCCGGCAATATATGGCAGCTTTGATGACTTCTGTTCTTCACGATTCTATAAAGGTTTCCGGCTATATTGCTGCCTGTAAGGCAATGGGCATTGAAACACTTCCGCCGGATATCAATAGTTCCTTCGATAGCTTTACTGTAGAAGGGGAGTATATCCGCTTTGGCATGGGCGCTGTGAAGAATGTTGGCAGAGGCCTTATTCGCAGCATGGTTGCCAAGCGGGAAGAAGGCGGCCCGTTCAAATCCCTAGAGGACTTTGTGCAACGAATGGGTGAAGGTGAACTCAATAAGCGGGCGGTTGAAAACTTTATCAAGTGCGGCGCAATGGATTGCTTTGGCCATCATCGCAGTTCATTGCTGGCGGTTTACGACCTGGTTATGGACAGCGTTTCCGCGTCCAGAAAAAGAAACGTGGATGGACAGATGGGACTGTTTTCTATGCTGGAAGGCACGGATAAGGCTGCATCTATTGACATTCCTGAGTTGGATGAGTTATCACCCGGAGACCGGATGTTGATGGAAAAAGAAACTACCGGCATCTATCTTTCGGGCCACCCCATGGATGATTACAGAGCCTATCTTAAAAATACCCATGTTGTACCTATTGCTACATTGATGGATGAGGAATGTCCCTATCAGGATGACCAAATCGTCAGTGTTGCTGGTGTTGTTCAGTCGCTGAAAATGAAGACAACACGCAATAACTCCGTAATGGCTTATGTTACGCTGGAAGATGATACAGCATCTATTGAGATGCTGGCATTCTCAAATACCTTGAGTCAGTATGGAAACTATTTAAAAGAGAACGCTGCGGTTGTGATCGTGGGACGCTTTTCCATTCGGGATGATAAGGACCCTCAGATCGTTGTTAACCGCGCTCGGCCTATCTCCGATTACGCAGATGGGAAGCCGTCTGAGGATGCAACTGTTCGTGCGCAGGTTTTGGAATCTGCTACGCTGTATCTGCGCTTGCCCTCAGAGGAAGGACCTTTGTTTGGAAAAGTGAAGGCTATTCTCAATATGTTCCCGGGAAAATCCAATGTTGTCGTCTATTTTGCGGACACCAAACAACGCCGTGGCACAAAATGTACCTTGGATGAACGGATGATCCAGGAACTGAACAATGTTCTTGGCAAGGACAATGTAGTTATCAAGTAAGAGAAAGGAGTTGCCGTAAATTATGAAGAAAATATTGTTTACCTTACTGTTTGCGGCAATTCTGCTTTTATGCGGCTGTGAGTTGCGAACTGCAGATCAAATGTACGCAGTTCCGGCTCGCCCTGCCGCGGATTACAATCTGCAAGATGCCATTAATAAGGCGATGTCCGGCTTGGACTATGCAGCGCCAAAGTCCGGTACCAACCAACAAATCGTGCAGACTGTAGATATTGACGGCAATGGAGATATGGAGTATCTGCTTTTTGCTAAAGGCGACAGTGATAACCCTTTACAGATCTTCATTTTTGACAAGCAAAAAGATGCGTATACCCTTGTTGATACGATTTCCTGCAATGGTTCCGCTTTTGATCGGGTGGAGTATGTGCAAATGGATAGCAAGCCCGGTAAGGAGATCGTTATTGGCTATCAGCTTAACGACCAGTTGTCCGGCGGTTTGTGCGTCTATGGCTTTCAAACGGGCAATATGGAGCAATTACTAAGCACAACTTATACCCAGTTTCTTACAACAGATTTAAATGCAGATGCGACTAGTGAACTTTTCTTGGTTCGTCCCGGCCCTAATGAATGGAGCAAGGGTGTTGCAGAGCTTTATCTTATTGATAATGGGAATGTTGAAAAAACTATTGAACAAAATTTGGCCGTTCCTTCTGCAAGTATTCGCCGCGTGCTGCCGGGGAAACTGCAGGATGGAAGCAGATGTATTTATGTTTCCGGAAAGATAGGGGAAACGGCGCTGAGTACGGATGTCTTCGCTGTTGTGGATAATACCTTCACAAATATCAGCCTTTCTGCAGATAGCACTACTACAGCGCAGATGATAGGTAACTATTTTGTTGAGTCGGTTGATATTGACGGCGATGGCGTTCTGGAACTGCCTATGCTTATGGATATGGTGCAGGTTGCTGAAGACGGTACGGCTGCGCAAAAGATAATTTCCTGGTATGCGCTTGATAGCAATGGCAATAGTCATCAGAAGAGGTATACTTACCATTGCTTTGCTGATGGCTGGTTTGTAGACCTGGAATCCCAATGGACGCAGATTCTGACCGCTTCTCGTCAGGGAAAACGAGTTGACTTTTTTAGCTGGGATAAGCAATATGGTGTGCCGATTCGCTTATTCAGTATAAACGTTCTTACGGGACAAAACCGGGAAGAGCAGGCAAACTTGGATGGATATATTCGTTTGCATAGCACGACAAGTGCGGTGTTCGTTGGTGAATTGACCTCCAATGGCGAAAAATATGGAATCACAGAGCAAAAACTTATTGACAGCTTCCATATGATCCAGCAAGATTCTTAAAAGAAGGAAGTGACTGGAATTGAAAAAAGTTTTGGTACTTGAGGACGAAGAGAATATTCGCTCCTTTGTTGTTATTAACCTGCAAAGAGCAGGGTACGTAACAATTGAAGCCGGCACAGGTCGGCAGGCGCTTGAACAATTAGCGGCTAACCCTGATGTTGGCGTAGCGCTTCTCGATATTATGCTTCCCGATATGGATGGGTTCGAGGTGTGCAGGCGCATCCGTGCGGTGAATAAGCATATGGGCATTATGATGCTCACCGCCCGTGTACAGGAAATGGATAAAATTACCGGCCTAATGACCGGTGCGGACGACTATGTCACAAAGCCTTTTTCCCTTGCGGAACTTACTGCCCGTGTGGACGCTTTGTTTAGACGGGTGGGCGGAGAGAACTTTGTAGAACCAGAAAATGTGGTAAGCGGTCCTTTTGTATTGAATACGCGAGCCCACACGCTGGAGAAAAGCGGAAAACCTATTCGCCTTACACAGGTCGAATATGCGATTGTAAAACTTTTTATGACCAATGCGGGACGATCCCTTTCTCGTGAGGAGGTTCTGACCCATGTTTGGGGTGAGGACTACGAAGGGGAAGTTAAAATCGTGGATGTGAATATTCGTCGTATTCGCATTAAATTAGAAGATGATGCCCAAAATCCCAAATATCTGACGACTGTATGGGGATTTGGCTACAAGTGGTGCAGCTAAGATAGAAAGGAGGAGACCTATGAAAAAGCAACGAAGTTTGCGCCGTCGTTGGTTGTTGAATACAATGCTTGTCGTATGTCTCCTTGGTCTTGTCTGTGTTACGCTTGTAACTTACTATGTTGGAAGCAGCTATTACTCCAATATGAAATCGGACCTTCGTTATCGCGCCAGAGTTGCATCAGAGTTCTTTGGGGAATACACTGCGCAAAGCTACGAATCTTATTATCAGGATTGTATAACCTATGCGCGGACATTTGACGAACGAGATGTTCTTGAATTGCAGTTCATCAATGCAGAAGGCGAACTGATCGCTTCTTCCTACGGTATCTGGCCCGGTATGGCGCCCTCCACACCGGATATCAAGGATGCCATCTCCACCGAAGGTATGAGCGCTTATGTTGGCGAAGAAGAGATAACCGGAGAACGGATCATCGCAGTGTCTACCCCTGTATTTTATAGCGGACAGGTACTTGGTGTATTGCGCTTTGTTACGGCTACTCGAATTATGGATCTGCAGATCGCAATGATTTCTTTGTTTAGCCTGATAGCGTTACTTCTCATTCTTGCAATCTTGTTCTTGACCGGCAATTATTATATACATTCCATCCTTGTGCCTCTTTCTGAAATTGTTGAGAAGGCCAAGAAAATTTCGGGTGGCAGTTACGGTATCCAGATTTCAAAGCGATACAATGATGAGATAGGTGAGTTGACCGATACCATCAATGAGATGTCTCTTCGGTTAAATGAAAATGAGAAGGTGCAAACAGAGTTTATTTCATCCCTGTCCCATGAACTTCGCACGCCGCTTACTGCCATCAATGGTTGGAGCGAAACGATTTTGGGAGATGATAACTTAGATCCCAATACACGCAGGGGCGTGCGCATCATCCAAAGAGAGTCGGACAGATTGACCGGTATGGTCATGGACCTTCTGGACTTCACAAGAATTCAGGATGGACGCATGAACCTAAATATGGAAACGGTCGATTTGCGTTCTGAGTTTGAGGACACTGTGTTTATGTACGGCAGTCGCCTTTCTCAGGAAGGTATTGAACTTGTTTATTTGGAAAACGACCAAGAGATTCCGGAGATTTCCTGTGATCCCAAGCGAATGCGTCAGGTGTTTTTGAACATTTTAGACAATGCCGCAAAGCACGGTGGAGAGGGAAAGCGGATCGAAACGGAAATTAGTTGCGACAATGGCTATATCCGTGTAAAAATACGGGATTTTGGCCCTGGCATTCCAGCCGATGAGCTATCCCTTGTAAAGAAGAAATTTTATAAAGGAAGCTCCAAAGCCAGAGGTTCCGGTATTGGTCTTGCGGTTTGTGATGAGATCGTGCAAATGCATGGCGGTACATTAACTCTTGAAAATGCACCCGACGGTGGCACAGTTGCTCTGGTGGATCTTCCTGTTACAGAATAAGAAAGAGGTATTTATGCAAAATCAAGAGATACCAAATACAAAAGAAATGTTCCGTACCACCATTGGTGGACAGGCACTCATTGAGGGCATTATGATGCGTGGACCCGAGAAGGATGCCATTGTTGTTCGGAAAAATAATGAATTGGAAATTGAAGTGAAGGATCGCAAAATTCGGCCGAAGAACTCCTTTACCACTTGGCCCCTTGTTCGCGGCGCTGTTAATTTTTTTGACTCTCAGGTTTGCGGTGTGAAAGCCCTTATGCGCTCGGCGGATCTTTCCGGTGAGTTGGAGGAGGAAGAGCCTTCTAAATTTGACCTGTGGCTGGAAAAGAAATTGGGAAATAAGGGCTTTGAAAAGCTTATTGTGGGCCTTGGTGTTGTAATGGGTCTTGGACTATCTATTCTGCTGTTTTTCCTTCTGCCGATGCTCGTAAGCTCCATGCTTTCCGATCTGGTTTCTAATTTGCTTCTTTTGAACCTGATCGAAGGTGGCGTTCGCCTTGCAATTTTTGTTGCTTATATGATCCTTGTGTCCAGAATGAAGCAGATGCGAAGAGTGTTTGCCTATCACGGTGCGGAACATAAGACAATACGCTGCTATGAAGCCGGAATGCCTTTGACGGTAGAGAATGTACGAATGTACACCCGCTTGCATCCTCGTTGCGGCACTAGCTTCCTGCTTGTTGTGATGATCGTTTCCATTCTTGTGTTCTCCGTGGCATCTTCCATTTTGCTTTCCTGTGTTCCTTCGCTAGCTGCGATTTCCGGTACATTGGGATATAAACTGATCATGGTTGTGTACAAACTGATGCTTTTGCCAATTGTTGTGGCATTCAGTTATGAGATCAACCGCTGGGCAGGACGGCATGACAATGTTCTTACAAAAATTATGACCGCCCCCGGTATGTGGTTCCAGCTATTTACCACCGTTGAGCCTGACGATGATATGATCGAGGTAGGCATTGCTTCGTTGCAAGCAGTTATTCCTCAAGAAGAGAGGTCAGACCTTTGGTAAAAACGATTAATGACCTCTACATGGAGGCAAGGAAGGCGCTTCTGCAACAGGAAGATGCCAGCACAGCCAGTTTGATGGCAAGAAATCTTCTGTGTCATATCACCGGGAGAACACCGGAGCAGGTTATTGCAGACAGGCAGCTATATGCCAGCCAGCCTTGGTGCGATGAACTGGAGAGGTGTATTTCCAGACTCCTTGCTGGAGAACCCCTCGCTTATGTGTTGGGTAAATGGGAATTCTTTGGCTTGCCTCTGCAGGTAGACAAGCGTGTGTTGATCCCCAGAGATGATACCTGTGCGGTTACAGAGCTTGCTATCCACTACGGGCTAAACCTGAAAACAGGTCCCCGCATTTTGGATTTATGCACAGGTTCCGGCTGTATTGGTCTTGCTATAGCTAACCGCATACGAGATGCCAGGGTGACCCTTGGTGATATCTCGAAGGATGCCTTAGCTGTTGCAAAATCTAACATCACGAATTTAAAGCTTTCTGCCCGTGTCTCCTGCATACAGGTAAGTGCGCTGGAGCCCCCCAAGCCATTTCTTGGAAAGTTTGATATGATCGTGTCCAACCCGCCCTATATTACAGGGCAGGAAATGCAGGAGCTGGATAACAGCGTTAAGGATTACGAACCTCATTTGGCACTGTATGGTGGTGAAGATGGTCTTGACTTTTACAGAGCAATTTGCAGTAACTTCAAGAATGCGCTTCTCCCTGGCGGCTATTTGTGTTTTGAATTTGGTATGGGGCAAGGTGACGATGTTTGCCGCATACTGGAAGAAAATGGGTTTACTGTACTGGAACGTTCCAGAGATTATAACAATATAGAACGAGCGGCCATTGCCCGCTATGAATGAAAGGATGATTCCTATGGCTACAAAGAAAACTTCTTATGAAACTCCTACCCCCGCACTGGACAAGAAGAAGGCACTGCAAACTGCGCTTGCACAGATCGAAAAAGATTTCGGCAAGGGTACGGTTATGCGTCTGGGTGACCGGCCTGAATTGAGCATTGATGCCATTCCTACCGGCTCTCTGGCATTGGATGCTGCTTTGGGTGTTGGCGGTGTCCCCAAGGGTAGAATCATTGAAATTTATGGTCCTGAGTCTTCCGGTAAGACAACTTTGGCACTTCATATTCTGGCTGAGGCACAGAAGCTGGGTGGCGAAGTGGCGTTTGTGGACGCTGAACACGCTCTTGATCCTGCTTATGCTGCTGCCCTGGGCGTAAATACTGAAAATATGCTGGTTTCCCAGCCTGACACTGGCGAGCAGGCTCTTGAAATTACGGATGCCCTTGTCCGCTCCGGTGCGGTAGATGCCATTGTTGTGGACTCTGTTGCCGCTCTGGTTCCCAAGCAGGAAATCGAAGGCGAAATGGGTGATACCTTTGTTGGTCTGCAGGCTCGTTTGATGTCC
Organism: Faecousia sp.; assembly: GCA_045122735.1. Lineage (GTDB taxonomy): Bacteria > Bacillota > Clostridia > Oscillospirales > Oscillospiraceae > Faecousia. The sequence goes on from JBGVHZ010000046.1 coordinate 111,089, forward strand.
CAGGCACTGCGTAAGCTGGCAGGTACCATTTCCAAGACCAACTGCGTTGTTATCTTTATCAATCAGCTCCGTATGAAGATCGGTGTTATGTATGGCAACCCTGAAACAACCACAGGCGGCAATGCACTGAAATTCTATTCTTCCGTCCGTCTGGATGTGCGCCGCGTTGAAGCGATCAAGGATGGCGGCAATGTTATTGGCAACAAGACTCGTGTCAAGGTTGTTAAGAATAAAGTTGCACCTCCTTTCCGTGAGGCTCATTTTGATATTATGTACGGCGAGGGCATCAGCAAGTGGAGCGAATTGGTGGATATGGCTGTTCAGATGGATATTATCCAGAAGAGCGGCAGCTGGTTTGCGATGGGCGATGAGAGAATCGGTCAAGGCAAGGATAGCGTTAAGGCTTTCCTGCAGGCCAATACCGACATTGCAGAAAAGGTAGAAGCTCAGGTTCGTGAAAATCTTTGGAAGCTGGCTGGCGCTGCTAAGGCTCCTGCAAGACCTGCAGAACGGCCCGTAGCTATCAGCGCAGACGATTTCGATGATGAGAATTGAGTTTCTTTCCACAAGTCCTGATAGAGCAGGCAGGTATACTGTGAAGTTTTCAGACGGGAATACACTCCGCCTTTATCGACAAACTGTGGAGGACTTTGCCCTTTATAATGGACAAGAGTTTTCTGAGAAGGAATTTTTAGCTTTGCAGACAGCAGCAAGTCGTATGTCCGCAAAAATGCGCGCAGTGCGAACTGTTGCGGCTTCCAGCGTTTCAAAAGCTGAATTAGAGCGAAGACTGATTTTCAAAGGGGAAGATCCCGATCACGCAAAGGAAGCTGTGTCCTGGATGCAGGAAATGCACCTTGTAGATGACTTGGAAACGGCCCGTCAAATTGTAAGTCGGTGCATCAGCAAGGGATATGGGAAAGCACGGGCAAAGCAAGCGCTTTACGAGAAGAGAATCCCTAAAGCCTATTGGGATGAGGTTTTGGAGGATTATCCCGATCAGACAGACTGTATAGAAGAATTCCTGAAGAATAAATTAGGCATGTCTCGGGATGAAAAAAATATCCGAAAAGCAATAGATGCTCTCTTAAGAAGAGGTTTTACTTACGGACAAGTGCGGCAGGCTCTGAACAATTTAGATCTTGCGGATGCCATGGAGGAATAATATGGCAAAAATTGGTTTTATATCGTTAGGCTGCGCCAAAAACCAGGTTGATTGCGAACGGATGATGTTCCGGGTGCAGGAAGCAGGTTTTGAGGTGCGCCCCGATGTGGTTGGCTGCGATGTGGTCGTGATTAATACCTGCGGGTTTATTGACTCTGCCAAAACGGAGGCTATTGATGCGATTTTGCAGATGGCAGCACTCAAAGAAGAAGGACTTGTTGGGAAAATTCTTGTAACCGGTTGTCTGTCGCAACGGTATCAGGATGAAATTATGAAAGAAATGCCGGAAGTGGATGGCGTGCTTGGCACCGGCAGCTATACCCAGGTCGTGCCTGCGATTGAGGCGCTTCTGGAAGAAAACAGTGTTCAGGACTTTGGAGATATTGATGCTCCGGAAGAAGAGACTGGCAGAATACTTACTACACCTGAGCACTACGCTTATCTGAAGATCGCAGAAGGCTGTGATAACCGTTGCGCTTACTGCATCATTCCTTATCTTCGTGGTAAATTCCGCAGCAGACAGATGGATGATGTTCTGTATGAAGCTCGTGTGTTGGCAGCCAACGGGGTAAAAGAATTGTTGGTTGTTGCGCAGGACACCAGCCGATACGGCACCGATTTGCCTGGGCACAAGCGACTTCTTCCTGAGCTGTTGCGCAAATTGTGCGAAATTGACGGTTTGCGCTGGATCCGTTTGCATTACCTTTATCCCGATGAGATTGACGATGAACTGATTGAAGTGATCGCATCGGAAGAGAAGATTGTAAAGTACCTTGATCTTCCTATCCAACATTGCAACAGCAGGATTTTGCATCTGATGAACAGACGGGGGGATGGCCCCTTCTTGCGGCAGGTACTTACAAACCTTCGTAAGAAAATTCCCGGTCTGGTGATCCGCACAAGTGTTATTACCGGACTTCCCGGTGAGGGAGAAGAAGAGTTCGCTGAACTGTGCGATTTCCTGAAGGAAATGCGTATGGAACGGGTTGGCGCTTTTCCCTTTTCTCCGGAAGAAGGTACACCTGCAGCGACTATGGAATTCCCTGATAGTAGCGTTGCACAGCAACGTGCACAGATGGTGGAAACCATTCAGTCTGCCATAATGGATGCGTATAGCGAATCTATGATTGGTAAAACGGTCGAGGTCCTCGTTGACGGATATGACGAAGAGATGGAACAGTTTTATGGCCGTACCTATGCGGACTCTCCTGAAATTGATGGTCGAGTGTGGATTGCTACGGATGAACCCCTGACAGAAGGTACATTTATCAAAGTATGCGTGGATGCCGTTGTAGATGGAGATCTTTCCGGCTATCCTGTGGAGGAATAAGTATGACATTAGCAACGAAAATTACATTGGTGCGAATTGCTTGTATACCTGTGTATATGGTCTTTATGTATTTAAGCGGTGGCACCTTTAATATGTGGATGATGATTGCTCTCGCACTTTTCATTTTGGCAAGCTTAACGGACTACGTAGACGGCAATATTGCCCGGAAGCGTAATCAGGTAACCGATTTAGGCAAGTTTTTGGATCCGCTGGCTGATAAACTTTTAGTGCTTGCAGCTATGCTGATGTTCTGTCAGTGGAATTTGATGCCCGCCTGGGCGCTGATGATCGTGCTGACCCGTGAATTTGCTGTTACCGGTCTGCGCTTGATTGCGGTAGGCAAGGGTACGGTAATCGCAGCCGGATGGAGTGGTAAGGTTAAAACTGCCAGTACAATGGTGGGCCTTTGCTTCTCGATGGCATTTCCCGGAATCTACTGGCTCGTGATGGTAGTTAATGCAGTTATTGTGGTAACCACGGTATACTCCGGTGTAGAGTACTTCATCCAAAACTGGAAGTGTCTGAAATAACTAGAAAGCACGCATCTGCTTGATGCGTGCTTTTCCCGGAAGAAGGATAGGATATGAACGAGAAAGAAATTGGCGAGATCCGGCGTCGTATACGCCGTGACAGAAGCAATATGACGGCTCTTTATGGCTGCTATGTGAATACGCAGAAAGAAATCATCGCAGAGTTTAAACAGAGTATCGGCATGATGCCTGAAAATGAATCTGAGAAGTATTTTGCGCTCTTTAAGCGAATCTTAAGCGGTGGCCTTGGTAAAAACCTTTTGGATATTACATTCCGAACAAGCCAGGTCGCGGGCAGCCCGGAACATAAGCTGCTGATGGATCTGCGTGATAGCAAATTAGAGAATAAGGATTCCCGGCATGCGCTGTACCGAAACATCATTGACAATGTAAGTTTACAGGAAAACTACCTCATTCTTTTAGGACAGGAAAGTTATGATGTTCCCTTTAAGAGCAAGGATGACAGCGTGCAGGCGGATGCATCCGGAGAAGTCTTTACATATTTTATATGTGCAATATGTCCCGTAAAGGAAGCAAAGGCCAATCTTCGGTATGTTGCAGAGAATAAGGAATTTCACGATGGCGGTCTTGCGCAGGTCGTAAGCGCTCCGGAAATTGGATTTATGTTCCCTGCATTTGATGGCAGAGCTACGAATATCTATAATGCGCTTTTCTACACCCATAGTCCAAAGCTGGGACATGAAGAACTGATTGAAAACCTGTTTGGAGTCAAAGCCCCCAAATGTGCTGCTGACCAAAAGAAGTCTTTCGATGCTGTGCTTATGACGGCACTGGAGGATAGATGCAGTATGGAAGTTGTTCAGAGTGTGCATGATACTCTGCATCAGAGTATACAGATGCACAAAGAGAGCAAGGTGGCAGACCCGCTTTTGATTGGAAAAGAGGAAATCAGCGCTGCTTTGCAGGAGTGTGCCATAGACGAAATGGCAAGAGCAAAGTTCAATGTGGCTTTTGATGAAGCCTTTGGTCACGATGCGCAGCTGCACCCTAAAAATCTTATTAACAACAATAAGCTTGAGATCAAAACCCCGGATGTTGTGATCAAGGTAAACCCGGACAGGAGTGATTTGGTTGAAACCCGGATTATCGGTGGAGTCAAGTACATCCTTATCTGCGCTGATGAAAATGTGGAAGTAAACGGTGTGAATATTCACATCAAAAATGAGGAATAAGAAAATGCCTGTTGCAATTTGCAACAGGCATTTTGATTATTCTTTACTGTCCTTAATAATGTTCAGCAGGATGTCAACACAGGCATCAACACCGAGAGCACTGCTGTTTAGGCAGATGTCATAGTTCTGGGCAACACCCCAGGTTCTGCCGGTGTAGTGCTGATAGTTTACACGGCGGCGCTTATCCTTTTCCTGCAAACGGGCTTCAGGGCTCTTCTCGGACTCGCCGTAGAGCCGAACGATGCGGTCAGCACGGAAGGGCATATCGGCGTGGATGTAGGCGTGCAGAACATCCTTGCGGTCCTTAAGAATGTAGTCTGCATTTCTGCCGACGATGACACAGGGGCCTTTTTCTGCCAGCTGCAAAATTACATTGCATTGAATATTCCAAAGGAAGTCGGCAGATGAAAGACCGTTCATAACACCGGGCACACCCTGGGGAGCAAAAGCATAAGAGAAAAAGCTCTTGCCGGGGGAGTGCTCACCGTGTTCCTCCACATATTTTGGAGCGAAGCCGGATTCCAGTGCGATCTGATCAACCAGTTCCTTATCGTAGAAGGGGATTCCCAGTGCATCCGCAACCTTGTGGCCGATGGTACGACCGCCGCTGCCAAATTCACGACTAATGGTAATAATTTTCTTTTCCATAAAATTTCCCTCCTGTTTTGATTTCATTTTAATTATATAATCTTGCTTGTTACTTGTCAAATAAAACCTTTGAAAATGAAGCATTCTGTGTTATAATGCATTTAAACCGAAAGGGGAGTTATACATTGGAATTATTAGAACAACTGGCTCTGGAATTGGGCCAAAAGAAAGAATATGTTGAAAATGTTGTGTCTCTCTTAGATGAGGGAAACACAATTCCGTTCATTGCCCGCTACCGTAAGGAAATGCACGGAAGTATGGACGATACGGTACTGAGAAATCTTGAAACAAGATTGCAGTACTTGAGAAATCTGCAGGAACGGAAAGAGGAAATTACCCGTTCCATCGAGTCTCAAGGCAAACTGACGGAGGAATTGGCACAGGCAATTGCTGCAGCCGCAACGTTGGCAGAAGCGGAAGATTTGTATAGACCCTATAAACAGAAACGACGCACAAGAGCAACCGTGGCAAAAGAAAAAGGACTGGAACCTTTAGCACTTGCCATCTTTGCGCAAGATGGCGCTGATCCTGCGAAATTGGCAGAAGCGTATATTGATCCTGAAAAGGGCGTTGAAACAATAGAGGATGCCTTAGCCGGTGCTTCGGATATCATTGCGGAAATGCTCTCTGACGATCCGGAGATTCGAAAGGCTCTTCGCGCCAAGATGGAGCGGCAGGCAGTGATCACCGTACAGGCAGTAGATCCGGAGCTGGACAGTGTATATCGTATGTATTACGATTTCAAGACCCCTGTCCAGCGGCTGCAAAATCATCAGGTTCTTGCGATCAATCGTGGCGAACGGGAAGGTTTTCTGAAAGTTGACGCCGGACTACCCGGAGCTGAAGGACAGGCGCTCGTATGCCGTATGGCATTAAAACCCACAGCTGCTATCAGTACATTTGTCAGAAGCGCAGCAGAGGATGCCTTTGACCGCCTGATTGCGCCCAGTGTTGAGCGGGAGCTGCGTAACACGCTTACGGATAAGGCTGCCGAGTCTGCCATTGCAAATTTTGCACTTAACCTCAGACCGTTGTTGCTACAAAGACCGGTGAAGGGCTTTGTTACAATGGGCTTGGATCCGGGATATAAAAATGGCTGCAAGGTTGCTGTTGTAGACGGCACAGGCAGAGTTTTGGATACAACGGTCGTTTATCCGACCCATTCTGTAAACCTGAAAACAAAGGCCATCGAAGTCCTTACTAAAATGATCAAGAAGCACGGTGTGCGTCATATTGCAATTGGTAACGGTACAGCTTCCCGTGAAACAGAGGCGATGACCGTTGAGATGCTTCGTGATGTTCCTGGGGTCAGTTATATGATCGTTAACGAGGCTGGTGCGTCTGTCTATTCAGCATCAAAGCTGGCAGCGGAAGAATTCCCTGACTTTGATGTAAATCTTCGGTCAGCGGTATCTATTGCTCGTCGTTTGCAAGATCCTTTGGCCGAACTGGTAAAGATCGATCCAAAAGCCATCGGTGTAGGACAGTATCAGCATGATATGCCCCAGAGACGCTTGGATGAGGCGTTAGGTGGCGTGGTGGAAGACTGCGTTAATGCTGTTGGCGTTGATGTAAATACAGCTTCTGCAAGCCTTCTGCAGCAGGTTTCCGGACTTAACAGCACAACCGCTAAAAATGTTGTTGCCTACCGGGAAGAAAACGGACCCTTTACCGCAAGAGCACAGCTCAAGAAAGTCCCCAAGCTGGGGCCGAAGGCTTACGAACAGTGCGCTGGCTTCCTGCGGGTGCCGGAGAGCAAAGAAATTTTGGACAACACCGGTGTCCACCCCGAGTCTTATAAGGCGGCACAGACGCTCCTTGGCCTTTGTGGGCTGACGATGGCTGACGTTGCAGGAGGGAATCTTTCGGGCCTCCCTGAAAAGTTGGAGGCCTATGGCGTGGAACAGGCTGCCAATGTGTGCGGTGTTGGTATTCCGACCCTGGAAGACGTGGTAAAAGAACTTCTAAAACCTGGCAGAGATCCCCGTGACGAATTGCCTGCCCCAATTTTACGGACGGATGTGCTGGAAATGAAAGACTTAAAACCCGGTATGGTTTTGTCTGGTACAGTTCGCAATGTTATTGACTTTGGTGTGTTTGTCGATATTGGCGTTCACCAGGATGGCCTGGTTCATATCTCGCAAGTTGCAAAGCATAAGGTTCGCCATCCCTCTGAAGTCGTGCAGGTGGGCGATGTGATCAAGGTATGCGTTTTGGAAGTGGACGAGAAGCGCAAGCGCATTAGTCTAACCATGAAGAATATTCCCGAATAATTCGAAAACACCTTGACATTATGAGGAAATAATGTATACTATGTAGTAACAGAATACCTATGAAGCTTTTCGGGAAAGTGGTTATGCCCACCGAAGGATTAACAGTCTCAGGTATCACATTTGTGATGGGACCGAAAAGAAGAGGACTCTCTGGAGAACACATTCAGTTGTGTGCCGAAGGTGCAAGGCGTTAGCCGAATCTCTCAGGCAAAAGGACAGAGATCGCACGAATTTATGCCCGTATTGGGTTATTCGGCAGTCCTCGACTGGGGACTGCCGATTTTTTGCTAAAGGAAGGAATTTATTATGCTGACAAAACCTATTGACTCTATCGGATTTGTATCCAACTATGATCCTGAAGTAGCTGCAATGATGCAAAATGAGTTGGAGCGCCAACAGGACGGTTTGGAATTGATCGCATCTGAAAATTTTGCTTCTCCTGCAGTAATTGCAGCGATGGGCTCCGTTCTTACAAATAAGTACGCTGAAGGTTTGCCCGGAAAGCGGTACTATGGTGGCTGCCACTGCGTTGATGAGCTGGAAGCACTCTGCATTGAAAGAGCAAAGGCTTTGTTTGGCGCAGAATTCGCCAATGTTCAGCCTCACTCCGGTGCACAGGCCAATATGGCTGTTCAGATCGCCTTGCTTCAGCCCGGTGATACCATTATGGGTATGAGCCTTGCAAACGGCGGACATTTGACCCACGGCAGCCCCGCCAACATATCCGGCAAGTATTATAATGCGATTTCTTACGATGTGAACCACGAAACGGGTCGCATTGATTACGATGAAATCCGTGACCTTGCAAAGAAGAATAATCCTAAGCTGATCATTGCGGGTGCTTCTGCCTATCCCAGAGCCATTGACTTTTCCATCTTTGCAGACATTGCACATGAAGTGGGTGCTGTGTTTATGGTGGATATGGCCCATATTGCCGGCTTGGTTGCCGGCGGCGTCCATCAGAGCCCCGTTCCTTATGCTGATATCGTTACCACGACTACCCATAAGACGCTTCGTGGCCCTCGTGGTGGCCTGATTTTGGCGAAGGAAGAGTTTGCCAAGAAACTGAATTCCGGTGTGTTCCCCGGCACCCAGGGCGGTCCTTTGGAGCATATTATCGCTGCTAAGGCTGTTTGCCTGAAGGAAGCTATGAGTGACGATTTTAAGACCTACGCTAAGAATATCGTTGCAAATGCAAAGGTACTGGCGGACGCTATGCTGGAAGAAGGCTTTGACCTTGTAACAGGTGGAACCGATAACCATCTGATGCTGGCTGATTTACGGCCTATGCATATTACAGGCAAGGAATTGCAGAGCCGCTGTGACAGCAATCACATCACTTTAAATAAAAATGCGATCCCCGGTGATCCCGAGAAGCCCACTATCACCAGCGGTGTCCGTATTGGCACTGCGGCAGTAACCACCAGAGGCTTGGGCGCAGAAGAAATGAAGCTCATTGCCAAGTGTATCGGCATGACCTCCCGTGATTTCGAAGGTACTGCAGATCAGGTTAAAGCAATCGTTCACGATATCTGCGATAAGTTCCCCATGTACAAGTAAGCAAAAATGCAGTGCCGTTTGGCACTGCATTTTTATATTACTTCAATGACCGTGAGTCGGTCTTCTTTGACCTGAAAGCGGATATCAAATCCAGCAAAGGAAATGCCGTAAATTCTTTCAGAGTCTTTCTGATAAGAAGGGCGAGGATCGTGGGACAAAACACCGATAGCAGCCAATTGCTTATCTTCAGGGAGCTTGCAAAGCAGTTCTTTTGGAAAGTCTACCTCCAACAGATAACTATCTGCAGTGTCGGTAAAACCGCCTGTTGCATCCGGGTGACAATCACCGTATGGAATATAAGGCTTAATATCAAAGATGGGCGTTCCATCCATCAGATCAGCCCCGGATACATGGATGACAGTGCCGAAATCCTTTGTCTGTTCCAAACCCTCTAGCTTTACACTGGAAAGCCCTATGAAGTTAGGGCGAAATGTGGAACGGGTTGCAAAGACCCCAAGCCTTGTGTTGCCACCCAAACGGGGAGGGCGGACGGTGGGGGACCATGCCTTATCCGCATTGGCAGAAAACTGCCAGATTAGCCACAGATGGGAGAAACCATCCAATCCGCGGAGCATATCAGGATTGCGAAATTCCGGCTCCATTATGATGGTTGCCTGTAACTCCTCTACTAGGCCACTTTGACGGGGGATACCGAACTTTGTGGGGAAGTCGCTTTTAATTCGAGCAATTACATGCATTTCAATTTTATCCATATTATCGTTTCCCCTTTCTGAAGATGAAGGAAAGGGCAAATAGCAATGCAAGCACAAGGCAGATTGCGGCGCCGGCAGAACTGCCCAGGAAATAGGATATGCATAGACCGGCAACAGATGCTATGAGCGCAAACAGAACAGAGTAGATATGGTACTGCTTCATGTTCTTCGCTATGTTTCTGGAAGCTGCACCGGGAAGGATCAGCAAAGAATTAAGAATTAAAAGTCCAACCCAAGAGATTGCCAGAGTTACTACAACTGCTACGACAGTAGTAAAAGCGGTTTGCACAAGAATGGTAGAGATTCCTCTTGATGAAGCGAGCTGAGGATGGACAGAGGAAAGAATTAGCCTATTGCTGCACAGAACCCAGAATATAAGTACGCAAACTAACACAATGGCAAGCATACCGATTTCTGCGGGGCTTACAGATAAAATATCGCCAATCAAATACTTATTGTACTTTGTAAAACTGCTGCCTCCAAGGGTGGCAACAAAAATGCCAAGCGCGACAGCTGTGCTTGAGAATACGCCTATCAGCGTATCTGCGGCTTGTGTGCTTCGATGTCGTAAAAAAGAGAAAAGTAAGGCAAAAACGATAGCAAATAACACTGCAAATAGGGTCGGGGCACCAAAGCCGCAGATAGAGCCAATGGCGATACCTGTAAAGGCAGAATGCCCCAACGCATCAGAGAAGAAACTCATCTTGCCGGAAACCACCATTGTGGACATAAGACCGAACAGGGGGGCCATAATCAGTACAGCCAGGAAGGCGTTTTGCATAAAGCGCCAATGGAACAGCTCCAGAGGAATGGCGTTGCAAATTGCATACCAAATACTCATTTTGCAGCCCCCTTTCTGTGGAATACACGGTCAAAGGCCGGGCTTTGCAGAACCTCCTGGGCTGTGCCACGGCAAAGGATTTCTTTGTCGATCAGCACGACTTGGTCTGCATATTTTGATAAAATCGTAAAATCATGGGTCGTCATCAGGATGGATAGGTCGTATTCCTTTCGGATTTCATCCAGCATATCCATCAAAGCAGTAATGCCTTCCACATCTACACCGGAAAGAGGCTCATCCAATATTAAAATATTGGGTAACGGTTCCAAAGCAAGGGCTAAAAGAACTCTCTGTAGTTCGCCGCCGGAGAGCGTACCGACGGTTTTATCGATAAGTCCTTCACCGTGAACTCTGGCAAGGCAATCAATGATCTTATTGCGCATAGCTTTAGAAATGCCAAGGAATGCAGGCCGCTTGCTCATACAGCATGCAAATAGGTCTGCCACGCTCATGGGATCACCGGGATCAAAGGTTGGGCTTTGAGGCACATAACCTATTTTTGCCTTCCGTGTTCTTTGACCGGGAACGGAGAAAGAAATAACACCACTATACTCCTTTTGGCCTAAGATGGCTTTGATCAATGTGCTTTTACCTGCACCGTTGGGGCCGATCAAGGCCACTAATTCGCCGCAATGCACATGAAGATTTACATTACTCAGTATACTCTGGTTGCCGATCTTAATCTCTAAATCCTGAATTCGCAGGCAGCAGGAATGGCCGCAACCACTGCCATGAGGGTGTATATTCATTCCAGTGCCTCCTTTAATGTTTGAATGTTATGCTCCATAGCCTCTAAGTAATCTCTCTCAGAAAGTGCCATATCCAGTTCATAAACGCCTACGCCGGTTTCTGCCTGGATAATGGTAGCCGCAGAAGAACTACTGTTAACCTCGGTGAAAATTGCCGGCAGTTTATGAGACTTGATATCATAAATGATTTCTATCAATTCCTGTGCAGAAGCTTCTGAGCCGGACTCTTCTTCAATGCTTCTGATAATGTGCAGATCAAGTGACTCTGCCAGGTAGGAAAAGCCGTCGTGAAATGTGATCAGTTCCCTGCAAGATAGGTTGTTGAGGGATTCGGCTTTGCTCTCGAGGTTTGAGAACTTTGCATACAGTGTCTCAAGATTGTCTGTGAAAATGTCTGTGTATTGAGGATATGCCTGACAAAGCTCTAAACAAATCGTTTCTGACATCTTTTTGGCATTTTCAATGTTAAGCCAAATGTGAGGGTCGTTTTCGTGACTGTGGTCTTCATGATGAGTGTGGCTTCCGCAGTGGAGTTCGATATCTGCAGAGCTGTCAATGATGTTGGCATTTGCAGGCAGAGCATCAGAAAGAAACGCTTCAAAGCCAGCTCCATTGATTACAATCAGTTCAGCGGATTCCATCTTCCGCATTTGGCTGACTTGCAGGGTATAATCATGAAGGCAGGATACATTTTCGGATACCAGAAGCTCAACTTCCAAAGGTGTTCCCTCGCAAAGACTGGCAGTAAACTGATGAACAGGCTTTGTGGTTGCGAGAATCTGGGTATGATCATTTTGCCTGCAACCCGTTAAGAGGGCAATAAGGCAAAGGAGAATAAAATAGGCGGTAATCTTTTTCATTTGTTGAACCACGCTTTTGTGTTTTTGTGCTTATAGCATACCATATTCGTCAAGAATTGGAAAGAAAAAAGGCTGGAATTTTCCAGCCTTTTTATTAGTGGGTTTCCAGCCAATCGTTGACCTTGGTCTTAGCCACGCGCAGGATATCTTCCTGAGGATAGGGAGAAGCCTCGCCGCCCAGAACATGGAGGAAGAACAGACCACCGGGGGTCTGATAGAGGGTCTCTTCATAACCGGCAGGATCGCCGAAGTAGCTGTAAGTGTACTTCTTTACAAGAGTAGCGGTTTCAGTATCGTACTCTTTCTTGCAAATGATCTTCTGCATATGTATACTCCTTTCTTGAATTACATTTGATATTATATACAAAAAGTTGTAAAAATCAAGTGAAATAAGTGATTTGAAGAATGTTTGGCACAATTTTACAACTTGTGTGGCAATTTATAGACGAATGTGCATGACTATGCTATAATACACTAAAAGGAGTGTGCATATGAAAGATATTCCTGTGTTTACGACAGATGACGGCGTCGCCTCACTGGCGTTGCAACAAATCCCCCATACCGGTTTTGCCCATATCACAGTACATTCGGCTTCCGCATTTTCGGATTTTTTGCAGGAGTGTGTGGGATTTTGCCGCGCAGTGGGTGCAGAGCGCATTTTTGCCTGTGGCCACAAAGACTTGGAACAGTACCCAATATACGCAAGAGTGCTTTCTATGCAAATGCCCATTCCAGAAGATGTGGAGCAGGCTTGCCTTTTTCCGGTTACTGTTGAATCTCTTGATAAATGGTTAGATATTTATAATACCGGTATGAAGGATGTCCCCAATGCTGTTGCATTGTCAAAACAAGCTGGAAAAGAACTTGTGGAAAAGGGGACAGCCTATTTTGTTCACGAGAATGGGAATGTATTGGGAATTGGTGTTGTTGAGGATGACACTGTTAGGGCTATCGTATCTTGCCAAAAGGGGGCAGGGGAGCTTGTAATGAATAGCCTTTTCGGAGTGCTGTGCGGTGATATCGTTAAGGTTGAAGTGGCAGAAAATAATGGGCCTGCAATAAACCTTTATCAGCGTATGGGTTTTGTGACGACAGGTATCCTGAAAACCTGGTATGATGTTACAAAAATATTTTAGATGTCAAGTAAAAATACTTGACAAAGGCGATGTGTTGGTGTATGATATGCAAGGTGTCAAGGGAAAGACCTTGACAGAGGAGGCATTATGGACGCGCTGGAAATGACACTGCTGTTTGATTACTACGGTGATTTGCTGACAGACCGTCAGCGTATGTGTTTCGATTTGCGTCATAATCAGGACCTTTCTTTGGCGGAAATCGCCGAGGAATTGCAGGTCAGCCGCCAAGGTGTTTTCGATAACTTGAGTAGAGCAGAAGCTCTTTTACGGAATATGGAGGAGAAGACCGGCTGCGTCCGTCGCGATTTGGCTTGCCGTAGAGCGGCGGCAGTGATTCTCCAAAGTGCAAATGCTCTGCTTGATCATCCTGATGTAAATGTTTCTGCTGTTGCTTATAAGATCGCAGAAGCTGCACGTGAACTTGAGGAGTAAGTATGGCTTTTGAAGGTTTAACTGAAAAGATATCTGCCGCCTTCAAAAAGTTGCGGGGCAAGGGCAGATTAAAGGAATCTGATGTCAAAGAGGCAATGCGTGAAATTCGTATGGCCCTTTTGGAAGCGGATGTCAGTTATAAGGTCGTTAAAGACTTTACAAAGAGCGTCACTGAACGATGTGTTGGCGCTGACGTGTTGGAAGCGTTGAGTCCTGCACAGATGATCGTGAAGATCGTCAATGAAGAACTGACAAAACTTATGGGCAGCGATGCCAAGCATATTACGATCAACCCCAACGGTCCTACCGTTGTGATGCTGGTTGGCTTGCAGGGTGCAGGTAAAACCACCAATGGTTCCAAATTGGCCGGCCTTATGAAGCGCCAGGGCAGAAACCCGTTGCTGGTTGCCTGTGATATTTATCGTCCTGCCGCTATTCAGCAGTTGAAGGTCTGCGGTGAGAAACTGGGCATTCCGGTTTTTGAAAAGGGTCAAATTGATCCGGTGCAGATAGCAAAGGATGCGCTCTTGTATGCCCGTCAGCACGGCCATGATATGGTGTTTCTGGACACTGCCGGTCGTCTTCACATTGATGAAACATTGATGGAAGAACTGCAAAATATCAAGGCTCAGGTCAAGCCCAGCGAGATTATGCTGGTTATAGATGCGATGACCGGTCAGGATGCTGTGAATGCTGCTGAGAGTTTTAATAGTTGGCTTGATATTGACTCTGTGATGCTATCCAAGTTGGATGGCGATGCTAGAGGCGGTGCAGCACTTTCTGTTCGTGCGATTACCGGCAAACCCATAAAGTTCGCGGGCATGGGCGAGAAGCTGGAAGACATTGAAGTGTTCCATCCTGAGCGCATGGCCTCCCGAATTTTGGGTATGGGCGATGTGCTGAGCTTGATCGAAAAGGCTGAGCAAGCCTATGATGCCAAGCAGGCTGCTAAGCTGGAAGAGAAAATGCGTTCCAATAAGTTTACGCTTCAGGATTTTTACGACCAGATGGTGCAGCTGAAATCGATGGGTTCTATGCAGGATATTCTTTCCCAGCTCCCTGGTGGAATGGGTATGAAGAATATTCAACTGGATGAGAAGGCTATGAGCCGAACAGAAGCCATTATCCTTTCCATGACTCCCAAGGAGCGGGAAAATCCCAACATTATCGCCGCCAGCCGTAAAAAGAGAATTGCCGCTGGCTCCGGTGTGAAGGTAGAAGATGTAAACCGCTTGCTAAAATCCTTCGACCAAATGAAGGCAATGATGAAGCAATTCTCCGGCCCTGGTATGGGCAAGAAAATGAAGCGTATGCGCTCAATGGGCGGATTCGGCGGATTTGGCTTCTAATTTACTTGTTCGATGAAGCAAATGCTTTGCGAAATAGATATCTAAAATTTTATGGAGGTGAAACCCATGGTTAAAATCAGACTGAGAAGAATGGGCGCTAAGAAGGCTCCTTACTACCGGATCGTTGTTGCTGACTCCCGCAGCCCCCGTGATGGCCGTTGTATCGAAGAAATCGGCACCTACAACCCCCTGACCGAGCCCGCTACCATTACTGTTGACGTCGAGAAGGCACAGAACTGGATCAAGAACGGCGCACAGCCCACCGATACCGTTCGTGGCCTGCTGAAGAATGCCGGCGTACTGTAAGCACTAAAGGAGTCGCACTATGAAAGAACTTTTGCTGTATATGGCAAAAAATTTGGTGGACGACCCCGATGCTGTAACTGTAACCGAAACTTCTGACGAAGACGGCAAGGTACTGCAGCTCCATGTTGCTCCTGGCGACATGGGCAAGGTGATTGGCCGCCAAGGTCGGATCGCTAAGGAGATCCGCACCATTATCAAGACTGTTGCGCAGCGCAACGGTGAAAAGGTCACGGTTGATATCGTGGACTAACGATAGGCAGAGAGGATCTTCCTCTCTGCCTATGCGTGACGCCTTGCGCCACGCATTTTCATTTTATAGGAGGCTGTTATGAAACTCCAATTTTTACAGGCTGGTGAGATCGTCACTTGCCACGGCGTTCACGGTGAAGTGAAGGTTTTGCCCTGGGCAGATGGCCCGGATTTCCTTTTGGACTTTAAGAGAATCCGTATGGATGGCAAGGAGTATAAGGTTGAAGCTTGCCGTGTCCAAAAGACCTGCAATCTCATGAAACTGCAGGGTGTTGCCACAATGGAAGAGGCGCAGGCCCTTCGTGGAAAAGTTATCGAGATTTACCGGGAAGATGCCCCTAAGGACTTGATTTTTGCCGCAGAACTCATAGATATGGATGTATTTTGCAACGGAGATAATATCGGTAAAATTACCGATGTGTTGGATTATCCCGGTAATAAAGTCTATGTGGTAAAAGGTGAGCACAGCTACATGATTCCTGCTGTAAAAGCTTTTATTCTTTCCACGGATTTAGATCAAAATAAAATGGAAGTTACGCTCATTGAAGGGATGCAAACCGATGAGAATTGATATACTGACCCTATTTCCTGACTCGGTGCTTGATGTTCTTGCTGATAGCATCATCGGTAGAGCCCAGGAACGGGGTATCTTGCATATTGAAGCCCACCAGATACGGGATTACACAGTGAATAAACAGTGCCAGGTCGACGACTACCCCTACGGAGGTGGCCGTGGAGCAGTTATGCAGGCAGATCCACTTTATCGTTGCTGGGAGGCTGTGAAGAACATGGCGGAGGGTCCTGTTCATACCATCTATCTTTCTCCCTGCGGACATACATTCAAGCAGGCGGATGCTATTCGCCTTAGTCAACACAGCAACCTTATTTTGGTTTGCGGTCATTATGAGGGAATCGACCAACGCTTTATTGACGAGTGCGTGGACGAAGAAATTTCTCTTGGTGACTTTGTACTCACAGGTGGCGAAATCGCCGCCATGGCGGTTGCAGACGCCGTGTGCCGTATGGTCCCCGGTGTGTTGGCTGATCCAGAGTGCTTTGAAGATGAAAGTCACTTCAACGGTATGCTGGAATATCCCCAGTACAGCCGACCTGCTGTATGGCACGGCAGGGAAGTGCCAGCAATACTTCTTTCCGGTAATCACGAAAAGGTGGCTCAGTGGCGTAGAAAACAGTCCATTAGACGCACTCGGGAACGCAGACCTGATATGTATGAGAAGTTAGATCTTTCTTCCAAGAAGGATAAGAAACTGCTTGCCGAAATAGAAGCAGAAGATGCAAATAATTAAAAGAGGAGGCATATGCCTCCTCTTTTTATGCAGTTTTCCGCTGTTTCCATACGCCCCAAAGACGCACAACCGTAGATACGATCAGGATGCCGATTGCCAGTGCACCGGCAATAGCAATGGTTTGTGTGCCTTTTGCGGCAAAACCATCCATATTTCCGGTAACAATGGAGTTTGTGGCAAAATACACGGCGGCTCCCGGCAAAAGCGGGAATAGAGCTACGACCAAATAGGAGATTGTGGGATACTTACGAACACGAGCCATAATTTCAGCATAAACGGATGCGAAGATTGCGGCAATGAAATTTGACATTACAGTATCATTTGTACAATTTAAAGTAATGCAATATGCAAGCCATGCCAGAGCGCCTCCAAGAGCACAAATAATAATGCCGGGGCCATGGACATTAAATTGAATTGCAAAGCCAATACAACCGATAAATGCGGCCAAAACCGTAATCAAGTCTGCATATATTTTCGTCTCGGCAACGCCCGGCGTTCCAAAAAGTTTGGTTGCGGCATTCAGGGAAAAACCGGCACCGATTGCAATGGCAACGGCTACCAAAATAACTTGCACGATTCGATTGACTCCGGAGTTCGTATCGCCGAAGATAATGTCTCGCATAGCATTTGTAAACAGCAAACCGGGAACCAGTATCATAAGTGCGCCAATAATAGCTGCATCTGCACTGTAAAGGAAACCGGCAGCACTAACAGAGTAAGCGAAGAAACTCATAAGAAATGCTGCAAGGAGTGTGGTAAAGAAGCTGTTGACCTTCAGGTTATTCATAGCTTTGTTTACAAGTCCTACAATAATTCCGCAAATGCCTGCTAGCAGAGTTTCCAACAGGTCTGCACCAAAAAACCAGCCAAATCCGGCAGCGCCAATAAAGCTTCCCACTAAGTGCATAGGGAGTTTGTGATGTACCCGGGATTTTGCAACTTCCTGTAGCCACTCCATAGCGACCTCAGGTTTTGGCTTTTGGGCGCAGATTCGACGACTTAGATTGCTGAAGCGTTCTACTGAATCCAGGTCTACATTCTGGTAATCGACTCTGCGCATTCTCGTCATTGGCTCACCCTCTGCAGTGTCAATACTGACGGTTAGGCAATTGGGAATTGCAAAAACCTCTGCCGTTAGACCATATGCTTTTAGAATTCGGCCCACGCTATCCTCAACGCGGTAGGTTTCAGCGCCACTGATTGCCAGGTAATAACCAAGCTCAGTTGCCATATCCAATAAGGTATTATAGTTCATATAAAGACCTCGTAGTGAAATTATAGCAATAGTATAGCATACTGTATTGGAAATACAAGATGAAAATGCCGCCCCGAAGGACGGCATTTGCTTATTTGCGCACGAAAAGCACACCAAGGGTTCCGGGACCACAGTGGCAGGAAACGGTGCTGCCGGCAGTTGTCCAATAGGTGTTTTCGAAGGCGTCGGATTGTGCTACGGCATCAGCAACAGCCTTTTTGCATTCATCGTTGACAGGCGTGTGGGTTACAAACAGCGTTTCATGTGTAATATTATCCCGGTTTGCAATACGATCCTTAACATACATTGCTAAAGACTTTGCATAATTGCCGCGATATTTCTTCACAACGCCCATCTTGCCATCTTTTACTTCAATGCAAGGCTTCAAGCCAAGCAGGTTAGCACCCAACGCTGCAGCAGCAGAGCAGCGACCGCCCTTTACCATATAGTCAAGGCGATCCAAAAGGAAACTGGCTTCTACCCTAGGAGTAAATGCGTCAAGTTTCTCTTTGATTTCAGCAAGACTTTCGCAAGTCTTGGCAAGCTCGCAAGCTTTCAGAACTACCAGACCCTGTCCGGTGGAGAGGTTTGCAGAGTCGATGCAAACTACATTATCAAATTCTTCGGCTGCAAGACAAGCGTTTTGATGGCAGGAAGAAAAGCCGGAACCGATATTGATGTGAATTACACCATCATAATGAGGGGCATATTTGGCGAAGATGTCTTCATAGTCACCAACATTTACAGCTGCTGTAGAGCAAAGGCTACCGCCTGCAGCTACATGTGCAAAAATTTCATCCGGGGTAATCGTAACGCCATCGGAGTAGGCTTCTCCGTCCTTAATAACAATAAGAGGTACGATGCCAATGTCGTGCTCTTCAATAAGCTCTTTGGAAAGATCACAGGTACTGTCAGATAGAATTTTGATTTTCATTGGTCTGCTCCTTTATATATCTTTTCGGGTGCCCGTTAAATTGCGCACTTGTTTTTTGTGATCAATATGGTAGAATAATAGCATAAAAGCCTTATTCTGTCAATGTTTTGAAATGTAGGTGAGAGTATGGAAAGAAAGATGCAGATAACCGGTATGACCTGTGCTGCGTGCAGTGCGAGGGTAGAAAAAGCCGTTCGTTCTGTAGATGGTATTTATGATGTGCAGGTGAATTTGCTGACCGGCACACTGACTTATAAAACGAAAAATGACAATGATACTGCTCTGGTTAGCGATGCTATAACAAAAGCAGGCTATGGCGTGAAGGATACAATTGCTGCTTCTAAAACGGTCAAGGCGAAATCTGTCGGTCAGTCCGTAATTCCGCTTATACTATCCTTCGCTTTTCTGCTTGCCCTTATGTATTTTACGATGGGGAAAATGCTGGGTCTGCCGATGCCCACCTGGTATGTTGGGAATAAGAATATATTGGTTGCCGGACTTTTGCAGTTTTTCTTAATGCTGCCCGTTGTGTTTATTAACCGGGGTTACTATGTAAGAGGCTTGAAAGCAGCATTCCGCGGCGGTCCTAATATGGATACCTTGATAGCAGTAGGCTCCGGCGCAGCCATTTTGCACGGTGTTATTGTTTTGTTCCGTATGGCATATTTTGCCGGTAACTATGACATAGAGCTGGCAGCAGATGTCGGCAAACACTTGTATTTTGAATCTGCTGCAATGATTTTAACACTTGTTTCTCTTGGGAAGTTTTTGGAAAGTCGCGCAAAAGGCAAGGCTGGCGATGCCATAGAGAAACTGATGCAACTGCGGCCAAAAACAGCAAGCTGTTTACGCGATGGAAAAGAAGTTGTTATAAAGGTTGAGGAAATTGCCGTAGGTGATATACTTATTCTTCGTTCCGGTGAATATGTGGCTGCGGACGGCATTGTTTTGGAAGGAAGCGCTTCCTTAGACCAAAGTGCAATTACCGGAGAAAGCTTACCTGTAGAGAAGCGTTCCGGAGAGAATCTTGTTGCGGCCACTGTCTGTACACAGGGCTACTTGAAGTACAAGGCTGTAAAGGTTGGGCAGGATACGACTCTTAGTCAGATTATCCGTATGGTGGAGGAAGCCGGTGGCTCTAAGGCACCGATCGCAAGGCTTGCTGACAGAGTTGCAGGTATTTTCGTTCCTGCAGTTATGTGCATAGCACTTGTAACGTTTGTGATATGGCTTTTTACGGGATATGCGGTTACATTTGCCTTAAACATGGCTATATCCGTGTTGGTAATTTCCTGCCCCTGTGCCCTTGGGCTGGCAACACCTGTTGCAATCATGGTCGCTACCGGAAGGGCTGCCACAAAAGGGATTCTCTTCCGCAACGCGCAATCCTTGGAAATGCTTCATAAAGTGGACACAGTAGTTATGGATAAGACCGGCACGCTGACGGCAGGCAAACCGGAGATTATTTCTGTATTGTCAGGAGATGTTGACGAGGACTTTTTGCTGCAGGTTGCAGGTTCTTTGGAGCAGTTCTCTGAGCACCTATATGCGAAAGCGGTCACTTCTTTTACGCAAAATGGAGATTACTTAAAAGTAACGGATTTTACCGTTCTTCCCGGGTATGGCGTCTCCGGTGACATTGGTGGAACAAGGTACTTTGGTGGCAATAGGACGCTGATGGAAAGCATCGGTATTACGCCCCCGGATGCGACGGTATATATGGAGGAGGGAAAAACACCCCTCTATTTTGCATCGGATGAAGGCCTTTATCTTGGTTGTTTACTTGCTGCCGATGTGCTTAAACAGGATGCAATTGACACCGTAAAAGCTCTGCGGAAAGCGAATCTGGATGTGATCATGCTTACCGGCGATAACCGAAAAACAGCACTAGCCATTGGCCGTAGTGCAGGCATTGACCATATTATTTCAGATGTTTTGCCTCAGGATAAGGCCAATGTGATAAAGGACCTGCAAAAGACCGGTAAGGTCGTAGCAATGATTGGCGATGGAATCAACGATGCGCCAGCACTTATGGAAGCAAACGTTGGCGTTGCAATGGGAACGGGAACGGATATTGCTATGGAATCTGCCGGTGTTGTTGTGATGGGTAATTGCTTGCAACGGATTACTGACGCAATAGCTTTAAGCAAGGCGACAATTAAAAATATTAAGCAAAATTTGTTCTGGGCGTTCTTCTATAATGCGCTTGGAATTCCGCTCGCGGCAGGTGTACTATATCCCACATTGGGGATCGCCCTTAGTCCTATGTTCGGTGCTGCTGCAATGAGCTTTAGTTCAGTGTTTGTTGTAAGCAATGCGCTTCGTCTGCGCTTCTTCGGCGCCAAGGAAGACAAGAAGCAGGAAATAACGGTAAATGAGACGTCTGCGGTTTCTGCGAACACATCTCTTACATTGACAGTGCATGGTATGATGTGCAGTCATTGCAAGGCAAAGGTTGAGAGTGTTTGCATGGAGACCCCAGGCGTGGGGAGTGCTATTGTTGACCTTCAGGCTAAAACTGTAACTGTGACCGGATCGGCTGAGGAAGCACTGCTGATAAAGGTTATAGAAGCGGCAGGCTATGAGGTAATTGTATAATTTGTTTTTGATAAATAAGTCCGCTTTATAGGACCAAAACTGTTGTATGCTGTTATCGAAAGGAAAGGTGACAGTAATGTTTACAACACGTTTTGTCCAGGGACACATTCATGTTTATGATGCTATGGGTAACTTCCTGTTTTCTGCAGATAACATTCGGGAGGTTCGGGAGGAATTGAGAGAGTATGAGGAATCTGCGGCTTGATATCTGCTACGACGGAAGTCGCTATAAAGGCTGGCAAAGATTGTCAGGTACAGAGAATACGATTCAGCAAAAGCTGGAAACGGCCTTATCCAAGATCCTTGGTGAAGAGATTACGGTCTGCGGTAGCGGACGGACGGATGCCGGCACCCATGCGTTGGGTCAAGTTGTGAGTTTTCATTGTAGCAATCAAATGCCGCCCCAGGAGATCCTGTCCAATCTTCGCAGGTATCTGCCGGAGGACATTGGCATATACTCTTGCAAGGTGGTTTCTGATCGTTTTCATGCGCGGCTGAATGCAAAAGAAAAGACATACCGTTATAGACTTTGGAACTCTGAAAATCCTTGTGTTTTTGACAGAAAGTATGTTTATATCGACCCCAGAGCGCTTGATATTAGTGCAATGCAGGATGCGGCAAGGATATTCCTTGGAACACATGATTTTTCTGCGTTTTGCGCAAACAAAAACATGAAGAAATCCACACAGCGCCATATTTCTGCATTCCGTGTTGAACGGTTTGGCGATGAAATTCATTTTACTGTAACCGGTAACGGTTTTTTGCACCATATGGTACGCATTATGGTGGGTACGCTTTTAGAGGTTGGTCGCAAAGAAAGATCGTTGGAAACGATCCCTGCTTTGTTTGGAGGAAAGCGTGAAGATGCCGGTGCGCTGATCCCTGCTTGCGGTCTTTGCTTAATGGAGGTAACATATTGAATATTCAGATTTTTGGAAAAAGTAAATGCTTTGATACCAAGAAGGCGGAACGCTATTTTAAGGAGCGAAGAATTTCATTTCAAAGCGTAGACCTAATTCGCTATGGCCTTTCAAGTAAGGAATTTGATGCAGTTCTGTGGGGTGTAGGCGGTATCGACAATTTGATTGACTGGGAGAGTAAGTCTGAAAAAATTACCCTTATGCGATATATGGATGATAAAATTGCAAAAGAAGATAAGGTATATGATGACCCCAGCCTAATGCGAACGCCCATTGTCCGTAACGGGAAACAAGTTACTGTTGGATATTGCCCAGAAGTTTGGGAAACCTGGAAATAATTACGAAAGCAGTCCTCGAGTGAGGACTGTTTTTTTGTTGAGGTGCATCATGGGATTTTTAGAAAAACTGAATGGGATTGTTTGGGGAGTACCAACACTTCTGCTGATCGTAGGTGTAGGGATCTATTTGTCCATTCAAAATGGATTTCCGCAAATTACACTGTTTTTCAGTGCACTCCGGGAGTTCATAAGAAAATGCAAGCCGGGAAGGACTGAGTCCGGTAAATCCTCATACAGGGCATTGTGTACCGCATTGGCCGCAACGGTGGGCACGGGAAATATTGCCGGAGTTGCTGGGGCGATAACGATTGGTGGACCCGGTGCGATATTTTGGATGTGGGTGAGCGCTTTTCTTGGAATGGCAACGAAGTATGCGGAGGCGACATTGGCCGTGCACTACAGGATTTCAGATGGTGCAGGGGGCTATACGGGCGGTCCTATGTATATGATAAGGAAAGGGTTGCATAGAAGGTGGCATCCTCTGGCAACGGTATATTGTATTTTTGGGGTTGTCGCAGCTCTTGGTGTAGGAAATGCCACGCAGGTCAATGCTGTGATTGGTGGCATCCGGAGTGCTGTGAGTGCGCTGGGCTGTTCAATGAGTCAATATTGGAATTGGGTCATTGGAGTAGTGCTATGTGCGCTGGTGGGAGTTGTGCTGCTTGGGGGAGCAGAAAAAATAGGATCGCTGGCAGAGAAAATCGTTCCGTTAGCAGCACTATTTTATATCTTACTGGCACTTTGGTTGATTGTTTCTTGCAGAGATAACATATCAGGTGCGCTATGGAGTATCTTTAGCGGCGCATTTGATCCAAAGGCGGTAACAGGGGGCGCAATCGGCTCGTTCTTTCTTGCCTTACGGACGGGATCTGCAAGAGGCGTATTTACCAATGAGGCAGGAATGGGGACGGCTTCAATCGCCCATGCAGGGGCAGAGGTGGCTCATCCTTGTCAGCAGGGACTTATGGGCATTATGGAAGTGTTCGTTGACACCATTCTGATTTGCACATTGACCGCACTGGTGATCTTAACAAGCGGCATCCCTATTCCTTACGGTCTTGAATACGGTCCACTGGTGACAATTCAGGCGTTCACAGCTGTGTGCGGAGAGTGGGTGAGTATCCCATTGGCAATTTGCCTGTGTGCATTTGCCGTTGCAACGATCTTCGGCTGGGGTTTTTATGGGCTTCGGTGCGCACAATTTCTGTTTGGCTTAAAGGCTTGGCGCCCATTTGCCTATGTGCAATCTGCAGCAGTTATACTTGGGGCCGTGCTGGGAACAGGAACAGTTTGGATGCTTGCTGAAATCGTTAATGGACTTATGGCAATTCCTAATCTAATTGCTCTAATCGGTTTATCACCTGTTCTTCGTTCATTAACATCGCAGTATCTATTGATTCAAAAAAATAATCCCACGGCATAATTGCCGTGGGATCAGGTTATTCGACGGAGAGAAGTGCGATGGCGCCGGTTTCATTGTTCTTTAAAAAATAATAGTTTTGCACACCGTCAACTGCTTCATAAGAAACCATTAGGTCCGGATGGATATCGGGAATTGACATTCGCAGGATGATGGCTTTCTCATTGCTGACACCGGTTGCGCTGAAGATCACATAATCCTGTAGGAAGTACAGACCGTCAGGCGTCCAACTGCCACTTGTGATTTTGATATTTCTTACGGATTTATCTGAATAGAGAATGACCTCTTCACCCTCAGGTTGGAGAACAAGCTCCATTAGCTGAGCAAACTTGTTGGTGTCTGCGCTATCTGCGCTTTGCGCTATCAGTTTGCCAGTGGCAGGTTGATATTCGTCAGGGAAGTAGGCGTCATTCAAAATGCCGGGGAGATCACTGTAGGGAATTTCAACGGTAATGATGCCTGTTGAAAACGGTGCAAGTTCATAAGGCGCAAAGTAAAAACAGAGGCCGCTGTTGGTAAAGTAGAAGGCTTCATCTGTACTTTCGTCTGCATTAAAACGATCTTTTACGATATTTTCATATCCGTCAAAAAGGGAGTACTGATAATCCAGGTCCTCAAGCTTATCTAATACAAGCTCGCAGACATCCTCTTTGTTATCAACGTGGTTCAAAATGCCGCCAAGTGTCAGGTACTCCCCGGTTGCGGCATCATAGGTTACAGATAATGCACCTTGATCCGGGTGAGTGCCACCTGTGTATGTTGTCCGAGTGCCAAACAAGCTGATGACGCCCTGATCTACGCGGGTAGGACTATAATAGATATGATACTTGTAAGCAGACCAGGTAGTACTGCCATCGTAACTCTCCCGAGCTTGCTGAGCAATGCTGTCCGCATTTGCTCTTGTGCTGTCAACACGGCTCAGAAAATCCAAAGTAATTTTATCTGATACATTTTGGTCGGCAATTTGCATTTGAATGTGCTGATAGGCGTATTCGAACAACAAAATGCCGTCATCGCTGTATAGATACTCAACTTGACCGGGGACGCTCAACCCATAGAAAGTATGCAAGGGAGCATCCTCGTCATTGCCAGGTTGGATAGATGGGTCAGAGGGGATAGGTGTTGGTTGCGCAGCGGGAGTTTTATCCGGCTGACAGGCAGCCAAGGATAGTGCAAATATTGCGCATAATAGGATAATTAAAATTCTTCGCACATCGGTTGCCTCCTTTTTCTTGATAGTATCACACTTTGACAAATATCGCAATGGGAATTTACAACTTATCTCACTATAATTCTTGACAAATAACGGACGGGAATGTTAAAATAACAACAAGTTCATATCACTGTGAGCGGGAAGAGTAGCGAATAGAAACATCTTTTAGAGAGTCGGATCAATGGCTGGAAGTCCGGTAGATGTTATCCGTGAAAGTGCGCCCGGGAGTGAGTTTCTTTCAAGTGATAAATGAGAGTGGAACCGCGGATTTTCAATTCGCCTCTTGTGCTTCGGCGCAAGAGGATTTTTGCTTTTTGGAGGTAAATTATGTATCTTTATAATTCTTTAAGTCACAAAAAGGAACTGTTTGTTCCCAATCATCCCGATGTTGTTAAGATGTATACCTGCGGCCCTACAGTGTATCATTTTGCCCATATTGGCAATCTTCGAACCTATATCATGGAAGATGTGCTGGAGAAGGCTCTTAACTATTTGGGTTATAATGTTAAGCGCGTTATGAATATTACCGATGTCGGCCATTTGGCCTCTGATGCGGATACCGGTGAAGACAAAATGCTGAAGGGCGCAAAGCGGGAGAATAAGTCCGTAATGGAGATTGCGCAGTACTACACCGATGCCTTCTTTGCTGATTGCGACAAATTGAACATTAAAAAGCCTGACTATATCCAACCTGCAACCGGCTGTATTGCTGAATTTATTCAAATGGTCGTCACACTGCTGGATAAAGGATTTGCCTATGTTGCAGGCGGAAATGTATACTTTGATACATCCAAGCTGGATAAGTACTATGTGTTCAATGATCACAACGAAGAAGATCTGGCTGTTGGCGTTCGTGAAGGCGTTGAGGAGGATACCAATAAGCGTAACCGCAATGACTTTGTCCTTTGGTTTACCAAATCCAAGTTTGAGGACCAGGCACTGAAGTGGGAATCTCCCTGGGGTGTCGGTTATCCCGGATGGCATATCGAATGCTCTGCCATTTGCCAGAAATACTTGGGAGAAGATTTGGACATCCACTGCGGTGGTATTGACAATGCATTTCCCCACCATACCAATGAAATTGCTCAGTCTGAAAGTTATTTTGGACACAAGTGGTGCAATTACTGGTTCCATGTGCACCATCTAAATACTGACACAGGCAAGATGTCTAAATCTAAGGGAGAATTCCTTACAGTGAGCCTGCTTGAAAGTAAGGGGTATGACCCTATGGCCTACAGACTATTCTGCCTGCAAAGCCATTATCGCAGAAACCTTGTGTTCAGCTGGGAGAATTTGGACAACGCAGCCCAGACCTATGAAAAGCTGATCGCAAAGATCGCGACCTTAACACCCGGCACTGATGTAGAAGAGACTGCATTCCAGGCATTGAAGGAGCGCTTTGTTGGTGCGCTGAATGGTGATTTAAACACCTCTCTTGCAGTAACTGCCGTTTATGATGTCTTGAAGGCGAAAACAACGGATGCCACGAAGTTGGCTGCTTTGGCTGATTTTGATCGGGTTCTTTGCCTTGATCTGTTGAAAAAGGCAGAAGAGGTTCGCAGTAAACAGGCACAGGAAGCGGCCGAATCTGCAGATCCTGAGATTGATGGACTTGTCCTTGCCCGGACACAGGCAAAAAAGGAAAAGAATTTTGCCGAAGCCGACAGAATTCGTGACTTACTAAAAGAAAAGGGCATTGAAATTATCGATAACCCCCAGGGTACGAAGTGGAGAAGGGTATGAAACTTTTAATTCTGGATGGAAACAGTATCATTAACCGTGCTTTCTATGGTGTGAAACCCCTGACAACACGAGAGGGGTTGTACACCAACGCGGTCTACGGCTTTTTGAATATTCTCGACCGAATGGAAAAAGATGTTCAGCCTGATGCTGTATGTGTTGCGTTTGACTTACACGGACCTACTTTCCGCCATCTGCAGTACGATGGGTATAAGGCTACCCGCCATGGCATGCCCGAGGAACTGGCACAGCAGATGCCTATTATGAAGGATGTCCTGCGTGCAATGAATATTCCCGTCTACGAATGCCAGGGGTGGGAAGCAGATGATGTGATCGGTACGGTCAGCGTAATTTGCAGCAATAATGATTGGGAATGTGTGATCGCTACGGGCGACAGGGATAGCTTACAGTTGATCGATCCTAATGTGCATGTACGCCTTGTGATCACCAAGCCGGGTCAGACCATGTCTACGCTTTATGACGAGAAGCTGTTTCAAGAGGAATATGGGTTTGCTCCCAAGAAGATGGTTGACCTGAAGGCCCTGATGGGGGATTCTTCTGATAACATTCCAGGTGTTCCCGGTGTAGGGCCTAAAACTGCAACAGAACTTCTTGTAAAGTTTGGTTCGCTGGATGGGGTTTATGCCAATTTAGACGACCCTTCTATTCGCCCTAAACTTAGAGAAAAACTGGAGGCAGGGAAGGGAAGTGCCTATCTTTCCTACGACCTTGCCACCATTCGCACCAATGCCCCCATAGACTTTGCACCTATGGATGCGGTTATTGCACCCTACAATAAGGAGGCACTTTTGGGCCTCTTTACAAAGCTGGAGTTTGTTAAACTAATTGATAAGTACGGTCTTCGGGGAGTTACGCCGAAAGAAGAATCCACCAATGTTTGCAAGTGCGTCTCTTTGCCGTTTGTAAGCCAACCTGATGCGGCAGGAAGGGATATTGCGCTTTATGTTGCACCGGACAACTCTTTGGGAATTGCTTGGGAAAACGGCGTGTGCAGCCTTACACCTATGGAAGCCTTCGGGGCAGAAGAGGTTCTGACTGGTGCAAAATCTATCGTATGCCACGATTTGAAGTCAACTCTGCATATTCTGGATTCTATGGGACTTCCGCATGGCAATTTTGTGTTTGATACAGCTCTTGCTGCCTATAACCTAAATCCATCCCAATCTGACTATCCTGTTTCCAAGCTTGCCACCACTTTCCTGGGTAAGAATGTTGAGGATAGCGATCCCTGCGCTTGCGCTGAAGCGATCTGGCATTTAAAGAGCTTTCTCGCTGATGCCCTCAAGGCGGAGGGAATGGAACCATTATATCAACAAATTGAATTCCCCCTTTGTGCAGTGCTGTACAAAATGGAAAAGCAAGGCGTTGCCATCGATGCGGTGCAGCTAAAACAGTTCGGCCAGATGTTATCAGACCGAATCAGTGACTGCGAAAAAGTGATCTTTAGCTATGCTGAAGAGCCTTTCAATATCAATTCCACCAAACAACTGGGGCAATTGTTATTTGAGAAATTAGGATTGCCGCCGATCAAAAAGACAAAAACCGGCTACTCCACGAATGCGGATGTACTGGAGAAACTGAAGACGAAGCATCCTATTATTCCCGCTATTATGGATTACCGCATGTTAACGAAGCTGAATTCTACCTATGCGGAAGGACTCACCAACGCAATTGCTGAAGATGGTAGAATTCATACAACCTTCCAAAACCTGGTAACAGCCACAGGACGGCTTTCTTCCACAGAGCCCAATCTGCAGAATATTCCTGTTCGTACCGATTTGGGCGCAGAGATCCGCAAAATGTTCATTCCGAGGGCCGGCTATGTGTTGGTAGATGCTGACTATAGCCAAATTGAACTGCGTGTACTTGCCCATATTGCGAACGACGATGTTATGCGCCGGGCATTTATTGATGGGATGGATATTCATACAGCTACTGCATCGCAGGTTTTTGGTGTGTCACCTGATTTGGTGACACCCTTGCAGAGACGCCACGCTAAGGCAGTAAACTTTGGTATTGTGTACGGCATTTCGGAATATTCCCTTGCAGAAGATATTGGTGTCAACTTCTATCAGGCGAAGGAGTATATTGAGTCCTATTTAAGCAATTATCGTGGCGTGCGCACCTATATGCACGATGTGGTGGAAAACGCCCGCCAAATCGGCTACACGCAAACACTCTATGGTAGAAAACGCAGCATTCCGGAACTTAAAAGCAGCAACTTCAATATTCGCCAGGGTGCAGAGCGTATTGCTTTGAATACACCCATTCAAGGAACTGCTGCTGACATAATCAAATTGGCAATGGTCCGTGTGGACAGCGCGCTGCAGAAGATGTATCCGGAAGCAAAATTGATATTACAAGTTCACGATGAACTGATTATTGAGTGTCCGGAGGAAATTGCATCTCAGGTTGCTGATCTCATCAGTAAAGAGATGGAGCAAGCGGCAAACCTGTCTGTACCTCTTCTTGCAGAGGCTAAGTGGGGCCGCAGTTGGTATGAGGCAAAATGATGGAATATCTTAAAATGGATGAATCCCATGTTGGTGCGATTGCAGAGCTTGAAAAAATGTGTTTCAATGATCCGTGGAGCATTCATTCTATTTCTTCAGAACTGAATAATCCACTATCCACTTGGCTTGTTGCTGTAGTGGATGGAGTGGTATGCGGCTATGTTGGTAGCCAAAGTGTCTTGGATGGAGCGGATATGATGAATATAGCCGTTCACCCTGACTATCGCAAGCAAGGGATAGGCTACAACCTAGTCGATAAGCTCATCGACCTGCTCAAAGCAAAGGATGTTATCAGTTTAAGCTTAGAAGTGAGAGTTTCCAACGAAAATGCGATCAATCTTTACAATAAGATGGGATTTGAAATCATTGGAAAGCGCCCCGGTTACTACCGTAACCCTCGGGAAGATGCCTATATTATGCGAAAGGAGTTTGCCAAATGAATATTCTTGCAGTTGAATCATCCTGTGATGAAACCGCTGTCAGTGTGGTTCGTGACGGTCGAACTGTCTTGGCAGACTGCATCGCATCTCAGGTTGACTTACACAGGATTTACGGCGGTGTTGTCCCTGAAATTGCATCGAGAATGCATATTGAAGCAATCTATGGTCTTGCAGATCAGGCGCTTGAGAAAGCAAATATAACAAGATCAGATATTGACGCAATCGCTGTCACTTATGCACCCGGACTCATTGGCGCGGTTCTTGTGGGTGTTAATTTTGCTAAGGCTGCTTCGATAGCTCTGAATAAACCCTTAATCCCAGTCCACCACATTAGGGGCCACATCGGTGCAAATTATATTGCTTTTCCTGATCTTAAGCCGCCGTTCTTGTGCCTTGTTGTTTCCGGTGGTCATACGATGATTGTTGATGTGCAGGATTATACCAAAATGGAGATCTTGGGTACTACATTGGATGATGCAGCAGGGGAGTGCTTTGACAAGGTTGCTCGTGTGCTTGATATGCCCTATCCCGGTGGCAGCGCCTTGGATAAAGCCTCCCAGACGGGAGATCCAACAATGTATGCCCTTCCTCGTTCCAAGCCCGGAACGAACCCATACGATATGAGTTTTTCTGGGTTAAAGACTGCTGCTCTGAACTTGATCCACCATGCAGAGCAAGTGGGAGAAGAATTAGATATTCCGGGCCTTTGCGCAAGTTTTGCCAAAGCGGTTTCTGATACGCTGGTTCCCCGTGTGGCGATGGCGCTGGAGCAAACCGGGTACAAGAATGTGGCTGTTGCCGGTGGCGTTGCTGCAAACTCTACTATTCGTGGGGATATGCAAACAATTGCGCAGAACATGGGTGTTAATCTGTATATGCCGCCCCTAAGTCTGTGTGGTGACAATGCAGCTATGATCGGAGCACAGGGCTACTACGAATATCTTGCCGGTAATGTGGCAGATATGGAATTGAATGCCTATGCAACGAAATCCATCCTCGGTGAGACGATATAATTTTCTTTGACAAAAGTGCAACAATTTCTTCTTAATCTTACCTGATGGGCGGTTAGTCTGCAAAAGTTATGTAAACTCGATAAGCTGACTCTCACTTGCTTGTATTTGTTGAAAGAATACCTGTATTTAACCTGATTTTTAGAAGTATTTTTGTTTGTTATCAAACAAGCCCCTGTGGATAACCCTGTGGAATGTGTGCATAAGTCGGGAAATATTGCTTAAAAACCGGATTATGGAAACTGAATTCCCCAACTTTTTGTGCAAAAACCGCATATTACATTATTTCACGCTTCATTGCGATATAGGAGTGTTTTACGGTGCTCTTGTGGTTTAACAACTTGGCTGCATTGGACTTTGAGGCCTTGATGGCGGTGTATAGGGAAGGGAATGCACTGAATGGTTCGCTGCAATATCCAAATGATTCTCCTGTGCGACAGAAGTGCCTTGCAGAACGGGATTTTGAGGATTATTTACGGCAAATTTTCTTCTGCCAGGAGGGCGCAGCTTATTGTGTATTTAGTGAAAATGGCACATACATTTCAGCCGTTCGCATTGAGCCGTTTGAAGATGGATATCTTCTTTCAGCGCTTGAGACAAAGCCTGATTGCAGAAGGCGTGGGTATGGCAAAAGACTTATAGAAAGTATTATCCTTGAATGTACCGAAAAGAGAAAGCTGCCTATTTACAGCCATGTGAAGAATAAGAATATTGCATCTATTAATCTTCATTTGGAGTGCGGTTTCCGTGTATATAAGGACTCTGCAAGATACTTGGATGGTTCAGTGCGAACAGACAGCAAAACATTAATTTATGAAAAATAGCGGTTGCAAAAGCAACCGCTATTTTTAAATTTTTTCCTTCAAATATGCCATAGCCTGACAGTAACCAGCAAAGCCTTGCCCTTTTATAGTTTTTACGCAAGCAAGACCGGCGTAGGAAATTTTGCGGAAGGCCTCCCGGCTGTCCGGGTCGGTGATATGCACCTCTACGGCTGGTAAAGACACGGCCTTCAACGCATCCAAAATTGCCACAGATGTATGGGTGTATGCGGCGGGGTTGATCACAATGCCATCATAGACACCGTAGGCACTTTGAATACAATCCACAATTGCCCCTTCGTGGTTGGACTGAAAACAGGTAACCTCAATACAGTTTGCTTCTGCATATTGTGTAATTACATCAAGCAGATCCTGGTAGGTCTTATTTCCGTATATTTCAGGCTCACGAATACCGAGCATATTGATATTTGGTCCGTTAATGATCAGAAGTTTCATTTAATCACCTTTCAGCGCCGCCAGGATCGCCTCTACGGCCATTTCCGGCATGGTATTGTTCTTAATCCGTAAATCCGCAAAACGAGAATACAAGGGGCTGCGAAACGCATACATCTCATCGAGATTTGCGGCAATAGAGAGAGGGCGCCCCTCTATGGGTAGATCGCGGATGGGTCGGTCTATCCAAATAACAGTTCCATTTTGATGTAGAGGCCGGTAGTTTTCTTCCTGGGTAACGCAGCCACCGCCGGTAGCGATGATGAGTCCGGATTGTTTGCTGATGTCCCTGATAACCGAAGACTCTTCTTGTCTAAACCGCTCTAATCCATACTTTTCCATATAGTCAGGAATGGACATCTTTACCCGTTCCACAATTAATTGGTCTGTATCTACGAATTGCCTGCCTAATGCTTTTGCAACCATTGCACCGATGGTGGATTTCCCGGATCCGGGCATTCCAATTAGAATAATGTTCTCCATTTGAAGCTTCAGGCTACAGTAAACATCTTTGATCTTCTCGTTGGATATGGTTGTAGCACTGAAGTATTCAGCACTTTCTTTGGCTTGGGCAACCAGCATATAAAGCCCATTAAGCGTAACCAATCCTTTTTCCTCTGCCTCTAAAAGGAGATCTGTTTTAAAGGGGTTGTAAATAAGGTCTAAGACACCTTCCAGGCGTGGAAATACTGACAGAGAAATTGGTGCTGTTCCATTATTGGGATACATTCCGACTGGCGTTGCGTTCACGATAACGGATGCGTCCTGATGAAGGTGGAGGCTATTATAATTGTGGTCGCCGTTTCGCGAAATTGTAATAACTGTAGCTCCAAGGTCGGTAAGGACCGCTGATGCAGTTACACCGGCGCCACCACTGCCAAGAACAAGTGCTTTTTTGCCTTGTACATTAAGCGCGGAACGCTTAACCATTTCGAGAAATCCAAAATAATCTGTGTTGTGCCCCCAGAGAGTGCCATCTGTTTTTTTAACAATTGTATTGACGGCTCCAAGGCGTTTTGCTTGCGGAGTTAGCTCGTCACAGTAGGGGAGAACCGCTTTTTTGTAGGGTATGGTTACATTAATACCGGAGAAATTAGCATTGCGCATAAACGATTCCAATTTGTCCGGTTCTATCTCCATTAGGCGATAATCGTAATCGGCAAATGCACTATGAATTTGTGGGCTGTAGCTGTGGGATAAATTTCGTCCCAGTAAACCGTAATGCATAAAATCACCTCATTTGCCTAGGTCCTAACTTTGCCAACGATGCAATTAAATTTAGTCAATGCTATTGTTCCTGTTTTGGTAGTCTTTGCTGATTTCAAAAATAGTTGCATATAAGGGTTTTATGTAATCGCTGAAATCTTCGCCTGCTTTTTCGGCAATATCTCTAAGTTTATCCTTTTCCCTTTTGGGGTCATAGACGGGGAGATCGTTTTCCTTCTTGTATTGCCCAATTTGCCGTGCTATCTCTAACCTTTCGAGAAACAGTGGGATCAGTTTGTCGTCGATCTGGTCAATATTTCTTCGAAGAATCTTTAAATCGAGCCCCTTGACCTGTTTCTTGGACAAGAGCGCATCAAATAAGACGAGCGCAGTAACTGCCTCCACAACCGGCACCGCCCTGGGGACGATACAAGGGTCATGACGCCCTTTTATCTCGATTTGGGTGTTCTGCATAGTGCGCAGATTTACCGTCAGCTGCGGCTTTGCGATGGATGGTGTAGGCTTAATTGCCAGGCGGAAGGTAAGGGGCATGCCGGTTGTGATGCCGCCTAAAATACCCCCGGCATGATTGGAAAGTGTTTGTACCTTTCCATCCAGAATCGTATAGGCATCATTGTTTTCGCTGCCTCGTAAATTTGCCGCATGAAAACCTGCACCGAATTCAACGCCCTTAATAGCGGGGATTCCAAAGAGCGCCTGGGAGAGCTTTCCCTCTAAACCATCAAATAATGGACCTCCGATACCTGCAGGCAAACCGGAAACAATGCACTCAACAACTCCGCCTACACTATCGCCATCTGCCCTTGCGTTAAGGATTAGTTTGCGCATTTGATCCCGGCGTTCGTGATCGATCACAGGAAAATCAGATGCAAGTAATTCTGTTTGGGGATTTATGCCGTCTAAGGAATAAGGCACATCTTCGATACCGCCAATAGAACTGATATGGCCAGTTATGTAAATGCCCATTTCGTTGAGCCATTGAAGGCACATACCGCCGGCAACACAGATAGGCGCTGTTAATCTGCCGGAGAAGTGACCACCGCCTGCCGTATCATAATCCATTCCGTACTTTACCTTTGCGGTATAATCAGCGTGACCTGGCCGTGGACAGTTTGCTAAATCGGTATAATCTCCGGATTTTGTATTTGTGTTATAAATTTCTACACTAATGGGGGAGCCGGTGGTTTCTCCATTTACCAAGCCTGATTGAAAGTGCGGTATGTCAGGTTCTTTCCTTGCCGTGGAAAGAGGGTCGTTGCCTGGAGCACGCCGCTTAAGGAAAGCTTGCAACTTCTCCATATTTACTGCATAACCGGCAGGGACACCGGTCAGGTTCATGCCAATGCTGGGCCCGTGAGAATGGCCATATACAGAAAGATGTAGAGATTCACCCTTCCAGCTGCTCATAGTTTCCTCCTAATGCTGCAAAATGCTCCCAGAAAGCAGGGTAAGATTTGCGGACACATTCTGCATTTGTTATTTTAATTTGCCCAGTTGCTGTTGTAGCAGCAATTGCTGCCGCCATTGCGATTCGATGGTCGTTATGTGAGTTTATGGTGCAGGCATTAAAACTGCCGGGAAAGACGGTGAAAGTGTTGCCTGTAATTGATGTTTGAACTCCCATATTATGGAGCATTTCCTGAACTGTTTGGACACGATCTGATTCCTTTAAGCGCAATCGCTGGATGTTTGTAAACACAGCACCGTTTCTATTTGCAGCCAAAACACATAGAATTGGCATTAGATCAGGAACTTGCGACAAATTAACCTCTTGCCCTGTTTCTAAAAATGAAATGAGATCAATGATTCTCCGGTCTCCTTGGTAGCTGTGTATATTTAAGTTGGAGATGTTAATCTGACTTCCAAGTGCGTTTGCTACAAGAAAGAACGCCGCATTACTCCAATCGCCTTCTACGACAAGATGGCTTGGGCTGTTTAAGGGGTACTGACCTTCAATAAATGCGCCGTATGTATTGATGCCAAACAAGGACAGGACATCTTTTGTAATATCCACATAAGGTTTCGACTGAAGTTCACCGGTGATTTTAAGTGCTGATTTTCCGGGCAATACGGATAGAGCCAGCAGCAATCCTGTTATAAACTGGCTGGAAACAGAGCCATCGATCGAATATGCACCGGGTTTCAGATTTCCTATACAGCGCACACTGTTTTCTGTCGGACGGCTCAGGCTGCAACCCATTCTCTCCATTTCTTCCCACAGTGGACTAAGCGGACGCATTGGAAGTCTGCCTCTTAGAAGAAAAGTGGCACTAATACCAAATGCACCCACAAGGGGCAATAGAAAACGAAGTGTAGAGCCACTTTCCCTACAATCGAGAGCTACTTCTTTGGGAAAATCCACAATTGGGGTCACCATATAAGAGGCTCCACTTCGAACGATACTCGCCCCAAGCGTATTCAAACAGGATATAGTCGCATCAATGTCGTCGCTGGAGTCTGGACAGAAAATTTCTGTTGTATTATCTGAAAAAGCAGCGCATATCAGCATTCTGTGTGCTATAGATTTGCTGGATATGGCACGAATATTTCCGGATAATTTACCCGGAGATATGATGATCTGCATAACATAGACCAGCCTTTATAAAGGTTTCGAGTTCCTCGATTGAGTAGGTATGGATGGCACATTTTCCAATAGCGTGGGGGAGGATGAAAGTAAGCGCGCTGTTTCCCCGCTTTTTATCTCGTAAGGCAGCACCGGCAAGGGAATTTACATCGAAGCTTGTTGTGGTAGGAAGAGAAAATTTTGTCAGGATACCGCAGATTTCAGAAAAAAGATCTTCTTCACATACTCCGGCAGCTACGCTGCAGGCCGTGATGAGGCTTATGCCAATGGCTACGGCTTTTCCGTGAGGAATGGTATAGTTGCTATTTGCTTCGATACTATGCCCCAGAGTGTGACCTAGATTGAGCAGTTGTCGCTCGGCAAAATCCAGTTCGTCACGAGCAACGACGTCGCGTTTTAGCTCGATGCAACGGGGGATAACATATCCGCGATCAAAGAAACGCCCCTTTTGATTCAAATGGTTAAACAGCTCCTCATCAAAAAGAATGCTGTATTTAATTATCTCTGCACATCCTTCAAGGAATATATCCTCCGGCAGGGACTTGAGCGCTTGGAGGTCGCATAAAACAAGGGCTGGATGATAGAATGCGCCAGCTAGATTCTTCCCTGATGGAAGATTAATGGCCGTCTTACCACCGACAGATGAATCGACCATAGCAAGCAGGGAAGTGGGGATTTGCACCAATGAGATACCGCGCAGATAAGTGGCCGCAATGAAGCCTGCCAAATCGCCAACTACGCCGCCGCCCAAGGCGATGATGGAATCCTTTCGAGTTAACTGATTTTCTGCAAGAAAATTCAATATTTCCAGATAGTGACTTCCGTTTTTGCTAAGTTCACCAGCTGGAATTATATACGAAATAATGTCATACCCTGTGTTTTTCAGAGAGCACAGCAGTTGATTGCCGTATATTGGCCAAACATTACTGTCCGAAATCACAGCGATTTTATCGCCTTTGGTGATACCCTTCACATAGTACCCGGCATTATTAATTATGCCTTCATCTACGATGACATCATATGTTTTGGAAGAACAAACAGTTATACGCTTCATTTCGTTCCATCCTTTCATATGTCTTGTTTCTCTTTAGCAAATGGCGGTGCGTACTTTATCAATCGATTTCATCAAATCGCCAAATTGTGCTGGAGTCAGGGATTGATCTCCGTCGCAAAGGGCGCAAGAGGGATTGTTGTGTACTTCCACCATAATACCGTCCGCACCTGCAGCTGTTGCGGCCAAAGCCATGGAGGGCACCAGAGAGGCCTTGCCGGTTGCATGACTGGGATCAACGATAACAGGTAAGTTGGTGAGTTCGCGAAGAGCGGGGATCGCAGAAAGATCCAGAGTATTTCTTGTATAGGTTTCGTAGGTACGAATGCCCCGCTCACAAAGAATGATATTGTCGTTTCCTTCCCGCATAATATATTCAGCGCTCAGCAGGAGCTCCTGCAGAGTACTTGCCAAACCTCTCTTTAGCAGGATGGGTTTGTCGGTTTTCCCCAGCTCTTGCAGCAAGTCAAAGTTCTGCATATTGCGGGCGCCCACCTGAATAATGTCAACATTTTCAAACAGGTCGATCGTCCTTGCTGTGGTGATCTCCGAGATGATCGGTAAGCCGGTTTCTTCCTTCGCCTTCAACAGCATTTGTATACCGGCTTCTTTCAGCCCTTGAAAGGCATAAGGAGAAGTGCGGGTTTTGAATGCACCGCCCCTTAGTATCTGGGCGCCAGCACTTTTAACTGCTTTTGCAATCTCAATGATTTGTTCTTCTGATTCGATAGAACAAGGACCTGCAATACGAACAAAATTACCGCCGCCTATTTTAACACCGCCAACATTTATGGCTTTCTTATTCTCGTTCATGTGTTCATCTCCCAAATGTAATGCCGCACAGAATGCGATTCTGTGCGGCAACTATTACATATCTGCCATTTGCCTGATTCACGGCTACACATATCGCCATTACCTCAAAAGTAACGGTGGTCAGAAATCGTATCTGTTAAGATAGGCCTGACCTCCGGATCAGAGTTGCTGTTAGTATACCATTTTAAGCATTGTATTTCAATAGGAAAACAAGAAAAAAGGGACTAAAAGTAAAAATGGCTGATATAGTCCCCTTAGAGTAGACACTCAAAAAAACAAAAGTTTTTTGAGACTATTCTAAGGGGGCTATTTCTATGTCTAGACAAGGACGGAAAAAGTATAGTGCGGAACTAAAGTTATCAGCAGTTCAAGCATATCTGT